>CAWDOJ010000007.1:0-69692 GCA_963803825.1 uncultured Verrucomicrobiae bacterium | reverse complement strand
TGTGGTTTTTTAACATCGCCCACCCCGGGATTCCGAAGCGGACGCTTTGCTAAAGGGTTTCGATCGTCGCTTAGGACTTCTTGTCCTCGTCGACCATCTCAAAGTCGGCGTCGACGACATCGTCGTTTTTCTTCGCCTCCGGCACGGATTCGCCTTCGGGGCTGCCCTCCGGTGCGTCCGTCGGACCGGCTTCTGCAGCGGCCTGCTTGTAAAGTTCTGCACTGATCTCGTGGAATTTCTTCTCGAGATCCTCGTGAGCCGCCTTGATTGCGTTCAGGTCGTCGTTTTTCAGAGCCTCCCGGACCTTGGCAATCGCTTCTTCTGCGGATGCCTTCGCAGCCGCGTCGATCTTGTCACCCGCGTCAGCCAATTGCTTCTCGCACTGGTAGGCGAGATTGTCGGCGTTGTTGCGGACCTCGATCAGCTCCTTGGCGTTGCGATCCTCCTCGGCGTGCTCCTCGGCTTCCTTCTGGAGCCGCTCGACTTCTGCCGGGTCCAGCCCGCTCGAGCCGGTGATGGAGATTTTCTGCTCCTTGCCACTCCCGGTGTCCTTGGCGGACACGTGGAGAATACCGTTGGCATCGATGTCGAACGTGACTTCGATCTGCGGGACGCCACGCGGCGCGGGCGGGATGCCGTCCAGGTGGAAGACGCCGAGCTGCTTGTTGTCGCGGCTGAGCGGGCGCTCGCCCTGGAGAACCTTGATTTCAACCCCGGGCTGGTTGTCGCTGTAGGTCGAGAAAATCTGCGACTTGCGGGTCGGGATCGTCGTATTACGCGGGATCATCGGAGTGGCGATACCGCCGGCCGTTTCGATAGCGAGAGTGAGCGGACTCACGTCGAGGAGCAGGACGTCCTTCACATCGCCAGCGAGCACGCCGCCTTGAATCGCAGCGCCGATCGCGACCACTTCGTCTGGATTCACTCCTTTGTGGGGTTCCTTTCCAACCAGCTCACGGGCTGTCTCGACGACCTTAGGCATCCGGGTCATTCCGCCCACGAGCACGAGTTCGTCGATGTTGTCAGACGTCCACTTCGCGTCCGATAGACAATCCTTAACGGGCTTCGTCGTGCGCTGGAAGAGATCGTCCGTGAGCTGCTCGAGCTTCGCGCGGGTGAGCTTCTTCTGGATGTGCTTCGGACCGGTCTGGTCCGCCGTGACGAACGGAAGGTTGATCTCGTATTCCTGCGTCGAAGAGAGGGCGATCTTGGCCTTCTCGGCCTCCTCCTTGATTCGCTGAACCGCATCGGGCTGCTTGCTCAGGTCGATGCCGGAGTCTTTCTTGAACTCTTCGATGATCCAGTCCATGAGGCGATTATCCCAGTCGTCGCCGCCGAGGTGCGTGTCACCGTTGGTTGCGAGAACCTCGAAAACACCGTCGCCAATCTCGAGAGCCGAGATGTCGAACGTGCCTCCGCCCAAGTCGTAAACCGCGATCTTCTCGTCGGACTTCTTGTCGAGTCCGTAGGCCAACGACGCTGCCGTCGGCTCGTTGATGATCCGAAGCACCTCGAGGCCCGCGATTTTCCCCGCGTCCTTGGTCGCGTTGCGCTCGGAATCGTTGAAGTAAGCCGGGACGGTGATGACCGCCTGCGTGATTTTCTCGCCGAGCTTGGACTCCGCGTCGGCTTTCAACTTGCCTAGAATCATCGCGGAAATCTCCGAGGGGCTGAAGGCCTTGCGCTCACCGCCGACCTCGACCTCGATGTGAGCATCCCCATTCTTCGCTGCGACAACCTTGTAGGGGACGCGCTCGAGTTCGTCTTTCAACTCGGAGTGCTTTCGACCCATGAAACGTTTGACCGAGAAGATGGTGTTCGACGGATTCGTGATCGCTTGGCGTTTAGCCGCCTGACCCACGAGGCGCTCGCCAGATTTTGAGAATGCAACAACCGAGGGCGTGGTACGCGCTCCCTCGGAATTTTCGAGAACGACCGGCTCGCCACCTTCCATCACGGACATGCACGAGTTCGTCGTTCCCAGATCGATACCTAAGATTTTTGCCATACCTACCGTTAAGCAAAAGCCACTCCAATCGGTGCTTTATTCTTGTAAAGCCATACCCCGCAGGTATTTGTAATGCCGGACATATTTCGGGGGACCCAGATACCCAGTTCCTTTCGCGCCACCTTGTCTCACCTGTGCCGCATTTTTGTCCCAAAATGTCCCACTTGTGCACGGGACGCCCGGTATATCGGGAGGTTGGCCGAGTTCTAGCTTGCCCTCGCTCGCAAATCGCCTTGCCTTAAGGGGTCCATGAATTCTCCCATATCGCTCTTCGATCTCTCGGAACGAACCGCTGTCGTCACCGGGGGGGCAGGAGCTCTCGGCGGCGCGATGGCTTCGAGTCTGGCGCGCTCGGGTGTGAAAGTTGGGATCTTGAGCCGTTCGGCGGAGCGGGTGCACGCCCAAGTCGAAGCGATCACCGCGCAGGGCGGGACGGCGATGGCCCTGGTTGCAGACGTCACGGACCGGGACGCGCTCATGAATTGCCGAGACGAAATGTTGGCGGCTTGGGGTCGGATCGACATTCTTGTCAACGCGGCGGGCGGGAATATGCCCGGCGCGACCATCGGGCCAGAACAGACGATCTTCGATCTCGATCTGACCGACTTCGGACGGGTGACCCGCCTCAACCTCGAAGGAACCGTTTTACCTTCCTTGATCTTCGGCGAAGTGATGGCCCGGGCCGGGCGCGGCGCCGTAGTCAACATCTCGTCGATGGCGGCCGACCGAGCGCTCACGCGGGTCGTCGGCTACTCGGCATCGAAAGCGGCGGTCGATAACTTCACCCGCTGGATGGCCGTAGAGTTGGCCACGAAGTTCGGCGATGGCCTGCGGGTGAACGCCATCGCGCCGGGATTCTTCATCGGCGAACAGAACCGTCGCCTGCTCACCAACGAGGATGGTTCCCTCACTGATCGCGGGCAGACCATCGTGAGCCAGACGCCGATGAAGCGGTTCGGCGAGGCGGACGAATTACTCGGGGCGCTCCACTGGCTGTGCAGCGACGCCGCCAGTTTCGTGACTGGCGTGGTGGTCCCGGTCGACGGCGGATTCAGCGCCTTCAGCGGCGTTTGAAGACTCTGGCGGATCGGATTTACCGATTGGCGTTCGACGGCCACTCTCTTAAAACATCTGTCAGTCCATGATCCGACCGTTTCTCGACAAAGATTTCTTTCTCCGATCGGAATCGGCCCGCCGCCTCTACCACGGGGTTGCTGCGATCCAGCCGATCATCGATTACCACTGCCACCTGTCGCCGGCGGACATCGCGGCGGACCGGCAGTTCGCCAACCTCTCGACCGCTTGGCTCGAAGGCGATCACTACAAATGGCGCGCGATGCGGACCAACGGGATCGATGAGAAATTTTGCACCGGAGACGCCGATGATTACGCAAAATTCGAAGCCTGGGCGGAGACCGTTCCGTTCACCGCCCGCAATCCCCTCTACCATTGGACGCACCTCGAGCTGAAGCGGTACTTCGGCATCAGCGATCTGCTCACGCCGAAGACCGCTCGATCCATCTACGATCGCGCCACTTTCTTTCTCAACACGCCCGGGTTCTCCACCCGCGGACTCTTGCGGCGGATGAACGTCGAACTCGTCTGCACGACCGACGACCCGGCGGACTCCCTCGAGCACCACGAAGCGGTCCGCCGTGACGGGTGCGACATCCGAATGCTGCCGACGTATCGCCCGGACCGCTTTCTGCTCATCGGCAAACCGGGATTCCCGTCCGCCATCGAGCAGCTCGCTTCCCGCGTCGACCGCCCAATCCAGACTCTCTACGACTTGCTGGAGGCACTGAAAAATCGCGCCGAGTTTTTCCATTCGCTCGATGGACGCCTCTCCGATCACGGACTCGACCGCATCCCCAACGGGCCGGTCGATCTCACCGCCGCCGCCAGCACGTTCACGAAGCGAATCGCGGGAGGGCGCATCGACTCCTGCGAGGCAGAGACTTTCGCCGCGTCCGTGCTCGATCAGCTCGGTCGCATCTACCGTCGACTGGGTTGGACCCAACAATTTCACCTCGGCGCCCAGCGCGGCAACAACTCGCGAATGCTACGATCCCTCGGCCCGGACACCGGATTTGACAGCATCGGCGACGTCGAGCAGGCGAAGCCGCTGGCGGAATTTCTCGACCGCCTGGACTCCGACGACGAACTGCCGAAGACGATCCTCTACAACCTCAACCCGAAGGACAATCACGTCCTCGGGACGATGATCGGCAACTTCCAGGACGGGTCCGTCGCGGGGAAGATCCAATTTGGATCCGGTTGGTGGTTTCTCGATCAAAAGCAGGGCATGGAGGAGCAGATCAACACGCTCTCCAATCTCGGTCTCCTTTCGAGGTTTGTCGGCATGCTGACCGACAGCCGCAGCTTCCTCTCGTTCCCCCGGCACGAATACTTCCGGCGGATCCTGTGCAACTTGATCGGCGAAGACATCGAACGCGGGGAGCTGCCCAACGACACCGAATGGCTCGGCGGGATCGTCGCTGACATTTGCTACGGCAACGCCCGAAGTTTCTTCGGGTTTTACGACGATCTCCCATCCAAGCCATGAGTTCCACACACCCTTCCGACGGCGGCAACGCCCCCGACGCCCCCAATTCCCCCAATCCCCCCAGCGCCCGCCCGCCCATCGAGCTTGCCGATCCGCATTCGCTCCGAGCCTACATTATTCCGTTCGCCATCTTCATGCTGGGGCTCGCGGCGGTTTCGTTCGTTCAGTGGCTTGCGCCGGACGCGACGTCCCTCCTACTAGCCGAGCCCGCGTATTGGATCTACCCGCTGCAATCTCTCGCCTGCGCGGTGGCCCTCATTTTCTTCTGGAAGACCTACACCTTCGGTTCGCAGCGGTCGCTCCCATTTGCGATTGGCATCGGCGTTCTGGTGCTCCTGCTCTGGATCGCGCCCGAAGCCCTCCTGGGCTTTGGGAAGCGGTTAGACGGATTTGATCCGACGGTCTTCGAGGACTCGCCCGCGCTGTATTGGACCACCGTGCTCGCTCGATTCTTCCGGCTCGCAGTCGTCGTGCCGCTGATCGAGGAGATCTTCTGGCGCGGCTTCCTGCAGCGATACCTCATCAAGGAAAACTTCACCTCCGTCCCGTTTGGGCAATACACGCACCTGAGCTTCTGGGGGACCGCCGTCGCCTTCGCCTCGGTCCATTGGGGTCCCGATTTCATCCCGGCCCTCATCACGGGCGCGTTGTTCGGTTGGGTCGCGGTCCGGACAAAGAGCCTCTTGGCGGTGATCGTCGCCCACGCGGCGACGAATCTGCTCCTCGGGATCTACATCATGGTGACCCAGCAATGGGGCTACTGGTAAAAACGGTCGCTCAGCGCCGCCGGTGCGACCGCGCGCAATCCGCTGTTCGGGGATCGGGCCGCGACCCCCGCCCTCCGCAGGAGCCTAGGCGGAAACGGGTTGCCGGGACTAGCTAAAGGTCAGCTTCTTGACGCCCGCTGCCGAAGCTGCGTTGAGCACGTCGATGATCCGCTCGTGGCGGGTCTCGGGGGTGGGCTGGATAATCACGGGATCCTTACCGCCAAATCGATCGATGGTGTCTTTCAACCACGCTCGCAGCTCGGGTAGCTCCTTCGCGGTTCCGTAGTCCTTGTTGTTGACGACGACGTGACCGTCGGCTCGCACCTCGACCACGATCGGCGTGACCGACGGTGCCCCGGGTGCCCCGGCGGACTTCCCGCTCGGCAGGCTGACGTTCAGTTCCTTTTCGATGACCTGAGACCCCGCCGCCGCCATAAAGAACAACAGCAGCACGAAAACCACGTCGACCATCGGGGCGATTTGAAACCCCGGATCCCCATCTTCTGATACTCCACCGCCGCCCATTTTATTCGTTCCTCATGGTTTCTAGCCTTCTTCCTTGTCGACCACCGAAAACGTCACGTTCGCAATCCCCGCTTGGCCGACGGCTTCGAGCAGCCGCCGCGTGAACTCGTAGCGCACATCCTTGTCGGCGCGAATCAATACGCGGACCAGTGGGTTTGCCTTCACCCGCGCTTGCATGTTGGCAACCAACATAGTCGGATCCGGATAATTGATCTCGTCGACTTCGATCCCCACCGCGTCGTTGATTGTGCTGTAGGTCACGTTGATGATCATCTGTCCGGGGTTCTTCTTAGAATCCTTCGCTGCCTTTGCAACGGGCAGATTAACCTCTTGGTTAGACTGCAGCACCTCCGTCGAGCTGATCGACATGAAGAAGACCAGCAGAACGAGTAGAATATCGATCATGGGCGCGATCTGAAATTCTGGCTCAGCCTCGGCTTCCGGCGGTCGGACGCCGCGCTTCTTCCGACGACCGGTGGGGGCACCTTCGGACATCGGCTTTTAGGTCCAGTCGAGGGTGGCGTTGCAATGCGGGCAAGGATTCTGCCCAGGGGTGATCGCACCATTGCAGACGGGGCAATTGGTGGTCAGCTCCATCGACACCCGACGGGATTGGCCGGCTTCTCCGACCGGAGCGCCCTCGCCGGCGGCGAAATTCTCACCGATCCGCAGACCACCTAGCTCCTCGTAAGGAATATCTTCCACGAGGCGGAAGAGCGTCTCGTCCGCGTCGCTAAGAGTCATGGTCGCACGGTTCCGGAAGAAATAATAAAAGATGAAAGCCGGGATCGCGATGAAGAGTCCACTCGCGGTTGCCATGAGGACCTCACCAATCGAAAGGGCGAGTGCTCGTGGGTCCGAGACACCCGATTGTCCCAACACGGCAAAGGCACCCATCATCCCAATGACCGTTCCCAAGAGACCGATCATCGGCGCGATGACTCCGATGACCGACAGGTAGCTATTCTGCGTCTTGATCGTCTGGGCTTCGCGCATGCCGTGCTCGGCGATGGCGATCTCGACGGCTTCCTTACCTCGACCGAGCCGTTCCAACGCACTTCCGAGAACGTTGGAGATGTAGGCCTTGTTCGCGCGGCAGATCTCCCAGGCCTCCTGATAATTGCCAGCTTCGAGTGTGGCCCGCAACGATTCGACCAACGCGTTGGGCTGCAATTTCGTAGCCCGCAGATTCAGAAACAGCTGAATGATGAAAGTGACCATCACGATCGACACCCCGAGGATGCTGATCCAGATCATGATGATGAGCGGCCCGCCGTGCAGGATCGTGTCCAGGATACTCATCTGATCCGGCGCGACTTCCGCGACTTCCTCGACGGCTTCCTGAGCAACCACCGGGGTGAGGGAAAGAAACAGAGTGCATGCCGCGAAGAATGAGCGACTCAAAAACGAGGGGAAGGACTTCTTAATCATGTGGAGGCTGTGGAAAATAAACGACAAACGGTCAGGGCGCGATCACATTTTTTTGGTTCGTGAGTGCATCAGCCCGGTCCTGCGCGTCCGCGACTGCGGCCGCATCGGCGTAAAAGACGGTCACCGTCATCAGGTAATCTTCCAACGCCTGAACGAGATCGCCCTCCGACTCCCGGACTTGGCCCATCAACAGAAAAGCTCGCCCGTAGGTCGAACTCTTCGCGCTTTCGGCGCTCTGCACCTTCGACGCTTCCTCGACGATGGGTTCCAGCTTCGTTTTGGCCGCCGCGAAATCATCCTTCGCGACGTCGAGTCGCGCGATTGAGACCGCTGAGAGGTCGCCCGCTTCGGGATACAGCTCCGTGAATTGCCCGAAGATCCGCTCGGCCTCCGCGACTTGGTCCAACTCCAACAACGAATCCCCGAGGAGAGCGTAGGCCTGGCCGACCCACGGCACCGGTAGGCCCGAGAATCTCTCGACGACGGGACGCACCTCAAGCAGCGCACCCGCCGAGTTCCCCGAGGCTTTGGTCGCCTGCGCCTTTGCCAGCTCCGGCGGAGCTTGCTTGATCGCGCTGTCGACTTGGTCGAGCGGAATTGCCGATTGCACCGGCCCGACTTTCAAAGTTACTTTCCCCCCCGACACTCCGACGATTTCACCCTCCCGCCGTAGCCCCGTCTTCAGCACGAGGACATCTTGAGCGACCGCCAGAGATCCGGCGCAAAGCATTGATAAAAGAATCAACGCATTGACGGAGCGCTGGGGGTGTCTCGGGAGGAAGCTTGAAATCATCAGACTTTTCCTAGATCACAATCCGCCACCCGTTTCAACCCTTTGCCGATCTAATCCCATGTTTGTCTGGATACGTTCCCACATGCGCAAGCTCATGCTTGTCGTGACCATTCTCACCATCGTTGCCTTCACGTTTCTCTACAATCCAGCGGAGATGGACGACCTCAACGCAGCCCGGTTTGCCAAGATCTACGGACAGAGTCTCTCGCTTGCCGAGGTCCAGCGAGAGGCCCGCACCTACCAGCTCGCCCTCGCTCTTGGCCTGACCGATTACGTCAAGACGCTCGACGGTTTCTCCGGCGAATCCGATCCCGGTGCCTTCGTCTTCAATCGGATGATCGTCTCGCACGAAGCGAAGGAATTGGGAATCCGCCCGACCGACTCCGAGATCTTGGAGGCAATCGCGGCGGTGCCGAGTTTCCAAACGAACGGCGCGTTCGACCAGGCAAAATACGATCAGTTCAGCGTCCAATTCCTCGCGCCAAACGGCCTCTCGCCGTCTGAACTCGAGGACGTCATCCGCAATTCGCTCCAGCTCGAGCGCATCGTCGCCATCCTGGAGGCCGCTCCCACCACCTCTCCCGCCGAACTCGCGTTCAACGCCCGATTTTTCCAAGAGGCCACGGGCAGCGCCCTCGTCTTCCAGCGACAGAAGTTTTTCGACGAGGCCACCGCCTCCGAGGCGGACATCAAGACCTACTACGATGCGAATGCCTTCCGCCTTCTCACGCCCGAGCTGCGCACCGCAGAGGTCGTGACCTTTTCGCTCCCATCCGCCGATGCGGCTCTCGAAGACAAGGCGCGCATCGAGGCGCTGCAAAAAGTCGCCGACGCCTCCGCCACCTTCGCCGCCGCGACGCAAGAGACGTCCTTCGCCGAAGCCGCGAAATCCGCCGAGCGCGAAGTCGGGACGACCCCGCCTTTCGACGCCAACGGTCGCCTTTTCCCAGCGCCCGCGACGGCTGAGGACTCGAGCACCCTTCCCGGGCCGCTCGTCGCCAAGATCGCTCCGACCGCTTTCACCCTCTCGCAGAGTTCACCCGTGAGCGGTGTGCTCCAGGACGGCGATTCGTTCCACATCATCCACCTCACCGAGGTCACGGACGCGCGGGAAAAAACGCTCGAAGAAGCGACCCCCGAGATCTCCGCCGACCTCCGCAACCTCGAAGCCGAGGCCAAGATGGAGGCACTGGCCGATGAGGCCGTGGCCGCCATCCGCGAAGATCTCCGCGCCGGCAAATCGCTCGCCGAGGCGGTGGCACCCTATCCGATGATCGAGCTGTCACCCTTCGAAAACGTGTCCGTTGCCACGGAGACCGCCACCCCACAGCAGCGCTCCTACGCCAACGACACCATCCAGCTGAAAGATGGGGAGATCACGGGCGTGAGCCTAGAGCCTTGGGGGGCTTACGCCGTCTACCTCGAAAAACGCGCGCCGATCGACGAGGCCGTCCTCGAAGAAAACCGCGAGCAAATCTCCGACTTCATCACCGACCGCAAAGGCAGTCTCGTTCTTTTCGAATGGCTTCAGGCCGCCAGCGAGCGCTCGGGGCTAGAATTCCACGGCGACGACGCCGAGGAAGAAGGTTGATCTCGCTCGAGCCGTGAGCCACAGCCCAGAGATCGACGAACTGTTCGACGACGCCACCGGCGACATCGCCGTGGGCGACCTCGAAGCCGCCGTCGAGAAATACCGCCGCTGCGTCGAGATCGATCCCGATTTCTTCGACGGCTGGCACGCGCTCGGCATGGCCCTCATGAAAAATGGCGACCATCCCGCCGCGATCTCGGCCGGCCTCCGCTCGACCGCCCTCCGGCCAAACGACCAACTCGCGTGGTCCAGCCTCTCGCTTTTCTACGTCCGCAACCACCAGATCCCGGAAGCGGAAGCCGCCGGCACGAAGGCAAAGATTCTTTCCTGGGGCGGGAAGGTCGCCCCGGAATAATCGCGAGCGACTTCCAGGAGCGGCGGCTTCCAGCCGCCGAAGTTGGTCGATCCGCCGTCAGCGGGTTCCGACCCCACGCCGCGAATCACGCCTCCCCAGCGGAAGCCGCGACGTCGCCCAGCACCGGACTTTCCGGCAGGACCGCCATCGCCGACGTCCCGCCCCGCACCGATTGCCCGACCTTCACCAGCACCCGGCACTCCTCCGGGATCCACAGCTCCGTCCGCGAGCCAAAGCGGATCATTCCAAACTTCTCGCCTCTCGCGAGCGAGTCCCCGACCACCGACCAAGGCACGATTCGCCGCGCGATCGCCCCGGTGATCTGCCGCACTCCGACCGTGTGATCGACTCCTTCGATCACCCAAGTCCGCGCCACGTTATCCGTCGCCGACCGGACGTCACGCGCATCGTAAAAGCGACCCTTCCGAGCTTCAGAATACATCACCTTACCCGCGATGGGTGCGCGGTTCACGTGAACGTCGAAAACGGACAGGAAGATCGAGATGCGAATCATTCGCCGGTTGAGGATCTCGCCTTCGATCAGGTTATCGATCCCCACCACTTTCCCGTCCGCAGGAGCAATGATCAGGGATGGATCCTCCGGGGGCACTCGCTCCGGGTCACGGAAGAAATACCCGGTAAAGGCCAGCGCCAGGACCCACAGAATGGTCAGCGGCGGATACCAAATCAAACTCGCGACCAGCAAAATCCCCAGAATCACGAAAATCCAAGTTCCCTCCAGAATAGCCCGCCGTTTTTGCATCCCAAAATCCCTAACACCAACCCCACCCACCCGCATCCCAAAATCCAGACACTCGAATAATCGCCCACTCTGAACCACCCGCCGCGCCAGTAAAGTGATCCGATCGCATCAAAGTTTGGCACGCGGGCAATTTCCCCCACATCGGCACCCGGCCCGCAATCCGCTCGCCCCACATCCCCCTTTGCAATCACCCCATCCCGTCGTTAACGTGCCCTCCGAATGACCGCCGATCTCTCACCAGACATGACGATGCAGGAGCTTCTTCAGGTGCTCCCCGGGGCTCAGCGGGCCTTGTTCCGACTGTTTCACATCGGCGGCTGCGCGAGTTGCGGATTCCGGCCCGAGGAGACCGTCGCCGAAGTCTGCGCTCGCAACGAGGGGCTCGATCCCGACACCGCGCTCAGCCAAGTCACGGACGCCTGCGCCGAAGACGCGAAGCTTCTCATCGAACCCTCGGCGCTCGCCACCGCCCTCGCGGCCGACCCCGACACCCGCATCCTCGACATCCGCACCCGCGAGGAATTCGACGCCGTCCACATCCCCCAGGCGAAACATTTCACCCAGGATTTTCTGCAAGAGATCATGGCCGCCTGGCCCAAAGACAGTCTGATCGCTCTCGTCGACCACCAGGGCAGCCGAGGTCTCGATGCCGCAGCCTTCTTCAGCGGCCACGACTTCACCAATGTCCGCGCCCTTCGTGGCGGCATTGACGCTTGGTCGCTCGAAGTCGACCCCGATCTCCCCCGCTACACGCTCGAATAGAAGCCCCCGCGCCCACTGAATCATTTTGAAAATGCCCGACGATCTCGAGACCCGCATCCAATCCGCCGTCAGTAATCCACAGAATCTTGGAGAGATGTCCGACGCCGATGCGGTCGGGACCGTCGGCAGTCCGGACTGCGGCGACATGCTCCGCATGTGGGTCAAGTTCAAGGAAGAAGGCGGTCGCAAGGTCATCGACAGAGCGACCTTTCAGACGTTTGGCTGCCAGACCGCTATCGCCGTCGCCAGCATGGCCACCGACCTCATTCGCGGAAAAACCTCCGAGGAAGCCCTCGCCCTGGACGGCTCCGACCTCTCCGCCCCACTCGGACCGCTTCCACCGATGAAAATCCACTGCGCCCAACTCGTCGAAGGTGCCCTGAAAAACGCCCTCGACCCCGATGCGCCCCAGCCCGAAGCAACCAGCACCGCCCCATCCCTCCTCGACAGCCTCACCGCGCCAAAAACCGTCTCGGTCGTCCTCCAGCCGAGATCTTAAATTACCAATCGAAAAACTTTAATCCTATGTCCGATACCCGAGAAATCTCCCTCAAGCGCGATTGCGACGCAATCCAGATCCCTAGCGGCAATCCGATCGTCCTGCCCATCGGCACGTCCGTCATCATCACGCAATCGCTCGGCGGGACTTACACCGTCGCCACGCAAGCTGGCCTCGCTCGCATCGACGAGAAGGACCTGGATGCCCTCGGCATCGACCCGACAGCCGTCGAAGCCCCCGCCGCCAAAGAGCCCGTCAAAGGCTCCCTCGACGACGCGATCTGGAACCAATTGAAGACCGTCTTCGACCCGGAGATCCCCGTGAATGTCGTCGACCTCGGCCTCATCTACGGCTGCGAAGTCCAGAAAAGCGACGAAGGCCAGACGAACGTCGTCGTTCAGATGACCCTCACCGCCCCAGGCTGCGGGATGGGACCCACCATCGCGGCCGACGCCCGCCAGAAGATCCTCATCCTCGACGGTATCGACGAGGCTCAGGTCGACCTCGTCTGGGACCCCGCGTGGAACCAATCCATGATCTCCGAAGCCGGCCGCATGAAGCTCGGCATGGTCTGAGTCAAAAAAAAATCTGCCCCCACCGGGAATCGAACCCAGATCTAAGGTTTAGGAAACCTCCGTTCTATCCGTTGAACTATGGGGGCGGTGCGTTTGGTTATTTCCATCCGATCCGCCGCGCGGTCAAGCTCCGCGCTCGCCGATCATGCTCCACGTCGTCCTCGTCGAACCCGAGATCCCGCCAAATACGGGTAACATCGCCCGGCTCTGCCTTGCCGCCGGGGCGCGCCTCCACCTCGTCGAACCACTGGGATTTTCCCTCGACGACAAGTATCTGCGCCGAGCCGGGATGGACTATTGGGACCAAGTCGACGTCCGCCGCTGGCCTTCTTTCCTTGCTCTGCGCGACTCCGCCGCACCCGGAGCCCGCTTTTTCTTCCTCACAACAAAAACGTCGAGACCCCATTGGTCACAGACCTTCCGCGACGGCGACCACCTCGTTTTCGGTCGCGAGACGAAGGGCCTCCCGGAGAGCCTTCTCCACGAGCACGCAGACCATTGCCTCACCATCCCGATGGAGCCTGCGGCCCGCAGCCTCAATCTCGCCACCTCCGTCGGCATCGTCCTCTACGAAGCGAAGCGGCAGATCAGGTAGGCACCCCGCGCCCGCCGGAGCGGAACACGTCAGCTCGCGTCCAGACCGTATCCGAGTCTAAGGCCGCTCCGTCGCCCCAACCATCCGGCACGCTTCGAGAAAGCTCGATTCCCGCTCGAGTAATTTTGACAAATACCCGTCCTCCCTCGGCATTTCGGTCACCTTCGCGAACTGCCCCGGATCGTCGAGCCGCGTGAAAATGGCCCGCACGATCTCCGAGCGCTCCACCGACTTTTCTCCGTAGCCCCCCGGCTGGTTGCTCGACCAGAACCGCACCATCGGCACCCCGCCGACCTCCTCCGTACCCAGGTAGACCACCAAGTGCCCGCGCTCGAGCCGACCGACCGCGTCCCGCCAGAAAATCTTCAGAAAATCGCCGGGCCTCGCCGCTGCGAAGTCCGTAAAATTCCGACCCGCGCCCAGCGTCGTGATCAACCGGGCGGCACCCGGACCGTTCGCATTCCAGCGACCCCACACCCCGACGCCATCCGCCTGCGGGCGCGGCACGATCTCCGCCAACGCCTCGGCCCCGAGCCGGATCCGCCCCGCGCGCTGCGCCTCTTCCAAGACCTTCAGGAGCACCAGATAGGTCGCCGAGGAGCAGTAGCTCGGCGTGGCCCGCCGCGCGTCGACCCGCAGCCCGTCTGGGCGAGCCGTCACCGCAGAGCGGAAATTGGCCCCCGCCTCGCGGCTCACGGAATACCCGCCCCCCGCCGGCATCGCCCGGACGGCCCGCAGGACCTCGTCATTCCAATCCTCCCCGGACGCACTCGCCGCCGCCCACGTCGCCGCCGCCACGAGCACGGCCGGGATTCTCGTTGAGCGCATGCCGCTAACGAATAGATTCCACTCATGTCCGCAAGTAGGATTTTTCGCTGGGTCCTCGCCCTCATCGTCATCGCCACCTTGGCCGTCGCCGCCTTCTGGGTGCACGGCTGGACGCACGTCCAAGTGCCCGTCCAGGCGAGTGGCGGCCTGTATTTCCCCGTTGAGAAGATCATCGACGTCCCGCAGTTTTTTCAGAATGACCCGCGCTGGAGCCGCGACCCCCTCGGCCCGACCGATAGCACCCTTGGAGCCGAGGGCTGCGCCGTGGCCTCAGCCGCCATGGTCCTCGCCAGCTACGGAGCCGACCTCGACCCCGGGCGGCTGAACGCTTACGTCGATCAGATCGGTGGCTACACCCCCCAAGGCTGGCTCTACTGGGAGGCCGCTGCGGCTTACCCACCGACCCTCGCCCGCCACGCCTACGAAGCGGACCCGTCGCATTACCTCATCGACCGCAACCTCCTCGCGGGCAATCCGGTGATCGTCCGCGTCCGCTACCCCTCCGGAGTCACGCATTTCGTCGTCATCGTCGGCAAGCGCGGTTTCGACTACCTGATCCGCGACCCCGGAGCGGGCGGCTCCCGCGGCGTCTACCCGCTGAAAGACTTCGGCCGCCCCATCGAAGCCCTACGCTTCTACGAGCGGCTATCTCCCAGCGAAGTTGCCCTCTCGGCGCAGGCAAATCTCGCCCCGCCCGCCGAAAAGAATTGATCCCGGGCGGCGACGGTGTTTTTTCGTCACGGTATGAGGTTCCGACTTTCCACTCTCGCAGCGATTGCCGCGCTATCCTTGATGACTGGCTGCGAGATCGACGGACCGCCCGAGCTGCCAGAGCCGACACCACCACCCGCCACCGGTGAGATCGAAGAGACCGAAACCATCGTCGAGCTCGACACCGAGCCCGCTCCGACGCCTGCGGCCGCCCTCGAAGATCCCACGCCGACTCCCACCCCGGAACCACCGGCAGCCGATCCGAACATCGGCACCCTGCCTTACGGCATCCCGGTCCCCGGCAAACCCGGCTTTGTGGTCAGTCCCCACTCGCGCAACGACGGCTACGTCGACGTTCGCGGCTTCCCGCCCGGCAGCGAAGTCAAAGACCCCTACTCCGGGCAGACCTTCCTCGTCCCGTAACGCGCTAGGGCACTTCGCTGGCTGGATCCATCAGCGGCTACCTTGTCCACCTGCGAAAAGAATTGATTCCCAGCGGGAAACGTGAATTTTAGTCCGAGCCTGCACCAACCTATGAAAATCTCACCGCTGCTCATTCCGGCATCCCTCGTCCTCGTTCTTTTTGCCGCCTGCGAAGAAGAATCCCGCCCCCGCAATCCCGATACCATCGCCGCCAACACCGGGACCAACGCCTACGGCTACTCGCCCGGCGACGACACCGCGACCGATTTCGTGGACACTCCGGCGCCCCAGCAGCCCACGACACCAGCGCCCATCGTGACCGATCAAGACGTGATCAACGCGCAGACGACTCCCGCAGGTCCCGACCCGACGCCGACGGCCCCCCAAGACCCAGTCGCTCCCGCGCCCGAGCCTGCCGCGTCGATCGACGCGACTCGCGACCTGAATTACGGCACCCCGGTCCCCGGGAAGGCAGGATTTGTCACCAGCCCGCACGCACCTTACGCCGGCTACGTCGACGTTCGCGGCTTCCCTCCGAACACCGAAGTCAAGGATCCCTACTCCGGGAAGATCTTCTTGGTCCCCTGAGACCGATCTGCATCCTCGGCCCTGGCCTCATCGGGGGGTCGTTGGGCCTCGCCCTCCGTTCCCGGCACCCCGGTGTCGACTTGCGCGCGTGGACCCGCCGGGCCGAAGCGCAGCTGGAGGTCGAAAACGCCGGGTTCGCCTCCCTGGTCACCTCCGATCTGGCTTCCGCCGTTCGGGGCGCAAGCCTCGTCGCGCTGTGCGTCCCGGTCGAAAAAATGGCCGACCTCGCCTCCGCAATCGTCGGATTTCTCGATTCGGACACGGTCGTCACCGACGCCGGTAGCGTGAAAGCCAGCGTCGTTGCGGAGCTGGAGCCGATCCTGGGCCGACGGTTCGTCGGGTCGCACCCCGTAGCCGGATCCGAACGATCCGGTCTCGCCGCCGCCCGGGCCGATCTCTTTCAGTCCGCCCCCTGCGTTCTCACTCCGACGAGCGCCGCAGATCCCACCGCTGTCGCGGTCGTGACCGCTCTCTGGGAAGACGTCGGCTGCGTCGTCTCAACGCTCACGCCCGCTGCCCACGACGCGGCCCTCGCCCGCACCAGCCACCTGCCCCACCTCACGGCTTCCGCGCTCGTTGCCGCCGTCGCGGCTGGTTCGCCGCAAGCGGTCTCCCTCGTTGGCCCCGGCTATCGTGACTGCACCCGGGTCGCCATGGGCAACGCCGACCTCTGGACGGGCATCCTCCTGGCAAATCGGGCGGCGGTCGCGAGTTCGGTTGCGGAATTGCGCGAAATCCTGCAAAACGTCGAGTCGATGCTCAACACCGGCGACGAGGAGTCGCTTCGCCACTTTTTGAAATCCGCCGCCGACGCCCGTCTCGCCGCTCCCGTCCCGCCCACTCATGCAGTTTAAGGTCAGTAAAGCTCCGACGATCTCCGCCGAGATCTCCGTCCCCGGCGACAAGAGTATCTCCCACCGCTCGATCATGATCGGCGCGCTCTCCAACGGCCCGTGCACGATCACCAATTTCCTGGAGGGCGAAGATTGCCTCTCGACGATGGCGATCATGCGGCAACTCGGCGTCGAGATCGAACATCCCGAGCCCGGGACGGTCGTCATCCACGGCTGCCGGGGCCAATTTTCCGCCCCCACCGCCGACCTCGATTGCGGCAACTCCGGGACCACCGTCCGCCTTCTCGCTGGCCTCCTCGCCGCCCAGCCGTTCACCTCCCGCCTCGTCGGAGACGCCTCGCTGTCCCAGCGCCCGATGCGTCGCGTGATCGAACCCCTCACCCAGCTCGGGGCCACCCTCCAAGCCACCGGCGAACGCGGCACCCTGCCGCTCGAGATCACCGGAGGCTCGCTCACCGGCATCACCTACACGATGCCCGTCGCCAGCGCCCAGGTGAAGAGCGCGCTCTTGCTCGCAGGCCTACACGCCTCCGGACGCACCACCGTCGTCGAACCAGCCGTCTCCCGCGACCACACCGAGCGCATGCTGGAGTATTTTCTGGTCCGCACGACCCGCGAGGAGAATTCCACCACCATCTCCGGTGGGCAGACGCCCGAGTCGCGCGACTTCTTTGTCCCCGGCGACATCTCGAGCGCCGCCTTCTGGCTCGTCGCCGGAGCCGCCCAACCCGGCTCCCGCCTCCTCGTCAAAGACGTCGGCCTCAACCCGACCCGCACCGGCATCCTCGACGTGCTCGTTCGCATGGGGGCCAAGTCCGCGAAGTCGTCGAAGTCATGGACGAAGGCGAACTCCGCGGCACCATCGACGTGAAGGGCGCCGCGCTCCGAGCCACGGTCATCGAAGGTAAGGAGATCCCCAACGTGATCGACGAGATCCCGATCATCGCCGTCGCCGCCGCCCTGGCGGAGGGCACCACCGAGATCCGCGACGCCCGCGAGCTCCGCGTGAAGGAAACGGACCGCATCGCCGCAGTCGCCACCAACCTGCGCGCGATGGGCGTTGAGGTCGACGAACGCGACGACGGCATGGCCATCACCGGAGGTGCCACGCTCCGTGGGGCCAAGCTCGACTCCTTCGGCGATCACCGCATCGCGATGGCCTTCGCCATCGCTGGACTCTTCGCCGTCGGTGAGACCACCATCGACAACGTGGAGTGCGTCCAGACGTCCTACCCGGATTTCTCCGACACCCTTGCCGCTATCCGCACCGGCCAGCAGCGACCCCGCCGACCCGAGTCGAAATGAACCCCGTCGTTATCGCCATCGACGGTCCCGCCGCTTCCGGGAAGAGCAGCGTGGCCCGCGGCCTGGGCGAGCGCTTCGGGTTCTCCTACATCAACAGCGGCGCGATGTATCGAGCCGTCACGTGGTTTGTTTTGAGCCGCGACATCGATCCTGCGGACACCGCCGCCGTCGGCGCAGCGGTCACCTCCGTCCGCATCGAGACGGGATTCGAGCAGGGTCGCTCGACCATCGAGATCGATGGCTTCCGGCCCATCGAGCAACTCCGCGCTCCATCCGTCAACCGCGCCGTCTCCGCCATCTCGGCCGTAGAATCCGTCCGCGACCGGCTCGTCCAGGTCTTTCGCGACCTCGCCACCCGCGCCGACGTCATCATCGAAGGCCGCGACATCGGGTCCATCGTCTTCCCGGACACTCCCTACAAATTCTACCTCGACGCCCCCTCCCACGTCCGCCAGCAACGCCGCGCCGCCGAGGGTGAGCAGGACGAGATCGCCTCGCGCGATCAGCACGACTCGTCCCGTCGGACCGCACCGCTCGTGATCGCTCCGGACGCTGTCGTGATCGACACGTCCCACCACGATCTCGCCGGTGTCATCGGTGAAGTCGCCGCCAACCTTCTCTCCCGCGGCCTCACTCCCCGACCGAGAGCCGGGTCATGACGATCGTCTACAACGTTTTTTACACCCTCGCAAAGTGGCTCGCGAAGCTGTTTTTCGAGTTCCGCGTCGTCCACCCAGAACGCATTCCCGAAGAGGGCGGCCTCATCCTCGCCGTCAATCACCAGAGCTATTTCGACCCGCCGCTCGCTGGCATCTGCTGTCGGCGCGGCGTTTATTACCTCGCTCGCAAGACGCTGCTTGACTGGCCGTTCTTCGGCCCGCTCTTCCCCGCGATGAACGTGATCCCAGTGGACCGCGACGGCAACGACATGTCCGCTCTCAAGGGCGTCATCCGCATCATCCGCCAGGGCAACGGCGTCGTTCTCTTCCCGGAAGGCACCCGCTCCCCCGATGGCCAGCTCCAACCCGCCCGCCCGGGCATCGGCCTCGTCATCGCGAAGACCGGAGCACCCGTGCTCCCCATGCGCATCTTTGGTTCCCACGAGGCTTTCCCCAAAGGAACAAATGCCATCCGCCGGCACCCCATCACCGTCGTCATCGGTTCACCCATCCACTTCGCGGCAGACGAACTCACCCCCGCCACCCGAGAGACCTACCAGACTCTGGGGGACCGCGTGATGACCGAGATCGCTGCTCTCCAGCTTCCGCCCCGGTGAGCGCTCGGCGTCAACCCGCCGGTGAGTCGCCACCGCCGATTCGCCTCATCCTCGCGATCGCTGCCCTTCTGTTGATCGGCACCATCGGAGCCATCGTCCTCCGCCCGCCCGCAACCGAAGTCAGCCTCCTCCGAGCCAGTGACAACTGGCCCCCCGCCCCCTACGTCCAACCCGTGGAAGAATAAACGGACCAAACCCCCGAGTCCGATCCAAAGCCCACAACCGCATGCCCGACATCCTCGAACATCTCGGCACCCAAACGCTCCGCGCCGACACCGCCATCAACGCTGTCCTCCCGCAACAAGCTCGGTGCGCCGAGGAACTGAACCTCACCCAACCCGACCTCGTCCGCCGGACCCACGCCGATGCCATCGCCGCCGGCGCGCGCATCATCCGCACCAACTCCTACGCCGCCAACCTCCCGACCCTGCTCGACCTTGGCCTCTCCGACCACGCCAACGAGATCACCTGGAGCGCCGCCCAGCTCGCCCGGCAGGCCGCCAACGGCACCGACACCTTGATCGCCGGTCGGGTCGGCCCCTTGCCCGCCGCGACCCCAGCCGCCAATCGGCGCGACATTTTTCAGAAGCAAATCGGCGCCCTGCTCGACAGTCAAGTCGATCTCATCTGCCTCGAAGGCTTCGTCGACCTCGCCGAACTCGCGCTCGCCATTGAGATCAAACACGAGCTTCATCATTGCCCGGTCCTCGCCTCGCTCGCTTGCCTGCCAGACAGTTGGCGACTCGTCACTGCAGCCGAACCCGACCTCCTCGGTTTCGACAGCCTCCCCTCGGCCGAGATCTTCGCCTACTTAGAGAGTCTGGAGACCAACCTGCCCGTCGCGATTTTCCCCACGACCTCCGTTCCGGAATCTCCGCGTTACCAGATCGCCGGGGTCAATCCTTGATCGGATCCGGACCCTCGTCCGTCCGCGGTTCGAAAAACGACCGGACCACGAAGATCCCCGCTGCCACGGAGATGCAAGAGTCCGCCACGTTAAACGACGGCCACGGGCTCGCAAACGGCACGTGCAGATCGAACATCAGAAAATCGATCACGTGCCCGTGCAGAAGTCGATCCGTCAGGTTGCCCAGGATGCCGCTCACCAGCAACGCCGCCCCCACCGTTAGCCACCGATCTGCAAATGCCCCCTTTCGCCAGAAGATCGTGATCGCGACCAGCGCAACCACCGACAGACCGATGAAGAATCCGTTGCTATCCTGGAGCATTCCAAAGGCTGCGCCGGTATTGTGCACCTGGACCAGCCAGAAAAAATTGGGCACCACCTCGACAAAGTCCGTGACGCTGATGTTCCGGAGCACCAGCCATTTCGTCACCTGATCCAGCACGTAAAGCGGCAGAGTCATCCCCAGCAGCAAACGAACCGCTAGGCCCTTCGGCACCTCGTTCCCCCCGATCACGCCACGGCCCCCGCGCATCGCTCGCACAGATCGGGGTGCGCCTCGTCCAGTCCCACCGTCGGAGTCAGCCGCCAGCAACGCGCACAACCCGCTTCCGACGACTTGACCGCACTCGCACTCGGCTCACCCGCAGCAGCCTCGATCCGCAACTCACCCACGATCAGAAATTCTTCCAGCTCCGCGACGTCCGGTTCCAACCTCGCCGCCACGTCCGGCGCGACTCGCAGCGTCACCAGCGCCTCCATCGACTTCGCGATCATCTTGGCCTGCCGCGCGGGTTCGATGGCCTGCTGATAGACCACGCTTCTCAACGCCAGCCATTCGTCGACTTTGGCCTCCAGAGCCGCCTCGCGCTTCGCCCCATCCACCGATGGGAAAAGTTGCAGATGCACGCTCCCCGCCCCACCCCCGTACTCCCAAGCCTCGTCCGCCGTGTAGGCCAAGATCGGCGCCAAGAGTCGCACCACCGCTTCGAAGCACTCCGCCATCACCGCCTGCGTCGCCCGTCGCCGGGGCGAATCCTTCGCGTCGCAGTAGAGCCGATCTTTGGTGATGTCGACGTAGACCGCGCTCAGATCGACCGAACAGAATTGATTCAAAGCCCCGTACACCTCTCGGAAATCGTAGGTCTCGTAGGCCGAGCGGCATCGCTCGATCAGACCTTGCAAGCGCCCCAGCATCCAACGGTCGATGGCCGTCGCTCCGCTGAGATCACGCCCACCCACCAGCCCGTTGTCGAGATTCCCAAGCAGGACGCGCATTACGTTGCGAAACCCCCGGTAGCGCTCCGCCACTTGCTTAAAGACCTCTTCGCCGAAAGGCACCTCGTCCGTGTATTGCACCGACGACACCCACAGCCGCAGGATGTCCGCCCCGTATTGATCCACGAAATGCTGCGCGTTCGTCGGCTTTTTGTAATCAGCTGATTTCGACATCTTCCGACCATCCTTGTCCGTGACAAACCCGTGCGTGATCACCTCCCGATACGGGGCCACTCCGTTGAGCACAACGCTCGTCATGAGCGAACTCTGAAACCACCCGCGGTGCTGATCCGTCGCTTCGATGTAGAGATCCGCCGGAAAACGAAGTTCGGGCCGACGTCGCAGCACGGCCTCGTGGGAAACGCCGGAGTCGATCCAGACGTCGAGCGTATCATTCGTTCGAGTGCTGTCACCCGGCAGACCAACGGCCTCTGCCCACCACAAATCGTCCTGCTCGAACCACAAATTGGTTCCCCGCTCACTCACGAGATCGGCCACCTTTTCGATCACCGAGCGGTCGAGCACCGGACTCCCGGCGGCATCGTAGAAGACCGGCAAGGGAACCCCCCAACTGCGCTGGCGGGAAATGCACCAGTCCGGTCTCGATTCGACCGTCCCCGCGATCCGGTTGCGCGCCCAACCCGGCAACCATTTCACGCTCTCCACGGCCTCGAGAGCGCTAGCCCGAATCTCGTCGATTCGGATGAAAAACTGCTCAACCGCGCGAAAAACAATCGGCGTCTTGGATCGCCAGCAATGCGGGTATTCGTGAGCGTAATCGTGGACCGCCACCAACGAACCATTGCTTCGCAGTAACTCGACAATCCGCGGGTTCAGATCAAAGACGTACACGCCCTCCCACTCGGGCACACCCGCCTCCTCCGTCAATCGTCCGTGATCGTCCACCGGCGAGAGCACCGGCAAACCGTTCTGCTGACCCGCGAGGTAATCGTCTTTGCCGTGGCCAGGCGCGATGTGGACCTGGCCAGTTCCCGTCTCCATCGTGACAAAATCCGCAGCGATCACGCGCGAAGTTCGCCCGAGAAAAGGATGCTGCGCTTCGATTCCTACCAACGTCTCGCCCTTCACCACCACCGCCTCGCCGGTCAAGCTCCGTCCGGTTGCCGCCCCAAACGCCCCCACCAAAGCCTTCGCGATCACAAGACGTTGACCCCCAAAATCCCCGACGAGGTAGTCCGTCCCTGCGTCCACTGCGATCGCGACGTTTGCCGGGAGTGTCCAAGGCGTCGTCGTCCAGATCACCATCGACGCGCCTCCAAGCACCTCGCCCGGATCGATCAATGCGAACCTGACGTAGATCGCGGGATCCGTCCGCGTCGTGTATTCGACTTCCGCCTCCGCCAACGCACTCTGAGCACCCGTGCTCCAAAGCACCGGTTTGCGACCTTGGTAAACCAACCCCTCTTCGACGAAACGTCCGAAGACACGAATGATCTCCGCCTCGTAGCTTGGATCGAGCGTCAGGTAGGGATTCCCCCAATCGCCCAGCACGCCAAGACGACGAAATTGATCTTTTTGGATCTCGATGAAGCTTCGCGCGTAGTCCTCCGACCGCTCCCGCACCGCCACCGGCGCCAAGCCCGCGCTCTCCTTCACAACCTTGAACTCAATCGGCAATCCGTGACAATCCCATCCCGGCACGAAGGGCGCGCGATACCCCAGCATCGACCGCGACTTCACGACGTAATCCTTGAGCACCTTGTTCAGCACGTGCCCCATGTGAATGTCGCCATTTGCAAACGGCGGACCGTCGTGCAGCACGAACAGGGGCGCATCCTTCCGCGCTTCCTGAATCTTCGCGTAAAGCCCCTCCCTCTCCCACCGCGCCAGTCGCTCCGGCTCGCGCGCCGTGAGACCCGCCTTCATCGGAAAATCGGTCTTCGGCAGGTTCAGCGTATCCTTGTAATCACTCATCGAGAAGCGCGCTTAAGTATCACCCTCCGCCCGCCGGGTCAATTTCCACTCCCCGCCCTCGACTCCCATCCCCAAACCACGCGGCGCGTCCAAGTTCGCAAATGCAAACGCCCGTCGAGAAAAATCTGAGTAAATCGCTTGCCTTTAGGTGCCTAAATATGGCTTTTCACCATGTTCCACGCTACCGTCTGAAATCTGAAACCATGAATCCCGCCTCCAAGTCCGCCCGTTTCCGCGTCGAGACCGAAGATTCCGAGTTTTCGACTTCCACCAAGATCCTGTTTTTTCTGCCCGTTTTGTTGGTCGCTCTCTGGGTCGGGTCGATTTTCTACCATTCGGAGCGGGTCGTCCCGCGAGGCGTCGTCACCCTCCAGGATTACTACCAACGCTACGGCGATCCCACCGCCGCCAGCACTTTCCGCGAAAGTGGTTTTGCCTACTACCGCGTCATCGGCGAGATCTCCGCGCCCCTGGCTTTCCCAGATGGCCCCCCGCACTACATCTTCGACTACCTCGGTCGCCTTTACGATTGGACACCGGAGTACCGCCGTGATTCAGAATTTCAGAAAAGATGGGCTGCCTCCGGCGAACGCACGGTCACCATCGCCGAGCTACTCGAGCGATTTCCCCGGAGCTAGGAGTTCTTGGCCGATCCAACCGCAGCGTCCGGCGCGCGCCTGCCTCGGCGACACGTTCTCCTCGCAATCGTCGTCGCCGGGCTGCTCGCCGTCATCGTCAGTGCCAATCTTCGTCACCTCGAGCGCCCGGCACCCCCCACCACCGGGCCGTTCACCCTCGCCGAGCGGCTTGACCAGATCGGACCCGCCGCCCGCGACCGGCTCCGGTCATCTTTCGAGGCTGCGGGGGTCTCGTACCCGCCGCCCGACATCACGCTCGTCGCCTTCAAGCACGAGGCTCGCCTGGACGTCTTCGCCACCGACACGGACAATAACCCCACGCTCATCACGACCTACCCCATCCTCGGAACCAGTGGACGACTTGGACCCAAGCTCCGGGAGGGCGACCGGCAGATCCCGGAGGGCTTCTACCGCCTTCAAGCGCTCAATCCCAACAGCCGGTTCCACGTCTCGATCCGCGTCGACTACCCCAATGCCTTCGACCTCGCGCGGGCCGAACACGATGGGCGCACCACCCCCGGGACGGACATCTTTATCCACGGTTCCGATCAATCAGCGGGCTGCCTCGCCGTCGGCGACCCGGTGGCCGAAGAACTCTTCGTTCTCGCCCACGACGTCGGCCTGTCCGAGTCGGAACTCCTCATTGCCCCCTTCGATCCCCGAGGATCGACCGCTCAGGCTCCCGCCGATGCGCCCCGCTGGATGTCGCCGATCTACAAACGACTGACCGACCAGATCCGCACCCTCCCCACTCAGTAATACGGCGAAATCATCAGATAAACGATCACGCCCGTGATGCTGACGTAGAGCCAGATCGGCATTGTCCACCGGGCGATCCGCCGGTGTTGCGCGATGCGCCCGGTGAGCGCGCGAAAGACCGTGACCAGGGCCAACGGCACGATCGCCGCCGCCAGCAGGATGTGCGTGATGAGGATGAAATAGTAGACTCCCCGTAGTGGCCCCGTTCCACCGTACGGCGTGGATTCTGACAAAAAATGGTAGAGAAGGTAGGTCACCAAGAAGAGCGCCGTCGTCCCGAACGCGCAAAATATGAACGCCTTGTGGAGTCCGACCCGTTTCCGAAGAATCGACACCAGTGCCGCCACGAGAAAGACCGTCGTGAAGGAATTGAGAACCGCGTTGATCAACGGTAGCACCCGCACGTCGAATCCCACCTCGCCACCGTAGTTCCCGGCAAAAAAGGCCACCACGACCAAACCGTTGATCAAGACGGTTAACCCGATCACCCACACCCGATACGAAGCTGCTTTCTGACTCATAGATCGAGATGAACTATGCGCAGACCCGGTCGAAGGTCCAAAAGAATCGCCCCGCGATCTTTCCCCTCAAGCTACGCGCGAAAGAGCGGCTTCATCTCGGCGGCGGAGGCGAGCAAGTCGGCACTCTCCCGTTCCGTGAGCGGCGGTAGTCCCGCGGCGGCTAGGTCGACCGCCATCCGGTAGATACGCTCGTCTCCCGGCGGGATCGCCGAGACGGCTCCCTGCGACAGCGCAAAACGCAGCGCCAGCCGTGCGCTCTCGACGTCATCAATCGGGCGATACCAGCACTTGCGCGATCCGCTCTCCTTTTTCTGCTCCTGACTCGCCCACGGGGTGAAAGCCAGCGCCTTCAGACCCAGCAGCGCGCAGTCTTTTTCCTTCGCCTTCTGCACGACAGCCGGACCGAACGACCCCTCCGCCCAGCACACGTAATTGACGGGATACAGGACCGAATCGAAGTCAAATCGATCCAGCAGAGCGAGAGCCACCGCTTCATCGTGCGCCGAGAATCCGAGGTAACGCACTTTCCCCTCCTCCCGTGCCCGCACGAGCGTCTCCATCGCCCCACCCGGCGCAAAGACCGTGTTCACGTCCTCCATCTTCGTCATCGCGTGAAGCTGATACAGATCGAAATGGTCCGTCTTCAGCCGCCGGAGCGAGGTCTCGAGTTCCTCGCCGGCTTCCTCCGCTCCCCGCCGTTGCGTTTTGCACGCCAGGAACGAATCCGACCGGTAAGGCTGCAGGGCGATCCCCAATTTTTCCTCCGCCTCCCCCTTGCCGTAGCTCGGTGCCACGTCGAAATAATTGACCCCCCGATCCACCGTGCGCGCGATCTCGCGGTCTGCGGCGGCCTGCTCCTGCCCCACCAGGACAATCGCGCCACACCCGATGACCGAAAGATCGAATCCATCCTTGAATGGCCTCCGCGGGACGGGGCGTCTCCCCGCCTCGTCGGCTAACGCCCTCCCGATGCCGCTCCAGTAGCCCGCGATCCCCAGACCAAGCCCCACCGTCCCGACCCGGTTGATGAATTCGCGACGTTTCATAGATCGAACTATTCGCTGACTAGCCGGTCGGGTCAAGCGAACCCCCGGGCTCGAGCCAGACCTCGGTCACCCCGAACGGATGAGAACGAAATACCGGCGGCGGGACTCGAACCCGCACTCTGTTGCCAGAAACGGATTTTAAGTCCGTTGCGTCTGCCATTTCGCCACGCCGGCTTTCGTTGGGTCAGCAAGCGACCGTTCCGACTCATTGACTAGGCGGAAAGTCGACCGTAGCCAATCCGTATTCATTCTTCGAGTCCGGCGCGCTCCGTCTTGCGCGCTCAGGGACGCCAGCACTACCAGATCAAAGGTCAGCACGACGTCGGCTCCCGGCGGGCCAACTTCACCCCGTGCGGAATCGCTCCAGCAACGAAGCCGAGGCACTCCACTGCCCCACTCGGCTTGCCCGGCAACGCGATCACCAACGCACCGTCGACGACCGCCGCCAGTCCACGGGAGAGGATCGCGTTGGGCGTGACGGCCAGCGAACCCGCTCGCATCGCCTCGCCAAAGCCCGGGATCTCGACCCGCATGACGCCCCGGATTGCCTCCGGCGTCACGTCCCGCTCCGCGATCCCGGTCCCGCCGGTTGTGAGCACGAGGGCGCAGCCTTGACCCGCCAGTGATCTCACGGCGGCTCGGATGCGCTCCACCTCGTCCGGGACCACCACCTCCGCCTCGACCCGCCACCCTCGCCGCTCGCACTCACCCCGCACCGCCGGCCCTCCCGCGTCCTCGTATTCACCCGCCGCCGCCCGGTCGGATACGGTGATGACCCCGACGACGATCACGCTTCCCCCTTCGTCTTGGACATCAATCGCAGCTCGCCGATCACCATCCCCTTGTCCGCGGCCTTGCACATGTCGTAGATCGTGAGCGCCGCCGCGCTCACCGCCGTCAAAGCTTCCATCTCCACGCCCGTCCGAGCCGTCGTCTTCGCCCGCGCCGTGATTCGGATCCCACCCGCTTCGAACGCGAAATCGACCGCGACCGCCGCCAGCGGGAGCGAGTGGCAGAGCGGAATCAGCTCGTCCGTCCGCTTGGCCGCCTGGATCCCCGCGATCCGGGCCGTCCCCACCACGTTCCCCTTCGCGATGCGCTCCGACGTCACCAATTCGAGAGTCGCCTCCGCCATCCGCACAAACCCCTCGGCGACCGCCTCCCGCGCGACCACCGGCTTCGCGGAGACATCCACCATCCGCGCCGCCCCATCTCCACCGATATGCGTCAGCACCTCACTCATCGCTCATTCTCCTCTTCCAATCTCCCATCTTGGATGGTCATCCGCCGATGGCCACCATCTCGCGACCCGGCACGTAGGCCTCGCGGAAGTCGTGTTCCCGTGGCTTGCGCGCCACAACGTCCAGGAAGATCCCCCGTAGCTCGCTGTCCGACGCCCCGGCCCGGAGCGCGTCCCGCAGGTCGAATTCCAGGTGGCTCCCCAGACACGGGCGCAGCTTTCCCTCGCAAGTCAGCCGCAGCTTGTTGCAGTTCTCGCAGAAATGCAGATCCGTCATCGCTCCGATGAAGCCGATCCGTTGCCCCGTTCCCGGCACTTGGTAATACACGGCTGGCCCGTTCGTTCGAAAGCTCGGTTCCGGAATCAGATCGCCCACCTCCGCGCCGATCCGCCGCCTAGCCTCCGCAATCGGCAGGAACGAATCCTCCGCCAGCACGTCCCCAGTCGTCACCGGCATTAACTCGATGAACCGCAACAGAAGCCCCCGCTCCGCCGCAAATGCCACCAGCGGTCCCAACGCCCCTTCCGAACGCCCCCGCATGAGCACCGCGTTTAATTTGATCGATTCAAATCCCGCCCGCCGCGCCGCCTCGATCCCGTTCAGCACGTCCGGAAGAAAATCCCGCCCCGTCGCTGCCGCGTAGTCGGCCCGGTCCAAGGTATCGAGCGACACGTTTACGGTCCGCACCCCCCGTTCGCGCAGTGCACCGGCCATCGTCACCCCCGGCTCGACCTCCCGAGACAGCAACGTCCCGTTTGTCGACACCCCGACGTACTCGATCTGGGGGATCTCCCGCATCAGCTCAAAGAGAGTCAGGATGCCGCGGCGAGTGAGGGGTTCGCCCCCCGTCACGCGCACCTTGCGCACCCCAAGCGACGTCGCGACCCGAAGCGTCCGCACGATTTCTTCGTAGGTGAGGATCTCGTCGCGACTCCGCCATTCCTGCAACTCTTGCGGCATGCAGTAGCCACAACGCTCGTTGCAACGGTCGGTCACCGACACGCGCAGGTAGGAAATGATGTGCCCAAACGCGTCCTCCACAAAGCGCAAGCTAGGCAGGCCGCCGCCACCACCCAAATCATAAATCGCAAATCACAAATCATAAATCCTCGCCCGCTTCGTCCAAAACCCGTTATTTGAGACCCGGCATGGAAATCAAAACCTCGCTAGACCAAGGCATCACGACGCTCACGCCCAAAGGCGAGATCGATCTTCACGCTTCGCCCAAGCTCCGCGAGGCCCTTCACGAGCAGGCCGAGGCGAAGACCCCCGTGCTGCTCACCGACTTCGCCCAAGTCGCCTACATCGACTCCTCTGGCCTCGCGACCCTGGTGGAATACGTCCGTGACTCAAAATCTTTCGGCGGCAAATTCGCCCTCTACGCCCTCCAGCCGAAGGTCAAGATGGTCTTCGAACTCGTCCGCCTCAACGAGCTGTTTACGATCACCGACACGAGAGACGAGGCGCTCGCGGCGCTCGCCTAGTCGACGGGTCGGGCAGTCAAAAGGTCCAAAGTCCCCATTCTAATCGCCCCAGCGATTCAAAATCGACTTTCCCGACCTTCGACCCGCCGACGGCATCATGTTCGCGCTCACGACCCGCGTCCTCTACTGGATCTTCATTGCCCCGCTCCAGGGTAAACGACCATTCCGCCTTTCTGCGGTCTTCCAACAGTTGATCCGCATCGGCGTCCAGGCGATCCCGATGACGACCCTCACGTCCCTGAGCATCGGGTTCACCCTCGCCATGCAGGGTGCCCACGAGCTCGCTCGCATGGGAGCCACGGCCTACGTCCCCGACCTCGTGGGGATCTCGTTATTGCGCGAACTTGGCCCGCTGCTCGTTGGAGTCGTCGTCATCGGTCGGAGCGGATCCGCCGTCACCGCCGAGCTTGGCACCATGAAGGTCTCCGAAGAGATCGAAGCCCTCGAAGTGATGGCCATCGACCCCATTCGCTACCTCGTCGTCCCCCGGTTCCTCGCCATGCTCATCATGCTGCCGGTCCTCACCGTCTTCGGCGACTACGTGGGCATCGTCGGCGGTTGGGTGGTCTGCCACTTCGCTCTCGGGATGCCCACCGATGCCTACATCCTGCGCTTCATCGAGGCCTCCACCCCCATGGATCTCTGGAGCGGACTGATTAAAAGCATTGTCTTTGCGTGGCTCATCATCACCATCGCGTGCCGAGCCGGTCTCGCCGTCACCGGCGGAGCGGAAGGCGTCGGCCAGGCCACGACCGGCTCCGTCGTCAAGAGTCTGCTCGCCATGCTCATCGCCAACGCCGCTCTCACCGCCGTCTTCTTCTTCGCCGAGACGTGACCATCGCGTCATCGCAAATCCCTTCCGCACCCCCGCCCAATTCTTCCTCCCGGCATGCCATCCGCTAACTCCGAACCGCCAGCCGCCCCCGTCATCGAGGTCCGGGACCTCGTGCGGAAATTTGGCGACCGCACCGTGCTCAAGGGCATCAGCTTCGACGTCCACAAAGGCGAGACGCTCTGCATCATGGGTGGATCGGGTTGCGGCAAGTCGACGCTCCTGCGCCACGTAGTCGGCATCCTCACCCCCACCTCGGGGACCGTGAAGATCTTTGGCCAAGAGACCGGGACCCTTTCCTCGCGCGAGCGCGACACGCTTCGCCGCCGATTCGGCATGAACTTCCAATTCGGTGCACTGCTTCAATCCCTCACCGTCGCCGAGAACGTGGCCCTTCCCTTGCGCGAGAATTCCGAAGTCGACGACGACATCATCGACCTTGTCGTCAAACTCAAGCTGGAGCTGGTCGGCCTCACCGGCTTCGAGAATCTGAAGCCCGCCGAGATCTCCGGCGGCATGCGCAAACGCGTCGGTCTCGCCCGCGCAGTCGCCCTCGACCCAGAGCTCCTCTTCTCCGACGAACCGACCTCTGGCCTCGATCCCATCATGACCGCCGTGATCGACGAACTCACCCTCGACCTCACCCGGAAACTGGACATGACAGCCGTTGTCGTCACCCACGACATGCCAAGTGCCTTTCGGATCGCCAGCCAGATGATCGTCCTTGGCGCGGGGCCAAAACAAGGCACCATTCTCGCCATGGGCACCCCCGACGAGATCCGCGCCTCCTCCGATCCCGAGGTCCAGCAGTTTATCAACGGCCACCCGGACGGTCCGATCCCGCTCCGCCTCGCCAAGGAAGATTACATCGACCGTCTCATCGGCAATCCTCACGAAGGCGAGCGATGAAGACCCGCCGCGCCCTGCTGTGAAATCCGCTTCCGATTGGCTCATCGCCCTCACCGTCATCGTCTGTAGTGCCGCTCTGCTTGCCGCGCTGTCCTTCGCCCTCACCGGCAATCCGTTCGACAAGCCGACCCGCACCCTGCGCGTCGAGCTGCCCGACATCACCGGGATTCAGACCAGCTCCCTCGTCAAGTACGCCGGAGCCACCGCTGGCACCGTCCGCTCCGTTCGCATCCTCACGCCCGCCGAGCGGCTGGCCAGCACCGATCCCGCGAACACCATCGAGCTGACCCTCGCCATCGCAAATGGCTTGCCCGACTTCAGCGAAGGCACCTCCGCAACCGTGTCGGCGAACACCCTGCTCGCCGACAAATTTGTCCTACTCTCCGCCGGCGATCCGACCGCCCCCACCCTTGATAATAACGCCCTTGTCCCCGGCACCCCCCCCACCACCATCGACAGCCTCGTCGTCACCATCGACCGCTCGCTCCGCAGCCTGGATGCTCTGATCCCCAACGCAGCCGACGGCTCCCCAAACATACTCGAAGACGCGCGCACCACCCTCGTCGCCGTCCAAAAGCTCGTCGATCAAGCCGGCGGCACGCTCACCGGAGCCGACGGCCTCGTCCGCGATGCGGGCACCACCCTCGCCAGCGTCGACGACCTAACCGCCGTGGCGAAGACCACCCTTGCCGAAGCGGATGCCACGCTCGTGCAAGCACAGGGCCTTCTCACCGGCGATAAGGTCAGCGCACGCACGCTCATCGCCGACCTCGAGTCCACCGCCGCCCAGCTCGATTCCCTCGCGGCTCGCGCGCAAACCCTCGTCTCCAAGAACGCCGACTCCATCGACTCCACGCTCGATAACCTCCGCGTGACCACCGCCAACCTCAAAGTCACCGCGACCTACGCCAAGGCTCTTGCGTTCGCGCTCACGGATCGCCCGCAACAGATCATCTGGGGGCCCGGTCGCTCCCCCATCGACGTCCCGGCTGAAGCCGAGATTCTCGATTCCGACCGACCGATCCCTCTCGCCGACCATTTCAAGCGCCGCCGCTGACGTTTCTCCCATGCCGGTCATCGACCTCCCACTCGCCGAACTCAAAGCCTACGAAGGGCGCAATCCCCGGCCCGAAGACTTCGACAAATTTTGGGACGCTGGTTTGGCCGAACTCGGCACCCTCGATCCCGCCGTCACCCTCACGCCCGCGGCATTCACCTCCCCGGTCGCCGATTGTTTTCACCTGCACTTCACCGGCGTCGGCGGCAGCCGCATTCACGCCAAATACTCGCGACCGAAATCTGGAGCCCGCGTCCCTCACCCCGCTCTCCTGCGTTTTCACGGCTATCGCGGGAACAGCGGCGATTGGGTCGACAACCTCGCCTTCGTCGGAGCCGGGTTCGGAGTCGCCGCCCTCGATGTCCGTGGCCAAGGCGGCCTCAGCGAAGATCTCGGCGGAGTCCACGGAACGACGCTCAACGGTCAGATCATCCGTGGTCTCGACGACCCCGACCCCCGGAGCCTGCTCTTTCGCCAGGTCTTTCTGGACACCGCTCAGCTCGCCCGCATCGTCGCGGGATTTGACGAGATCGACGCCGCGCGGCTCGCCGCGTTTGGCGGCTCGCAGGGTGGCGCGCTCACCCTCGCCTGCGCGGCGCTTCACCCACCGCTCGCGCGGGCGGTGGCGGCATTCCCCTTCCTCTGCGATTTTCAGCGAGTCTGGGAGATGGATCTCGGCGACGGCGCTTACCAAGAGATCCGCGAATATTTCCGCCAGTTCGACCCCCGTCACGAGCGCGAAACCGAGATTTTCACTAAGCTCGGCTACATCGACATCCAAAATCTCGCTCCCAGGATTCGCGCCCACACCCTGCTCGCCACCGGCCTCATGGATCGCACCTGCCCACCGTCCACCCAGTTTGCAGCCTACAACAAGATCACCGCGCCCAAGGAACTGCTCATCTATCCCGACTTCGGCCACGAAGCCCTCCCCGGCTGCAACGACGCGGCCTACCAATTTCTGAAAGACCTCTAGGTCAATGTCCCGCCGCCCGCGCCCGATCCAAACGCCGGGAGCTGTAAGGGCCAAACATTTGATCCTGCGCCGTCTTCACCTGCTCCCGCTTCTGCTCCGACGGCGACGCACAACCCCCCAACAGCCCAAGCGAGGCGAGGGCGAGCGCAACGCTCAAGGAGCGCCGATTTGCAATCGCCGACCCAACCCATAGGCCGCAGGCTTCACACCCTCCCCGTACGCTCACCGGTAAAAACTCACCCCGTCGCGCCGCGTCGTCAGCACCTTCACTTGGCCCTCCGCCTGCTCCTGCGAGGTCAGTGGCCTCCGATCGCCCGACGCACAACCGGCTAAGGCCACCGCAACGATCACGAACAGCGCGCATTTCATCCCTCATGCTACGCTACGCCGTCCTAATCGCAAATTGCAGTCCATGTCCCGCCGCCACGTGATCACCGTCCCGCTCCTCCTTGTCGGCGGCTACCTCGCCATCTGTCTTCTCCTCTACTTCCGCCAAGAGAGCCTCATCTTCTTCCCGCGTCACGCAACGGTCGAGCAACTCGACCCCGAGGCCCGGGCCGTCGGCTTCAAGCCGTGGGTCAACGGCGAAGGCGACCGCATCGGCTGGCAGTCCACCACCGGCGACCCCGCCGACGTCCTCCTCATCTGCCACGGCAACGGCGGCTACGCTCTCCACCGCAACCATTTCGCCCATCTCACGGCGGCGTCGAGCGACGCTGCCTCACCGCAGATTTTTTTGCTGGAATACCCCGGTTACGGCGCTCGTCCCGGTCCCCCTTCCGAAGCCAGCCTCACCGCCGCCGCCATCGAGGCCATCGACAGCCTGCGCCACCGATCCGCTCGCCACCTCACCCTCCTTGGCGAGTCGCTTGGGTCCGGCGTCGCGAGCGCCGCCGCCCGCGCTCGCCCCGACGCCGTCGACGCCCTCGTGCTGGTCACCCCCTTCGATTCGCTCGTCCACGCCGCCCACAGCCACTACCCCTGGCTTCCCGTCCGACTGTTGATCCGCCACCGCTTCGATTCCGTCGCCAATCTCCGCGACTATCCGGGTCCGGTCGCGTTCATCGTCGCCGCCGAAGACCAAACCGTCCCCGCCTCCCTCGGCGAGGCCCTCTACGAGACCTATCCCGGCAAAAAACAACTCTGGCTCATCCCCGACGCCCACCACAACGACACCGATCGCCTGCTCGCCGACTGGCCGGAGATCTGGGCTTGGCTGAACGATTGATCGCAAATGTCAGCGGGGCCTCAGGGAGAGGTGGCTGGAGAGGGAATCGAACCCCCGACACGAGGATTTTCAATCCTCTGCTCTACCAACTGAGCTATCCAGCCGATTCGGGGAACACCGTCCCCGAGCGGGATGCGGAGAATAATTCGCCCTTCGCCGATTGCAAGCGGAATGCTGTCGCGTCCCGCGATTACGGAGTCGGCGGAGTCGCCTGCATCTGGCTGAAGAGTGCAGCGGTGACCCCCACCCCTCCCAGGAGCGCGGACTGCGACATCGTGATCGGTCCGGAGCTTTCCATCAGCCAGCCGGACTCCACCTGACGTTGTAAATACGTGATCGGACGGAGGTATTGCGCGATGTCCTCCGTCTCGGGGAGTTTGCTCACGTCCACGGTCTGACCCAGGTCGGGCGACATCGCCGCGGCAAACATGGCGACCGGACGCAACTGGCCGTAGAGCCGCTCGAAGAACACCTTCGCGTCGATGTAACCAAAGCCCTGCGCCGGCGTAGCGAACGCGGCCTGGGCCCCGGCGAATCCCGGCGCGTCCACCAGTGTCTCTGCCCCATCGACCGGAGCCAGCGCCTTCGCAGCGTCGGCTTTCGTCAGCGCGCCGAGGACGTATTGATCGCTGATCGCGACCACGGGGTCGACCAGCTGGATTTGCATCGCCGGTAGCGCGAACACGCGCGCCCCGTCCAGCTCACTGCTGGTCAGCTCGACCTCGGCCTGAGCGGAGAGCTGGTCCACCGCAGATTCGATCGCCGGTCGGTCGGAGATAGCCAATGCCGCCAACGCGCTTGGAAACATCGAATTGACCGGCCAATTCAGGACGATAGTCGCTTCCTCACCGAACCAATCGGCAACTTGAGTCAGGTCGATTCCGGCCGAATCGAGGAATGCCCGCGCGTCTTCCGGTAGCGAAGCCGCGTAATCGGGATCGCCCATCGCGGACCAATCTTGGATCGCGTCGAAATAGACGACGGTCTCCGGGGTTGTGAACTTCATGCCATCGTGCGCGAGCGTCGGGTATTCCGTCTCCAGATCTGGCGCGAGAACGAAAAGCGTCTCGTCTTGATCGAGTCCGTCGAAGGTCAGCGTCCCGCCAACCGCCTCGACTTGGCGCAGCTGCTCGGTCTCCAAGCTGGAGGTGTCAATCGCGCCCTGCTCACCAAATTCGATCACCCGCTCGAGGATCGGCTTCACCCGGACAAACCAGAGAAGTTCCGGCTCGGCCGACAAGCGCTCGAGCACGGATCGAAACTGATCGTCATCCTCCAGGGAGGACTCGGTCACACGCCCCGCGACCCGGTCGAGCGCGGCCTGCAGCGTTTCTACGGTGGAACTCAGGAAACCCCAGGATTCATGCGACGCGCTGTACAGCGTGCCACTTTCAGTCGTCAGCGCGGTGATCTCATCGCCCTCGTAGTCCGTGACCGCCGTCGTCGCGACCGGGAATGCTTTCTCCGCCTCTCCGTGGAGCCGACCCATCGCCTCGTCCAGATCGTCCTTCGTCCCGCCGAACTGAAAACCAAGCAGGACTTCGACGCTTTCGGTCGTGGCTGCGGGCACGGCGATGAAGAGACTGCGAGGATCGACTTTCTCCCAGATCTCGGATGCCTCGGAGCCACCCAATCCGGCCAGCATCTCCAAGGGTTTCTCGGCGAACGCCTTCACCGCATCGTCCGCAGCGATCTTACCTAAAGCCGTGTCGCGCCAGCGCGCGCCCGAGCGACTCACGTCTGGGATCGTTGCATAAAAAAGGGTCGATCCCGGCAGCAGCTGAGCGCCCCCGAGAATCGCTTTTTTGCCGGTCAGATACCAAGCCGCCGCGCCGGCCAGCAAAGCAAAAAGAATGATGAGGGGTAGGGCCTTTTTCATGTCGCGGCACTGTCCGGCGGCGATTTGTTGATGTCCAGCAACAATCCATTGCGACCGAACGACCACTCCGATACGTTAATCGAACGTATGAAAAAATCTGCCATCGACGACTACGTTCAGCCCATAACCGAGAGTGTGACTGCGGAAAACCTTCGCTTAGTCTCCGACGTCTGCCTCTACCTTGGATTCGTTTCGATTATCGCCTCGATCATCACCTGGTTCACGGCTTCCCGCGAGAACCGTGCTTACGGCGAACGCTTCGGGATCTTCATCGGCCTCTGGGTGCCGAGCTTTTTCATCCTTTCGAATCGCCTCTCGCGCAAGGCCGACGAGCTTTAATCGCGATCAATCCAACCGAGCGAAAGGGCGCGCTTCGGCGCGCCTTTTTTCGTCGGTCGACGGAGCGAGCTCCTCCCAGCTCCCTATCCGGAAGGTGTCGCGTTCTGCGCTGCGGCTTTGGATGTCTCCCCGGGCGTGTCGCGTTTCTTATCTTCCCGCCGCCGCACCCAGAGCGTCAGCGGATTTTCCAATAGTTGCCAAGAAACCGTCGCAACGCCGATGGACACCGCCGACAGCACGAGCGCCCGCACGAAGACGTAGGGCTTGAGTCCGATCTCGTCCAGCAACGGCCCGACCAGCACGTGCACCAATACGTGAAAGACGTAGATGCCGTAGCTGACCTTCCCGATGTAGACGAGCAGCCGATTCTCAAACAACCGCCCGAGCAATCCCGGCCAGCCCTCGATCGTCCGCAGCATGACCCAGCCCAGAAAGACATTCTCGAACGTTTCGGTGAGCGCGAGAAATGGCGACTCGAACGGTGCGTAGCGCATGAAGCGAGCGATCACGTAGCAGGCGAGCGCCGCCGCCGCGACCCCGTAGCCCAGCCGACCGGTTGCCAGCGGCAGGCGGTCGGGCGAGGCTTTCCAACACGCGATCAATGCGCCCAGCGCGAAGCTGTCGATCACGCCCGGGAGCATCGTCCATTTGAGGAAATCGGACGCGTCCGTGGCCGACGCCCAGAAGCGGAATCCCAGCGCGCTCCCGATGAGTGCCAGCATCGCCCACGGCAGCACCCGGCGCGGGATCACGAGGATGACGAACGGCCACAGGACGTAAAATTGCTCCTGCACCGACAACGACCAGAGGTGAGATGCGGCGCCTGGCCATTCGTTGATCGTGAGCGCGTAGAAATTCGTGAGGAACAGAGCGTGCCACAGCAGGGCGTCGCGGTACTCCGGTAGCCCGAGCAGAAAGGCGAGCCCGAGCATGAGATACAATACCGGAGCCAAGCGCGTGAACCTTCGCTGGTGGTAGCCCCACAGCTCCCGCCACCAGCTCGCACCGGCCACCGACCGCGCGTTCATCTTCCACAGCGAGAGCGTGATGAGGTAGCCACTCAACAAGAAAAATAGCCGCACCCCGATCGGCCCCCAGTCCACCCACGCCGGTAGGTGCACGTGGAAGTGGTGGAGCAGCACCGTGAGGATCGCCACGCCGCGCAGGCCGTCGAGCTGGGGGAGGTATTTCGAACGCTTACCCGGCACCGCGATGCGCGGATTATCGGGATTGACGGGGACGGGCATAGGCGAGCGAGTAACGAGCGGCGCAGCGCTTTATTCAAGCCCCACCCGCGCGCAACTTCCGATCCTGCCCATTTCGGGCTGGTCCCGTCGCCGGTAAATCGACAGCCTCGCAGCCCAGCGATGCTTCCGGAACTCGAAACCCTCCTCACCGTTCAGGATCGCGACCAGCGCATCCGCGCCCTCAAACTCGAACTCGCCGCCATCCCCGACGAGAAGGCCGCCAAGGAAAAGCAGATCGCCTCCTCCGCCGCCCGCCTCGAGGCCGCGAAGACCCGACTCCGCGCCATCGAACTCGAACGCAAGAACCTCGAGCTCGAGGCCGACACCAAGCGCGCCAACATCGCCCGCTACAAGACGCAGCAGCTCGAGACTCGCAAGAACGAGCAGTTCGCTGCCCTCGGGCACGAGATCGCCGCCGCCGAGACCGGCATTCGCGCCCTCGAAGATCGCGAACTCGACCTCATGGAGGAGACCGAATCCCTCCAACCCGCCGTCGCCGAAGCCGAGCGCGCCCACCGCGAAGAGAGCGAAAAACTCGAGACGCAGATCTCCGAACTCGGAAAGAAAAAAGCCAACGTCGAAGCCTCCGTGGCCGAACTCGTCGCCAGTCGTCCCGCCCTCACCGAAGGCATCGACGAGGATCTCCTCGATCAATACGACCGCATTTTCAAAGGCAAACACGGCACCGCGATCGTCGAACTCGACGGCGGCAACTGCACCGGCTGCCACGTCAAAGTCACCACGCAAACCGTCCTGGCCGTCAAAGCCTCCAAGGCCATCGTCCACTGCCCAAATTGCAACCGTCTCCTTTACACGACGATCTAACCTGCCCCGCCGACCGGCAGAGTCAGGGTCGCTACCGCGCCCCGCCCGTCGTCGCGGTTCGTTAAATCAGCCATGCTGCCGTGGAGCGTCGCCGTCTCCCGGACGAAGCACGGTCCCAGACCCGAGCTCTTCCGCTCGGTTCCGGGCCGCGGGAGCGAATACCGGGCGGCGGGAGCGAATCAAAACGCTCAAACGCCCGGCCCTCGGCGTAGTCCGGCAACCCCCGCCGCGACGTGCGCCGTGAGCCGCGCCAGAGGCACAGTCGCCCACCGCGACAGCAAAAATCCGAACAGCAAAGACGCCGACGACGAGTGCGGGCGGCAGTTCGCCATCCTACGCGCAGCCGTCGGACTCCTGCGGATACTGGATCGTGTCCCGGATGGAAGGCTCATCCTCGACGATCAAAATGCGCGGGCGCTCGGACTCCATCACTCGATCCGACCACTGGCGTCCGGTCGCGGTGCCGGATTGAAAGCGCGGAACCAATTGCCAAAATGCTTCTTGAAGCCCTCGATTCGCGTGAGATACCGCTCCTCCCGCTCTCCGCCCTCCGGCATCGCCCGCAGCAGCTCCGCCACCGACAGCGATTCCATTTCAAAAGTCGTGACCGCCGTCCCGACCGCAGAGGCGTGGTGCGCGTCGCTGGCCGCCGTCCCGACGAGACCCCGCTCCGCCGCGTGCTCCAGCGCCTGCCGATTGAACCCGCGCGACGTCACCGCCGCGTTGAAGACCTCGATCACCGGCGACTGGAGTCGCCGCAGCACCTCCGGTCGGATCCCCGCGCGCCACCGGTCGAAAGGGTGCGCCGGGATCGTCACGCCCCCCATCCCGTGCACCGTCCGCTCGACCTCCACCGCCGGGACCCCGATCATCTCCGGCAGCCTCACTCCGATGCACAGCAAGTGGCCGTCCGCAGTCGACACCTCGACCCCGGGCACGACGAGAAAGCCATCCACCGCCGTCCCCTCCGCGTTCATGATTCCTCGTTCCAGGCAATAGTCGTGCGCCCGGCACGAGTTGTGGTCGGTGAGCGCGATCCCGTGCAATCCCCGCAGCCGTGCCGCCGCGACCAGCGACTCCGGCGAACTCGCCGCGTCCGAAGAGAAAAACGAATGGACGTGCAGGTCGAAGCGATAACGCATCCACCGTTCTACCGTTTCCGCTTCCCGCCGTGCAAAGTCGGAATAAATTCGCGGGACCATGAGTTTTGCTTTCAAAGAATGGGCCGTCGTCTGCGACGCCCTCGGCTCGGGTCGGCAGAGCGTCCTGATCCGCAAGGGCGGGATCGCGGAGGGCCGCGCCGGCTTCGAGTTTCGCCACGACCGATTCCTCCTCTTCCCGACTTGGTTCCACGAGCAGGTCGCCAGCACCACCCTCCCGCCCGACACGATTGTGCCTCCGGCACCCACCGACGAGATCACGCTCCGCGTCGCGGCCACGGTCGACTGGACCGGACTCGTCACCGACCGCCCCGCCGCCCACCGGCTGCGCGACCTCCACGTGCTGCGCGAGTCCGTCGTCGATGAGCGCTTTGACTACGACGATGCCGAGGGCGTCCACGTGGCCTTCGTCCGCGTCTTCCACCTCCAGCCCGTTCTCACGCTCCCCCTTTTGAAAAGATACGGGGGCTGCCGCTCGTGGGTCGAGGTTCCCGCCGATCCCGACGCCGCCTGGACACCCGTCCTCACCGACGAAGAACACGCCACCCGCCGCGCCGCTCTCGACGCCGCCCTGAGCCACTGACCACACCGCCCCCCTCGCCGCGAAGGCACTTGAACGACCGCCCGTCCGCCCGCATACTCGCGGCCTTATGAAGCCGCTCCCCCTCGCCGCCCTCGCCTCGCTCGTGCTACTCGGCGGCCACGCCGTCGCTCAGGAACAAGAGCGGGGGATCCAGCGTATCTTCTCGGCAGCCGCGACGGATCGGGTCGACGGGATGCAGAACAAATCCTTCGGAGGCGCGACCGACTTCGCCGCCAAGACCTACGCCGCCGACACTTACAGCGGCGTCCAATCCGCCGAGATCAAAGAGTTCACGACCAAGTCGTTTTTCGGCATCAAGAATCCGTGGTTTGGCAAAGCCGTCTACGAAGCTCCCACCGATCAACTCTCCCAGAAGACCGACCGCGCGGCCGCCGACGCCTTCGACGTCAACGATTACGCCACCGCCGAGTACGACACCCGCAAAGGCGAGAGCGAATACACCGAGACACCCGTGCCGACTGCCCTCCGCCCGCGCGAATTCGCCGTCTTCGATCCCCGTTCGCGCGAGAGCGCGTCGACTCGGGAGATGCAGGGCTTCGTGAACAATCTCGACCAGGACCTCTCCATCGACGACGTCCGCGCTCTGCTCAACAAAGGTCAGGAGACCCAACCGTAACCTCGCGCCCGCTCTTGGATGTCCGACCCGTTCTCCGCCCTCACCCGCAACTGCGCTCAGGTCACGACCGAGGCCGAACTCCGCAAGAAACTCGCCGAGAATCGCCCGCTCCGCGTCAAACTCGGCGTTGATCCGACCGCGCCCGACATTCACCTCGGCCACACCGTCGGCCTCACGAAGCTCCGGCAATTTCAGGACCTCGGCCACGAAGCGATCCTCATCATCGGCGACTTCACGGCCATGATCGGTGACCCCTCCGGTCGCTCCGCCACCCGCCCCCAACTCACCCACGACGAAGTCCTCGCCCACGCCCGCACCTACCAGGAGCAGGCCTTCAAAATCCTCGATACCAGCCGCGCTCGCGTCGTTTTCAACGGCGAGTGGTTCGAGATGATGTCCTTCGAGGAGGTCATCCGCCTCAACAGCCGCGTGACCCTGCAACAGATGCTCCAGCGCGAAGACTTCCGCGAGCGTCTTGACGCGGGCCAGCCCGTGCGCGCCCACGAGATTCAATATCCCATCATGCAAGGATGGGACTCCGTCCAAATCCGCGCCGACGTCGAACTCGGCGGCACCGATCAGCTCTTCAACATCCTCGTCGGTCGCGATCTGCAGAAAGACGAAAACCAACCCCAGCAGGTCGCCATGCTCCTCCCCATCCTCGAGGGCGTCGACGGCGTGAAGAAGATGAGCAAGAGCCTCGGCAACTCCATCGGCGTGAACGACGCACCGAACGACCTCTTTGGCAAAGTCATGAGCATCCCCGATGCCGTGATGCCCAACTACTACGACCTCCTTCTTTCCGAGCCTCTCGACCCCAGCGCTCACCCGATGGACGCGAAAAAATCTCTCGCCCGCCACCTGGTTGCCCGCTTCCACTCCGCCGACGCCGCCCAGTCGGCCTTCGACGATTTCAATACCCGCTTCAGCCAACGGGACCTGGCCAGCGCCGACCTCCCCGAGTTTGCCCTGCCCCCCGAACCCACCGACCTCATCACCCTGGTCGTCTCCGCTTTTGCCGACTGCTTCCAGGTCACCCGCACCCGCAGCGAAGTCCGCCGCCTCATCGAAGCCGGCAGCGTCCAGTGGAACGGCGAGAAGCTCACCGACCCCACCGCCAAGTCCCCAACCGACACCCCCGGCACCCTCAAACTCGACAAAAAACGAGCCGTCAAGCTCTGCTAAGCACGCAGCGAGAAGTCGGGGAGCAGACCCATCCCGGGTGTCGTGCCAGGCGTCCTCGCCCTTCACAATTGCCCGCAAGTGCACCCCGCCCCAGCCAACAATGGCCGCCCCGTTACGCCGAAAAACCACCGCAGAGCACGAATACAATTCTAAACAGAAGGTCGCAAAGGTAGCAAGGAGGTGACGTCAAATATGAAGATCATTCTCCCCGGCGGGACCGGCCAAGTCGGCCGCATCCTCGCCCGCGCTTTTCATACCAGCGGCGACGAAGTCACCGTCCTCTCCCGCAACCCCCGCGCCGCCCCCTGGCGCACCGTTCACTGGGACGCGAAGACGCTCGGCCCGTGGACGGACGAGCTCGAATCCGCCGACGTCGTCATCAACCTGGCCGGTCGCAGCGTCAACTGCCGCTACAACCCAGCCAACCGGCGTGCCATCCTGGATTCGCGCGTCGATTCCACCCAAGTCCTCGGCCAAGCCATCGCCGCTGCCCAATTACCACCCCGCGTCTGGCTCCAATCCAGCACCGCCACCATCTACGCCCACCGCTTCGACGCCCCGAACGACGAGACCACCGGCGTCCTCGGCGGTGACGAACCCGACCTCCCCGACACCTGGCAGTTCAGCCTCGACGTCGCGAACGCTTGGGAACGCGCCACCAACGAGGCCGACACTCCCCACACCCGCAAGGTCCTCCTGCGATCCGCCATCATCATGAGTCCCGACCAGGGCGGCGCCTTCGACATCCTGCGCACACTCGTCCGCTTGGGCCTCGGCGGGCGGGCCGGTCACGGTCGCCAACTTGTCTCGTGGATTCACGAACGGGACTTCGTCGCCGCGATGCGCTGGATCATCGACCGAGCCGACCTCTCCGGTCCCATCAACCTGGCCGCCCCGTGCCCACTGCCCAACGCCGATTTCATGCGCGCCCTCCGCCAAGCCGCCGGAGTGCCCGTTGGCCTCCCCGCCACGAGTGGGATGCTCGAACTCGGAGCGATCTTCCTCCGCACCGAGACTGAACTCCTTTTGAAAAGTCGCTACGTCGTCCCAGGTCACCTCACGACCAGCGGCTTCCGATTTCAATTCCCCGCTTGGCCCGAAGCGGCGCGCGACCTTTGTCGGCCGACCGTATCGGTGACGACCTGACCCCGCGCAGCGGAGGGTCCGCCAGCATCGGCGAGTCACTTTCGCCACCTTCTGTCTCAAATCGCATCACACTTTGTGCTAGATACCCCTTGTCCAAATCCTCATGACCGAACTCGAACGCCTCCGCCACTCCTGCGCCCACGTCCTCGCCACCGCCATCCTGCGCATCTGGCCCGACGCCCAGTTCGCCGCGGGCCCGCCCGTTGATCAGGGATTCTACTACGACGTCGAGCTGGATCACCGCATCACGCCCGAGGATTTTGCCGCCATCGAGGCGGAGATGAAGGCCGAGACCAAGCGCAACAGCGTCTTCGAACGCGTCGAAATCTCCCGCGCCGACGCCCTCGAACTCGCCAACCGTGGCGAACTTGCCGCCCTCGGCCCGCGCGACCAACCGTCGAAATTCAAACTCGATATCCTCACCCGCATCCCCGAAGGCGAGACCATCACGCTCTTCCGCAACGGCGAGTTCACCGACCTCTGCGCCGGCCCGCACGTCCCGCGCACCGGCAACCTGAAGGCCTTCCGGCTCACCCACGTCGCCAGCGCCTACTACCTCGGCGACGAACAAAATCCCCAACTCCAGCGCATCTACGGCACCGCCTTCAAGAACAAGACCGAACTCGAGGCCCACTTCGAGATGCTCGAAGAAGCCAAGCGCCGCGACCACCGCAAGATCGGCGCCGAGATGGGCCTCTTCGCCATGGACCCCGAATACGTCGGCCCCGGCCTCCCCCTCTGGCTCCCCAAGGGGACCGTCCTCGTCGAAGAATTGGAGAAGCTCGCCAAGGAGACCGAGTTCGCCGCCGGCTACGAGCGAGTCCGCACCCCCCACATCGCTCGGGAGAAGATGTATCTGACCAGCGGCCACCTCCCTTACTACGAGGATAGCATGTTCCCGCCGATGAACTTAGTAGAACAAACTTCCAGTCTGTCACCCCCCCAACCCGGCGAAGCCGCCAACCACTCCGAAGCCGACCGCTACTACCTCAAGGCGATGAACTGTCCCCACCACCACCGCATCTTCGCGGCGGAGCCCCGCAGTTACCGCGACCTCCCGCTGCGCCTCGCGGAATACGGCTGCTGCTACCGCTACGAGCAGAGCGGCGAGCTCCTCGGCCTCATGCGCGTCCGCAGCATGCAGATGAACGACGCCCACATCTACTGCACTGAGGAGCAATTCGCCGAAGAATTCCGCGCCGTGAACGAGATGTATCTCAAATATTTCGCCGTCTTCGGCCTCGACCGCTACCAGATGCGGTTCTCCACCCACGACCCCGCCAAGCTCGGCCAGAAATTTGTCGACGATCCCGTCCTTTGGAAAAAAACCGAGGACATGGTCCGCCGCGTCCTCATCGACACCGGCATTAACTACGTCGAAGTCCCGAACGAAGCCGCCTTCTACGGCCCCAAGATCGACGTCCAAGTCTGGTCCGCCATCGGCCGCGAATTCACCATCGCGACCAACCAAGTCGACTTCGCCGTCCCGTCCAAGTTCGGCCTCGTCTACAAGACCAGCGAAAACACCGAAGCCACCCCGCTCTGCATCCACCGCGCCCCGCTCGGCACCCACGAGCGCTTCATCGGCTTCCTAATCGAGCACTACGCCGGCAATTTTCCCCTCTGGCTCGCCCCCGAGCAGGTCCGGATCATCACCATCGGCACCGACGCACCCCTCGTCGCCTACGCCAAAAACATCCACGCCGACCTCCGCGCTCACGGCGTCCGCGCCGACCTCGACGCCACCGACGACCACATGAAAGCCAAGATCCTCGACGCCGAGCAGCGCAAGGTCCACACCATGCTCGTCATCGGCAACCGCGACCTCGAAGCCGGCAACGTGAGCGTCCGCCTCCACGGCCAAGGCAACGTCGGAGCCAAGCCGACCAACCAAGCCACCGCCGAGATCCTCGAAAAGATCCGCCTCCGAGCGTGACTTCCCGCCTCGAGGAGCGGCCAAGTCTCACTCACCGACCCCACCCAAAGGCCAAGCCTCAGGCCCTCCCCCGCAAATAACCTCGCCCGCCCCCGCACTCACTGCCACCGTCCATCCGTGACCCTGTCACTCGATCAAGTCACCGGATTTATCAACGCATCGCTGGCCCCAGCGGTCATCTTCACCGGCGTCGGTCTCCTACTCGCGGGCCTGCAGACGAAATACAGCACCATCGTGCAAGTGATCCGGCAGCTCAACGCCGAGCGCCGCGGCCTCCACTCCGCGAGCGACGACGACCGCGAGTCGCACGACACGCTCACGATGCTCACCTCGCAGATCGACTCCCTCATGGACCGGGCGAAGCTCATCCGCAACTCGATCTGCTCGTTCTACCTCACGATCTTCTTCCTCATCCTTTCCTCGCTCCTGCTCGGAGCCGGAGCCCTCGGCGTCGACGTCGCGCGGTTCCTCGTGCTCGCCACTTTCGGCACCGCGCTCCTCGCCCTGTTCTTCGGTATCGGCTTCGCCACGCGCGAGGCCCTGCTTTCTTACCAAGTGATCCAACTCGAGACACGGCGGTGGATGCGATAACCACCGAGGAGTTGCGGCGCGTCTTCGGGATCGTGCTCGCCCCGCTGCTTTTTCTGACTTCGTGCGCGACGCTCGTCTGGGGTCTGCAAAATCGCTACAGCCGCCTGGTCCACGCGATCAGGGACCTCTACGCCCGTCGAGCTGCTGCGGAAGATGATCGGCACCGCGCCACGACCATCCGGCAGGCGCACATCCTCGAGACCCGCGCCCGAGCACTGCGGAACGGTGTCGTCGGTTACTATCTCGCGATGGCCTGCTTTCTCTCCACGGCGATCTTGCTCGCAGTGGATCTCCTCTATTCCCTTGGTCTCGCGTGGCTCATCGTGCTCGCGGAGTCCACCGGCCTCGTGCTCGTCGGAGCATCGCTCGTGATCCTCATCGCCGACGCGCGGCGCAGCTTCGAAGCGATCTCGGAGGAAGTGAACAACACCTGAAGAACGCCCGCCACCAACGTTCGGCCCGGTGTCTGGAGGCAGATCCGAGCTCCTCGGTGGCCACCTTCCCTAAACTTACCGACCCAAGCGCGGCGCCCAGCCGCCAACCAGCACTTCGGACAACCCGTCATCGCTGCCCGCCGCCCAATCAGAAAAACCACTGGAGCGCCGCAGACTCGATCACCGCAATTTCGGGTTCGCCGTCCACGCGCACGAACGCCCGTCCATCTTCCAATTTGCCGATGACGATCTGGTGGACCGCGAGCCGACCCTTGCGCGCCTCCGGCGTGTTCTCCGACAACCACGCGTCGAACTCTACCTCACCCGCTGGATCGTCGAACCCGTGAGCCGCTAGCTCGACCGCCGAAGCGGGCAGATACGCGGTGACTCCGGCCGCCGTCAGCGCCGCCACTCGCTGCGCCACGTCGCCTTCCGCCAGCTCTTCCTCCCCCAGCCGCCAACCGGTCTCCGTCCGCTCTAGCTCGCGCACAGCGCCTTCCCTCGTGATCCGAATCCGGTCGATTGTATCGAGATTCAAGTTCATCAACCGACGATCTCTCAGATCGGCAGGGGTCACCCGCAGTTGTTCCCACACCGTTACCGGCAGATGGTACACGCTGTCACGCGCCGTCGATTGCACGACCACCGACTCCCCGCCCGCCACCTCCGCACCGAACCGCAGGGCCAGCGGACGCTTCTCCCCGTTAGCGTAAAAAATCAACTCGGCTCGCGGCTCGCCCAGCCCAAACGCACTGAGGTCGTCGGATTCATCCGCCACAAAGTCCTCGATCTGCGCCTGCAAAATCGGTTGGAGAAATTTCTCCACCGCCTCGCCGCTCGCTCGCGCCCGCAACGGTCGCACGATCTCCCAACCCGCCAGCGAGCGCGCGACTTCCAGTTCTCCCGCAGCGGTCCGCAAGGTAAACCGGTCGATCTGCCCCACCCCCAGAGCGGTCAGCACCGGATCTCGGAATTTCTTGGCCCGCTGGAATGCCAGCTCGACGAGTTCGTCACTCACCACGAACACTTCTTTCGAGTCCCCGCGCCGGACGTAGACCCGACCGGACCCGACCGCCTCGCGACCAAGAAGAAGGGTCACCTCCTGCCCGTCCAGAGTCGACAGGCGGATCTCACTCTTCGAGGTCTCCAGTCCGTAGTCATCCAGCTTCGCCGCCCCGCTCTCGAACTCGTCCGCTCCGATACGGTCCAGCACCTCCAGACTCGTCAACCTTCCCAGGATCGCTAGCACCGCCGCGTCCGACGCCCGATCCCGCGGACGCGGCCCGACCCACCAGCCATTCGGCTTCCGCTCCAGTTGCACCACGTCGTCGCCCGTGACGATCTCGATCTCCGTGACCATGGTCGCGTCCACTCCCAGCACCCGATCCCGCGACAAATCGAGATCCCGCGAACTCGTCATCCCCGGCTCGATCACGAAAACGAAAACTCCCGCGCCCACGGCGAGCGCGACCAGCAGCACCGTCGCCCAACGGCTCATACCCGGCGTCTCCAGGCCACGACCAATCCCAGCAGAGCCACCACCCCCGGGATCACGACCATGACGTAGAATCCCAGACGATCAATCTGCGCCGGCGTGAGGCTCAACGTGAAGCGCTTCACCTCTTTCGGGGTGATCCCCGTCAGCGTCGCCCGGTCGACCATCCAATTCACCGCGCTCAAAACAAAATCCAAGTTGGCCTCCGCTTGCTGGATCGTCCCGTCCCGCAAAAATTCCCGATTCCCGATCACCACCATCTTCGCCGACGCCAACTCGACCCGGTCGTCCCGAGTCCCTCCACGCTCAGCCGAGATCGCGAGCGCCAGCGGTTGGCCCGCGTCTTCCCCGTCGTCGTAAGTAACCCCTTCCGAGATCGTCGCAAATTCCGACTCCCCCCAGAACTGCTCCGGCGTCCCGACCAACGGGCGGATCTGCACCTCCGCCGCGGCGACCTTGGCCGAGTCCACCGCCAACGACTGCGTCGCGACCGGAAACAAACCGTTCACTCCCACCAATCGTTTCGTCACCGGCGAGCCTCCGATGAACGTGCCGGGCACGTCTTTGATCACGTAAAATGTCCCCGGCTTCAACGGAGCTGGCACGACCTGCAACACGCGGTTCGCTTCGGCCATGATGCCCATCTCACCGATAAATCCGCCAATCCCGGCGTCTCGGCCTCCGGATCCAAAGCGACGATCAAGCGCCCGTCCGCTGCCCAATAGTTCCGCAACGCCACGAGCTCCGCCTCCGCCAGATCGTAAGCCGCGCCCGCTATTAGAACGACACTGGCATCCTCCGGCACCGCTTTGCCCCCCGCCAGATTCAGCGGGACGAGCTCCGCGTTTTGCTGTGCAAGACCGTCCGCCAGGTAGCTCAACTCCCCGCCCGCCACTTCGCCGTGACCCTCGAGCAAGTAGACCCGCTGTCGTGTCGGGTTCAACAATTCCAACAAGGCGCCCGTCAACGCCCGCTCCCCGGCAAAGGCCTCCAATCGCGCGGGTTCCCCCATCTCGACCCCCGAGAAGTCGAATTGCCCCAAGTCGATCACGGGCAGAAATGTCGTCCGGCCTTCGTAATCCAGGATGAGCACGTTCTCGTCCCCCGGGAACGCGTACTCCGTCTGCAACTCCCTCGCCCGCGAGAGATCCCGCGCCGGGTCCACCAGTTCGACCTCCACCCGGTCCCGTCCCGAGAACTCGTATTCCCGCAGGAGATTCCGCACGTCCCCGTAGAGCGCCGACTCGAGGCTCATCCCACCCGTTCCGAAGTAGGCCACGATCTTGACCGGATTCTGCAATTGCCGCAGCACTCGCTTCGTCTGCTCAGCCAGCGTGAACTTCTGCGACCGCGAGAAATCCCAGCGCTCGAAGTATTGAAATCCCACCACGTTTGCCGCCACCACCAGGAAGACCACGCAGACGATCTGCACCCCCAGCCGCAGCCCGATCCCGGACCTCCCGACGCTATCTCTCACCCGCTTCGCCATCACACCCTCCACTTTCGCGATTGAAAGACCTGGAACGTCACGAAAAGCACCAGCGCCGTCAGGCTCAGATAAAGCACCACCGGTCGCGTGTCGAAGACCCCCTGCGAGAACTCACTCATGTGGGCGATCGCCGACAGATAAGCCGTCACGTCCCGCAGCACCGGACTCACACTCACGGTGTAAAAGCTGAACAAGCCCCAGTAAAACATCACCGAGATCGCCGCAAAGGCCATGATCGCCGCGACCACCTGGTTCTTCGTCAGCGCCGACGCCAGACAACCAATCGCCAGATAAAACATCCCGAGCAGCAGGAGCATCGCGTAGGCCCCGAGATACGAACCGGCCGATTCCGCCGCCCGTTGGTCCGTCAGCCACCCGAAGAGAAAGAAATACAGGAGACTTGGTGCCCAGAGCACCACGTAAAAAAATAACGCGCTCAGGTATTTGGAAGCGACCACCGCAAGGTCGGTCACTGGTGCCGTCATCAGCGCCTCGATCGTCCCGAGCTTATACTCCTCGGCAAAGAGCCGCATCGTGATCAGCGGAAACGGCAGCACAAATCCGAACCAGAAAAATGGCGTATTGAAAAACGCCTCGACGAGCGTCACCGCCGCCGGTCCCCGGTTCATCGTGCTCACGACAAAGAAAAAATTGAAGCCCGTCAAAAACAGGAAAAAGAACAGGATCACGTAGGCCGTCGGAGACCGGAAATACAAAGCCACCTCGCGTCCAAAGAGCGTCAGAAATTTCTTCATACGATTCGTTCAGACCTCGGATAGCACGGATCACACGGATCGATCCTGAATCCACCAACAGGCCATCGTCCCCCACCGCATCCCATCCGTGTCATCCGTGCTGTCCAAGGTCGAAAGTCATTCATCCGAGTGCGTGATTTCCGCAAACGCATCTTCCAGCGTCGCCCGGTTCCGGCTCAATTCTCGCACCGCCCATCTGCGGTCGCCAGTCAGCTTCCACACGGCCTCACGCGGATCCGCCCCGTCCGCCACCGTCATCCGGAATTCCGACCACTCTCCCTCGCTCACGACCTCGACCGCCTTCACCCCCTCGACCGTTCCCAATGCCGCCGCAGCGTCTCCAGCGTCGGGCACCCGAGCCTCCAGCCGAGCGTCGCCCGCCGCTCGCAAGCGCGACCGCAGATTCTCCGGAGCATCCGAGGCCACGATCTTACCCGCGTTGAGGATCATCACCCGCGAACACGTCATCTCCACCTCCGACAAGATGTGGGTCGAGATGAGAACCGTGTGGTGCCGACCCAGGTTCTTGATCAATTCCCGCACCGACCGGATTTGATTCGGGTCCAACCCGATGGTCGGCTCATCCAAGATCAGCAGGTCCGGCTCGTTCACCATCGCATCCGCCAATCCCACCCGCTGCCGGTATCCCTTCGACAGCGACCCGAGTAGCTTCTTGCTCACGTGTTCCAATCCGCAGAGATCCATCACGTCGCCGATCCGCTCCTTCATCCGCCGACCCCGCACGCCCTTCAACCGCGCCCGGTAACGCAGATACTCCGACACCCGCATGTCCAGATAAAGCGGCACGCTTTCTGGCATGTAGCCGATCCGCTCCCTCGCCCGCAGCGAATCGTTGAAAACGTCATACCCGGCGATCTCCGCCCGCCCACTCGACGGCGGCAAGAAGCAAGAGAGCATCCGCATCGTCGTGCTCTTCCCCGCGCCGTTGGGTCCCAGAAAGCCGACGATCTCCCCCTTCCCCACTTCGAAGCTGATCCCGTCCACCGCCACCGCCGATCCATAGCGTTTGGTAAGATTTTCTACGCGGATCATCATAGCGGGGCCGCCGAATACACCCCAAGGAGCGGCGATTTGCAATTGGCTTCGCCCGTCTCCGTTTCACCCCGGCTGCCGACCCGACCCAAAACCATGCCCAAATCTCCTCACCCCCGGTAAACAAATCCACCCGCGCTCCCGACCTCAGCCAGCATCGCATCCACCAACCCGCGGTCCGGCGAGAATTCGCACACCGGATCCGTCTTCCCCGCATCACCCGTGATCAACGCCGCCTGGCACCGGCACCCGCCATAATCGCGCTCCTTGAATTCGCACGACCGACACGGCTCCGGCATCCAGTCGAAACCTCGAAACCGCTCGAACGCCTCGCTCCCCCGCCAGATCTCCGCCAGGGATCGCTCCCGCACGTTCTCAAACCTCATTTCCGGCATCGCATCCGGCGCAGCCTGACAAGGCAACACGTCTCCACGTGGATTCACCGTGATCCCGCGCGACCCCCATCCGTGCAGGCACGGCTTCGGCCTCCGCTCGTAGTAATCCGGCAGCACGTAGACCACGTCCATCTTCCCCCGCAGCCTCTCCGTCTCCCGCCGAGCCACCCTTTCCGCCTCCAAGCACTGCTCCCGCGTCGGCAGCAACTCCGCGCGATTTCGAAATGCCCAGCCATAAAATTGCACGTTCGCTAGCTCGATCCGCATCGCCCCCAGCGATTCGGCCAGAGCGATCAACTCCCCAACCCGCCCGATGGTCCGCCGGTGCAGCACCACATTGAGCCCTAGAGGCAGACCCGCCGCCCGCACCGCTGCCACCCCCGCCAGCTTCGCCGCATGCACCCGCGCCCCGGCCACCTCATCGCCTAGCTTCGCTTCATCCGCCTGAAAGCTCACCTGCACCACGTCCAACCCAGCCTCCCGCAACGCGCGCGCCCGCGCCTCCGACATCCCCACTGCGCTGGTAATGAGATTTGAATAAACCCCCTCCGCCTTCGCGACCGCGATCACCGCCTCCAATCCCGGAAACAGCAGAGGCTCCCCACCCGACAGCCCGACCTGCAGCACCCCCAACTCCGCCGCCTCGCGGATCACCCGCCCCCACTCCTCGCCCGACAATTCCTCCTCCCGCCGCGCCAGCTCAATCGGATTCGAGCAATAGGGGCAGTGCAACGGACACCGGTGCGTCAACTCCGCCAGCAAACCAAACGGCCGCGCTTCTCCACTCATCGCACGAGCAACCCTCGGTCCGCCAAATCATCGACGACCGCCACCACGTCTTCCGCCCTCACCCCCTCGAAATCATCAGCCAACGCCGTCGCAATCTCTTCCACCGCCCGCGTCCCGTCGCACAAACGCACCACCGCCTCCGCCGACTCGCTCAACTCCATCGCCCCCTCCGGATAAAGCAACATCACCGCCCCCGTAACCCGATCCCGCTGCAACCGCGCGTGCTTCGCCAATCGCGCTTTCAACCTTCCCCGCGCCTCCGTGCCTCCGCGCGAGGAACCTCACCCGCCGCAATCGCATCCAACACCGCCCACAACACGTCGCACTTGAACTCCAACGCCGCCACCGCCTCGCGCTGCAATGCCGTCGAATCACAGAACTGCATCGCAAATTCCAACGCCTCGTCCGAGTCCACCCGCGCCTGCGTCACCCGGCCTTCGAAATACTCAAACGCCCAGTCCGCCACCCAGGTGTAGTGTGTTTGGAAAGCCGCCAGCCGCTCCGCCATCAGATCCGGCGCGAACAACTCCGTCAGCGACGACGCGATCGCCACCGGCCACGGCTTCGTCCTTGCAAAATTCACGTAGGCATCCACGGCAAACCGGACTCCCGGCAAGACACCCCCGCATCCCTCGATCTCGCCGCGCTCCATACCGCACCCCTCGCCGAGCCTCAGCCATTTCTCGATCCCACCCCGGTCACCCTCTCGCCCGTCGTGATCCACGATCCGATGAATCCACACCCGCCGCACCGCTCGGTCCGGACAATTGCTCAAGATCGCGGCGTCCTTGAGCGGGATGGCCAGCTGGTAATAATAGCGATTCGCCACCCACCGGCGGATCTCGTCGGGCGATAGCTCCCCCGCGTTCATTCGCAGGTGAAACGGGTGCCGGTGGTGATACCGCCCCGCCCCCACTGCCCTCAACGCGGTCAGAAATTCGTCCGCGGTCATCATCACCCCACCGTATCGCCGGCTCCCGCCGTCCGCAACCCCACCCACATTCCCGCCTCGCAATCGCTCCCGGCCTCCGCGATACCTTGCAGCCATGCACGCCGACCTCCTCGAAGTCATCCGCACCCTTCCCCGGATCGAACTCGCCACCGGAGACGTTCTCATCACCGAAAGTCGGCGGCCCGAGGGCCTCTTCTTTCTCGAGTCGGGTAGCGTCGAAGTGATCAAGGGGCCCACGCGTATCGCCAGGTCATCCACTCCCGGATCCGTCTTTGGCGAGTTGTCGCTGCTCCTTCAGAGTTGCTCCACCGCCACCGTTCGAGCTATCGAGCCGAGCACCTTCCACGTGGCCAGCGACGGCGAAGCCTTTCTCCGCGACCACCCGGCCATCGCCTTCAGCCTCGCGCGACTGCTCGCCCAGCGCCTCGAGGCGGTCACCCGCTACGTCGCCGACATGAAGTCGCAGTTCAAAGAGTCCGCAAGCCATCTCGACATGGTCGAAACCGTCGTCGACACCGTCCTCACCAAACAACCCCGCGAGATCGAACGGAAAAATCGCGGGCACTAAGCCCTCCCCACTCCGTCAACGCTCGGATCACGACCCGTTTTGGATCTATTCTCCTCCCCCACCCGCCTCGACCTCCATTGCGGGGACTGCCTCGTCGGCCTCCGGGAGCACGTCGCGGATGCTAGCGTCGACCTCGTCGTGACCTCGCCACCCTACAACATAGGGGTGACATACGGTGCCTACTCCGACACCTCGGGCCGCACGGATTACCTAGCGTGGTGTGACGAGTGGATGGAGGAGATCTCGCGCGTCCTGCATCCGAACGGTTCGTTCTTCTTAAACCTTGGCGGATCGCCGAAGAACCCCTGGCTGCCCCACGAGCTGGTCCTCCGCGCCCGGGGGAAATTTGCCCTCCAGAATACAATCCACTGGATTAAATCCATCAGCGTAGAAACCGGTGGCACGGTTCTCTCGAAGGGGCACTTCAAACCGATCCAATCTCAGCGTTTTGTCAACGACTGCCACGAATACCTCTTTCATCTCACGAAGGCCGGTTCGACCCCCATTCATCGCAAAGCGATCGGCGTCCCTTACGCCGACAAGAGCAACATCGAACGCTGGGGCCACACCGAAGGGCAAAATGTCCGTTGCCGAGGCAACACTTGGTTCGTCCCCTACGAAACGATTACCCGACGCTCCAAAGACCGCCCCCACCCCGCCACGTTCCCCACTGCCCTCGTCGTCAACTGCATCCGCCTCCACGGAGCGAACGCCCAATCAACTATGCTCGATCCCTTCCTCGGGATCGGCACCTCAGCGATCGCCGCCCAGCAGTGCGAGGTCGGCCGCTTCATCGGATTCGAAATCGACCCAACCTACTTCGACCACGCCAAATCAAGAATCCACGGCGACCATTAAGAAACACCCGAGGGGTCACCCGAGGGGTCAGTCCGCTCATTGCTTCAGAAGTTCCCGCATCTTCCGGGCCTCCGGATCTTCCCCAGCCCGCATTCTCTTCACAGCGCGCAAGATATTGCTTCGATGGCCGCACCGTAACGTCTCCGCTAACCATCGATCTCCCATCAAGGTTCTGCTCCGGATCAACCAGATCAGACCTTGAACCCTGATATCGCTCGGTCGCAGCTCCCCCACCGTCTCGATATCCAAGCCTATCTTGCTCAGGCCATTAGCCAGCACTCCTCGCGCCGCTTCTTCGTCGTGCCCCTGCATCGACACTTCCTCAAAAGACGAACGTTGCCCCTCTCCAACCACGGCTTGCGCCCGCTGCTCGAGATTTTTCCGAAAATCCTCGCCGCCCAGATACCAACCTCGCCTCAATGCGCTCCATTCGTCGGCGACTGATGGCGACCGACCGTCCTCCGATGCCCGCCCGGCACTATAGCGAGCGTAGTCGCGCCGATCATCCGCTTTGCCTTGATCCCAGCCATGCCAGCTCATTGCAACCGCCGCGTCCAACCAAACCGGGCAATCCACGCTCCCAACCAATGTCGGCAAACTACTCCATCGATAGTCGAGTAAACCGCGCTTGAGATCGTGGGTCAGACCAGCCCGCGCCGGATTGAGGTGAATGTAATCGCTGACGGTCCGCCCGTAGAAGCCATCCGCGCTTTCCACCGGGATCGACTTGTATCGCCCCTGGAAAACGTGCCCCCTCTGGCGGTGTCGCGCGTTATAGCGAGCCGTGTAGGTGCTCTGAAACCATTGCATGCCCCGGACCAGGTTTGGTTCGGGCGTCTCCAGCAGAAGATGGTAGTGATTGCTCATCAACACGTAGCTAGCGATACGCCAGCCCGTGCGCTCACAGACCTCGCCAAGAGTCTTCAAAAAGACTAGGCGATCCTTGTCATCCTCAAAAATCGCTTCTCTGCGATCCCCTCTGCACAGCACGTGGTAAAGCGCCCCCGCATACTCGATTCGAACCGCTCGTGGCATTCACTTCTTTCTACCCCCCCTCGCAGGTCGTCAAGAATTTCTGAAGCAATGAGCGGACTGACCCCATTCGCGCCGCCAACGCCGGAAAGCTGCTCCATTGATAATCGACCAACCGTCCACCCGGATCGTCGATCAAGCCCGCGCGCGCCGGATTCAAGTGAATGTAATCACAGACGACTTTTCCGTAGCTTTCATCGGCCGTCTCGATCGGGATCGCCTTGTATCGCCCTTTAAAGAGATGGCCTCGCTCTTGGTGCCGAGCATTCGATCGTGCCGTGTAGGTCCCTTGGAACCAGTGCATCCCCCTCACCAAATTTGCCTCCGGTGTGTGAAGCTGCAGGTGATAATGGTTCCCCATCAGCACGTAGCTCCGGATCTTCCACCCCGTCCGTTCGCACACCTCCCCAAGCGTCTTCAAAAAGGTCAACCGATCACGATCGTCTTTGAAAATCGCTTCCCGTCGGTCACCTCGGCAAATCACGTGATAAACCGCGTCAGCGTATTCAATTCGAACCGGTCTCGGCATGCCCGTTCCTCAACCACTTTCTCGATGCCGTCAAGCTTTCTGAACCAATGAACGGACTGACCCCTTTCCCTCGGCATGCCCGTTTCTCCACCACTTTCCCGAAGCCGTCAACCGTTTCTGAACCAATGAACGGACTGACCCCTTTCCTGTCACCCTCGAAAATCGCCTCCCGCCGATCTCCCCGGCAAAGAACGTGATATTTCGCCCCAGCAGACTCAATCCGAACCGCTCTCGGCATCCTCCCTTCTCAACTCCCGGCCTCCCAACCGTCCAACCGTCGATTATTCTGAACCAATGAACGGATTGACCCCCTCCAATCTTCCGGGTTTGGCGGTTTTTCGGCAGGGGTGTCGCGAATTTCTTTCGGCTTTGAGCCGGATCATTTGGGGCAACGCAAAGATATTCGAAAGAAATAACGAATCCCCGATGAGGAAATGGACGGGGATGATCGCGGCGGGATCGGTTGCGTGGGGTCCCGTAAGTCGGTTTCTTTCAGCGCGCTACGAATGAAACGGATTTGTGACAGACCAATCGTTGCGGGCCTTGGAGCGAAATCGTTCTCTCGTCGCGGATCGGCAAACGGACACCACTCACCCTGTTGGCATGGGTGGTGCTAAACGTTGGCTGTCCTAAAAATAAAAACAAACACTCAGGGGAAAAAATGAAAAAAATACTACTTACAATGGCTGTCGCAGCTGGTTTGGCGACAGTCGTTGATTCACGTGCCGCGCTTAGCGCTGGAGACATTGCAATTACTGGTTACAACTCGGATTCGCCGGATGGGATTTCCTTCGTGGCGCTCGTGGACATCAGCCTGGGAGAGGAGATCAGCTTTACAGATAACGGCTGGATATCTAGCGGAAGCTTCCGGGCTAATGAAGGCTCTTTTACGTATACGTTCACGTCGGCCGTCTCAGCCGGTATCAATTATCGTACGCTCCGGTCAGCGGAGTCGCGTTTGCTACACGACGATACAAGTTCTAGCCTATCAGGGTAGTGCTTCTAGCCCAAGTTTCCTTATGGCTTGAATGCCGAGAGACCGTGGTCGAATGCGACTAGGTCCAATACATCTGCGCTTCCGACTGGCTTTCGTAGATGGAACAACAGCCTTCGCCTTCTCGACTAAAACCGACAATGGATTCTTTGACACGTCAACTCTTTCAAGCGGAACAAAGGCCGAGTGGTTACCGACGATCGGGAATGAGGCGAATTGCGACTTTGAGCAATTCCTTGATCACGCTCCCGACTGGTTCGATCTCGGTGACTGCTGTCCCCGAGCCACACGAGTATGCCTTGGGCATCGCCGGCTTGGTTGTGCTCGTGGCGTTCGCTCGCCGTCGCCGGATGAGCGCATAGATCAATCAACCAATTCAACCTGGAAGGCCCGCGGGAGATCCTCGCGGGTTTTTCGTTTTTCCTTTGTCCACCCGAGGGGTCAGGCGACATGTCCAAGGGGTCTCCAAGGGGTCTCCAAGGGGTCTCCAAGGGGTCTCCAAGGGGTCAGTCCTTTCTTTTGCTCAGAATTTGATTCCAAGGGGTCAGTCCTTTCTTTTGCTCAGAATTTGATTGACGGGAGGTGCCGTTGGCAGGAAGGGAGAGGGATGCCGAGGCAGGTTCGCATTGAGTATGAGGGGGCGATGTATCACGTGATGTGTCGCGGGGACCGGCGGGAGGCAATTTTTGAAGATGACCGGGATCGGGAGACGTTCCTGAGAACGCTGGGGGAGGCGAGCGAGCGGACAGGTTGTGGAGAGGCGAGGGGTCAGTCCTTTCTTTTGCTCAGAATTTGATTGACGGGAGGTGCCGTTGGCAGAAAGGGAGAGGGATGCCGAGGCAGGTTCGCATTGAGTATGAAGGGGCGATGTATCACGTGATGTGTCGCGGGGACCGGCGGGAGGCCATTTTTGAAGATGACCGGGATCGGGAGACGTTGCTGAGAACGCTGGGGGAGGCGAGCGAGCGGACGGGTTGGAAGGTGCAGAGTTACGTTCTGATGGGGAACCATTATCATCTCCTACTGACGACGCCGGAGGCCAACTTGGTGAAGGGAATGCAGTGGTTTCAGGGGACTTACACGGCGCTTCAACGCGCGACATCGGCAGAGAGGTCATCTTTTTCAGGGTCGCTACAAGGCGATCCCGATCGAGAGTGAAGACGGGTCTTACGCGCGGAAGGTTAGTGATTATATTCATTTGAACCCGGCGAGGGCGGGGTTGGTTGACGAGGAAGTCGGGTTGGCGGGATATCGCTGGAGTAGTTTCCCGTCAATTTGTGCGGGTCGGAACGCCGCTGTTTGGCTGGACGAGACGAGTTCGCCGGGGTGGCATGGCTGGGATGCAGCGAAGGCACGGGAGCGCCGGGCCTACGCGAAATATCTTGAGGGTCGAGCCAGCGAGGACCGCCGAGGATCCGACAATGGTGAGGAGTGGGCTGAGTTGAGGAGAGGGTGGTTTGTTGGCGGAGAGGAATTTCGGGGTCGAATCAGTGATCTCGCAGGGAAGATGATCGCGGGGAGGCAGTCGGTCTCGTTCGAGTCGGCGCCGTTTCGTGGGAGCGGTGAAGAGAGTGCCGAAGCGATGGTGCGGGAGGGAATGCTCTTGGTGGGACTTTCAGAGAGCGATTTGGTGAAGCTGCGACCGAGCGATTTGCGGAAACAGGCTTTGGTCTGGCTCGTCAAGACGAAGACCGTGGTCGGGAATGCCTGGGTGGCGGAACGGTTGGCGATTGGGAACGTCAGCAACATCAGTCGGGCAATGCTGCGGATGAAATCCGAAAGCAACAAAGAAGCCGGAAAGATGCGTCGGATTTTGTGAAGTTGAGCAAAAGAAAGGACTGACCCCTCCGCCGCAGACCCCTCCGCCGCACGTGGGCCTCGTATCGCGCCTTCCACTTGTGACCAGTCTTGCGCGAGATCCCGAAGCTTTCGCACAGCTCCACCATCGTGAACCGGCCGCTCGTGAGTAGACTTACAAATTTCTGTTTCTGTTCCATCGGTGACTCGTTTTTCCAAGGCATTCATCACCCTGAACTGTCACCCATGTCCTCGGTCAATCTGTCACCTATGTCCTCGGTTCATACCCCCCTCCGCGACCACTCCGCTGGACCCCTCCGCTTCTGCTCCATCGGTGACTCGTTTTCCCAGGGCATTTACCACCCTGATCTGTCACCCATGTTTCCGATCAATCTGTCACCTATGTCCTCGGTCCATACCCCGAACCGATCCGCCGAGGCCGCAATCCCGCGAAGGCTCGATCAACTTTCTCCGCCAATCTCCCGGGGGACGCCGCGTGGCGCGCTCGGAGGTGGGCAATGCGGCTCAGGCAGCGGCGATTTTTCGTCGGTTGGGTCGTTTTTTGCGCAGCAGCACCCGTGGGTCGGATTCCGGACCACTGGATTGCGTTCGACCTCGCGTACCAGCTGGACGAACTCGTTCCCAGACTGAGCCTCCGGAGTTCCCTGCGTCGAAGACGCGGGGCTAGTCCGCGCCGGGCAGACGAAACCCTTGCTTGGAAACTCGACCCGGAGGTTCCCCGCGCCTCAGTCGACCACTTCCGTTTGCCGGGCGCAGACGCGAATGAGGTGGGCGTGCATGAGCACCGTCGGTTCCAGGAGGCGGGCCGCCGTCGTGCACGCGGAGAAGCGGACCCGTCCGAAGGTCCCCGGCTCGAAGCAATGGGCCAGCTCGCAGTGGAGCCAGCGAAATGTCGCGATCTCCTCGTCACGGTGGACGCGTGATCGCATGGCAAAGCCGCTCGCCAGGCGGACGAGCGGCCCGGCGACTTCTTGCGGGCCGGGTTCCAGCTCCCGGAGCACCTCCGCCGGATCGGCCGACAGGTCCTCCGTCATCAGCGGCAGGCATTCGACCGAAAGCCTCCCGAATTCGACGCAGTCAAACCGTTCAACAAATTCGTCGCTCCCCTCGTCCTCCGGCTCCTCGACGTGCTCCCAGCACGTCGGCAGGTAGAACCCGAACTCCCCCTTCACGTATTGCGCGACCTCGATGCCGTCTTCAGCCATCGCGCCAGCACACCATTTCTCATTCATCATTTCAAATTTCTCATTTAGAAAAGCGCGATGGCCCAAAAATCCGACCCCGACCTCATGGAGCGCATCGTCAGCCTCGCCAAGCGCCGTGGCTTCATTTTTCAGGCTTCCGAAATCTACGGCGGAATCAACGGTTTCTGGGACTACGGTCCGCTCGGCGTCGAACTCAAGCGCAACATCAAAGACTTCTGGTGGCGGCGCAACGTCCAGGAGCGCGACGACATCGTCGGGATCGACGGGTCTATCGTCATGAACCGCGCGGTCCTCAAAGCGTCCGGACACGAAGACACCTTTTCGGACCCGATGGTCGATTGCTTGCTCACCAAGGCGCGGTTTCGGGCCGACCAAGTCCCCGCCCAATCCGGCACGGTCTTCTGGTACTCGGGAGCCACGTTCAAAATGGGCGGCGAATCGGAGCGACCCTTCGCCGTCCTCGTCGGACCGGAGCGCAAGAGCGGATACGCCGAGAAAGTGGCGCGAAAATTTTACGCCAACGTCCAGGACGACACTGCCGAAGTCGCGGAAGCCGCCGACACCGTTGAACCTCGCTTTGACCGCGAGGAAGTGGTCGTGGACTCGCAGCGGTTCAATCCAAACAACGGAGCGCTTCTCACCGAGCCGAAGGACTTCAACCTCATGTTCAAGACCCACACGGGTCCGATCGAGAGCGAGGACAACCTCGCCTACCTCCGACCGGAGACCGCGCAATCGATTTTCGTGAATTTCCGCAACGTCCTGGACACGGCCCGCAAAAAGCTCCCGTTCGGCATCGCGCAGGTCGGCAAGGCGTTCCGCAATGAGATCAATCCCCGCAACTTCATCTTCCGCTCCCGCGAGTTCGAGCAGATGGAGATCGAATACTTCTGCCGCCCCGAAGACGGCCTCGCCCTCACCGACACCTGGCTCGAGGAGCGGCTCAAGTTTTACGAAGACATCGGCGTCCCGCGTGAGAAGATCCACGTCCTCGACGTCCCCGAGGCCGACCGCGCTTTCTACTCCCAGAAGACCTACGATCTCGAATACGAGTTTCCCTTCGGCATCGCCGAACTCGAGGGCGTCGCCTACCGCACCGACTACGACCTGGCGGCACACCAGACCGCCAGCGGCAAACCGCTCGACTACTTCGATGAGGCCACCCAGGAGCGCTTCGTCCCCCACGTCGTCGAACCCAGCGCCGGAGCCGACCGCACCTTTCTTGCCGTTCTCTGCGAGGCCTACGCCGAGGAAACGATCACCGACGACAAGGGCAAATCCGAGACCCGCACCGTCCTCCGATTCCACCCCCGCGTGGCTCCGATCAAAGTCGGCATCTTCCCGCTGCTCAAAAACAAGCCCGACCTCGTCGCCAAGGCAAAAGAAGTCGCCGCCAGCCTGCGACCCTTCATGAACGTGTTCTACGACGAGACCGGAGCCATCGGTCGCCGCTACCGCCGCCAGGACGAAGCGGGAACGCCCTTCTGCGTCACCATCGACTTCGACACCATCGGCGAAAATGGCCCTGAAAATGAAGGCACCGTCACCCTCCGCCACCGTGACTCGATGGAGCAGAAGCGCATCGCCATCACCGATCTCCTCCCCTACCTAGCGGAAACGATCCGGTAGAAATCTATCCAAAGAGCAGCGGCTTCCAGCCGCCGAAGCCCGGCAACCCACGCGAAGCGCGGGAGCCGCCACCCCCAAGGAGTGGCGACTCCCCATTCGCCGACCCAACCAACCGGCAAAGCCGCAAACCTCACCGCCCCCGCCAAGCCCTAAAGTTCGTTGACACTAAAAATACTGCCGCTCTATATCTCCCCCGAACTTAATGCTCCCCGCTGAAGACAAACTCCCCCCATTCGACTTCACCGTCCTCCGCGACCTTCGCAAGCGCGCCGACCTCACTATCAGCGACGTCAGCGAGCGCTCGCGCGTCTCGGCGGCGGTCATTTCCAAGCTCGAGCGCAACCTCGCGTCGGCGGAACTCGAGACCCTCCATCGCCTCGCCCGCGTCTTTAATCTCACCGCCTCCGACCTCCTCGGCTTGGCGGAATCCTGCACCTCGCACGCCACGTCTGCCATCGCCTACCGGTCCGGTGATTTCAATTTCGAACGCATCGACTACGGCAACGCCCGCTGCTTTCACGCTCGCGCCAAGGCTGGCAGCCGACTCCACCGCCCCGACGTCCACCACGACGACCACGAGATTTGTTGGGTGCTCGAAGGGACCCTTGAGGTCGAACTCCCCCGTGAGCGGCACACGCTCAGAACGGGCGACGCCCTGCAATTTGACGCCGTTCAAGAACACACCTACGAAGCGATAGAGAACACCGAGTTCCTCCTCATCCACCTCCGCAAACCCCACCGCTATTAAATCGATGCCCACCCTCTCCGACGTCACCGCCAAGCTCGCCAACTTCTGGGACCACTCCGGTCGCAAGATCCTCGACATCGAGGCCAACTACGACAAATCGGGCGGCACGCCCGTTTACACCGTCGCGGGGGAATATACGACCCGCGGCTGGACTGAGTGGACCGAAGGCTTCGTTTACGGATCGGCCGTCCTGCAATTCGACGCGACCAACGACGAGCAGTTTCTCGCAATCGCCCGCCGCAACACCGTCGACCGCATGGCCTCGCACGTGAGCCACATCGGCGTGCACGACCACGGATTCAACAACCTTTCGACCTACGGCAATCTGCTCCGCCTCATGCGCGAAGGCCGCACCGAGACGAACGACTGGGAGGCCGAGTTCTACAAACTCGCCATCAAGACCTCCGCCGCCGTGCAAGCAGCCCGGTGGTCCTCGATCCCCGATGGCGGCTACATCTACTCCTTCAACGGCCCCCATTCCCTCTTCGTCGACACCGTTCGCTCCTGCCGCGTCCTCATGGCGGGGCACCAACTTGGTCACGTCCTCATGGGCGAGGGCGATCAGCCGATCAACCTCCTCGAGCGCGCCATCCAGCACCTGGCGGCGACGGCGAAATTCAACATCTGGTACGGCGAAGGCCGCGACCACTACGACGTTCGCGGTCGCACGGCCCACGAAGCCGTCTTCAACCGCAACGACGGGGCCTTCCGCTGCCCAAATTCGCAGCAAGGCTTCTCCGGCTTCACCACGTGGACCCGCGGCCTCTCCTGGGCGATGGTCGGCTACCCCGAGGAACTCGAATTCCTCGCCACCCTCGACGACTCGGACCTCGCTCCCTTCGGCGGTCGCGAAGCCATCGAGGCCCTCTGGCTCAAAGCCGCCGAGGCCACCTGCGATTTCTACATCGAGCACACTGCGACCGACGGCATCCCGTATTGGGACACCGGTGCCCCGCTCATTCACAAGCTCGGCGACGACATCTTCGACCGACCAGCGGACCCGTACAACGACTTCGAACCCGTCGACAGTTCCGCCGCCGCCATCGGCGCGCAGGGCCTGCTTCGACTTGGCCAATATCACGAGAAAAGGGGCAACGCCGCGAAAGCAACCCGCTACACTGACGCCGGACTCAACGCCGCCAACACCCTGTTCTCCGCTCCCTACCTGAGCGAATCCGACGCCCACCAAGGCCTCATCCTCCACAGCATCTACCACCGACCGAACGGCTGGGACCACGTCCCCGAAGGCAGCAAGATCCCGAACGGCGAAAGCAGCATGTGGGGCGACTACCACGCCCGCGAACTCGCCCTCTACCTCGGCCGGCTCAACACCGAAGCCCCCAACTACACCTTCTACGCCGGCATCAGCTGACCGTCAGAACCTCCGAACTCCAAAACTTCGAAACCTCAGAAATGACCATCTCCGACCTTTCCCAGATCCCCGGCAACCGCTACCCGGCCCGCCGTCTTACCCAGAACCTCGTCGGCGGCCCCGCCCCGGTCCAGGCCACCGCATTTTCCCTCGGGAACGTCACGCTCGACGCCAATGGCGGTCAGGTCCCGTGGCACAACCAAGAACAGGAAGAAGTCTACTTCGTCGTCGAAGGGACCGGCGAGATGTGCCTCGGCGAGGAAAAACAGACCCTCACCACCGGTCAGGCCGTCTTCATCCCGCCGGGAGTCTTTCACCAACTCACCAACATCGGCGACACCCCGCTCCGCATGATCTATTGCTACGGCCCCGCCGGCGACGTTGCCCATTGGCGGCAAGAACTCGCCGGCACCCTCCCCCCCGCCGGAGTCGGCGACACCCCACCTCTCCCCGCCGGCGCCCACCCCCAATGCACCATCAAACCAGAATAATCCCTCACCCATCCTACTTATGAAGACCCACAAAATCGGCATCATCATGAACGGCGTCACCGGACGCATGGGCACCAATCAGCACCTTCTTCGGTCGATTGACGCCATCATCAAGCAGGGCGGCGTCCGCGTCGGACCCGAGGCAATCATCATGCCCGACCCCATCCTCGTCGGTCGCAGCGAGAGCAAACTCAAGGACCTTTGCGCCCGCTCCAGCGCCACGAAATGGACCACCAACGTCGACGAGGCCCTCGCCAGCGACGACTACCAGATCTACTTCGACGCCCAGACCACCGGCCGCCGCGCCGAGGGCGTCCGCAAAGCCGTGAAGGCGGGCAAGCACGTCTACTGCGAGAAGCCGACAGCCGTTGATTCCGAAACCGCGCTCGAACTCTACCAACTCTGCAAAGACGCGGGGCTGAAGAATGGCGTCGTCCAAGACAAGCTCTGGCTGGCCAGCTTCGTGAAACTCAAGCGCCTCATCGACACTGGATTCTTCGGAAAAATCCTGAGCGTCCGTGGCGAATTTGGCTACTGGGTGTTCGAGGGTCACACCGTCGCGCCGCAGCGGCCGAGCTGGAACTACCGCAAGGAAGACGACGGCGGCATCATCGTCGACATGCTTTGCCACTGGCAGTACGTGCTTGAAAATCTCTTTGGCGAACCCCAGGCCCTCTCCTGCCTCGGTGCGACCCACATCCCCGAGCGCATCGACGAGAACGGCAAGCCCTACAAGTGCACCGCCGACGACTCCGCCTACGCGACTTTCGAACTCGCCGGCGGCGTGATCGCCCACTTCAACAGCAGTTGGACGACCCGCGTCCGCCGCGACGACCTCCTCACCGTCCTCGTCGACGGCGAAAAAGGCAGCGCCACCTGCGGCCTTCGCGACGTCTGGATTCAGCACTACGGCAACACTCCGCGCCCGACCTGGAATCCCGACGTCCCTCAACCCATCGACTTCTACGAAGGCTGGAGCAAGGTCCCGGACCAGGAGACCTACGACAACGCCTTCAAGATCCAGTGGGAGCTCTTCCTCCGCCACGTCGCCCTCGACGAACCCTTCCCATGGGATCTCCTCCGAGGAGCCAAAGGCGTCCAACTCGCCGAACTCGGCCTCCAAAGCTGGGCCGAGCGCCGCTGGCTCGACGTCCCCAAACTCAACTGATCCACCCCTCAAGGAGCGGCGATTTGTGATCGCCGACCCAAACCAACGGCGAAGCCGCACTTCCCCCAAAATCGTCAATGACCAATCATCAATCAAAGCCTACGGCTCTAATCACCGGAGGCTCCCGAGGCATCGGCCTCGCCTGCGCCGAGCACCTCGCCACCGCCGGCTTCGACGTCGCCATCAACGGCATGCGCCCCGCCTCCGCCGTCAGCGAACCCATCGCTCACCTCGAATCCCTCGGCGCCAAGGTCCTCTACTGCCAGGGCGACATCGGCTCCGCCCCCGCCCGGCAAGCCATGATCGACGGGATCCGCTCCGAATTCGGGCACCTCAACGTCCTCGTCAACAACGCGGGCGTCGCGCCAAAAGAGCGCAAAGACATCCTCGAAGCCACCGAGGAAAGTTTCGATTACGTCGTCGGCACCAATCTCAAAGGCCCGTATTTCCTCAGCCAACTTGCCGCCAATTGGATGATCGAGCAAAAGACCGCCGACCCCGACGCCTTCTACGCCATCGTCAACGTCGGCTCGATCTCCGCCACGGTAGCCAGCACCAACCGCGGCGAATATTGCGTTGCCAAAGCCGGCATCGCCATGATGACGTCCCTCTTCGCAGCGCGCCTCGGCGAGCACCACATCCCGGTCTACGAGATCCGCCCCGGCGTGATCAAGACGGACATGACCGCTGGCGTGACCGAGAAGTACGACAAGCTCATCGCCGACGGCCTCTGCGTCACCCCGCGTTGGGGTGCGCCCAACGACATCGGACTTGCCGTCGCTTCCCTCGCCACCGCAAACTTTCCCTACTCCACCGGCCAAGTCATCATGGTCGACGGGGCCCTCACGCTCCCGCGGCTCTAGTCCCCGCCATTCCTCAAATCATGACCATCCTCGAACAACTTGCTTCCCACCGTCTCGTCCCCGTCATCGCACTGCAATCCGCCGATCACGCCGCGCCGTTAGCCGAAAGCCTCATCGCCGGCGGCCTCCCCGTCGCCGAGGTCACCTTCCGCACCGCCGCCGCCGCCGAATCGATCAAAATCATGGCGCAAAACAAGGACCTGCTCGTCGGGGCGGGCACTGTCCTCAAGATCGATCAGGTCAAGGAGGCCGTCGACAACGGCGCGACCTACATCATTTCCCCCGGCTTCAGCCCGAAGGTCGTCGGCTATTGCGTCGAGAACAACATCCCCGTCACGCCCGGCATCAGCAATCCGACCGACATCGAAATGGCCCTCGACCTGGGTCTCGAGACGGTTAAATTTTTTCCCGCCGAAGCGATGGGCGGCCTCAAGACCCTCAAAGCCATCTCCGCCCCCTACGGCATGATGCGGTTCATCCCGACGGGCGGCATCACCGAAACGAACCTGCTCGATTACCTCGCTTTCCCCAAAGTTATCGCCTGTGGCGGCAGCTGGATGGTCCCATCCGACAAGATCGCCGAAGGCAAGATGGACGAAGTCACCGCCCTCATCGCCAGCGCCGTCAAACTCGCCAAATCATAAATCATCAATCATATCAATTCCATGATCCCTCTCAAACCTGCCGCCGACTGCCAATACGACCTCATCTCACTCGGCGAAGTGATGCTTCGCCTCGATCCCGGTGAAGGCCGCGTCCACACCGCCCGCAACTTCCGCGCCTGGGAAGGCGGCGGCGAATACAACGTCGCCCGTGGCCTCCGCCGCTGCTTCCGCCAGCGCACCGCCATCCTCACCGCCTTCGCCGACAACGCCGTCGGTCGGCTCGTCGAGGACTTCATCTTGCAAGGCGGGGTCGACACGCAGTTCATCAAATGGTCCGAAGACGACGGCATCGGCCGCACCGTGCGCAACGGGATCAACTTCACCGAGCGCGGCTACGGCATCCGCGGAGCCGCCGGTTGCTCCGACCGCGGCAACACCGCCGCCAGCCAGCTGAAGCCCGGCGATTTCGATTGGGATCACATCTTCGGCACGCTCGGCACACGTTGGTTCCACACCGGAGGAATCTTCGCCGCCCTGTCCGACACGACGCCCGAGCTCGTCATCGAAGCCGTCAAGGCGGCGAAGAAGCACGACGTCATCGTCTCCTACGACCTCAACTACCGCCCGTCGCTGTGGAAGTCCATCGGCGGCCACGCCAAGGCGCAGGAGGTGAACCAAGAGATCGCGCAATACGTCGACGTCATGATCGGCAACGAAGAAGACTTCACCGCTTGCCTCGGCTTCGAGGTCGAGGGCGCGGACGAAAACCTCTCCAACCTCGAGATCGACGCCTTCAAGAAAATGATCACCAAGGCGGTGACCAAGTTTCCGAACTTCAAGGCGACCGCCACCACCCTGCGTGGCGTGAAGACGGCGACCGTCAACGATTGGGGAGCCATCGTCTGGCACGACGGCGAATTTTACGAAAGCCGCCCGTATCCCGACTTGGAGATCATGGACCGCGTTGGCGGTGGCGACAGCTTTGCAAGCGGCCTCACCTACGGCTTCCTCACGACCGGCGACGCCCAGCAAGCCGTCGAATACGGCGCAGCCCACGGAGCCCTCGCGATGACCACCGCCGGCGACACCAGCATGGCAATCGTCAAGGAAGTCGAAAAAGTCATGAAAGGCGGCGGCGCCCGAGTCGTCCGCTGATGCAGATACAGTTTTGAACAGAAGTTAACGAAAGGGGATGCATTGCAATGCATCCCCCTCCTGTATTTTCACCCCTTTGTTCCCTTCGTCACCTTCTGTTCCAAGTCATTGTATTCAGAATCTCGGTGTCCCCCCAACGGTGCCGCTCCCGGATCGCTTTGGTGATAAATTCCTTCGCCTGAGCAATCGCATCGCCGAGCTTCAGCCCGTTAGCAAGCCCCGCCGCGATCGCCGCCGAATACATGCAACCCGTCCCGTGCGGATCGACAGCTTTCTCGAACGGCGCCTCGAAGCTCTCCCGCGCGCCATCCGGACTTACCAACACGTCTCGCGCGACCTCGCCCGCCAGATGCCCCCCTTTCAGGAGAAACGCCGTCCCATACTGCGCCGCCAACTCCTCACCCGCCGCTTCCATTTCGCCGGAATCCCGGACCTTCCGTCCGACCAAAATGGCCAATTCTCCTAGGTTCGGCGTGACCAAAGCCGCCATTGGTATCAATTCTTCGCGGTAAGCTGCCACTGCGGCCTCTTCCAAAAGCGAATCCCCACTCGACGCGACCATCACCGGATCGACCACGAGCGGGGCATCTTGATCTCGCAGCGTCCCAGCCACCGCCCGCACGATTTCCGCCGAATACAGCATCCCGGTTTTCACCGCCCCGACCGGAAAGGCCTCGAAGCCCAGCCGCACCTGAGCTGCCACTACCCCCGGACTCACCGCCTCGATCGCTTCGACCTTCCCCGGCACCTCAGCCACCACGCAAGTCACCGCCGTGAGCGCGTAACCACCCAACGCGTTGATCGTCCGCAGGTCCGCCTGGATCCCCGCGCCCGCCGAGTTGTCGGACCCCGCGATGGTCATCACCACCGGCGGGGAGGACCGGCCGCCGACTCGCCCACCCGGGCGGCTTGCGCCACTCAACGGCGACTACCCGTGAGCATCAACACGTAGTAAAGCAACTGGCCGAGCACGGCGACGAATGCGGCCACGTAGGTGAGCGCGGCAGAATCGAGGACGTTGTTGACCCCTTTGGCCTCCTCTCCCGGTTGAATCAACTGCATCTGACCCAAGATCACCTTCGCCCGCTTCGTGGCGTCAAACTCAACGGGAAGGGTGATCAACTGGAAAGCCGCGAGGACGGCGTAGCAGACCGCCGCGATCATGATCGCTTGGTAGCCGAGCGACGGGATGATGAAGCCAGCTATCAGAACGAAAGGCAGCACCCGCGAGGCCAGGGCCGTCATCGGCACGACCGACATCCGCCATTTCAAAGGAGCGTAGGCCTTAGCGTGTTGGATCGCGTGGCCGCACTCGTGGGCGGCGATGCCCAGGGCCGCGACGGACGGTTGCCGGTAGACGTCGGTCGATAGGCAGAGCCGCTTGTGGGACGGGTCGTAGTGATCGCCGAGCATCCCGTTGATCTCGACCACCTCGACGTCATCGATCTGGGCCGACCGCAGGATCTCACGCGCCGCTTCGGCACCCGTGACCCCGGAAGTTGCCCGCACCTTCTTCCATCGGCCAAACGCGGAAGAGACCTTTGCCTGCGCGATCAGCCCGATCACGAACGGCACCCCAATTAGAAGAATCATCAAACCGATCATACAGAAAATATTGCTGACCTTTGAGACATCGCAATGCCTGGATCGTTCAAATTCTCGGCTCGATTCCACCGCGACGCCCGGTGGCATCGGGACAGCGGCGGGCGCGTGCTGACCGCTTTACCGTCGACAAAACCCGACA
>CAWDOJ010000006.1:0-136264 GCA_963803825.1 uncultured Verrucomicrobiae bacterium | reverse complement strand
GTGGGGATTTCAGCTGGCGTTCTTCCTGGTGCAGGGGTCTTTCCTCGGGGCGGTCTGGGTGCTGTCGCGGGAGGACTGGGGGGCGGGGACGCGGATCGGGTGGGCGGCGGCGCTTTGCGTGGTCGCGACGTTCTCGATGGTGCAGGGCATTTTTGCCTGGATCGTTCTGACCGTTGCCGTCTGGGCGGTCGGGCGAACGTGGCGGGAGCGGTGTTTGGCTCTGGGGAGTTGGCTCGTCGTCGGCGGAGTCGTGATTGGGTGTTACTTCATTGGGTTTACGCGTCCGGACACGGCGGACGATCCCAACTACGCGCTGCACCATCCGGTGGCGGCGGCGTTCGTGACCTTTGCTTTGTTGGGCGGGCAGTTTGGACGGACTTTGGGGACGGATCCGGTGTTGCCGGCGGCGATCCTGGGTGTTCTGACGGTGGTGGCGTTTGCCGGGGCTCTGGCCTGGGCGGCGTGGCGGTCGGTGAGTTACGCCCGGATCGCGCCTTGGTTGGCGGTTGGGTTGTTCGGTGGATTGTTTTGTTTGGCCGTGGGATACGGGCGGTCGGAGGGCGGGGTCGATCGCCTGGTGTCGGTGTCGCGTTACATGACGGGGCCGCCGTTGTTGGTGATCGCGGGGGTGCAATTGTGGCGGGTGGCGCTGGAGGGGAGAGGGCTGATCGGACGAAGGATTCTGGGTGGAATTTGCGTTTTGCTGATCGCGATGGTGGGGATCAATTCGTGGGCGGCCCTGGGGGACGCGGGGGAACGCTCGCGGGAATTGCGACTCGCTCGGGCCGTGTTGCCGATCGTGGATTCGTCGGAGGAGGAGGTGGATGCCGAGCGGCAGGGTCCGTATGCGGCCATCGCGCCGAGTCTGGACGCCCCTTACGACGGGGCGGCCTTCATCCGCTCGACCTTTCCGCTGGTGGTCGACGTGGGCTTCCGAAAATCGGGGCCGGGGCTCAATTTTTCGAGCGAACCTGGGCCGGGCGAATTCGGTAAGATAACTCCGGCGGGTGGCGGAAAGGTGAAAGCTGGGCCGGTGAAAGTGGGGCCGAACAAGCGGTTGGTTTTCAGCGGAAGCGGGGAGGCGGACGGTGTCGTGCTGGTTACGCGGGACGAAGAGCGGAAATTCCGCGCGGCGGCGATGGTGGAGGGTTCGCGGTGGGAGGTGAAGGTGCCGGCGGGATTTTTCGGCCCGGGGGATTGGCAGGTTCACGCGTGGGCTTACGACGCGGCGTCCGGGGATGTCCGGGAATTGGCGGGTTCGCCGCAGCGATTGATCGTGCGGGACGCGGTGAATCCGAAAAAGCGGAATAAAGAATGAAGGTCTTGATTACGGGAGTGTGTGGCTTCGTCGGGAGTTCGTTGGCGCGAGCGGCGGTCGAAGCGGGGTTGGGCTGGGAGCTGATCGGATTCGACAATCTGAGCCGGCCGGGCAGCGAAGTGAACCGGGCGGAGATGCAGCGGCTGGGGGTGAAGTTCGTTCATAGCGATCTGCGAAGTGCGAGCGACGTGGATGGATTGCCGGACGTGGATTGGACGATTGACGCGGCGGCGAACCCAAGCGTGCTGGCGGGATCGGCGGGTTACGGGACGAGTCGACAGCTGATGGAGCATAACTTGGTCGGGACGGTGAACCTACTGGAGAAGTGCCGGTCGGCGGGGTCGGGTTTTGTGCTGCTGAGCACGAGCCGGGTGTATTCGATTCCGCCGTTGGCGGGATTGCCGGTGCGGGTGGAAGGGGCGGCCTACGTGCCGGGGGACGAGGCGGCGTGGCCGGCGGAATTCTCGGCGGCGGGGGTGCGGGAGGGATTCAGCACGGCGGCTCCGGTGTCGCTCTACGGGGCTTCGAAGCTGGCGTCGGAGGCCCTGGCTCTGGAATACGGCGAGGCCTTTGGGTTTCCGGTGTGGGTGAATCGGTGCGGGGTGCTGGCGGGGGCGGGGCAATTCGGGAAGGCGGATCAGGGGATCTTCAGTTTCTGGCTGCACTCGCACGCGCGGCGGAGGCCGATGCGCTACATCGGGTTCGACGGGGGCGGGCACCAGGTGCGGGATTGTTTGCACCCACGGGATTTGGTGCCGTTGATCGAGATGCAGATGGCGGCGGGGCTCGGTGGGGACCGGTCGCGGGTGGTGAACGTGTCGGGGGGGCGTGGATCGGCGCGGTCGCTGCGGGAGCTGACGGCGTGGTGCGACGAGCGCTGGGGGGCGCACGCGGTGGGGAGCGAGGCGATGGACCGGCCCTACGATCTGCCCTGGGTGGTGTTGGATTCTTCGTTGGCGGAATCGACGTGGGGGTGGCGTCCGCGCACGACGACGGAAGAAATTTTGTCGGAGATCGCGGAGCAGGCGGAGCGGGATCCGGATTGGCTCGGTCTCAGCAATCGGTCGTAGGATGGAGTCGAGGCGGTGGTTTCCGTGGACGGTCGCGGGACGGTGCGAGTATCGGGCTGGGTGGCGGGCTCGTGGACGTGCACGCGTGGCTCTACGACGACCACAACGGGGAGTTGCGTCCGCTGCCGGATCACGCCGGCGACGTGAAAGTGCGTCCGGATCGCGGAGACTGGGCGAGGTCGGAGGCGTCTGACGAGTTCGTGCTGGTCGACTGGGGCCGAATCGGTTCAGGGTTTTCTCGGTCCGCCCCGAAGCGGGCCAATTGATTTTATGAAGGTCGACGAAGAAGAACTCTCGAGAATCTACCGACGGCGCTTTGCCGACACGGCGGCTTACCGGAAGAAGGTGTGGTCGGTGCTGACGGCGAAATTTTTCCCCACCTGGGTCAATCCCGATCACGACGTGCTGGATCTGGGCTGCGGCTACGGGGAGTTTATCAATCAGATCCGGTGCGGCCGGAAGTGGGCGATGGATCTCAACCCGGACGCTCGGGGGCACCTCGACGGCGACATTGCGTTTCTGGAGCAGGATTGTTCGCAGCGCTGGGAGCTGGACGATGAGTCGCTGGACGCGGTGTTCACTTCGAATTTCTTCGAGCATCTCCCCGACAAGGCGTGTCTGACGCGGACGCTGGCCCAGGCGCTGCGGTGCCTGCGGCCGGGGGGGCGGTTGATCGCGGTGGGGCCGAACATCAAGGTACTGCCGGGGCTGTATTGGGATTTTTTCGACCACCACACGATCTTGACGGAGACGTCGTTGGGCGAGGCGTTGGAGATCAGCGGGTTTTCCGTCGAGCGGGCGGAGGCGCGGTTTCTGCCCTACACGATGGTGGGGGCGCGGGAGGTGCCGCTGTCGCTGGTGAGCTTATACCTGAAGCTGCCTTGGGCGTGGCGGTTCCTCGGGAAGCAGTTCTTGGTGATCGCGCGGAAGGGCTAGATTTTTTTCTCGGAGTATGGGTGAACCGCTGAAGTTGTTGTCGATCGTCATTCCGGCGCGGGATGAGGAGATCGCGGTGCCGTTGACGGTGGAGCACCTGCACTTGGAGCTATCGCTGCACGGCGTGCCGCACGAGATCGTGGTGGTGGACGATGGGAAGCTCGGACCGGACGTGGGAGGTGCTGACGAAATTGCGGGAGCGGATCCCGGAATTGGCTCCGGTTCAGAATACGGAGTTGCACGGGTTCGGGCGGGCGATCATCCGGGGGCTGGACGTGATGCGGGGGGACGCGGTGGTGATCATGATGGCGGACGAGTCGGACGATTGCCGGGACGTGGTGCGGTATTGGACGCTGCTGAACGAGGGGTGGGACTGCGTCTTTGGCAGCCGGTTTATGAAAGGGGGCGGGGTGATCGATTACCCGCGGGTGAAATTGCTGCTCAACCGGATGGCGAATCAGTTCATCAAGCGGCTGTTCTCGGTGAAGCTCAACGACACGACGAACGCGTTCAAGGCTTACCGGCGGACGGTGATCGAGGGGTGTCGGCCGTTGCTGGCGCCGCATTTCAACCTGACGGTGGAGATCCCGCTGAAGGCGATCACGCGGGGTTACACCTGGACGGTGGTGCCGATCACTTGGCGGAACCGGCGGTCGGGCGAGGCGAAGTTGAAGATCAAGGAGATGGGGAGCCGGTATTTGTTCATTTGTCTCTACGTGTGGCTGGAGAAGTACTTCAGCCGGGGGGATTACCGGAAGGTGGAGGGTGGGGAGTCGTGAGTGGTGATTGGTGGGTGACGGGTTGGTGACCGTCTTTTGTAATTTTTGATGAGGGTGCTTTTGGTGATTCCGCATTATCGGGATGCGGGGCGGTTGGAGCCGTTTTTGCGGGAGCTGGTGGCCGGATTGACGGACTCTTTCGGGGTGCTGGTGAGCGATGATGGGTCGGGGGACCTCGAGCTGGGGCGGTTGCGGGACGTGGTCGAGCGGTGCCGGGGGGCGTTGCGCGAGGGGGGGACGATGATTCTGGATCCGGTGGTGGCGGAGCGGAACGCGGGGAAGGGTGCGGCGGTTTACGCGGGCTGGCGGGCTGGGTTGGCGGAGGCCGGGGGCGTGCGGTGGGACGCGCTGGCTTTTGCCGATGCGGATGGTGCGGTGAACGTCGGAGAGATTCGGCGGGGCGTCGGGCAATTCGAGCGGCGCGCGGGGGAAATCGATGGGTTGATCGGTTGCCGGGTGAAGATGCTCGGGCGGCGGGTCGAGCGGCAGTTGACGCGGCACCTTTCGGGCCGGGTTTTTGCGACGATGGTGAAGTTGATCGCGGGGCTGGATACGTACGATTCGCAGTGTGGATTCAAAATTTTTAAGCGTGAGGCGGTCGAGCGGTTTGTCGCGGTGGGACGGTCCTACGGGTTTGCGTTCGACGTGGAGTTGCTGCTCATGGCTGAGAAATTTGGTTATCGGGTGGAGGAGTTTCCGGTGGATTGGCGGGACGTGCGGGGTGGAAAAGTGAGTTTGCTGCGGGATCCGTTGCCGATGCTGGTGGACGTGTGGCGGGTGCGGGAACGAGTGGGGCGCGTGCGGCGATGAACCCGCGCTGGGTGCGGTCGGCGGTCGTGGTGTTGGTGGCGGGATTGTTCACCGGCTTTTGCGCGTGGAATTCGCAGTGGCGGGGTCCGCTGGCGGCGGTGCCGAATTACGATGATGCGGTTTATTTCCTGAGCGCGACGCGGTTGATCGAGGCGGGAAGGGCGGATGGGATGGGTGGGGTCGCGGAGGAATTGCGGAGCGAGGGGCTGCATTCGCCTTGGTCAGTGGGGGTGGCCGTGGCGGCATTTTTGATTTTTGGCTACGTGGATTGGGCGCCTTACGCGCTCAATTTCCTCGTGGTGCTGGGGTTGCTGGCGGCGCTGTCGTGGATGTGGCGGGCGCTTCGGTGGTGGGAATGGGGGAGTGGAGTGGTGGTGTTTTTGGCGTTGCCGTTCTCGACGTTGGCGGTGGTGGAATTCCGACCGGATCTGGCTTGGGCGGTGGCGGTCGGGTTTTGCGGTGTCTACGGGCTGACGGTGCCGGGTTACTTCGAGCGGATGGGGCCTCGGTTGATCCACGCGGCGCTGTGCGCGGTGGCTTTGTTGGTGAAGCCGTCGACGTTTGCGATGACGGGGATCGTCTTCGCGTATTCGGTGGGGATGCGGTGCGTGATCGAGTCGGTGGCGGCGGGGCGGGTGCCGTGGCGGGAAGTCGGGCGGACGGCGTGGGTGCAAACGGTGGTGGTGGTCGGGTCGACGGCGGTCTACGCGGTGCCGTTCGGGGCAGAGACGTGGCACTACTTTTTTACGAATTCGTTCGGTGCGAACGAGGAAATCTGGCGGGCACCGGGGTCGGTGGTGGAGAAGTGGGCGTATTACGGGGTCGGGTTTGGCGCGGCGAATAATTTGGGGTGGGTGGGGTGGATTCTGGTGGGGGTGATCGGTTGGGCGGTGGCGGGAAGTCTCTGGCGAAGACGTGGAGCCGCGCGGGCTACGACTTGGTTGGCCTTGGTGGGATTGTTGGTGGTGACTTATGCGCTGAGCTCGGGGTTTGGGATGAAGTCGCCGTTTTTGGGCGGGGCGTTCTTTGGGTGTTTTGTTTTCGCGGCGGCGTTTGGGTGGAGGGAGGTCTTTGGATCTCGGACTTCGAATCTTTCGAAAATCGTGGCTCCGGGTCTGGCGGTGGTGGCGCTTTTGCTCTGGCAGTGGCCGCCTTACGCTTGGTCACAGGCGGGCGAGGTGGGGCGGAATTTTTCGGAAGTCGAGCGGCAGGTGATCGACGTGATCGATGACCTGGACCTTCCTGAAGACGTGAATCTGCTCTTTTCGCAGTCCGGGCCGCTCATGCGGGAGAACGTGGAGATGTGGTTGCTCCGGCACGGGCACCGAACGAGTGCCGTGAAGGGTGGATTTCTGCCCACCGTGAAACGATTTGAAAGAAAGCGGCGCGGGGCCGACCTCGTTTTTGTGCAGGATCCGGGGATGCGAGAGTCATTTGCGAATCTGCCGGCCGAGCGGGTGATGGGCGAGCTGGTCGCATCCATGCGAGCGGCACCTGACTTCGAGCTGGCGGGTGAAGCGGTGGGCGCGGACAACAAGAAGGTCTACGTGTACGCGCGGACGGGCGGGCAATGAACGCGCTGGTCCACGGGATCGAGGTGAACGACCAACACGGGGTCGGGATCTACCTGCGGAGGCTGTTCGAGCGCAGCGACGACTTTGTCGTTTTTCGCTCTCGCGAACTTTACGGGGGCGGGTCGGAATTTGGCGGGAGCGAAGTTTTTTTGGGTGATCGATTCGAGTGCACTTCGGCGCTGAAGACCCGGCTAGCGGGGGCGGCAATGGGAGTGGAGCGCATCTTGTGCGTGCCGTACTATCCGGAGGACTTTCGGATTGGCACCCTGCTCAAAGAGGTGACCGGAGCGCGGCTCTGCACGTACCTGATGGACGATCAGAACGTTGTCTCGCGGGAGGTGGGTGACGGGGTGGTGCGGCGGTTGGTGGAGGCGAGCGATTTGTGTCTGGGGATCTCGCCGGAGATGACCGCAGGCTACGGTAGCAAATACGGGCGGAAATTTTGGTGTTTGCCGCCGGTGGTGAGCGCAAGTCGGAAGGTCAAGAGGTCGAAGGTCGAAGGTCGGCGACGCAGCGCGCTTTTGGGGAATTTTTGGAGCGCCCGGCAGCTTCTCGACTTCCGCAAGATGGTGAGGGGGTCGGGGTGGCAAGTGGATTGGTTCGGGAACGGGCCGAACGCGGCTTGGTTGGGTTGCGATGCGGAGGATCTCGCGGCGGACGGGATCGTGGTGCGGGGGTTCTTGCCGGATGCGGAATTGGTCGATCAGCTGCGAGGGTTTGATTTCGCGGTGGTGCCGAGCGGGCGGATGGATGCCGGGGACGATAAGCGGTCGTTTGCGGCGATGAGCTTCCCCTCTCGGATTGTCTATCTCTTCACCCAAGTCGGCTTGCCGGTGCTCTTGGTGGGGAGCGCGGGGAGCGCAGCGGGGCGGTTTCTGGAGGCGACGGGGACCGGGGTGGTGGTGGATTATGATGCGGATCAATTCGCGGCGGGGGCGGAGAGATTGCTCGGGGAATCGGAGTCTTTCCAAAAGACGGTCGCGGTGGCTGCGGGAACTTTTGTGTTGCCGGACGCGGGAGAGTGGATCTGGCGGTCGCTGGCGGCGGGGCGGGCGGTGGATGATCGGTTTGAGAATCTGGCGGGGTCGACCGGCGACGTCTGCGGTGCGCCGCGCGAGGTCGCGCGATCCGAACGCAAACCCGGTTGGTTCGAGTTTGATTTTGCAAGGTGGCGGTATTCGCGAAAGGAACAATTGCCCTGGATCCGGCGGCGGACGGCGATCTCGGCGACGGGGCCGCATTCGTTTGCGGTCGGGGCGTATCAGCGTGCCTTGGCGGCGGCGATGATCCGCAAGTTTCTGCCGAAGGGGCGCTTGATTCGATTGTTGGATGGGGAGATGAGCGATCTGCGAACGTTGGCGCGCGACTACGAACTGGTGTTGGGGGATGGCGCGGACGTGGATGCGGTGGTGAGCTTTGATCGGGAAGCTCCGGGGTCGCGAGCGCGACTCGAGGGGCAGGCGAATCGGGGGGCGTTGCAGGTGCACTGCTGGACGGCGTATTTGCACCCGGGGCATCTGGAGGTGGCTCGAGCGGGACGAGATTTGTTGGAGGAGTGGGAGGAAGGCGACGCGCTGGTGGAGAGGATCATGGACGACGAGGAGTTTCTGTTCATGTCGCCGCGGGCGATCGCGCAGTTTTGGCCGGGGGTGGAGGCGGAGCGGATCGCGCGGGCGTTTTCGCTGAACCTGTGTTGGCGGGGGTCCAAGTGACGGGGGCGGCGACGATCACGCTAGTGACGCCGAGTTTCCGGCAAGCTGGATTTATCGAGGAGACGTTTGCGAGCGTGGTGGCGCAAGATTATGCGGGGTTGGATTGGTGGATCGTGGATGCGCTTTCGGACGATGGGACGGGGGAGATTCTGGACCGGTGGGAGGGGCGGGCTGGGTTGACGATTTTGCGAGAGCGGGATTCGGGTCAGGGAGACGCGATCGCCAAGGGGTTCGCCCGGGGAACGGGGGAGTTACTCGGGTGGTTAAATTCGGACGATCTGCTGCTGCCGGGGGCACTGCGGGTGGTGGGGCAGGCGTTTGCGGCGAACCCGGACGCGGTGGCGGTGTGTGGGGCGGGGTGGAAGGTCGACGCGGATGGGCGGCGAACGAAGCGGGTGGCGGCGCGGGCATTTGACGGGCGCTTGATCCGGACGGCGCTGACGTATCTCCAGCCGGCGATGTTCTTTCGGCGGGACGCTTACGAGGCGGTGGGTGGGTTGGACACATCGTTGCAATACGCGATGGACTGGGACCTTCTTGTGCGACTCGCGGAGCGCGGGCGGGTGGTGGCGGTCGACGAGGATCTGGCGGAGCTGCGGTGTTACGCGGAGACGAAGTCGGAGGCAGGGGGGTGGGAGCGGCTGCGCGAGATCGCGGAGCTCGGCCGAAGGCTGAACGGATCGAGGGATCGGAATTGGGTCGCTTACCAGATGCGGCGTCTGGCCCGGGGAAGCTCGCTGGCTCGGCGGGGTGTGGATTTTTTGCTCGCGACGCTGTATGCCCCGCGGACGGTGATGGTGACTGGGTGGCCGGAGGATCGCGGATGAGAGTCTGCACGACGGTCTTCAGCTACGCCGGTGGGCAGCGCGTCGTGGAGCGGCACCTGCCGCGTCTGGCGGGCGCATTCGGACGAGGTGATCGTGGTCTTCCCGGAGGACTCCCGCAACGTGCTCCCGGGGACGCGGACGTTCGCCACGGGGCGGTCGAATACGTACGGGATGGAGTGCTTGCGGCGACAATTGGCTGGGATGCGACACGCGGCCGAGTCGGCGGCGGAGTTCCACGTGTTTGTCGAATACGATGCGTTTCTCCTGCGACGGCCGGAGGCGCGGATCGGCGTGCAGGCGAATCTCTTCAAAAACCATTTCCCGCAGCTCGAAGGCTCGCACTACGGACATTTTCCGTGGGTCTTTGATGCGGGATCGCTGCGGACCTTCGTCGACGGCGCAACCTTCGACCCGTTTCAAAATGGCTTTGTCGACCGGTGGATGTGGAGCCAAGCGGAGCGGATGGGATTGCCGATCCACGACTTGCAGGCCTTGCGGGAGGGGTTCTCGCGGAATACGCTGCAGCGCAGCCGAGACCGGGCCGTGGCGGTGCGGCGAGCCGAGCGGAGAGCGTATGCGTTTCACGGCATCAAGGACGGCTCGCTCTTAAAAAAAATCCGAACGGCCTACGACAGAAGAAAATGAAAGTGTTTACCTTTTACTCACCCGTGGAGGGGAAGCGGGAGCGAGACGAGCTGGCTCTCATCGACCTGTGGAAGCGATCGTGGGTGGCGATGGGCTGGGAGCCGGTGGTGTTGGGATACGAGTCGCTGGACTTCGACGCGGACCTCGATGCACTGGTCGGTCGCCTGAAGAAGCTGCCCAGCATCAATAAGCACAACTTGGACTATTGGTGCTACCTGCGGTGGATCGCCGTGGCGCAGCACGGGGGCGGGTTTATGTCGGATTACGACGTGATCAATTATTCGTTCGAGCCGCGGGAAGCGGGGGAATTGACGATCTACGAAGAAGATGTGCCGTGTCTGGTGAGCGGAACGGAGGCGGAATTCCAGCGGGCGGTTCGTTGGTTCGCGGCTGAGCCGATCGGCTGGCACCGGATGTTGGGCCGGAGGCAACACACGTCGGACATGGTGATTCTGAGGCAAAATCTGAGCGAGGTCCGCCAGCTTCGCGAATGCGTGGAATACGGGGAGAGCGGTTGGGAAGCGGCACCGGCGGTGCATTTTTGTAACAAAGTGATGAAGCCGACGGCTTTGATCCCGCGGCACGAGCACATCGACGGACTCCGGTCGCTGCCGCGGGGTGTACTCAAGGTCTCGTGACGAGGCGGCCAGTCGCGTGAAGATCGCGTTCGTTTACGCTGGTGGGCGACGGGATCGTCTGGAGGAAGCGCGGGCGGGCCGGGCGGCGAGCGAATTTTTCTACGGAGCGCTCGAGTTGGAGCGGCGGGGCTGGGAGGTGGGGATCTTCGACGTGGACGAGGGGGGTGTCGGTTGGCTGGCGAGAGCGTTGAACGCGGGGTTGGGGTGGGCCGCTCCGGTGAAGTTGCGGGGTGAGGCGTTGGCTGGGGTCGCGGGATTGGTCGGAGAACTCAATCGGTTTGATTGCGTGATCGGTGCGGCGACGGGGGTGGCGATGGGATTGGGCGTTCTCAAGCGGTTGGGTCGGCTGCGCGCGGAGTTGGTTGGGATTCACTGCGGGATCGTGAACTTTCCAATCCGAGGTGCCCGGCTGGCGGTCTCGCGGTGGGCGCTCGGTGGGCAGCGGTGCGTCTTATTCGCGGAAGCGGAGCGGGCGGAGGTCTTGGGGCGCTTCGGGGTCGACGCGGTCGTCGACGACTTTGGCGTGGACGTGGGATTCTGGTGTGAAGACGGGGCGATGGGAGCGGGTGGGGAAGGGGACTACGTGCTGGCGGTCGGAAACGACGCGCGGCGGGACTACGCGACTCTGGTCGATGCTGTTCGGGGGACGGGACATCGCGTGAAGGTGCTGACCAATCGGGAACTCGCCGACGATCTACCGGACAACGTCGAGCATCTGCGGGGGTCGTGGCACAAGCCCGCAGTGACGGACGCGGAGCTGCGGGAGCTCTACCGGGGGGCTCGGGTGGTGGTGGTGCCGCTGGAGGAGTCGCGGCAGCCAGCGGGCCAAAGCGTGGCGCTGCAAGCGATGGCGTGCGGCAAGACGGTGGTGATGAGCCGGACGCGCGGGTTGTGGACGGGGGACAATTTTGTGGATGGGGAGCACCTACGGTTGGTCGAAGGGGGGGAGCCGCGAGCACTGAGAGAAGCTCTGCAGGAAGCAGCGCTTGATCGGCGGACGATTCGGGGGCGGGTGGTCGAGCGGGGATCGATCGAAAACTTTGCTGATGTGATGGGTAAGATTGCGCGTGGTGCGGTGGATTGAGGAGACTGGGATCAGATGATTTTTTCTTCGCAACAACGAAAGCCGACGGTCGCGATCTCGATGGTGGCGACGGGTGGGCCGTGGGGCGGGGCAAGTCCGTTCGTCTCGCAACTGGCGGCGGCGATGTGGGCGCGCGGCTGGCGGGTGGTCTATGATCTGCGGTCGGTCCCGGACGCGGTGGTGGTGATTGATCCGCGGGACGATCATCCGGCGAAGCGGTTCGGACTGCGGGAGCTAGGGGAGTTTCGGAAAAGTCATCCGGGGGTGCCGATACTGCATCGGGTGAACGAGTGCGACCAACGCAAGGGGACGGACGACATCGACGAGCTACTGAGGCGGACGAGCGAGCTGGCGGATCACACGGTCTTCATCGCCGAGTGGCTGCGGGACTATTTTGTCGAGCGGTGGTTTGACCCGGAACGAGCGCACAGTGTGATCTACAACGGCGCGGACTCGCGGGTTTTTCACCCGGTGGGGACGCGGCTGCCGTCGGCGGGGGAGACGGTGCGGATCGTGACGCACCACTGGTCGGATAATTGGTTGAAGGGATTCGACGTTTACCAGGAAGTCGACCGGCTGCTGGCGGCTGGCGAGCTGCCGGGGGTGGCCTTCCGCGTGATTGGTCGGTGGCCGACGGAGATCGATTGGCGAGCAACGGAGACGCTGGGTCCGCTGAGCGGAGCGCCGTTGGCGAAGAAGCTGCGGGAGTGCCATCTCTACTTGACCGCGTCGCGGTGGGAGCCGTGCGGGATGCACCACGTCGAGGGTGCACAGTGCGGGCTGCCGCTGCTTTACCACGAAGACGGCGGCGGCATCGTCGAGGCGGGTCGGCGGTACGGGGTGGGTTTCCGCGAGGACGTGGGGGGCGCGATCCGGCAGGCGACCGCCGACTTGGGCGGGCTGCGGCAACGATTGCTTCGACAGGTGCCTTCGGGCGAGCGGATGGTGATGGAGTTTATCGAGACGTTGCAACGTCTCATGGTGGAGGCGGGGCGAGGGTGATGTCGCGCGGGGCAGGACTGACCGACTGGCGTGACCAATGAAGGTCTGCGTGCTCATCTCGACAATTGATCGGTATCGCGAATTGGCGGAATTTACCGAAAGGCGGATCCGGGAGTATTGGGCGAAGGCACCCGAGATCATCTATTCCGGGCTGTCCGAGCATCCGCTGGGGCTCGAGTTGCGGGACGATCCGCGAAGCTGGATGCGGGTCACGCGGTCGGCCTGCGACGATCTGATCGCTCGGGGCTATGGCGCGATGTATCTCATCCTCGACGATCATCCGCCGTTGACGTGGTGCTGCGCGAAGCATCTTAACCGGACGGTTCCGAGTCTGATGAAAGATCTCGGAGCCGTGAGCATCTCGTTGTCGGGTTGGGGGCAGGGTCGCGAACTCTACGGGAAAAGAATCAAGCGCGACGGATTCGTTCTCGATCATTGCGCGCCGGGGGCGGATTGGAAGCTGACCCTGCATCCGACGCTCTGGAAGCTGGCGGATCTGCGGGAGATCCTGGACCTGCTGATCGCGAAGTTACCGGACGAGCGGCAGACTCCGTGGGCTTTCGAGCGGATCGGGGGCGGGGCAGACTCAGGTCTGCCGGACCGCTTGGTGGCCAATTGCTACCGGGTCCGGGGCAGCGCGATGGCGGCAGTGCCTTACCCGAAGAAGTTGCGGACCTTGCGACGCATCACCGACGTCTATCGCTGTGCGGTGCGAAAAGTGATGGGGGACCAGGCCCGGGGGGCGGTGGATGGGATGCTGATGGGGACGCACCACTATTACCACGGTCCCTACCCGCTGTTTTGGAGTGGGATCCTGCGCAAGGGGCGGGTGAACCCGGACTTCCTCTTTTATCTGCGGCTGACGGGACGGACGTATTGGGTGCACGAGCTGGAGGACTTCCTCCGTGGAATCTGAAGACGGGGCACCGCTGACGGTGATCGGCTCGATGCTGGTGCGGGACGAAGATCGTTTCGTCGAGCGTGCGGTGCGGAATGTGCTGAGCTTCTGTGATCAGTTTCTGATCGCGGATCACGGGTCGCGGGACGGGACGGCGGCGATCTTGGAGCGGCTGGCGGCAGAGCATCCGGAGAAGGTGGTGGTGCGGCGGATCGAGGATTCGCGGGAGTCGCAGGAGATGTTGCTCCCCTACGTCGGGCGCGCGCGGACTTGGGTGTTCGGGGTCGACGGGGACGAGATCTACGATCCGAAGGGGCTGGCCCGGCTGCGGGTGCGGTTGGCGGAGGGGGAGTTCGACCGGTGGTGGGTCATCTTTGGAAACGTGCTCAACGTGAAAGATCTCGGCGGGGATGAGAGCGAAGCGACCGGGTGGCTGGCACCGCCGTGCCGGAGTATGACGAAGCTGTACAATTTCGCCGCGATCAAAGGTTGGGAAGGACGGGACGTGGTCGAGCGGCTGAACGGGGGAACGATTGCTTTCAAAAACGGCTTCGACGCTTCGCTCCGCTGCGGGCTGCACGAGGGGGTGAATTGGGACGAGGCGGACTTGCGCTGCTTGCACCTGTGTTTCTTGCGTCGGTCGTCGCTGGACGCGGAGGGAGCGGGGACGCGGGCAAACATCATGGACCGCCACGCGTGGTCGCTACGGAAGACTTTGGCGCGGTTGAGGGAGCGCTTGGGCGGAGCGAAGGCCAAGGACTGGAAGCAGGAGAAATATTGCCGGGGGCCAGTGGAGAGCCGCGAGGTGGCCGATTTTTTTGCCTAGGTGATGAGGGTAGGTTTTATCGTCAACGGTCGGGTGCCGGAGGTGGGGGCGGTCGTGAGGGGGATGCGCCCGTGGCACCTTTTCTTCGGTTGGGATGACGCCGCTTCGCCGATGAGCTTCATGCGATTTCGCTGGATCGCGCGTGAGTTGCGGGGGCGGGCCGACTACGAACTTTACCGTCCGGGGCGGACCTACGACGCGGTGGTTTTCCTCAAATCAATGGGCGAGCGGTGCCTGAGCTTGGCGACGCTCCTACAGGAGCAGGGGACTCGGGTGATCTTCGAGGCGAACGTGGATTATTATTCCGAAGCGACGGGCGAGGGGTGGTTTGGAGCGATGGTTCCCACGGCGGCTCAGCGAGCGGACGCGGTGGCGATCACGGAATGCGCCGACGCGGTGATCGCGTCCTCGCGGCATCTGGCGGAGATCTGCTCGCGCTACAATGAGCGGACGTTTTGGATACCCGATAACGTCGATTTCCGATTGGTGCCCTCGACCGTTCGGAGTCAGCCGCGCCGGGATGGACGGCTGAACCTGTGGTGGAGTGGGATGGCGGCGAAGGCGGGCGACTTTTTGGCGATCGAGGAGACCCTGCTCGAGCGGCGGGAGCGCGTTTGCTTGCGCTTGGTGACGGGTGATCTGCGGGCGACTCGGGAGTGGCCGGAGGGACTGCGCGGACGATTCGAGCGGCTGCTGCGGGAGGTGCCGCACGTGGTCCATCGATTCTCGGACGTGGGGGATCTGTTGAGACGTTACTCGGAGGGTGGGGCGATCGTGTCGCCGCGCTTCCTCGAGACGCCGTATAATCTTGGGCACTCGGAGTGGAAGATTTCGCTGGGAATGGCGTGCGGGTTGCCGGCGGTGGCGAGCCCGGTCCCGAGTTACGCCGACCTCGAGCAGCGGGCGGGCGGGGGGGCGGTGCGGCTGTGCGGGACGGAGGACGAGTGGGGGGCGGCGCTGGACGAGATGCTGGACGCGGGACTGTTCGATCTCGAGCGGCGGGGGGATGCAGCGCGGGAGACGGTGCGGCAATTTTACTCGACGGAAGTCGTGGCGGGGATGCACTTGGCGGCGGTGGCTGGTTGGTCTGCGGCGTTCGTTTGATGCGCGCGGTTTACTTTCGAATCGGGGGCTTCTCTTTGATTAACGACGCGTTGATCGCGGCTTTGCGCGAGCGGATGGGTGGAGTGGAATGGCGGGAGGTCGACGTCGAGCGGGACATCGTGCGGGCGGATCGGAGGCTACTGGTGCGGGCGACGGTGGAGGCGGTGGCGCGTTACGGATGGCAGATTGGCAAGGGGCGCGTTCCCCCGCGGGATTTTTGCCCTCGTCTGCCGGTGGTGCTGCGGGCGGTGCGCGAGTGGTCGCGGCGGGAGCTGCAGGGCTACGATTTTTCGGTGCAGACGCAGTCGCTGTTCGATGCTTCGTGCGAGGGTGTGCCGCATTTCGTCTACACCGACCACACGTATCTGGCGAATCGGCGCTACGCGGAGCCGAAGGCGGCGCTGCCGGTGGCGGTCGCTTGGCGGGAGATGGAACGCGGACTCTACGCGGGCGCGCGGTGCACGTTTGTTTCCAGCGAGTTCGCTGCGGCTTCGGTCCGGGAAGACTACGGGGTGATGGCGGAGCGGGTTCGGAACGTCGGCTCGGGTTCGAACGTAGATTGGGCCGGGCCGAGGGAGGCGCGAAGCGGGCGAAGAATTCTGTTCGTGGGGGTGGATTGGGAGCGAAAGGGCGGACCAGAATTGGTGCGGGCATTCCGTGGAGTGCGGGCGGAGATCCCGGGTGCGGAACTCGAGATCGTGGGGTGCGCGCCACCGCTTGATGCGCCCGGGATCTTCGTGCGGGGAAGGCTTTCGCGGGCCGAGACCGAGGCTTGCTACCGAGCGGCGGACGTCTTCTGTCTACCGAGTCGAATGGATCCGGCGGCTTCGGTGCTGGCGGAGGCGGCGGGATTCGGGTTGCCGGTGGTGGCGACCCCGGTCGGGGGGAACGTCGAGCGGGTGGTGGAGGGTGAGACGGGTTATCTGGTCGAGCGGAACGGCTTGGCGGCGAAGCTGATTCTGCTTCTGCGCGACGGCGGATTGCGTGAAAAAATGGGCGCGGCGGGTCGCGAGATGGCGCGGCGGCAGTTCACTTGGGCGGCTGTGGCGGGGCGGATTGCGGAGCGGATCGAAACGGAGTTATCTGTGGCTACCTAAGATGAAAATCAGCAAGGAACTCGATCAAGCGTGGCGACTGGCGACGGCTTCCGCGCGGGCTTTGCCGTCTTTCGTGATCGCGGGCGCGCCAAAGTGCGGGACTTCGACGCTACACGAATACTTGATCGGGCACCCGGAAGTCCAGCGGGGGGCGCGGAAGGAGCCGACCAATTTTCTTCATTTTCCGGGGAGTCGGCGGCGGTCCGCGATGAACTTCCCCTTTCGTTTGAGGTCCGGCGGATTTGTCGTGGGCGATGCGAGCGTGGAGTACTTCTCGCACCCAGATGGTCCGGGAAACGTGCGGGCAGTGGTGCCCGGGGCACGGATTGTCTTTTTGCTGAGAGATCCCGTTCGGCGGGCTTGGTCGGACTACTGGATGTTTCGAAAATTTGGGAGCGAGACGGGAGATTTCGACGAGATCGTGCGGCGGAGCTTGAACTGGCTGTCGGAAGAGCGACTGGCGCCCCTGATCGATTGTGTCGAGCGGGTGAACTCCAATCCGGTGCGTTACGTTGCGACAGGGATGTACGCGCGGATCGTGGAGCGGTGGCTCGCGGTGTGGCCTCGCGAGCAGTGCCTGTTCTTAATCAGTGAAGATTTCTTCTCGCGACCGGCGAAGACTTTAGAGGCGGTGCAAGGGCACCTGGGCTTGAAGGTCCTGGACCTGCCGACGGTGCCGGTCGCGCGGGATGGGAAGATCTCGGAGACGATGCGACCGGAGACGGAAGCGCGGCTGCGGGAATTTTACGCACCGGAGAACGCTCGGCTGGCGCGGCTACTCGGGCGGGAGTTGCCGTGGGCGTGAGGATCGTCGAGCCGGTGCCGGTGGTCGCGGGTGTCCGCTACCGGGCGCGGGAAATCGTGCGCTCGATGGTCCACGCACCGGGCGCGGCGGCTTATCGACGAAGTCTGATCGGTCTGGACCAGCGCGACGCAGCGATCAATTTCGGCTGGATCGACGAGCCGCCCAGGCCGGCGGAAGCACTGATCGGAGGCGGGGTGAAATTGACCCACCTACGGGAGCGCTTCGGCGAAGGCCGGCGGGGATTCTCGGCGATTTATCTCGTGAGCAGTCTCCTGCACCTGATGCCTCACGTTGAGGCGTTGGTCGAGTGGGCGAAGGAGAGCGGGGTGCCCGTCGTTTGGAATCAGAACGGCGTGGCTTATCCGGCTTGGTGCGGGGATTTTTACCCATGGTTCAACGATCCGATGCGGCGGTGCATCGAGCTGGCTGATCGGGTGGTGTATCAGAGCGAATTCTGCCGCCGGAGGCTCGGATCGGTATCTGGGTGAAGTGGGTGCGCCGAGTGAAGTGCTTTGGAATCCGGTGAATGTCGGGCGATTCTCGCCTCGGAGCGCTGATTCTGAAGCAATGAGCGGACTGACCCCTCGGTTGCTGGCGATGGGGACTAGTCATTCGTTTTTGCGGTGGCGGGCTTCGGTGGATTGTCTGGTGGAATTGGTTGCGCGGGGGGTCGATGCCCGGTTGACGGTGGCGGGCGAGCTGCGTTGGGCTGGGGCGGAGCGGCAGGTGGCGGCGTATCTGGAGCGGGTTGGTGTCGGCGAACGCGTGCGGTTCTTACCTCGGTTCTCGCAGGTGGAGGCTCCGGCGATCTACCGGGCTGCGGACGTGCTGTTGCATCCTAAATACAAGGACCCGTGCCCGACGGTGCCGATCGAAGCGATGGCGTGCGGAGTCCCGGTGGTCGGTTCTCGGAGCGGGGGGATGCCCGAGCTCGTGCCGGCAGATTGTGGCGTGCTAGTGGCGGTGCCGGATGATTGGACGCAGGACCACGCGCCGGACGCGGGCGGCCTAGCGGATGGTGTGATGACGATCTTGAAGGATCGTGCGCGGTTCTCGTCGGCAGCGCGGGCGTGGGCGGTGCGGTCGTTTGATCAACGCCGTTGGGTGGATCGTCACGCGGAGATCTTCGGGGAGCTAGGCGTGAGATCTGAGCCGCAAGTGAGCGCGGGGGGGCGCGGATGAGCCAGCCGACTGTCACCGTCTTGATGCCGGTTTACAACGGGATCGCGCACTTGAGGGAGGGGATCGGGAGCGTCGTGGGTCAGTCATTCCACGATTGGGAGTTGCTGGTGGTCGACGATGGATCGACGGATGGTAGCGCGGAGGTCGCCGAGGGCTGGGGAGACGCCCGGGTGCGCGTGGTGCGGAACGGCGAAAACTTGGGCTTGGTGGCGAGTCTGAACCGCGGATTAGCCGAGGCACGGGGGGAGTTCGTCGCAAGGCTGGATGCGGACGACGTGTGCGCTCCGACGCGATTGGCCGAGCAGGTGAGTTTCGCGCGGGGGAATCCAGCCGTGCCGCTGCTCGGGTCCGACGCCGATTTGATCTCGGAGCGGGGTCGATCCGCGGGGCGGTGGCGGACCGGAGGGAGGGCGGATCTCGTGCGCTGGGAACTCAATTTCCGAACGCCCTTCGCCCACAGTTCCGCGTTCTTCCGGCGCGGGGTGGTGGTCGAGAAATTCCGTGGGTATCGAGATAGCCAAGCCTCCGAAGATCTCGATCTCTGGTCGCGGGTGGCGCGCGAGTATCCCGTCGTGACGCTGCGCAAACCGCTGGTGAAATATCGCCAACACGGGCGGTCAATCATGGCGGCAGCGAACGAGGGGGGGGCGAACGAAGACGTGGCGGAGCGCCTGCGGGAGAATCTGCGGGCGGCGGCACCGGGGCTGGACGCCGGGGCGGGGGGAGTGATCGCGGGTGCTTGGTCGGGGAGCTGGCCGGACGATTGGCGGGACTACTTCGCGGCGGTGTCGGAGCTGCGGTTAGGGTTTCTGCGCGGGCGAACTCTGCCGGGTCTGCGTGGCGTCGAGGCCGATCAGAATTACACGCTTTTCTGCCGAGCGCGTGCGGCGAGGAAGGGTTCCGGCTGCTTAACTGCGCTACGTCGGGAGTCGATGGGAAATTTTTTAGCTTTGCCTTGGGTACGAATGGGTTTGGTCTTAGCGCGATGAGATTTCTCTTCCTCTCGAGTTTTGCCCACCTCGTACTTGATCGCAGTCGAGAGCGGGTGTCGGGGGGGGCGGAGCTACAAGTCGCTCTGCTGGCACGAGAATTGGCCGGGCGAGGGCACCAGGTTGTCGTCGTCGGGGGGGACGTGGGTCAGGCGGACTCGGTGGTTGATGGGGTGCAACTCCGGAACGGCGGGAAATTTCAAACCGGCGGGCTGGCGGATTCGCTGAGGGCGCTGCCGCGGGTGGCGAGCATTTTACACGAAGAGAGGCCGGACTTCGTGGTCGTGCTGGGTTGGACAACGTGGTTGACGGTGCTGGGGTGGTTGCGGGGGCTATTTCGGTATCAAGTGGTTTTTATCTGCGGTCTGGACACGGAGGTGAACGGGGAATTCCGGCGGGAAAATCCGATCCGCGGAGCCGTGTTCGAGCGGGGCGTGCGGGTGGCGGATCAGCGACTGGCAATGACGGAGCACCAAGCGGATCTATTCATCGAATCGGGTCAGCACTGCGGGATGTACCGCAATCTGGTTCTCCCTCGGGCCGCGCCGCGCACGGCGGAGAAGACGATCGACTTGCTTTGGGTGGCGCGGTGCCGGCCGATCAAGCGACCGCATTTATTCTTGGATCTGGCGGAGCGGCTGCCGGGGGTGCGGTGCGAGATGGTGTGCGTGCGAGAGGATGAGGATCTCTGGGAGTCCATCGCGCAGCGGGCGGAGGGGATCTCGAACCTCACGTTCACCGAGCGCGTGCCGTACCACGAAGTCCAGGGGCGCTACGACGCGGCGCAGATTTTTGTGAATACATCGACCTACGAAGGCTGGCCGAACAGCTTCATTCAAGCCGGGCTGGGCCAAGCGGCGTTGGCCTCTCTGGACGTGAATTCGGATGAACTCTTCGGGCGGTTTGCCCTGGGGGTCTTTGGGCGGGGAGACTTCGACGGGTGGGTCGGGGCCATTCAGGAACTGTTGGCGGACGAGGCACGATTGGACCGGTGCCAGCATGAGTGCGCGCGGTTTGTCGAGACGCTGCACAACAACGAGCGAAACGTGGATTTGTTTCTGGGTTCGCTGCCGGCACCGTGAGCGCTTGTCAGGGTCGGCGGCGGGCGGCATATTAACCGAGTTTTTTATGAAGATTTACATAGATGGGGACATGCTGGCCCGAGAGGACGCCAAGATCTCCGTGTTCGATCATGGTTTACTCTACGGGGACGGCGTTTTCGAAGGGATCCGCTTCTACGGTGGGCGGGTCTTCCGACTGGACGAGCATATCGACCGCCTCTTCGATTCGGCGAAGGCGATCTGCCTGCAGCCGACTCTCGACAAGGCTGGGATGGCGGCGGCAGTGCTCGAGACGATCCGGGCGAATGATCTGCGGGACGGCTACGTGCGACTGGTGGTGACGCGGGGCGAGGGCACTCTCGGGTTGAGTCCGGAACATTGTCCACGGGCGACGGTGTTCGTGATCGCGGCGGCGATCACGCTGTATCCAGCGGAGATGTATGCGAATGGGCTGAAGGTGGTGACGTGCGCGACTCGCCGGATTCCGCACGGTGCGTTGAGTCCGATGGTGAAGTCGCTGAACTACCTCAACAACGTGCTGGCAAAGATCGAGGCGACGAACGCGGGGGCAGGCGAGGGTCTCATGCTCAACGAGCAGGGCTACGTGTCGGAGTGCACGGGCGATAATGTCTTCATCGTGAAGCGGGGCAAAATCTACACCCCGCCGATCTCGTCGGGAGCCTTGGCTGGAATCACCCGCGAAGTTGCTTTTGAGCTAGCGGCAGCGGCTGGGTTGGAGATTTTCGAGCCCGAGATGACGCGCTACGATATCTACACCGCAGACGAGTGTTTCTTGACCGGAACGGCGGCCGAAGTGATCCCGGTGGCCGAGTTGGACCAGCGGCTTATCGGCGACGGGAAGCCGGGTCCGGTCACGCGGGATCTGATTGCACGGTTCCGCGAGTTGACAGGGACGACGGGGACCCCGATTTATTAAGGATGCAGTGTGACGTTTGCGGCGAAAAGGAGGCGACGGTTTTTCTAACGCAGATCGTCGAAGGCAAGATGCAGAAGGTGAACCTCTGCGACGCGTGTTCGAAGGCCAAGGACGTCGATGATCCCACTGGGTTCGCGCTGGCCGATCTGCTGCACGGACTCGGTGCGGCCGAGCAGATCGACCGGAGCCCGGCGACGGTGAAGTGCCCGGTCTGCGGATTTACCCAGACGGATTTCAAAAAGACGGGGCGGCTAGGTTGCAGTGCGTGTTACGACACGTTCGCCGAGGGTCTGGTGGGGATGCTGGGCAACATGCACAAGGGGACCGAGCACCTCGGGAAGGTGCCGCAAGGTCGGTCGAAAAAGCGGCAGATCGGGACGCGGATCAAGGGGTTGAGATCGGATCTGGATCGCGCGGTGGCGGACGAGCATTACGAAGAAGCGGCGACTTTGCGGGATCAGATCCGGCAGATGGAGGAAGAGATCGCGTCGTGAAGCTCTCCAAGATCATGGCTAACGCCAGCGAGTGGTTGTCAGGCGACGGTCCGAACCGTCAGATCGTGGTGAGCAGCCGCGTTCGACTCGCGCGCAATCTCGAAAATCTCCCGTTCCCTGGCTGGGCCAAGCGGGCGGAACGGCAGCACGTGCTTGGTCTCATCCGCCCTGCGGTCGAGGCTCTTCCAGCGATGGAGGACGCATACGCGCAGAACTTGACGGAGGCTCACTGCGCTGGAGCGCCAAGTTCTCATGGAGCGGCATCTCATCAGCCGCGAGCACGCAGCCAAGGGGGCGGGAAGCGCCGTCGTGATGAACGTCGAGCAGACCCTCAGCTTCATGATCAACGAAGAAGATCATCTCCGCATGCAGGCGATCCGGTGCGGATTGCAGCTCGAGAGCGCCTACGCGATGGCTTCGCAAGCAGACAGCGAACTCGAGCAGCAGCTGGACTACGCCTTTCACGATCAACTCGGATACCTGACCGCCTGCCCAACCAACGTCGGGACGGGCATGCGGGCGTCGGCGATGCTCCACCTGCCGGGATTGGTGATGAGCGACCAGATCAACAAGATCGTGAATTCCGTGAACAAGATCGGCTTAGCCGTGCGGGGACTGCACGGGGAGGGGTCGGAAGCGATAGGCAATCTCTTCCAGGTGTCCAACCAGACGACCTTGGGCGAGAGCGAAGAAAAGATCATCGAGCGTCTCACGAAGGTGATCGAGCACATCATCGAGCACGAGGGGAACGCTCGGGAGACCTTGATCGAGCGACGCCCGACGACGGTGCTCGACCAAGTCGGTCGGGCCTACGGGATTCTCACAAACGCGCATTCGATGACCTCGAAAGAGGCGCTGAATCTGCTTTCGGTCATCAAACTTGGAATCGACCTGAAGTTTTTTCCGGACTCCGCGCGGATCGATATCGATCAGCTCTTCATCGAGACGCAGCCCGGTCATTTGCAAAAGGGGGCGAGTCGACAAAAAATGTCGGCGGAAGCTCGCGACGCCTTGCGGGCGCGGTTGATCCGGGCGAAGCTCGGAGAATTGCCGGAGCCGGATCTGAGTCAGATCAAAGTGAGCGTCGACGATCCTGAGGAATCCAATGATGAATAATTTTACACCCCGTGCCCAACAGGTCCTGGCACTGGCCCGAAAAGAAGCGGATCGCTTTAACCATAATTACGTCGGCACGGAACATCTGCTGCTCGGCCTCATCAAACTCGGACAGGGTGTTGCGGTCAACGTCCTGCAAAAAATGGGCCTCGATCTGGAGACGGTCCGGATGGAAGTGGAGAAGCAAGTCGGCTCGGGTCCGGAGACGAAGATGGTCGGCAACATTCCCTACACGCCCCGCGTTAAAAAAGTGTTGGCGCTGGCGAGCAAGGAAGCGAAGGCGCTCCAGCATTCCTACGTCGGGACGGAGCACATCCTACTTGGCTTGCTGCGCGAAGGGGAGGGCGTGGCGGCGAGGGTGTTGAAAAGCCTCGAAGTCGACATCGAGCGCACCCGCAACGAGATCCTCAAAGAACTCGATCCGAATTTCTCGGCCGGCGAGGAAGGCGATGCCGTCGGCGTGGAGGCCGGGGGCGGCTCGGGCAAGAAGGATGGCAAGACGCCAGCGCTGCGCGCCTTCGGTCGCGATCTGACCGAGATGGCCCGGAAGGAAGAACTTGACCCCGTCATCGGGCGCGCCGACGAGATCGAGCGCGTGATCCAGATCCTCTGCCGCCGCACGAAGAACAACCCGGTGCTCATCGGCGAAGCGGGCGTCGGCAAGACGGCCATCGCTGAAGGACTCGCCCAGGAGATCATCGGCGGCAACGTGCCGGAGCTGCTCCACGATAAGCGGGTCATCACGCTGGACCTTGCGCTCATGGTGGCCGGGACGAAGTATCGCGGACAATTCGAGGAGCGGATCAAGGCGGTCATGGATGAGATCCGCAAATCGAAGAACGTTATTCTTTTCATCGACGAGATGCACACCATCGTGGGTGCCGGGTCGGCCGAGGGGGCGATGGACGCGTCGAACATCATCAAACCCGCGCTCAGTCGCGGCGAATTGCAGTGCATCGGGGCGACGACGCTCAACGAGTTCCGCAAATACATCGAGAAAGACTCCGCGCTGGAGCGTCGCTTCCAGCAGGTTAAGGTCGAGCCGCCGACCGTCGATCAGACGATTCAGATCCTCAAAGGCATCCGTCCCAAATACGAGTCCCACCACAAGGCGAAGATCACTGACGAAGCGCTCGAGTCGGCTGCCAAGCTCTCCGATCGCTACCTGACGGGGCGCTACTTGCCGGACAAGGCGATCGACATCATGGACGAGGCGGGCTCCCGGGCGCGCATCGGAGCGATGACTCGTCCGCCGAACGTGAAGGAGGTCGAAGCCGAGATCGAAAGCATTCGCATCGAGAAGGAGAGCGCGATCAAAGCGCAAGATTTCGAGCAGGCAGCGGCGCTCCGGGATTCCGAGAAGCAAGCCAAGGACAAGCTCGACAAGGTTCTCGCCGATTGGCGCGCCAAAAAGGAAGAGAAAGAGGTCGTGGTGACGGACGACGACATCATGCACGTCCTCTCGAAATGGACGGGCGTCCCGCTCAACCGGATGGAGCGGAAAGAGACCGCGAAGCTGCTTGCGATGGAGGAAGAGGTGAAGTCGCGGGTGATCGGGCAGGACGAAGGGGTGATCGCCATCAGTAAGGCGCTGCGCCGATCGCGAGCGGATCTCAAGGATCCGAAACGGCCGATTGGTTCGTTCGTATTCCTCGGCCCAACCGGTGTCGGGAAGACCTTCCTGGCGCGCACTTTGGCGGAGTTCATGTTCGGCGACGCGGACGCGTTGATCCAACTCGACATGAGCGAATACATGGAGAAATTCACCGCCTCGCGCTTGATCGGCTCACCTCCCGGCTACGTCGGATACGAAGAGGGTGGTCAGCTCTCTGAGGCCGTGCGCCGTCGACCGTATTCGGTCGTGCTCTTCGACGAGATCGAGAAAGCGCATCCGGACGTGATGCACCTGCTGCTTCAGATCCTGGAAGAAGGGCGGGTCACCGACAGCTTAGGTCGAAAGATCGATTTCCGGAACACGATCATCATCATGACGTCGAACGTCGGCGCGGAGTTGATTGCAAAGCAGACTTCGCTCGGCTTCGGAGCGCCCAAGTTGGACGACAACTACGACAACATGAAGGAGAAGATCTTGGAGGAGACCAAGCGGGTCTTCAAACCAGAGTTTCTGAACCGGCTGGACGACATCATTGTCTTCCACACGCTGACGAAACCAGACCTCATGCGGATCGTTGATCTGGAAGTCAAGAAGGTGACCGCCCGGATCCGCGCGAAGTCCATCGAGATCGAACTCGACGAATCGGCTCACGAGCTCCTCATCGAAAAGGGATACGATCCAGCCTACGGAGCACGTCCGATGCGGCGCGCGGTGGAGAAATATCTCGAGGACCAGATGGCGGAAGAGATCCTGCGCGGGATGATCAAAGAGGGCGATACGGTCAAGATCGTCCGGGCCGGTGATAAACTAGAGTTCCACACGGCGAGCAAAGAGCGGGAGGGGCCAGTCCTGACCGAGTCGGAAAGCAGCTAGAGAAGCCCCTCGGTGCTGACCAGACGGGAGCTTGCTGAAAGCGCCCCCTTCCACCTGGGAGGGGGCGCTTTTTTTGGGTCCAAGCGGATGAAGGGGGCGCGCAGGGTATCGGAGGCGGGCCGGCGGAGCGGATGGTCGGAGGGGACCAGCGACCGAACTCAATCGGTCCGCGCACGGCAAATTGGCGTTGATGGTATGGTTCGACATGAATAAGTTGCTCAGTATGCGATGGGCTTGGACAAAGTTGATGGGATCTGCGGTTGCCGTGGGATGTCTTGGAGCGGCCTGGGGACAAGAGGGGGCTGAGTATTCACGGATAATCTCGACGGGAGACACGGGACCGCGCGGGGAGGTCTACGGTGAGTTAGTCCGGGGCGTGATTGGGTCGGATTCGACGCTGGCAGTATCGGGAGCGACTCTCTCGAGGAACAGTGGGAGGGTGTGGGCCGGCAAGGCCGGGGCGTTTTCGATCGTTGCCGCAGGGGGGGAGGCGGCTCCGGGGACCGGCGGAACATTTTCTGACTTTGGCGGATTGTCGATCAACGCTGCTGGAAACGTAGCGTTTTCTGCGGATCTGACCGGCGCAGAGCGGCAACTCGGCTACTACGCGGTCGACGGCGGGGGTCTCGTGCAGGCCATCCCGGAAGCAGCTTCTTTTCCAGACGTGACAAACTTCACCCTGGCTGCCGGGGGCACAACGGAGTACGCGGCGGGTAATTTTCTAGCGGTCAAATTGGAACTCGAAGGGCCGGACAATGGTCGGACGAGTGTGTTGGCCACGGGGCGACCAGGCAATCTGCGGGCGACTTTCGCCGAGGGCCGACCGGCACCCACGCGGGCTGGACTCCCGGGCAATCTCGTGTTCGAGCGGATCTTCGGCGATGGGACCGATAGCTTCGGCGATCCCGGGGCGTTCGTCGGTTTCAATGATGATCAAGAGATCATCTTCGTGGCGGACGTGTCGGCCAATGCGGGGGACTTCAATCGCACGGTCGTCTACGCGGGGCCATCGACCTCCCCCCGCGTCGTTGCTGTCTCGCAAGAGACGGCTCCAGGGAGCGGCGGTGCGGTCTACGAGAGGTTTGGACAGCCTTCGTTGAGTTCGAATGGTCTGATCGCCTTCAGTGCGCAGACGAGCTTGGTGTCTCCTGACTTGAACTTCAAAAGCGTGAATGCCGTGACGGGGGCCAATGTCGCCGACGGTGGGGATGCTATCTTCCTTGGACGTCCTTCGGGTGTGGAGCCGATCGTTCGATCCGGCGAGCTGGTTCCCGGTGGCGGGACGGGGATCGTTTTTGGGAGTTTCGAGTCCGTAGCGGTCAATGCCAGGGGCGACGTGGTTTTCTCCGGGGAGATTCTTTATCCAAATGCTCAACGCCGACCGAGTCTCTGGCTCAAACGGGCGGGGGAAAAACCGGTCCTCCTGGCTGCAACGGGGACGGTCTTCGAGACGGCAGACGGACTGGCGGAAGTGACGGGACTCCGTTTCCAGGGAGCGGGGGGAGTCAACGACTTGAACCAAGTGGCCTTCGTCCTGTCCTTCGGCGGGCGAGACGGATTCTACGTGGCGGACGTGCGGTCGGGCTATCCAGTGCTACGGATCACCAGTCCGGCGAGGCGGGCCGACCAGGTGACGACCCGAGCAAATACCGTGATCGCGGGGACGGCAGTCGACGCGACCGGAGTCCGGCGGGTCGACGTCGAGGTGACGGCCCGCGCGGCAACGCGACAAGGCCCCGACGGAGAGAAACGGCGGGGCCGCCGTAAGCGGGTGCAGCGTGCCTTGACCGTGACTGCGGACGGAACGTGGAGCTTCCGCGCGCCCCTGCGGCAGGGACGAAACCGCGTCTCGGTCACGGCGACGGACGTGCTCGGAAACGTCTCGCCGAGCACAGATTTCACCGTCATCCGCTACAGCCGCACAACCGGGACAAAAGACCGGAAGGTCTTCCAGAAGCTCAAGCGGCGGGTAGTGGTGGCGCGGTAGCGCTACCGATCCGCGCGACCCGGTACGCGGGCAGGGCCGAACGTGGGAAGTCCGCGTCGTCCGGGCTTACGAGGGGGTGCAGGTCTCGGTGATGGCTCGGTGTAGCGCCGAAACGGCGTTGTCGAGCTGCTCGTCGGTTGTGCAAAGCGGCGGCATGAGAACGATGGTGTCGAGGATCGGACGAGTGAGTAGACCGTGGGGGCGAGCGGCTGTGCAGACTTTCACCCCCGTGAGCGCGGTCCAGTCGTAAGGTGAGTCTCGCGCTTTGTCCTCGACGACTTCAATCCCAGCGATGAAGCCGCATTGTCGGATCTCGCGGACGTGAGGATGCTCGGCGAGTGGCGCGAGCAAAGATTCCAAGCGAGCGATCTTCGGTTGAAGTGCGGTGAGGGTCGCCTCCTCGGCGAAGACGTCGAGGCTCGCCAGAGCGGCGGAGCAAGCGAGCGGATTGGCCGTGTAGCTGTGGCCGTAGTAGAAGGTGCGTTGATCAGCCGCTTCGCCGAGGAAGGCGTCGAAAATGCGTTCCGTTGTGAGCGTCGCGGCGAGCGGGAGGTAGCCGCCGGTGAGGCCCTTGGCGAGGCACAGAAAATCCGGGATAACTCCTTCACGCTCGCAGCCAAAAAGAGTCCCCGTGCGGCCGAAGCCCGTGAGGACCTCGTCGAGAATGAGGAAGACACCGTGACGGTCACACCAGTCGCGGAGGCGGCGAAGAGTGCCGGGCGGCCAGAGACGGATGCCAGCGGCTCCTTGCACGAGCGGTTCGAGGATGAGGGCCGTGATGGCACCGGGATCGGCGACCTGGTCGAGATCGTCGGGGGTGGCGAGGCGTTGAACCGGAAATTGCATCGCGGCGAAGCGTCCGTGAAAAGTCGAGATGCCGCCGACGCTGGCCGCCGCAGCGGTGTCTCCGTGGTAGGCCCGGTCGAAGGCGATGAAGCGGTGGCGGTCGGGATTGCCGGTGAGTTGGCGGTATTGAACCGCCATCTTGAGCGCCGCTTCGATGGCGGTGGAACCATTGTCCGAATAAAAGACCCGGGTGAGCGTGTCTGGGGGGAAGAGGGCTGTGAGGCGAGCGGCCAGGGTCGCTGCGGGCGCGTTGGTCGCCCCGAGAAAAGAGGTGTGGGCGACGCAGTCGAGTTGTTCGCGGATCGCGGCGTTGATGCGGGGATGGTTGTGGCCGTGGATGTTTGTCCAGATCGACGAATTTCCGTCGAGGTATTCACGTCCTAGGCTGTCGCGGAGCATCGCGCCGCGGCCTTCGACGAGGACCACGGGCTCGTGCTCCGGGGCGCACCAAGCCTCCATCTGCGTGAACGGGTGCCACGTGTGGGTCTTGTCCCAACGGACGAGAGTGGCGGTGTCGGCGGGTGGCACGGTGAGTTTTTTACCGGAAGGGGGGAAGGTGAGGAAGGGTGAATGGCGGTGGCGCGGCGGGTGTCCGCGGGGCTGGCTGTGCTGGCTCCGCGCGCTGACCGCAGGATCGCAGGATTGTTCTGCGGCGGTCGCAAATCGCCGCTCCTTGAAGTGATTTTCTTGGCTGATAGCGTCCGGGGCGTGAATCCTCTCGCTAAGATCTTTCTGTTCGTTGTGGCCGTGTTGTTTCTGACGGCGCTGCTTTCGCCGCCGATCTACTGGGCGGGGATGGCTTTGGCCGACTCCGGGTTCATCCCGGCGGCCGAGAAGTTTCCGTTTTTCCGCTACTGGGGGCGGATTGCGCAGATCGCGGCGTTGGTTCTCATCTTTCCACTCGGGTGGTGGCTGCGTATTCGGAATCTGCGCGATCTGGGGATCGAGCGGAATCCAGCGAAGGCGCGGGACGTGGGCTGGGGGGTGCTGTTTGCCATCGTGCCCCTGCTGCTGCTGGGGGCGATCTATCTGTGGGTGGAGGTCTACAAGCCTCGGGACGACGTGGGCTGGGGGACGCTTGTGCGCGTGGTGGGGACGGCGGGGTTTGTGTCGGTCTTCGAGGAGTTTCTCTTTCGCGGAGTCCTGCTGGGGTTGGCGATTCGGTATTTCGGTCGGTGGCCGGGGATCGTGAGCGTGTCGGCGGTGTTTGCCATCGTGCATTTTTTCAAGCCGCGCGGGCAGATTGCGCGGGAAGACGTGAGTTGGACGAGCGGGTTTGAGCTGTTGGGGTCGGCGTTTTCGAGCGTGGATTCGATAACGGTGTTCTTCTGGGGGAACGTGACGTTGTTTGTGATTGGGCTGATCCTGGCGCTGGCGTGCTTGCGGACGCGGTCGCTGTGGCTGCCGATCGGGCTGCACGCTGGGTGGATCTTTGGCCAGCAGGGGCTGAATCTCTTCGCGAAGTATCGGATCAAGCCCGAGGACGCGCTGCTTCCGTGGGTGGGGCCGAACGTGGTGAGCGGGATGGTGCCGACGGGGCTGGTCCCGCTCGGGGCGTTGCTTGTCACGGCAAGCTTGGTCTGGTGGTATCTGCGGCGTGATCGGGACCGTGCGACCGTGGGCCAACGCGCTGGGTGAACTGTTTTTTCCAACGCACTGCGTTGTGTGCGAACGGGCGATGGCGGAGTCCCGTCTGCTGTGTGCAAGTTGCGAAGGCGCGATGCGGCGGATCACCGAGCCACGGTGCGGAATTTGTTCGCACCCGTTCGACGGGATGATGGATGTGGTGGAGTGTCCAAATTGCCGGGGCCAGGCGATGAATTTTGACGCGGGGATCGCGGTAATGCGGTGCGCGGGCGAGGTGCGGGAGCTTTTGCACCGCTTCAAATACAACAAGGAGCGCTATCTGCGGCGGCTGCTTGGAGCTTGGTTGGCCGAGGCGTTGGACGACAATCGGATCGCGGATGCGCCGCCCGATTGCTTGGTTCCGGTGCCGTTGCACCCTGCGAGAGCGCGCGAGCGGGAGTTTAATCAAGCCGAAGAGCTGGCGCGGTGGGTGACGCGACTACGGGGCGTGCCGACGGAGCGACTGCTTCGGAGGCGGCGCTACACGGTAACCCAGACGCGGTTCGACCGGAAGCAGCGGATGCGGAACTTGCGCGACGCGTTCGAAGTGCGCCAGAATGCGCGGGTGGTCGACAAAAACATCCTGCTCGTGGACGATATCCTGACGACTGGGTCGACGCTGGACGAATGTGCGCGCGTGTTGGTCGAGGCCGGGGCGGCGTCGGTGAACGCGATTGCCGTGGCGCGCGGCTGAATCTTTTTTTTGAACTATGGCGATCTTTAGAAAACCCGTTTGGAAGGCTTCTGGTGAGTCGCAACCGTGAGATCCCCGAGGGATTGTTCACGAAGTGTCCTTCGTGCGGGGAAGTGGTGCACAACCTGGCTTTGGCGGAGAACCTGCGGGTGTGCCCGAAATGTGATCACCACTTCACGATGGGTTGCCGAGATCGGGTCGCGCTCCTGTTGGATGAGGGGACTTTCGAAGAAACGGACGCAGAGATGATCTCGGTCGATCCGCTGAAGTTCACGGGTGTCGCGGCTTACGAAGAGCGACTGGAAACTTACAAGAAACGGACCGGGTTGAAGGACGCAGTTCTCACGGGCACTGGAAAGATCGGCGGTTTCCCGGTTGCGCTGGCGGTGATGGACTTTAGCTTCCTCGGAGCGTCGATGGGGTCGGTCGTGGGAGAGAAAATCACCCGTTCGATCGAGCTGGCGACGGAGAAGAAAATGCCGTCGATCGTGGTGTGTGCTTCGGGCGGAGCGCGGATGTACGAGGGGATCCTGAGCTTGATGCAGATGGCGAAGACGAGTGGTGCGCTCGCGCGCCACGCGAAGGCGCGGCTGCTTTACATCCCCGTCTTGACCAATCCGACAATGGCGGGAGTGAGCGCGAGTTTTGCTTCGCTGGGGGACGTGATCGTCGCGGAGCCCAAGAGCATGATCGGGTTTGCCGGACCTCGGGTGATCAAGGAGACGACGCACCAAGATCTGCCGGAAGGATTCCAGACGGCGGAATTCCTCGAGAAGCGGGGGCTGGTTGATCACATCGTTCATCGGGCGAAGATGAAGGGGCTGCTGGGTGAGTTGATCGCGTATCTCACCACGCCCGCAGAAGGAAAGTGACCTACGCCGAGTCGCTGGACTGGCTGCTCTCGACGCAGCAGTTTGGCATCAAGCTAGGGCTGGAAAATACGCGTCGACTGCTCGTGGCGGTCGGGAGCCCAGAGGCGCGGCTGGAATGCATCCACGTCGCCGGGACAAACGGGAAAGGGTCCGTCTGCGCTATGATGGATGCTGCGCTGCGGGCCTCGGGTCGGCGGGTGGGGCTCTACACCTCGCCGCACCTCATTAATCTCCGAGAGCGGATTCGCGTGGACGGGGATTGGATCGCCGAGGCGGAGGTGGCGGCGGGTCTGTCACGGTTGCGGGATGCGGTGGCGAGATGGGAGCACGCGCCGACGTTTTTCGAGCTGGTGACGGTGCTGGCGCTGATGCATTTCGCGGCAGAGCAGGTGGACGTGGTGGTGCTGGAGACGGGGATGGGTGGACGGTTGGATGCGACAAACGTCGTGGTGCCGCGGGTGAGCGTGATCACGCCGATCGCGATGGATCACGCGGAATGGTTGGGGGCGACTCTGGATCTGGTGGCCGGGGAGAAGGCTGGGATCATCAAGTCGGGTGTGCCGGTCGTGGCGGCTGGACAAGCGGCGGAGGCGGAGCGGGTGATCCGGGCGCGGGCGGACGAAATCGGCGCGGAGTTGAGAATGGTCGATGCTGAGGTGCCGACGGACTGGGCGGTGGGATTGGTGGGGCGACACCAGCGGAGGAATGCGGCGCTGGCGCTCGCGGGAATCGCGGCGGGTGGTTTCGAGGTGGATGAAGCGGCGAGGCGGGCGGGGATCGCGGCGGTGAGCTGGCCGGGGCGGTTCCAGCGGGTCGGGGATGTCGTGCTGGATGCGGCGCACAACGTGCAGGGGGCGGAGCAGTTGGTGCGGACTTGGCGGGAGGAGTTCGGCACGGAGATGCGGGTGCCGGTGATCTTCGGGGCGCTGGATGATAAAGATTTTGCGGCGATGCTGCGGGTGCTCGAGGGGGTGGCGGAAGAATTTTTGTTCGTGTCGGTGGGGGGTGAGCGCGGAGCGGAGGTCGGGCAGTTTCTGCGATGCGTTGGGGTGCGGGGGCGGGTGTGCGAGTCGGTGGCGTCGGCCTTAGATGCGGTCGCGTCGCCGGTCGGCGGGGGTGCCGGGCCGGAAGTCTGCGCTCCGCAGGCGCTGGTTTGCGGATCGCTGTTTTTGGTGGGGGAGGTGCTTGCCTTACTCGCGGAGTGAGGAGATGGCCGACTTGCGGTCTCCGGCTTTGAAGACGGAGGTACCGGCGACCAGCACGTTCGCTCCGGCCCCTCGGGCGAGCTTGGCGGTGTCCTCGGTGATGCCGCCGTCGACTTCGATGTCGAAGTCGAGCTGCTTGGCGGCGCGGAGCTGGCTGGCGGCGCGGACTTTGTCGAGTGTCTCCGGGAGGAAGGGTTGGCCACCGAAACCGGGGTTGACGGTCATGACGAGAACCAAGTCGAGGAGGTCGACGTAGGGAGCGATGGCTTCAAAATCGGTGGGAGGACTCACTGCTAATCCGGCGCAGCAGCCGGCGGCGCGGATTTTTTTGAGGGTGTCGGCGACGTCGTGGTTGGCTTCGACGTGCACGGTGATGGTGGCGGCGAAAGCGGCGAAGCGTTCGAAATAATGATCGGGCCGGTCGATCATGAGGTGGACGTCGATGGGGAGATCGGTGTGGCGGCTCGCGGCTTCGGTGAGGGCGGGGCCGAAGGAGATGTTGTCGACGAAGCGGCCATCCATGACGTCGCAATGGATCCAATCGGCGCCTGCTGTGGTGACGCTGGTGACTTCATCGGCGAGGTGGCCGAAGTCGCTGGCGAGGATGGAGGGCGCGATGAGGACGGGTCGAGCAGGCACGACGTTTCTTTTAGCGGTCGGAGGCGGGTTCGACTATATCGGATTGCGTGGATAACGAGGACGTGTTGATCGATCTGGAGAGCGACAGTTACTTCATGCGCGAGGCACTTCGGGGCGCGCGGCGAGCTTACGATGCGGCGGAGGTGCCCGTCGGTGCGGTCGTGGTGAAGGAGGGGCAGATCATCGCGCGGGCGTGGAATCAAGTGGAGACGCTCAAGGACGCCACGGCGCACGCGGAGATGCTGGCGATCACGCAAGCCGAGGCGGTCGTGGACGATTGGCGCCTGACGGATTGCGACCTCTACGTGACGAAGGAGCCGTGTCCGATGTGCGCGGGGGCGATCGTGCACGCGCGGCTGCGGCGAGTGGTCTTCGGGTGTTCCGATCTGAAGGGCGGTGCGGCGGGCGGCTGGATCAACTTACTGCAGACGCAGGAGTTGAATCACCGAGCCGAAGTGGTCGCCGGGGTGGGGGCGGCGGAATGCGCCGGGATCTTGAAGGCGTTCTTCCTGGAGCGGCGGGGTTAGTCGCCGATCCGCACGAGGTTGCGAGGGCCCGAGGTGGTCTGAAATTTTCCTCCTATGAGGATGCCGCCGGTCGGAAGCGGGGTGAGGCTTCGCACCATGCCGTCGACGGTTTGGTCCGTGGTGGTGGCCAGAGCGCCGGTCGGCAGGAGCGTCGCGACGTTTCCACGTTCCTGGTTGGCAAAGCTGGAGAACTGACCCGCGATCACGATGTTTCCGCTGGGGAGGATCGCGATGGCGAAGACCTTACCATTGGCACCACCGGCGGTCGCAAAGTTTGGATCCAGGGTGCCGTCGGGGAGATACCGAGCGACGTTCTTGACCTCGGAGCCATGGGCTTCGTTGAAGAAACCCCCGACGATGAGGCCGCCTTGGGCATCCAGACCGAGGGCGAGCACGGTGCCGCTGATCCCGCTCGCTGCGTCGGGCAAAAACGTTGTGTCCAGAGAGCCATCGGCGTCGAGACGCGCGAGATTGGCGATGGGCGATCCGTCGACGCTGTTAAAGCGCCCGCCGATGATGACCTTTCCGTCGGTGGTCGCGACGGCTGCGTAAATCGAGCCGTTGACGCCGGCTGTGTCCGCTGTCTTGTCGCTCAGGGTCGGATCGGGAGTCGCCGGGTCGGTCGGCGTCGGACCGAGACGGTCGTCGGCGAGGTCGCCCGCGCTCTCTTCGGGATCGGTGGTGCCGATGGCTCCGCCCGTTTGCTCGGCGAGTTGGGAGGCGCTTTCCTCGGTGTCCCCCGGGCTGATGTTTTCGCCCAGCTGGTTGGCCAGATCATCGGCGCTCTCTTCGGAGTCCCCGGTCGGGATGGCGTCCCCGGTCCGCTCGGCGAGCTGGGCGGCGCTTTCGTCGGCGGTGGATTCGTTCCCGAGACCGCGTTCGTTGGCCAGATCGGCCGCGCTCTCATCGGCGAAAGCGGAGGTGAAAGAGAGCGTAATCGCCAGCGCGACGAGGAGGAGGGGCTTCATGGGAGAAGTCCAGCCCGGGGGCGCTGGGAAATCAAGCGCCAACGGCGTCGCCCGGCGTCTGCGCCTGGGGTCGGATGAGATAGCGGACGCCCATCGCGATCACGAAAAGGCCGAGTGCGAGCTGACAGATGGCGGCCATGCGGAGGAGGGTATCCATGCGGGAGTCGAGGGCCATGGTGACCATGGCAGCGATCGGCATCGCGATCATGAGGGCGGCGGGCAGGGCGGCGAACCAGATCGCGATGCGGCGGCTGCGGAGGAAGACGGTGATGGTGACGAGTGCGAGCGCGGCGAGGAGCTGGTTCGTCGCGCCGAAGAGTGGCCAGAGTGCCTTCCACGCGGGGACGAGCTCACCGCTCAGGCTGGTAAATTTCTGGGCGGCCAGCGCTCCGCAGATGGCAACGATGACGCCGGTCGCAACGAGCCGGGCGGTGAGGCCCCGCCAGCCGAAGAGTTCCTCGACGAGAAATCGAGCCAAGCGCGTGCAGGTGTCGAGCGTGGTGAGTAGAAACGTGCTCACGGCCAGCGTGGCAAATTCCACCCCGAGCCGCTGCGGGACGCCGAGCCCGCCGAAGAACACGGCGGCACCGCTAGCGAACGTGTCGATGGCGCTCCCCTGCATCCCGCCGACCACGGCGATGCACCCGAGGGCGAAGGTCGCGAGGACCGCTTCGAAGAGCATGCCGCCGTAGGCGACCCGGCGGACGTCGGTCTCCCGGTCGAGCTGCTTCGAGGTCGTGCCGCTGGCAACCATGCTGTGGAAGCCGCTGCAGGCTCCGCAGGCCACGGTGATGAACAAAAACGGCACGAGCAGCCCGAGATCCTCGCTGCGAAAGCCGGTGAAAAATTCGAGTTGGAAGCTCTGCTGAGTCACCAGTGCGCCGACGAGACCGAGGGCCAGGATCGCGTAGAGGAAAGTCGCGCTCAGGAAGTCGCGCGGCTGCATGAGCCAACCGACGGGCAAAATCGCGGCGGCGAAGCAGTAGACGAGCACGATGGCGATCCAAGCGTCCTTTCCCAGATCGGGCGCGGGGAAAAAATGCCCGACGGCGAGTCCGGCGTAGGTGAGCGCGACGAAGGTGGCGATGGAGGCCCAATACGGCATCTGGGTGCGCGTGATGACCAGACCGAAGGCCACCGCCATCAGGACGAACCACCCCGAGGCGGTCGCGACGGCGGGTGTGCTGACAAACCCCACGGCGGTGAGGTCGAGAAAGACGATGATGACGTAGATGAGCGTGAGGAGAACGAAGAGCAGGAGCAGCTTGCCGGTCCGTTCGCCGACGATGTCGCGGGCGGCAGCGATGATGGATCTGCCGCCGTAGCGTAGGCTCATGATCGTCGAGCCGAAGTCGTGAACGCCCCCGACAAAAATCGCTCCGACGAGCACCCATAACCAGACCGGCCCCCAGCCGAAGGCGGCGGCGGCGATGATCGGTCCGACGATCGGCCCGGCTCCGGCGATGGAGGAGAAATGGTGCCCAAAGACGACGGACGCCCGGGTCGGGACGTAATCGACGCCGTCGTTGACGACGTGAGCCGGAGTTGGGTTGGCATCGTCGACGCCGGTCTGGCGCTCGAGGAAGCGCCCGTAGAATCGGTAGGCGAGCGCCGTGAGGGCGAGGGTGGCGAGGAGGATGACGGCGAGCATTTTGGAAGCGAAGGGAGCGATCAAAACACGCGAGGTCTCGGATTCAAGCGGCGATCCGTGAGGCGCAGGAATTTCCCTTGCTACCCCGAGACCGCCGTGAGACTGTCGCCGACCGACAAAAAGACGACTCATGGCAAATACCGAGACATCCGAGGCTGCAACGCTGCAGCTCCACGAAAAAGACACCGGCAGCGCGGACGTGCAGATTGCGTTGCTGACGAAGCGAATCAACGAACTCACCGAGCACCTCAAGATCCACGCCAAGGACCACTCGTCCCGTCGAGGTCTGCTTAGGATGGTCGCCCAGCGCCGGAAGTTGCTGGATTATCTCAAGCGCACGGCTGAGGAGCGCTACCAGACCGTCCTCAAGACCCTCTCGCTCCGCAAGTAAGGCGGAGCCAACCAATCTCGAAACTCGTGGGAAGCCCCGGCAATTGTTAGCTGGGGCTTCTTGAGTTTCCCACACCCCTCGCGTCGCACAGGGCGGCGCGGCTTCTGAAAGAAAAACACCATGTCACATTCCGTTAGCGCCCAGGTGGGCACCCAAGAAATCTCCTTCGAAACCGGCAAGATCGCCCGGCTCGCCGATGGGTCCGTCACCGTTCGTTGCGGCGAATCCATCATCTTCGTGAGCGCCGTGTCGGCGACCAAGATCAAGGATGGTCAGGATTGGTTTCCTCTGACCGTCGATTACCGCGAGAAGGCCGCTGCGGTCGGCAAGTTCCCCGGTGGTTACTTCAAGCGCGAAGGCCGCCCGTCCGAGAAAGAGACCCTCACGGCTCGCATGACGGATCGTCCGTTGCGCCCACTCTTCCCGAAAGGCTACCTCTACGACACGCAGATCATCAGCATTCTGCTCAGCGCCGACGGCGAGATCGATCCCGACATTCTCAGCATCAACGGGGCGTCTGCGGCGTTGTGCGTGTCCGACATCCCGTTCGCTGGCCCGATTGGCGCGGTGCGCGTGAGTCGCGTTGGTGGTGAATTCGTCGTGAATCCGACCCACACCGAGCGATTCGAGAGCGATCTCGATCTCGTTTACGTCGGGACGGGCGAGGAAGTCATCATGATCGAGGGCGAGGCCAAGGAGCTGCCCGAGGATCAATTCCTCGCAGCGCTTGATTTCGCCAAGGGTCACGTGAAGACGCTCGTCGAAGCGCAGAAGCAACTCGCCGCCGAGGCGGGCAAGGTGAAGCGCGAGGTCCCTCTCTTCACCGTAAAGGACGAACTCCTCGAGATCGCCTACTCCGTCGCCGGAGACCGCATCGAGTCCGCCCTCTACACGACCGGGAAGGTTGCCCGGGCCAAGGCCGTTGGGGCGCTGCGCACGGAAGTCTCCCAAGCGATCACCGAGAAGTTCCCCGAGGCCGGATCTTTCGAGATCTCGCAGGCGTTCGATTACCTCGAGAAGAAAGCTTTCCGCATCAGCATCCTGGATCGCAAGGAACGTTGCGATGGTCGCGGCGTGAAAGATCTCCGTGGGCTGAGTTCGGAAGTCGGTCTGCTGCCGCGCTCGCACGGTTCGTCGCTCTTCACCCGGGGAGAGACGCAGTCGCTCGCGCTCACCACGCTCGCCACGACCGACGAAGCCCAGCTCATCGACGCCTACGGCGGCGGCGACAATCGCAAGCGTTTCATGCTGCATTACAACTTCCCACCGTTCTCGGTCGGCGAGACGGGCCGCTTCGGAGGCCAGAGCCGCCGTGAGATCGGCCACGGAGCGCTCGCCGAGCGCTCGGTCGCACCCGTCATTCCCGACGAGTCGGAGTTCCCATACGCGATCCGCGTGACCAGCGAGATCATGGAATCGAATGGTTCCAGCTCGATGGCGAGTGTCTGCGCGGGTTGCCTGGCGTTGCTCGACGCCGGCGTGCCGCTGAAGCGTTCGGTCGCCGGTATCTCGGTCGGCCTCGTGACGGAGTTTGGCGGCGACGGACAGCTCGGTCGCTACACGACGATGCTGGACATCCTCGGATCGGAAGATCACTACGGCGACATGGACTTCAAGCTTTGCGGCACCGAAGTCGGCGTCACGGGATTCCAGCTCGACCTCAAGCTTGCTGGCATCAGCCACGAGATCATGGCGGAAGCCGTGCAGCTCGCGAAGGAAGGCCGCACGCAGGTCCTCGAGCACATGGCCACCACGATCTCCACGCACCGCACGGAGATGAATCAATACGCACCGCGCATCGAAACGGTGAAGATCGCCGCCGATAAGATCGGACTGCTCATCGGTCCTGGTGGCAAGACCATCAAGGGAATCGTCGCCGAGACCGGTGCCGAGATCAACATCGACGACGACGGATCGGTCCACATCTACTCGAACAACGGCGAGAGCCTTGCGCGGGCGAAGGAAATCATCACCGGTATGACCAAGGAGATCTCGGTCGGCGAGATGTATCAGGGCACCGTCGTCTCGATCAAAGACTTCGGTTGCTTTGTGGAAGTGCTGCCCGGGAAGGATGGACTCGTCCACATCTCGGAGCTGGCTGACTTCCGGGTCAACAAGGTCGAGGATGTCGTCAAGCAAGGTGACGCGATCTGGGTGAAGTGCATCGGCGTCGACGACAAGGGTCGCGTGAAGCTCAGCCGACGGGCCGCGATGGAAGACCGCGACCAGGCGGAGAAGACCGATGAAGTCGCTCCCGCTTAATCCGCGAGACCAGCAGAATTAGAAACGGCGCATTGGCGAGAGCCAGTGCGCCGTTTTCTTTTTGAGAAGGCGAGTGACCGGCGTCGAGGGGGACCGCAGCTCGGACGCAGCGGCGCGGACTCCTTATCCCTCGCGGAGTTGATCGGTCGTGCGGCGAGCGAGCACCTTGATCGAGCCGGCGAGAGCACCCGTGAGGATGCCCCAGATGATGGCTTCGCGCCAGCCAACCCCGGGGATCGATGGATTCGTCGGGGCGCTGCGTCCAGTGGATTTCTCCCAGACGACCTGCAGCAGCTTGCGAAGGAGAAAGCTAGCTCCCATGGCCGCGCCGATTCTCAGACCGGTGCCGATGTGATCACTGGGTTCGCCAAATGGTAACAGCTCGGTGATGCGCGTGGGTAGACTCACTTGACCTTAATGATGATGTAGAGCGCGTGGATAATGCCGGGAATGTAACCAAGAATCGTCAGGATCACGTTGATCCAAAATTGCGTGCCAAGACCGACTTGGAGAAAGACGCCGACCGGCGGCAGGAAAATAGCGAGAATGATGCGTAGGATGTCCATGTGTTTGATTGATCGCTCGGCTGCTGCGACTCGGAGGTATTTATATTAATGCCGCATCCCTGATCGAGACTAAAAACGGAGCAACCCGGCGGGTGACCGGGTTGCTTGTCGAGTGGGTGGTCCTCCCCGCGAGGCGGGTGCGGGAAGGACCGGATGACTCGCCCGAAGGCGCGTCAATCGTCGGTTGCATCTTCGACGTCGTCGGAAACTTCCTCCGCAGCGTCGTCGATATCTTCACCAGCTTTCTCCATCGGCCCTTCATTTTCGCAAGCTGCGAAAGAGAAAATGAGCATGAGTGCCGCGAGGGCCTGGAGGCTAAATAGGAGTTTTTTCTTCATCAGGAGAGAGTTTATCAGAAGGCGGCCAGATTCCAAATATCATCGTCACCGGCGGGCGGATTGGTCGGCTCGAATCGAGATGAAGGCCCGGATTTTTCAGCTTGAAAGATTCATTCGGTCGGAGATCGTGCCGCCGTGCGCCGCCGGACATCGAATCATCTGCGATCCATGTTGATCTCGGGTTTGCTGGTCAGCTTCGGAGCGGTGGCTGCATCGTTCGGTCCGGATATCCCCAAGCGGCGGGTGAAGGCAGAGGTCGTCGATTTCGCGAAGATCCCGGACAGTAGTGGGCAGGCAGCAAGGGTCAGCGAACTGGACGCGATGCCTGGAGGGAGGATCTACGTGGTGGACCAACGTGGGCCGATGTATCTGGTGAGTGCTGATGGCGAAATGGTCACGCCCTATCTGGATCTCGCGGGGGTGCCGGGCGTCGATCTGGCGAATAATTCCGAGGCGGGGTTCCAAAGTGCGGCGTTTCATCCGGATTTCGAGATGGTCGGAGAACCGGGCTTTGGCAAATTTTACACCATCTCGAGTTCGCGGCAGCGATCACGGAAGCCAGACTTCGAGCCGCACAGCGGCGATGCTTTTGATACGGTCTTGTTGGAGTGGCGGAGCATCGATCCGGCGGCTGAGAGCTTTGAGCCGCTGGACCCGGACGCCCCTTTTCGCGAGGTGCTGCGTATCCGCCAGCCGTACGGGAATCACAACGCGGGTCTGATCGCGTTTAATCCGAATAGCGAAGCGGGCGACGCCGACTACGGCTTGCTCTACGCGGGGATCGCCGACGGTGGGGCGGGCGGCGATCCGCAGGAGATGGCGCAGGATCTCGGTCGGATCTTTGGGAAGATGATCCGGATCGACCCGCTCGGCACGAATGCCGCCAACGGACGATACGGCATCCCGCCGGACAATCCTTACGCTAGCGGCGCTAGCGGCCAGGTCCTCCCGGAGATCTGGGCCTCCGGTCTTCGAAATCCGCAGAGGTTTCGCTGGGATCGAGCGGGTGAGCGCCGGATGTTCATTGCGGACATCGGGCAGAACCAAGTGGAGGAGATCAACGTCGGCATGGCGGGAGCGAACTACGGATGGAACTTGCGGGAGGGAGACTTCGAGTTCGAGGGTGACGAGATTGGTCGTAATCGACGGGCCGACGGGAGCCGCGAAGGTTTCACTTACCCGATTGCCCAGTATGGCCACGACGGTCCCGCCGCAGCGACGACGGGAACCGTGTATCGCGGGGGTGTGCTCCCGGGATTGGACGGGAAATTGATCTTCGGTGACATGCCATCCGGTCGGATCTTCTTGATCGAAGCGGATCATCCGTTGGCCAGCGGCTCGGCACCGATCACGGAGTTGAGGGTGCTGCGGGACGGTCGGGAGACGACGTTTCTCGACATCGTGCGCGCGGAAAACCGTCACGCGCCAAAGGCGGATCTGCGCTTCGGAAGCGACTCGCGCGGGCGGATCTTTTTGCTGAACAAATCGGACGGGGTGATCCGTCGTCTAGCGGCAGCGGCCCCTTAGTTTGGGTCGCACTGCGACGAGCGAGGGACAGTCCAGGTGCGCGACGGTGCGTGACCGCTCGTGGCGGGGATCTAGCGAAACATGAGGACCGGAACGTGGCAGGTCCGGACCATGGCGGTGGTGGTGCTGCCGACGATGAGCTGGCGGATGCGCCCGTGGCCGTAGGCTCCCATGACGACGAGATCGATGCCGTGCGTGGAGACGGCGTCGGCGATCACCTTCTCCGGATCACCCGGGATGCACTCGGTGGTGACTTCGTAACCGGCGTCGCGAAGTTTGGCGGCGGCAGCATGGAGGTAGTATTCGGCCTTCTCGTCGATCTTCCCGGCGCGCAGAAGGTGGCATTCCGTGTTGCGGAGAAGGGGGCGGGCGAGGAGGAAGTCGATGGCTTTCTCGACGCTGGGTCCGCCGTCGTAGGCAATGAGGAAGCGTCTGATGGGCTGGAACTCACGGGAGGCCACGAGCACGGGACGGATGCTGGCGCGGATGACGCGCTCGAGATTCGACCCGAGGTGGAGAGTGGCGAAGTCGGCGGATTCGCCGCGTTTACCCATGACGACGAGGTCGGCTTGGGCCTCGAGGCGGGTGACGTTCTCGACGAGGGCACCGTGCTGCTGCTCGGTGGTGACGTTAGCGATGCCGGCGGAGCGGAGGTGGCGCTTGGCTTCGGCGAGGATAGCTTTGCCACGCTCGCGAGCGACGCGGGCCTTCGTTTCTTCGAGGCTGACAAGATCACGAAGGAGGGCTTCGCTGGTGTCGGGTCCGATGTTGCCGCTGAGGTCGGCGACGTCGGCGTGCTCGCGGTGGTGATCGAGCATGTGAAGGACGTGGACCGTCGAGTTGGGCGTGTGCTGGGCGGCCCAGGCGGTGTGATCGTAGACGCTCGCGGCGTAGACGGAGCCGTCGGTGCAGGTGAGGATTTCGTTCATGAGGTGAGGGAGTTTTTGACCACGGATTTTACGGATAATGCGGATAGACGGATAAGCTCCTGAGCTTTCTGCGTGATCAGCGAAATCTGCGGTTTATCTTAGTGAGCGGAGACGTTGTCGGCGGCACCGGGTTTGTCGTGGATGGCGACTCGGTCGACGAGGGTGGCGCTGGCTTCGTTGAGGCCAATCACTTCGACGTCCGCGCCGTCGCGGCGGAACTTGAGGACGACCTTGTCGAGGGCGGCAACGGAGCTGATGTCCCAGAAATGTGCGGCGGTGACGTCGATGGTGACCTTCGAGAGGACTTCGCGGAAGTTGAAGGCGCGAGCAAAAGCTCCGGCGGAAACGAAGAAGAGATTGCCCTCGACGAAGTAGGTGCGGTGTTCGCCGTCCTCGCTGAGCTCGGTGCCGATGCGCATGAGGAGCGCGGCCTTGCGGGCGAAGGAGATCGCGGACATGAGGATGCCGACGCCGACACCGATGGCGAGGTTGTGGGTGATGACCACGACCGCGACGGTCGTGATCATGACGAGGCTCGACGTCTTCGGATGGAGCCGGAGGTTGCGCAACGATTCCCAACTGAAGGTGCCGATGGACACCATGATCATGACCGCGACCAGGGCGGCCATTGGAATGATCTTCACCCACGCGCCGAAGACGACGATGAGAATGAGCAGGAACACGCCTGCGCTGAAGGTGGACAGGCGACCGCGCCCGCCGGATTTCACGTTGATCGTGGTCTGACCGATCATGGCGCAGCCGGCCATGCCGCCGAAGAAGCCGGAGACGATATTCGACGCGCCTTGGCCGACGCATTCGCGGTTTTTGTCGCTGTCCGTGTCGGTGTAATCGTCGACGAGTTGCGCGGTCATGAGCGACTCGAGCAGGCCGACGATGGTGATCGGGATCGCGTAGGGGAGGATGATCGCGAGGGTTTGCCAAGTGAACGGGATGTCGGGCAGGAGGAAAACGGGAAGGGTCGCCGGGAGCTTGCCAAGGTCGCCGACGGTGCGGAGGTCCAGGTTTGCGAAGACCGAGATGATCGTGAGGATGACGATGCAGACGAGCGGAGACGGGATGGTTCGGGTGAATCGGGGAAGGATGTAAATGATGGCGAGGCCGCCGGCGACCATCGCATACATCTGCCAGTTCTGACCGGTGAACTCCGGGAGCTGGGCGAGGAAAATGAGGATCGCGAGGGCGTTCACGAAGCCGGTCATCACGCTGCGCGAGACGAAGCGCAGGGAATTGCCGAGGCGAAGCGCGCCGCAGATGATCTGGAGGACGCCGGTGAGGAGCGTGGCGGCGAGCAGATACTGGAGACCGTGGTCGCGGACGAGCGTGACCATGAGGAGAGCCGTCGCGGCGGTGGCTGCGGAGATCATGCCCGGGCGTCCGCCGACGATGGCGGACGTGACGGCGATGCAGAAGCTGGCGTAGAGGCCGACCTGCGGGTCGACGCCGGCGATGATCGAGAAAGCGATGGCCTCCGGGATGAGGGCGAGGGCGACGACGAGTCCGGCGAGGAGGTCCTTGGGGACGTTGCCGATCCAGTCTTTGCTGAGGTCTTGGGTGAAATGCATTTTTGAACGGAAGGCCGCGAAGGGCGCGAAGGAATACAGAAGAAATACCGATTCTGAAAGGGGGCTGATTGCGGGCTGCGGCCCGGAGTTAACCCCTTCGCGAACTTTGCGACCTTCTGTTCAAAACGGGTTGCGCGTCGACGAGTTTTTTGAGCGTGGCGGTGAAGCGCCGGTTTTCGTCCATCGTGCCGACGGAGACGCGGAGCCACGCCGGGAGGCCGTAGCCGACCATGGGGCGGACGATGATGCCGTGCTGGAGAAGCGCCCGGAAGGTGGCGAGGCCATCGCCGACGTTGAGGAGGACAAAGTTGGCGGCGCTGGGGACGAATTCGAGGCCGAGAGCGGCGTATTCCTTTTCGAGATAGACGCGGCCTTCGTTGGTGAGCGCGCGGGTCTTGTCGAGATGGTCCGTGTCGTGGAGCGCGGCGAGGGCAGCGGTCTGCGCGAGGGAATTGACGTTGAAGGGTTGGCGGGTCTTCTGGAGGAGACCGGAGAGGCGGGTCGGGGCGAGTGAATAGCCGACGCGGAGGGCGGAGAGGCCGTGGATCTTGGAGAAGGTGCGGAGGACGATCGCGTTGCGGCCCGCCTTGACGAATTTGAGCGTGTCGGGTGGCGTGTCGAGGTATTCAAAGTAGGCTTCGTCGAAGACGACGGTGACAGTGTCGGGCACGCGGTCCATGAACGCGTCGATCTCGGCTTGGCCGACAAGAGTGCCGGTCGGGTTATTCGGATTGGCGAAGAAGATGAGTCGGGTGCGGGGTGTGATCGCGTCGAGAATGGCGGCGAGGTCGGCGCGGTAGTCCGGGTCGGGCGTTTCGATGGTGGTCGCGCCGAAGAGCTGGGCGGTGAGTTTGTAACAAATGAACGCGTGGCGGGGCGCGATGATCTCGGTGGTCGGATCGAGGAAGGCGTGGGCGAGAAGCTCGATTATTTCGTTGCTGCCGTTGCCGAGGACGACGTTCTCGAGGGCGAGGCCGGTCTGCTCGGCGATGGCGGTGCGAAGCGCCCAGCCGCCGCCGTCGGGATAGAGGTGGATCTGGGGAAGCGAAGCTCGGACGGCGGCGAGGCCGAGGGGGGAGGGGCCAAGCGGATTTTCGTTGGACGCGAGCTTGATGATGTCGCCGGGCGCGATGCCGAGCTCGCGGGCGAGTTCTTCGATGGGTTTGCCGGTCTCGTAGGCGATGAGGTTTTCGACGTAGTCGTGCGCGGGCGTGGACATGGGTTTCAGTGAATACGGTTTTTACCACGAAGGACATGAAGAGCATGAAGGGAATGAGCTTTTTCTCTCACCTCTTCGTGGTCTTCGTGCCCTTCATGGTTTAGAATTCATCGTTCATGGTGATTGCTGTTCTTGCTGACACTCACGACAAATTGCCGGACGCGGTGCTCGCCGACGTGGCGAAGGCGGACGAGATCTGGCACTTGGGGGACGTAAAGGATCCGGCGATTCTGGATCGGCTCGGGGAGATCGGGATGCCGGTCTTCGTGGTGCGGGGGAACCGGGATTCGTGCGTGGAGTGGCCGATGGAGGTCACGCTCACGCGGGGCGGGCGGACGTTTCGGCTGATCCACATCCCGCCGGCTGCGGGCCAGCTGGGGAACGTGGATTTTTTGCTCCACGGACACACGCACGTGCCGCGAGACGAGGTTGTCGGTGGCGTGCGGGTGCTGAATCCTGGAACGGTGGGGAAACCGAACAAGCGGGCGCGGGCGGGGTATGCGTGGTTGACGGTGTCGGAGGATGGAGACGTGGATTGGCGGTTGGTGGCTCTCGGGTGAGGTGAATCTTGATCAGAAGGTAACGAAGGTCACAAAGAGGTGAGGAGTTCTAGTCCTCGGCCTTCTCGCCGGGGGGGCACATTTTGACCAGTTTGGGGTCGAAGCGGGCGAGGGTGTCGACGAGGTCGGTCTGGGCGGCCATGACGGTGTGGATGTCTTTGTAGACGCCGGGGACTTCGTCGATGCCGGCGCTGAGGAGGTCGACGCCGCGTTCGGCCAGGAGTTTTTTCGTGCCGCTCCAGGTGAAGGATTGCTTGGCCTGGGTGCGACTCATGACGCGGCCCGCGCCGTGTGAGGCGCTGCGGAGGGAGGCGGGTTGGCCCCGTCCGCGAACGAGGAAGCCGGGGGCGGTCATCGAGCCAGGGATGACGCCGAGGACGCCTTCGCCGGCGGGGGTTGCGCCTTTGCGGTGGACGATGAGTTCGCGGTCTTGTCCGTCGATGGTGTGGGTTTCTTTCCAAGCGAAGTTGTGGTGATTTTCCACGTCGAGGATCGGCTTTTCGCCGAGGGCGCGGGCGATGTGGTGGTGGATGCAGGCGTGGTTCGCAGCGGCGTAGCGGCCCATGAGGGCCATGGCGGTCCAGTATTCCGCGCCGTCGGAGCCTTCGAGCGGGAGCCAGGCGAGATGCTTGAGGTTCTTTGGCAGGTCGGGGTGGCGAGCCAGGGCGCGCTTGCTGTATTCGGAGCAAATCTGCGCGCCGGTGCCTCGGGAGCCGCTGTGGGTGAGGAGGGCAACGTAGTCGCGCTTGGTGTCGAGGCCGAGGGTGGTGTCGGTCGGCGTGAAGGCGCCAAATTCCACGAAGTGATTGCCGCTGCCGCTGGTGCCGAGCTGGCCCCAGGCTTTGTCGCGGAGTTTCTTGGTGAGTGGAACGGCGTCCCAGTCGGGATCGTCCATGACATCGTGGTCGCGGCGGTCTTTGAACTGCACGCCGACGCCAAAGCGGGTTTCGGCTTCGATGATTTTGGCCAAACGATCACGCTGTCCGGTGATGAGGCTGGGCTTGAGATCGTAGACGGTGAGGCGCATGCGGCAGGCGATGTCCACGCCGACCGCGTAGGGAATGACGGCGTGATCGGTGGCGAGGACGCCGCCGATGGGGAGTCCGTAGCCGAGGTGGGCGTCGGGCATGAGGGCACCCGCGACGGCGACCGGGAGCGTGCAGGCATTTGTCATCTGCTCGATGGCGTTGGCGTCGAGGTCGCGGCCCCATTGCCGCCAGGGGGCGGGGGTGGGGCGGGGTGTGAAGGTGGGCGTCATTTGATTGATGAATGATTGGCCGCGAAAAGGAGCAGAGGGCACAGAAGGAATCGGGAGAACATCCTTTGCGCCTTCTGCGCTGCTTTGCGGCTGAAGCTATGCGGCGGTAGGTAGGCAGTAGTCCTGGAAGAACTGATTGAGCTTCTCGCTGTCGGGTTGGGTGGGCTCGGCGGGAGCGGTCGCTTCCAGCCGGGTGAGTTCGGTTTCGATGAAGTGGTGCAGCGCGGGGATGCGGCGGCCGACGTCGAGTTCCTCGCCAGCGCGTTTGCGGGCGACGAGGACGGCGACGTGGAAGCGCAAGTTGGCGTCGTCGAGCACGGTGTCGGCGAGGGTCTGGAACCGCACCGGGACGGGGCCAAGGCCGCGCTCGATCCAGCGGCACGCGAGGAGCGCGCGGAGGACGTAGAGGTATTTTTTCAGCCGGACTTCGTCTTTGTGCAGGGTACCGCGGAAGTTGCCTCGGGCCATGCGGAGGTAATGGTGGAAGAGGCGGTCGGGCGAACTGAACTCCGACGCGAGCAGGCCGAAGACAAGCGCGAACGCGGGGTCGGCGCGGTAGACGACGGGGGATTTGATCCATTCGAGCAGCGAAGGATTGGACTTGCGCAAGAGCTTGAGGGCTTTGCGCAGATCCCAGCCGGTGAGGTCGAGTTCGTCGGAGAGCGGGACTTCGATGACGTCGCGGTGCTCGTCGACGCTGAGATACCACTCGGGGGCGTGCGCGTAGATGAAACGCACGTCGTAATCGCTGTCGCGGGACGCAAAGCCCCAGGCCCGGCTGCCGGATTCGACGGCGAGGAGGACGCGCGCACCGTGGGCGCGCTCGATGCGGTCGATAGCGGATTGAATGGTGGCGTTGGATCTCATGGTTTTTGGATGATGCAAAAAAAAAGCCCCGCTCGCGGTGGGCGAGCGGGGCTTTTCGGAAAGGGACTTTAGCTTTCGAAGATTAGCGGCTCGCGGGTTGGTCTCCGGCAAAGATTGGGCGGAGATCGACGCAGTTCATGCTCCACACGGAGGACCGGAGGGTCGGCGTGTGAGATGAGAGGAATTGGTGCGAGGTGTTCATTGAGCGCTGGGTGAGGGACTATCGGTCCGGGCGAGAGTTGTCAAGTGGGCGGTAGCCGGAGCTGCTGGCGTGGTGCCGGGCTGGAAGCCCAACACTGCAGGCTGGAAGCCTGCGCTCCCCGCCCTGGATGAAGTGGTGCTCGGGGGGGGACTTGAACCCCCATGCCTTGCGGCACACGCCCCTCAAACGTGCGTGTCTGCCATTCCACCACCCGAGCATTTCCCAACGGGAGCGAGGAAAGTGCCAGTGGCATCCGAGTGTGGCAAGCGAGAAATTTAGAATTATGCCTTGTCTCCGTGATCGTTTGGTGCCAATTTCCCCGGCTCTCAACGGCAGAGGATTCTTTTATGGCATACGCAATTATCAAAACGGGCGGCAAACAATACCGGGTCGCCGAGGGCGATACGATCGACGTGGAGAAGCTCGACGTTGACTCTGGAAAATCAATCGATCTGGACGTGATCATGTTTGCCGACGGCGACGACGTGCAGCTTGGCGCACCTTTTCTCGGCGATCGGATGGTTTCGGCGGAAGTCGTCGATCAGTTCAAGGGCGAGAAGGTGATCGCTTTCAAATACAAGCGCCGCAAGGGCTACCACCGGACGGTTGGACATCGCCGCCGTCTCACCAAACTCAGAATCACTTCGTTGTCCGGCAAGTCGGACAGCTGATCTCAACTCATTTTTAGTCATGGCACATAAGAAGGGACAGGGAAGCGTCAAGAACGGTCGCGATAGCCGCAGTAAGCGGTTGGGCGTGAAGAAATTTGGCGGCGAGGCCGTCAGTCCGGGGAACATCATCATTCGTCAGCGCGGCACGAAGTTTGTGCCCGGTGCGAACGTCGGCTTGGGCCGCGATTACACGATCTGGTCGCTCGTCGATGGACGGGTCAAGTTCGACCGGGAGGGTCGGCGAGTGAACGTTGAAATGGCGGAAGCCGTTGCCGCGAACTAAGGCAAAGATTTTCATTCAACCCGGTGCTGCGAAGCAGCGGGTTGTTGTTTCAAGAAAAGCACCCGTTCAACGGGTGCTTTTTTTTGTGGCCTGGAACCGAGGATGGTCACGGATCAAGACGGATCATTCGGTTTGATTATGATCAATTGAGATCGCTCGGGTTTTATCAGTGTCCATCCGTGGTCAAAAGTATTCTTCTGTGGCATGCACGTGCCGCAGTTAATCGAACGGAAAAGGGACGGGGGGGAGTTGAGCGAGCGGGAGATCGCGGAGCTGATCGCGGCCTTCGCAAAGGGAGAAGTGCCGGATTACCAGATGAGCGCGCTAGCGATGGCGGTATTTTTCCGGGGCATGACGACGGTCGAGACGGCGGCGCTGACGGCGGCGATGCGGGATAGCGGACGGGTATTTTCGTATCCGGTGGATGCGCCGCCGATCGTGGACAAACACTCGACGGGCGGGATCGGGGACAAGGTTTCGCTCATTTTGGCTCCGTTGTTGGCTTGCGATGGCGTGTGGGTCCCGATGGTGTCGGGGCGGGGGTTGGGGATCACCGGGGGGACGTTGGACAAGTTGGAGTCGATCCCGGGGTTCGACGTGAATCTTTCGGAGGAGGTGGCGATGGCGCAGTTGAAGCGAATCGGGGTGTTCATGGCGGGGCAAACCGGGGATTTCTGCCCGGCGGACAAACGGCTGTACGCGCTGCGTGACGTGACCGGGACGGTGCCTTCGCAGGCGTTGATCGTGGCCAGCATCCTGTCGAAGAAGTTGGCGGAGTCGTTGGATCGATTGGTTCTGGACGTCAAGTTCGGTTCGGGGGCGTTCATGAAAACGCGGGAGGAAGCGGAGGAACTCGCGGAGTCGCTGCGAGCGACGGCGGAGGCAAACGGGGTGCGAACTTCGTTTCTATTGTCGGCGATGGATCAGCCGTTGGGACGAACCGTGGGAAATGCTCTCGAGGTCGCCGAATCGGTCGAGGTGTTGCGGGGGGGAGGGTCGGAAGACTTGGTGGCGCTGACCTTGGATCTGGCGGCCAAGGTGTCGCAAAGTTCGCGCGAGGAGTTGGCCGGGATGCTCGCTTCGGGTGCCGCTTGGGAGAAATTCGTCGAGCTGGTCGAGGCACAGGGTGGCGACGCCAGAGCGCTCGAACGGATGAGGGAAGTGCACGCGGCTCCGGTGGTGCGGGACGTAGTGGCGGAAGTGGCGGGAAAGATCCGGCGGGTGGACGCGGGGGGGATCGGTCGGGCGAGCGTGCGGCTGGGCGCTGGGCGGGATCGGTCTGAGGATACGGTGGATCATGCGGTCGGATTGAGCGACATCGCGAAGGTGGGGGACGCGGTGAACGTCGGGGATCGATTGATGCGGGTGCACGCGCGGGACGTGGATGGAGCGGATGCGGCGATGGCGGCGGTGCGGGAGGCGGTGGTCGTCGCGTGAGTGCCGGGAATGCAGGAACGCGGCTTCGCCGTTGGGTGGGGTCGGCGATTGCAGCGCTGGAGCCGGGGATGGCTCGGGGCAGATCGCATTGGCTCGGCGATGCGGCCCGATGGGCAAGACGAGCGGGAGCGAATCAGTCAAATTGCCGCTCCTTGAGTTTTGTGCTGCTGTTTTCGGGTGGTTTGGCGGTTGCCGAGCCGGTTGGGAACGACGTGGAGACTTTGATTCCTTGGTTGTTGGATAACCGGGCGGAGTTGCAGGGGGTGCCATTTGGGGAGGTCATCGAGGCGACCACGGGCCATCGGATTATCCCGGTCGACTCCTCGAAGGACGGGGAAGCTTTGAAGGTCTTGTCGGAAGCGATCAAAACGGCCGAGCGCCGCTTGAACAGCGAGGGGCACGCGATCCGAACGGTCGGGCGGGTCAATGAGGCAAGTCGTTACATCGAAGATGAATTACTGGAGGTAATTGGCGGGATCGAGGGTTGGACGTGCGGCGTGCCGACGACGGTGGCCGGGAAAGAACAGCGGTCGGGCTATCCAGATCTGCGGATCGTCTCGCCGGGCGGGCAGGTCTTTTTCTTAGACCCCAAACTCTTTAGAGCCGGGAGTCGGGAGAGTTCGCTGCGGACCTTTTATTACGAGCCGCGGGCGACGACGAGCAAGGTGCGTGAGGACGCCGTGCATCTGCTTGTGGGGTTCGAGCACAACGGCGAGAGGGGGAAGGACTTCCGCCTGGTGGGTTGGGAGATTGTGGATTTGTCCAAGTTACGGGTGCAGCTGAAGGCGGAGTTTCAGGCCAGTAATCGGGATCTCTACGTTCCGGAGGCGGTGGTTGGGAGGAGTGAGGGTTTGACCGCAGATGTCGCGGATTAGCGCGGATGATTTCTGGGGCTGAGGAGTCATAAAAATTCTTGGTCGATCCGCGTCCATCCGAGGTTGGGACTCACCAGAGCAAGGTGGCTTTATCGGCGACTTCCTTTGGGTCGATCTCGTAGGTATGGGTCTCTTCGTCGTGGTCCGCGAGGATGGCTTGGCTGGTGGGTGTGGTGTGGTGCCAGTTGCGGGGATTCGTTCGAAAAAACAGGGTGAGGCTCTTGCCGCCGAAAGCGTTGGCGAGGTGGGAGGCCGCTCCGTCGACGCCGAGGATCATGCGGGCTCGGGAGACAAGGTGGAGAAACTCTTCGAGCTTCGTCTGGCCGCCGAGGCCGGTGACTCGGGGGTCAGCGACGGCTTCGGTGATGTGGTGGGCGTGCTCCATTTGCCAATCCTGGCCGCCGCTGGTGACGAGGATGCGGGGGACGCCGTGCGCGAGGAGGGCGCGGAGGACTGCGGCCCAAGCGGAGGATTTCCAGCGTTTGCTCTTCCAACCGGCGGTGGAGTTGAGGAGGAGGTAGTCGCCGGTGGGGGCTCCAGGTGGCGCCCAGGAGTCAGGCGGGAGATCGAGGCGGGGAAGGCGGTAGGGGGCGGGGGTGTCGGCGAGAGTGTAAGTCCAGTTGTAGTCGGCGAGGAATTTGTCGCCGATCCCGGGGGCGCGGATTTCGTCGAAGGCGATGCGGTGGAGCTTGGTCACCTCGGTGGGGGAACGAAGGAGGAGGTCTTTCGTGGGTGCAAAGGCTGAGATGGCGTGGAGGGCGGACTTATCGAGGTGGTCGTAGCAGTAGATGGCGTCAAAACGGCGGAGCCAGGCGCGGGAGGTCACGTGCACGCCGGCCATGAGCGAGATGAGGGGAGCGTGGCCGCTGCGGGTAAGGAGTTCGACCGGGCGACCGGCGGCGGCGGCAAGGCGGGCGAGGGCGGGCTCAAGGAGGACCATGTCACCGAGCTGTTTGTGGCAAATGACGAGGATCTTCTGGGCGCGCATCGGGTCGGGAAAGTCGGCCATTGACGCGGGGGGCGTCACGTTTATTTTCCAATCCAACAGGGGAGCCGCACGTGGCTGAGAGGTCAGGGTTCACGCCCGGACGACCCTTTGAACCTGATCCGGGTGATGCTGGCGAAGGGAGGCAAAGCGACTTGCGTGCTCGGGCGGTTCCCCCAACCAGACAAGCCCCATCATGATCGCATCCAAAGAATCCTTCGAGTCGCACAGCAGCGAGCAGCTGCCGAATTCTTCCCGGGCTTACGTCAGCGGGCGATTGCATCCGGAAGTGCGGGTTCCCTTTCGAGAGATCGCGCTGGCGCAGACGCGGACGATGGCGGGGGAGCTGGAGGACAACGAGCCGGTGCGGGTCTACGATTGCAGCGGGCCGTGGGGGGATCCGAATTTCGACGGAGCGGTCGAGGATGGGCTGCCGTCGCTGCGGGCGGAATGGGTCCGGGGGCGCGGGGACGTGGAGGAATACGCTGGGCGGGAGACCGCGCCGCAGGACAATGGATATCTGAGCGACAGCCACGCGCAGCAAGCGTCGGAGCGGCGGGGTGGATTGTCAGCTTTGAGCGCGCCGGTGAACGCGGGGCGGCGTCCGGTCCGGGCGAGTGCGGGGCATCCGGTCACGCAGCTCTGGTATGCGCGGCAGGGGGTGGTGACGCCGGAGATGGAATACATCGCGATCCGGGAGAACGCGGGGCGGGCCGTGGCGGATGCGGAGCGGAATGAGCTGGGGCACCAGCATGCGGGGTCGGCTCAGGCGGGGGGTTACGAATTTACGCCGTCAATCTTTCGGAAATTTCCGCAGCGGATTCCGGCGGAGATCACGCCGGAATTTGTCCGCGACGAGGTGGCGGCGGGGCGGGCGATCATTCCGTGCAACGTGAATCACCCGGAGTTGGAGCCGATGATCATCGGGCGGAACTTTCTGGTGAAGATCAACGCGAACATCGGAAACAGCGCGGTGGCGTCATCCATCGAGGAAGAGGTCGAGAAGATGCGGTGGGCGACGAAGTGGGGAGCGGATACGGTGATGGATCTGTCGACGGGGAAGAACATCCACGCAACGCGGGAGTGGATCCTGCGGAATTCGCCGGTGCCGATCGGGACCGTGCCGATCTACCAGGCATTGGAGAAAGTGAACGGGAAGGCGGAGGATCTCACTTGGGAGATCTACCGCGATACGCTGATCGAGCAGGCGGAGCAGGGGGTGGATTACTTCACGATTCACGCGGGCGTGCTTCTGCGCTTTGTGCCGCTGACGGCGAAGCGAATGACGGGCATCGTGAGCCGAGGCGGAAGCATCATGGCGAAGTGGTGTCTGTCGCATCACCAAGAGAATTTCCTCTACACGCATTGGGACGACATCTGTGACATCTGCGCGGCGTATGACGTGAGCTTTTCGATTGGCGATGGGTTGCGGCCTGGGTCGGTGGCCGACGCGAACGACGAAGCGCAATTTGGCGAGTTGAAGGTGCAGGGCGAGCTGACCGAGCGGGCTTGGGCGAAGGGCGTGCAGGTGATGAACGAGGGGCCGGGCCACGTCCCGATGCACCTCATCGAGGAGAATATGGCGAAGCAGCTCGAGTGGTGCCACGAGGCTCCGTTTTACACGCTGGGGCCGCTGACGACGGACATCGCGCCCGGATACGACCACATCACGAGTGGGATCGGGGCGGCCATGATCGGTTGGTATGGCTGCGCGATGCTGTGTTACGTGACGCCGAAGGAACACCTTGGGCTGCCGAACAAGCAGGACGTGAAAGAAGGGGTCATCACTTACAAATTGGCGGCGCACGCGGCGGATCTGGCGAAGGGGCATCCGGGGGCGCAACATCGGGACAATGCGTTGTCTAAAGCGCGGTTCGAGTTTCGTTGGGAGGATCAATTCAATCTGGGGTTGGACCCGGAGACGGCGCGGGAATATCACGACGAGACGTTGCCGCAGGAGGGCGCGAAGACGGCGCATTTTTGCTCGATGTGCGGGCCGCACTTTTGCTCGATGAAGATCACCGAAGACGTGCGGAAATACGCGGCGGAGCAAGGCCTGGCTGAGGAGGCGGCGTTGAAGGCTGGGATGGCGGAGAAGTCAAAGGAGTTCGCCGAGGGCGGAGCGGAGGTCTATGCGAAGGCTTGAGAGCGTGGCGATGGGGGGCTTCGGCGTGCGAGGATCTCTCCTCCGCGCGCGCAGCCGGGCGGGACGCCCGGCTGGGGCGGGCTGGAAGCGCCGTGCTCCCTGGTTTGAAATGGGCGCGATTTTTGCTCCTTCCCTGAATTGACACTTACGTTGTATGCCGAAGATTAGACTTTCCGGGACGGTTCAGGGGGCGGATGACCCGAATCGGGCCGCGCGCGCCCGACTCCTCTACCTCCTTTTTGCCGAGGGGTGGGATATCTATAATTCGAACGGAGATCAGCGAATTTCGCTCGCCAACATCGAGAAGAAGATCATCGAATCGGATGCGTTTTGCTTCACTCCGGGCGCGACGCTTGAAGACATTTTCAAAGCGATTTCGATCTTCGTTGGGTTCCAGACTTTGGATCAAAATCTCGCCGGCAAGCCGACGGTTATTCTCAACGACGACGGGTCCTGGGACGTGCTGTTCGCCATCTTGGCTCATTTGAAGGCTCTGGGGACGGTGGCGCAGGAATACGATCAGTATCTGCACATGGTGGATTCTGCGGAGGCGGTGATCGACGAGTTGGAGCGGATCCGGGCGGCGGGGCACCCGGAAGCTGGGCGGCACCAGTCCGAGGACGCGAAGGTGACGATCGTGGAGACGCCGATCCCGGCGGATTACATCGGCAGCGCGTGCGTATTCTGTTCGGCTTCGCTGGAAGACCCGAACTACCTCGCGGATGGCGAAGCTCTAGGGGCGATCTTGGCGGGGAATCGGATCGGCTGTGTCTCCGGAGCGGGGCGCTCGGGGATCATGGGTGCGGTGGTGCGGGGTGCGGTGAAAGCGGGGGGATGGACGGCGGGTTCGAACGTGCCGCACATCATTCGACTGGAAGGGTTGCCCGATGGACTCTCTAGCTTCTGGCTAAGGCCCGATATCTACACGCGAATGGAAGTGATGATTGAGAACTCGGATGCTTTCGTGATTTTTCCGGGCGGAGCGGGGACGGTGCAGGAGCTGCTGGCTTTGATGATCTTAAAGCACCAAGGAAATGCGCTGACGGAGGGGAAGCCGGTGGTAATTTTTAATCGGAAGAACTCCGCTGGGCTGTCCTTCTGGGATCCGTTGATCGAGATGTTGTCGAAGATGAGCAGGCCCGGGGACTTCGAGGTCGTCGAGGAGCTGGGCGAGATCCTGCCAGCGATCATGCCGGGGATGCGCGCGGTGCGGTAGAGGAAGTGGTGGCTTCGCCACGTGGGTTGGGTCGGCGATTGAAAACTGCGGCTCCTTGAAGTGGCTCCTAGCGCCCTCGGGGGTCGAGGGCGTCGCGGAGGGCGTCTCCTAGGAAATTGAGAGCGAGGAGGGTGGCGGCCATGGCGGCGGCTGGGAAGACAATCATCCACCAGAAGCTACGGACTGGATTGATCGCGCCCGCGCCGTCGGCGAGGAGGGAGCCGAGGCTGGCTTGTGGGGGTTGGATGCCGAGGCCGAGGAAGGAGAGGAAAGACTCGTCGATGATGACGGACGGGATCGTGAGGGTGAGGTAGATGACGATGATGCCGAGGAGGTTCGGGAGCAGGTGTCGAAGGAGGATGGCGAGGTGGGATTGGCCGAGAGAGCGGGCGGCGAGCACGTATTGCCGGGTTTTGAGGGCAAGGACTTGGCCGCGAACGATGCGAGCCATGGTGAGCCACTCGATGACTCCGAGAGAGACGATGAGAATCACGATGCGGGAGTAGCTCACGAGCCAGTCCCAACCGCGGGCGCTGGCGAAATCTTCCAAATAGCCGTTGAAGGCATTAATGGCGACGAGGATGAAAATGAGGCGTGGGATGGAGTAGAGGATGTCGACGAAACGCATCATCGCCGAGTCGACGCGGCCGCCGACGTAGCCGGCCACGAGGCCGTAAGCAGTGCCGATGAAGAGACTGACGGCGGCACCGCACAGGCCCACGACGAGGGAGAGCTGGGTGCCGGTCAGGACCCGGTAAAGCACGTCACGCCCGTTGAGATCGGTCCCGAAGGGGTGCGCCCAGGAGGGTGGGGCGTATTGGAGATCGCTCGGATTGCGGTAGGACTCCGGAATGAAGAGCGGGCTGAATACGGCGGCGAACACGACAAAACCCAGGATCGCAGCGGACACGATGGCGACAGGATTCGAGCGGAGGCGCCGCCAGGCGCGAGGATCAGCCATCGAGTTGGATCCTTCGGTCGAACAGAGTGTAAGCGATGTCGACGAGCAGGTTGAACACGACGAGGAGGACACAATAAACAATGACGACGCCGCCCAGAAGGAAGCCGTCGCGGTTCTGGATCGAGTTCACGAAGAAACCGCCTGCGCCGGGGATGTTGAAGATCGTCTCGACGACAATGGAGCCGGTGAGGAGATGAGCGGCGAGGGGGCCGAGGAAGGAGATGACGGGAAGAATGGCGACGCGGAGGGCGTGTTTGTAGAGAACGGTGCGGGCTTGGAGACCCTTGGCGTAGGCGGTGCGGACGAAGTCTTGGTGGAGCGTGTCGAGCATGCTGCTGCGCATGAGGCGGGCGATGTAGGCGACGTAAGGAGCGGCGAGGACGATGGCGGGGAGGACGAGGTGGGAGATGCCGCCCCAGCCGCCGACTGGGAACCAGCCGAGGGTGAGCGCGAAGACGAGGATGGCAAGCGGGCCGGTGATGAACGAAGGGAGCGAGATGGCGAGGAGGGCGACGAGCATGGAGCTGGCGTCGCCCCAGGTGTGGTGCCGGACGGCGGCGAAGGCTCCGAGCCAGACGCCGCCGACGGAAGCGATCAGGAACGCAGCGGCCCCGAGGATGAAGGTGACCGGAAGTGTCTGGGCGAGGATCTCGTTGACGGAGCGACTCCGGTATTTCGTCGAGAGCCGGAGGTCGCCTCGGGCAAGATCGGCGATGTAGCCGCTGTATTGCTGCCAGAGAGAACCATCGAGCTTGTATTTGGCGAGAAGCTGTTTCTCGATGGCTTCAGGGATCTTGCGCTCGCCGTCGAAGGGACCACCGGGGGAGAGGCGGATGAGAAAAAAGGTCGCGGTGACGACGAGAAAGAGGACGACGACCAGGGAGGCGAGGCGGCGGATGACGAAGGCGACCATGGATCGCGGGGGAGTGTGTCAAAAGCGATTCGCGAGGGGAAGGGAATGCTTTTTTACCGGAGCACCGGAGTCTCGGAAGGCTCGGGGCAGACTGCATTGGCTCTGCGGTGCAGCCCGAAGGGCGAGACGAGCGGGAGCGAGCGAGTCAACCCGGGTTGCGAACTACGAGGTGCGCAGCCGGCGGAAGGCATGAGGCGTGTACGAGACGCTCCGCTTTGCTCAGCGTGACAGCAGGGGCGGACCGGTTTTCGAAGCCGAGTTTCCAGTTGTCTCAAACTGCTACGTCGCGCATATTCCGCTTTCTCGAAAGCCGGCGTGGCGGAATTGGCAGACGCGCGCGACTCAAAATCGTGTTCCTTACGGAGTGTGGGTTCGATCCCCTCCGCCGGTATCTCATTCGGGCTTCAGTTGCTCGACGTCTCGACGTCGGAGGCCGTGATCACGGCGTCGTCGATGATGCGGCGGTGCTGGACAAAGGTATTGTTATCGCCGTAGCGCGCCCAGGGGCCCGGCGGAACTTCCTCGAACTCAACGAACTTCCAATCCGTCACGTCAGAGCTTTTCATGCCGAGGTAATCGCGGACGGCGGGGGAGACGTCGAGTCCGGCTCCTTTGTTCAGGTTGGGTTTCGGGCGCTCGTCGCCGAAGACGTATTCCCAGTGATCGGTGCGAAACGGACCGACGTCTTCCCATTGCGCGTAGGCAATTTTCCCCTGGTAGCGAATGGCGATCCAACGGCCTTTGCAGACGGAATCATGGGGGCCAGTGTAGGTGTCCTTGAACCAGGGAATGACGCTCGGAGCTTCCTTCTTATGACCGTTGATCGTCTTATCGTTGTAGGGAAGGGCGATGTAAAATGGGTTCTGCCGGGGCTTGAAAGACGCGGGAGTGAAGTCGCTGCTCCGGCGATTGGGATCGGGCGTATCGGTGCCGCCGTAGCTTTCGGCCCAGCGGGAATCCCAAGAACTTTTGTGGTTGGGCACGGGATTGTTCTGCGAAGGTTTCTCGCCGACCCAGAAAGTGGTGGTGACGATGCCGATCTTCCAAGGGAAGCGGTCCTGGCCGCGGTCGGTTGAACTAAAAAACCGGGACGGACCCTCTGAGACGTTTGTTTCTGACTTCTCCCGTTCGCTGGTGCGGTTCTTTTTCTTCGAGGCATCTTTCAGCGCGCCGCCGGTCGCTTGGACGGCGTGACCTCCAAAGATTGAGAGGAAAGCGGAAAGGCAGATGCCGGCGGAGTGGAGATAGGGACGTATTTTCATCGCGGGACGGGGAAGGGTCCGGCGGGTCAAAGGAATTGACCGCGCGCTGAGGTGTCGTGTTCACCGGGAACATACAACAGCGGGTTAGGAGGTGCAAAGAGTCGTTTTGCCGGAGGAGGGGGCCGGGATTGCTTAGGGCACTGGGAGAGGGTCAGGCCGGGGTGGCGAATTGCATCTCTGCTAGGCGGCGGTAGTGGCCGTCGGGGTGGGCGGTGAGCTCGTCGTGGGTGCCGCTCTCGAGGACGGTGCCATCTTCGATGACGAAGATGCGGTCGGCTTTGCGGATGGTGGAGAGGCGGTGAGCGATGATGATGGCGGTGCGGTTCTCGAGCAGCGCGGCGAGGGCTTGTTGAATGAGGTGCTCGCTTTCGGAATCGAGGGCGCTAGTGGCCTCGTCGAGGATGAGGATGGCGGGGTCTTTCAGTAGGGCGCGAGCGATCGCGATGCGCTGGCGCTGGCCGCCGGAGAGTTTGACGCCGCGTTCGCCGACGAGAGTGGCGTAGCCCTCGGGGAAGCGTTCGATGAATTCGTGGCAGGCGGCTTGGCGGGACGCGGCGAGGATCTCCTCGTGGGTCGCGGTCGGGCGTCCGTAGCGGATGTTTTCTTCGATGGTGCCGCCGAAGAGAAGGACCTCCTGCGGGACGATGGCCATCTGGTCACGGAGGGCTGGGAGGGTGAAGTCGCCGGTCGGGCGGTTGTCGACGGTGATGGTGCCGGTGTCGGGAGCGTGAAATCGGAGGAGGAGGGAAACGATGGTGGACTTACCTGCTCCGCTGGGACCGACGAGGGCGATCTTTTCCCCGGCGTCGGCGCGGAGGCTGAGATCTCGGAGGACAGGAATCTCGGGACGCGAAGGGTAGCGGAAGGACACGTTGTCGAAGCGAACGTCGCCTCGGACTCGGGCGGCGTCGACGGGCGGGTCAGTGGCGATGATTTCGGGAGTTTCGTCGAGGAGTTCGCGGACGCGTTCGGTGGCTCCGATCGTCTTCTGGACGTGGGAAAAGACGTCGGCGAAGGACGCAACCGAGCCGCCTACGAAAGTCGTGTAGAGAATGAACTGAAAGAATTCGCCGGCGGTGAGCTGACCGGTCTGCATGAGGTGGCGCCGTACCAGAAGACCAGGACGATGGACCCGAAGATGCCGAAGATGATGAACGACACCATGAGTGCGCGGAGGCGGGCGGTGCGGAGGATGACCTTGAGGAAGGCATCGAGTCCGGCGGAGTAGCGGCGCAGTTCGAAGGCTTCGTTGCCAAATGCTTTGACGTTCGCGATACCCTGGAGCGATTCTTCGATCGTCGTGACGGTGTCGGCCATGCGGTCCTGAGCTTCGCGGGAGTGCACGCGCACGCGCTTGCCGAAGAGAATGGCAACGAGAATGAGCACGGGGAAGGTGCAGATCATGAGCCCCGTCAGCTTAAGCGAGGTGAAGGCGACGAAGGTGAGGCCGCCGGTCATGAGCAGGCACTGGCGCAGAAATTGCGGGACCGTCATGGTGAGGGTGTCCTGCAGCAGGGTGAGGTCGGACGTCATGCGGCTGGACAACTCGCCGACGCGGCGTTGTCCGAAGAAGTCCATGGAGAGTCCGATGAGGCGGCCGAAGATGTCGCGGCGGAGGTCGACGGTCGCCGCTTCGCCGCAGCTGTAAAACCAGTAGGAGGAAAAGAAAGAGAACGTCGCCTGGATCGCGAGGGTTCCGAGCAGAACGAGGGCGACGGTGTTGATATTGCCCGCCCAACCGGTGGTGTTCCCCTTAGCCGCGTCCAGGAGCAGTCCAGCGAGATAGGGGAAGGTGAGGCCAAATCCGGTGGCGATGACGAGGGCGATGATCGCGCCAATAAATCGGAAGCGGTAGGGGTGGATGGTGCGAAAGACGGCGGCGGCTTGACGGAGGGCGGCAAGGCGGATGCGTGGTTTGCTGGTGTCTTCGGGCATTGGTGAGTCGGCGCTAGCGGCGGGATGGAGTCGGGACGAGGGAGACAAGGAGGTCGAAAGATTGAGTCAGATCGGACTGAGGGTCGATGCGGCCTTGGAGTTTGGCGGTGCTTGGATCTACGTCGGTGGCGGCAAGAAGTTGTCGGAGTTCTTTCGCGAGGGTCGTGGGCGACAGTCTGCGCCGGGAGAGCGTGCGGGCGACGCCAAGGTGGCGGAGGCGTTCGGCGTTGTCGGGTTGGTCGAAGCCGAAGGGGATGACGAGGGAGGGAACGCCGTGGCGAAGGGCCTCGGCGCACGTGCCGATGCCTCCTTGGTGGACGATGGCGGCGGCTCCGGGAACGACGACGTCGAGCGGGGCGTAGTCTAAGGCGAGAATGGACGAGGGAAGGTCGGGAGGGGGCGGATTGCTGCCGGTGAGGAGAATGGCGCGACGGCCCAGCGCGGTCGCGGCTCGAGCGGCCCAGCTGTAAAATTCGCTAGCGATGTGCACGACGGATGATCCGAGCGTGAAAACGATGGGCGGATCCCCGGCTTCGCGGAATTGTCTCAGAGTCTCGACGAGCGCGGGAGGGGCGGGTTGATCGAAGTAGGCAAACCCGGTTTGTTGGGCCGCTGGAGGCCAATCGGGTTGGGGTGAGGCGAAGAACTCGGGGAAGAGGGCGAGGGTCAGGTGGGGCGAGTGCTTGGCGTCGAAGATGGGGCTACCCGCCGCCGGGAGGCCGAGTTCGCGACGGAACTCGTCGAGCGGGGCGCTCCAGCGGCTGGTGACGCGGCGACCGAGGGCGAAGATGAGCCGGTGCGGCCAACGACCGAGCTTTTTTAGAGGATATAAAAAAGGTGCTGGCGCAAGGACGCACGGATCCCACGCCGAAAGGAAGGACGTGGGGGCGAGGATGGCGTTGGCCCAGGGGATGTCGCGCGCGGCGGCGACGAGGGGGGCAACGTAGAGAAGCTCGCCGACAACGAGGAGGTCGGCGTCTCTGGTTGCGGCGAGGAGGTCGGCGTAGGTCTCGCGGACGTTCGGGAAGACTTGTTCTTCCATGAGCCGTTGGGGTCCGCGAACGGGGTCGAAAAGGTGTCCCACGAGGGCGGGTTCGAATTCGAAATCTGGGCGGATTGGGTAAAAGCTGAATCCGAGGTTTTCAAGGTATTCGCGGTATCCGTCCGACGCGGCAATGATCGGTTGGTGTCCGTGGGTGCGAGCGGTCGCGGCAAGCGCGAGGATGGGGTGGAGGTCGCCCAGCGAACCAAGGGAGGCGAACACGATGCGCATGAGCCTCCTAGTTCTGAAGGCGATGCGCGGGCGGGGCGAGCGATTTTGTGGGAGGCATCCCGAGATTCAGGGTCTGGTTCGTCGGACGTCCCAGCGAATTAGCGCGAATTGACCTCCAGCGTGAGAGCAGCAGACGGCAGCTGCAATCCGGGTCCGAAGCGGGGGGCGTGCCCTACTTAAGTTTCACGGCGAGGTCGGCGAACTTTTTCGCCGCGATCGCGGTAGCCGCTGGCTTCAGCAACGGGATCGCGACGCGGAGCAGGGCCAGCAGGATCGTGAAAATACCCCATTTCTTTGCCTTCTCCTGGACCACGTTGCCCTCGGCGTCAACTTGCCGCTCGACCATCACCTTCTTCTGTCGGCGACCCCGGCCGGAAAGAAACCAACCGACAATCGCAGCGCCCCCGAGCCAAGGGACAGGCTGGCTGCGGAACCGTTTCTTGAGGCGAGCGGGGACGTTAGCGGCGGCGCCGACCCGGTGGTAGTCGCGGCTGATGGCGCGGCGGCTGGCTTCGAGCTCTAGGAGTATTTCGGCACGAGTCATAGCTGGGACGGCACGTCCGGGCCGCTCATGAGAGCGAAATCCTTGCGAAGCTCGGAGGAAGTGGTTTGGAAGACCGGGGTTCGGAAGTGCTTCTTCACGTGGAGCGCACAAAGGAAGCAGATCAGAAAGTGGAAGACGGTGAAGCCGAGAGCGATCCAGATCCAAGCCACGCCGAAGAGCCACGCGATAGCGAACGCAACGGTCAGAATGAAAAAGACGTAACCTAGCAGGGCGAACAGCAGCGCCGCCAAGAGCATGACGACCAAGCGGACGTAGAGGCCGAGGGCCTCCTTCAGCTCCAGCCCGGCGAGGGACAGGATGGCGGAGAAGTGCCGAGAAAAGGATCCGAAGAAGCGGGTCGCTTCCGTGAAGAAACCTTGATGCGCGTCAGTGGCGGATGCCGGAATGGCTCCGGAGTCGGGTGTCATGATCGAAGTGCAACGGCTTCGGCGGGCCCGGCTGGACCCGCCAACGCGGTAGCCAGATTACTTGCGGAGGATGATGCCGATCAGAAAGCCCACGCCTGCGGCGATGCCGACGGCCTGGATCGGATTCTCCCGGATGTATTGTTCGGAATCCGACTGGAAGACTTTGGCCTTGGCCTGGGCTTCGCCGTAAGCGTCCTCAGCTTTCGCCTTGTATTCCTCACCCTTGACTGAGGCCTTCGCCTTGAGGTCCTCATACTTCGCTCTACCAGCGTCGGAAAGGTCCTGAGCGGCTTTGGAGAGCTGGGCCTTGCCGGTAGCAACGGCATCTTCGGCTTTTTTCTTGGAAGTGGCGTAGATGTCCTTGGCTGCGGAGGAACCGGTGTCGGCCGCAGCGTCGGCGTGAGCCTGACTGCTCTCGAGATTTGACTCGGCGGCGTCTGGAGTGGCGTTGATGAGATCGGTAACTTCTTGGTCGGGCATGGTCTTGAGAATTTGGTTGGTTGAATACGAAAATGAGAACGCAGGGAACGTGCCAGCTGGTTGGGTGGGTCGCAAGGAAAGTTGCGGCGGGGTTGGGGGGCAGTCGAGGGTGGTCGGTGGGTCCGGAGACGTCGGGACGCGGCGCTGGGCTGGCCGAGCGGTGAACCTAGACTGCCTTTGGCAAGACGGGGATCGAGCTGAGAAAGTCGGTGACTCGATGCGGCATCCAATCGGTAGGGAAGCCAAGGTGGCCTCCGGTGGCGGGGGATTCGAGGTGGAAGTGGGCGCTGGCGCGTGCTTCGTTCGCGGGAAAGCAGGCGGCAGGAAGAAAGGGGTCGTTGCGGGCGTTGACGAGGAGGGTGGGGATGGCGATGCCGGGGAGCACGGGTCGGCTGCTGGCCCGGGTCCAATAGTCTTCGGCGTCGCGGTAACCGTGGAGCGGGGCGGTGTAAGCGCCGTCGAACTCGCGGAAGGTGCGCATGGCGTCGAGGCCGTGGTCGGTGAGTTGGCCGGGATGGTCGATCATTTTGCCCCGGATCTTGCGGCGGAGATTGACGAGAAACCGGCTCATGTAGATGCGGTTTGCGCGGCTCTCGAGGGCAAGAGAACTGGAGGCGAGGTCACAAGGGACAGAGAAGGCGATGGCGGCGGTGATGCGGGGGTCGACGGTGGATCCGAGGTCGCCGAGGTATTTCAGCGTGATGTTGCCGCCGAGACTGAATCCGATGAGGGCGAGTTCGGCGGGTGCATCGGTGGCGAAGGCGTGGTCGATGACGACAGCGAGGTCATCCGTCGATCCGCTGTGGTAGGAACGCAGTCGGCGGTTGGGTGTGCCGCTGCAGCCGCGAAGATTCCAGGCGAGCACGTTCCAGCCGACTCGGCCAAGTGCGCGCGCGGTGGCCTGGATGTAGGAATCCTGCGAGCTACCTTCCAGCCCGTGAGAGAGGACGGCGAGGCGGTGGCGGGCGGGTCTGCGGATCCAATCGAGGTCGAGAAAATCCCCATCGGGCGTCGAGATGCGCTCGCGTTCGCGGGTGACGATGGGACCGCGGCGAAGAAGGGCGGGAACGATGGTTTGGAGGTGGCCGCCGGGAAGCCAAGCTGGGGCGCGATAGTTGGACGGCTGGACGATGGGCATGCGGAGCGGAAAGCGAGCGGAAGTTTTGCTTGATTTCGCTAACGAGCGCTCTATTTTTCTCGGCCCGCGGCAGAGTAGCTCAGTGGTAGAGCAGGGGACTCATAAGCCCTTGGTCGGGGGTTCAAATCCCTCCTCTGCTACCAGCCACTCCAGACCATTTCTACCTTCCCACTCTCAGACCTGCCGACCTTCGACCCATTCATTCTCATGGCTAACATTGCATCATCCGAAAAGAGCGCCCGCCAGGACGTCGTCCGCAACGCTCGCAAGACGGCGACCCTCGCCAGTATCAAGACCGCTCACAAGCGTTTCGCCAAGGCGATCGACGCCAAGGACTCGGGTGCCGTGAAGACCGGTTTCAACGACTACGTGTCGACTCTCGACAAGGCGGCAAAGCGGGGCGCGATCCACCAGAACTCGGCGGATCGGCGGAAGGGCCGGGCAGCGAAGTTACTGGCGAGCGTGTAGCGGAGGCAGTGCCCGCGTCGCGGGTTGGGTTGGACGGGCGGCTGGGAGCCGCCGCTCCTTGAGGGTTATAACCTGCGGCTTCGCCGTCGCGTCGGGTCGGCGATTGCAAATCGCCGGTCCTTGAGGTCTTGTTTGGGCGATGAAAGTGCCTTGCTCTCCTTACGCGAAGACGGATGGGATTTTTTACTTCGCCCGGATGCTCGGCAAGATCCGGTTGCTGAAGGCGGGTGAGTTACGGGAAGATCTGCGGGCCAACGTCGGGCGAGCGTTCGACCAGTGGTGCGTGGATTTCTTGGGCGTTGACCATGGCTCGCTGAGTGAGGTCGTCAACGGCGGCGCTTCGGACGAGGCAGCGTTGGAATGGTGTTTTTCCCAGGGGCGACGTCCGACGGAGGGGGACGTGGAGGTCTGGAATGGTTACATGCGCAAGGTCGGGTGGAACGACTCGTTGGCCGAGAAGCTGGCGGCGCGGAAGGCCGAGAGTGGATTCGCGGATCGCGAGGAGATCCGGACGATGTTCGACTACCTGGACGCGGATGAGGGGCGGGAAGTTGGGATGTGGTCGGAAGGTCGGAATGTCTGAAGGTCGGATTTGAATCGCAGAGCGATTTTTTGCGTGGGTGAACTTGGACGTTCCGACCCTTCGAACTTGGACTCTTATTCGAGAGTGAAGCCGATTTTGACGGTGACTTGGTAGTGCGAGACTTTGCCGTCTTCGAGGTGGCCGCGGGTCTCGACGACCTCGAACCAACGGAGATTGCGGATGGTCTCGGAGGCTTTGGCGATGGCGTTCTCGATGGCTTTTTCGATGCTTTCGGAAGATGAGCCAACGAGTTCGAGCTTTTTGTAGATGTGATCCATGGGCGGAGTCTGGAGGTCGGAAGGTCAAATGTCGAAGGTCCTGTGACGACAAAGGTTGTGTTGGAATCATTCGCGCTGGGTCGCGGATTGGTTTAAAGACTTTGCGTGGTTGTTCAGGAGTCGCGGGCGGAGATCGAGGTCGACGGGAACCGGGTGCGCTTGACCGGGCGGCTGAATGCGCAGGGGGCGGCGGGCGTTTGGGCCGAGGCGGAGACGGCGTGCCGCGAGTCGAAGGGCACCCGGGTCGACGTGTCGGGCCTTGATTACCTCGATGCGTCAGGCGTGGCGCTGTTGTTCGAGCTACAGAAGAAGCACGGGGCCGAGATCGACGGTCTGCCGGCGGAGTCGGCGCGGCTACTGGAACCCTACGAGAAGGATGAGTACCCGGACCTGAACGCTGGGCGGAGTGAGCGAGACTCGATCGTCGTTCAGGCGGGCCGGGTGGGGGCGGGCTTTTTTAATGATCTGCGGCAACAAGTCGTCTTCACGGGCCAGCTGTCTCTCACGCTGGCTGCGGCGCTGGCGCAGCCGCACCGGGTGAGGTGGAGCGAGATGTGGCGGACGGTGGAGAAGGCGGGGGTGAACGCGCTGGTGATCGTGGGGATGATCGGGTTTCTCACCGGGATGATCATGGCGTTCCAATCGACGGCGCCGTTGCGGCAGTTTGGCGTGGATATTTTTGTCGTGAACTTGGTGTCGCTCTCGATGCTGCGGGAACTGGGCGGGATGATGACGGCGATCATCCTGGCGGGGCGCTCGGGGTCGGCGTTTGCGGCGGAGATCGGGACGATGAAGGTGAACGAGGAACTGGACGCACTGAACTCGATGGGCATGGATCCGGTGCGCTTCCTGGTGGTGCCGAAGGTGATCGCGACCGTTCTCGTCACGCCTCTGCTGACGATCTACGCAAACGTCTTTGGGATCGGGGGCGGGTTGTTGGTGGTGATGATGTTTGGGCACCCGTGGGCTGCGGTGTGGAATCAACTCGTCTCGGCGGTGTCGGTGAACGACGTGTTGGCGGGCATCATCAAGGCATTTTTCTTCGGCGTGTTGGTCGCGGCGATTGGCTGTCTGCGGGGGTTGCAGACGAAGTCGGGCGCGAGCGCGGTGGGCGATAGCACGACGCGGGCGGTCGTGAGCGGGATCTTTCTCATCATCGTGGTGGACGCGATTTTCGCGTTCGTGTTCTTCGCCATCGGGTTCTAACGAGCGATGAGTGCGATCATAGAAGTGCGAAATCTCAAGGCGGGCTACGGCGATAACGTCGTGCTGGATGATCTGAGTTTCGACGTCGGGCGGGGCGAGGTCTTCGTGATTCTCGGCGGTTCGGGTTGCGGGAAGAGCACGGTGCTCAAGCACATGATCGGGTTGAATCCTCCGCTGGGCGGGCGAGTGCTCATCGACGGCGAAGACATCGTCGCGGCGGACGGGAAGGAGCGGATCGCGATCCTGCGGAAGATCGGGGTGTCGTACCAAAGTGGCGCGCTCTTCGGGTCGATGACGTTGAACCAAAACGTGCGGCTGCCACTGGAAGAATACACGACGCTGTCGGACGAGGCGATGGACCTCATCGCGTGGATGAAGCTCAAGCTTGTCGGGCTGGAAAATTTTACGAACTTCATGCCGAACGCGATCAGCGGCGGCATGCAGAAACGGGCGGCGATCGCGCGGGCGATGGCGTTGGATCCTCTGGTGGTCTTTTTGGACGAGCCGTCGGCGGGGTTGGATCCGATCACGTCGGCGGAGCTGGACGCGCTGATCCTACGGCTGAAGGAGACGATGGGCATGACGTTTGTGATCGTAACGCACGAGCTGCCGAGCATTTACGCGATAGCGGACCGGGTGATTATGTTGGATAAAGAGACGAAAGGAATCATCGCGACCGGGCCGCCGGCTGAGTTGCGGGATCATTCCGACGTGCCCTTCGTTCGGCGATTTTTTCACCGGGAAGCTGAGGACGAGAATTCATGAAGAAGAACGAGGCCAATTTTTTCCGAATCGGGATATTCATCATCGCCGCGCTGTCCCTGCTGGCGGCGGGTCTGGTGACGTTTGGCGTCGGTCAATTCTTCAAGACGAAGGTGTTCGTCGAGACTTACGTCGACGGCACGGTGCAGGGGATCGAAGTCGGGTCAGCGGTGAAGTTCCGCGGCGTCACCGTAGGTAAAGTCTCCGACGTGAGTTTTGTCTTCATGCGTTACCCATCCGTTGAGAAATCGGAACTCACGAATTACGTCGTGTTGGTCATGCAGATCGACCGGGAGATTTTCCCCGAGATGTTCGAGATGGACAATCTCCAGCCGTTGCTGTCGTCCAACATCGAGCGTGGGATGCGGGTCCAGATCGAGCCGGCGGGCATCACCGGCCTCAACTACCTCGAGATCAATTTCCTGGAGCCGCAACGCTTCCAGCCGCTGAAGATCGCGTGGAAGCCGGACAATTACTACCTGCCCTCGGCCCCGGGTGAGCTGACGAACATGCTCGATAGCGTGAACAACATCATGCGCGAGCTGGAGGGCTTCAACATCAAGGGTGTGAGCGACGGGGTCGTGACGCTGCTCGACAACCTGAATCGTGCGGTAACGGGTGCGCAGTTGAAGAAGCTGAGCGACGGGGCGCAGGCGTTGTTTTTGCAGCTCGAATCCGCGGTGGACGACGCCAAGATCCCGGATCTGAGTTCGCAGATGACGACGCTGGTTGGCGATCTCACGAAGGCGGTTTCCGATCTCAATGTGCCCGCGCTCAGTGGAGACACGCAGGCACTGCTCGAGGAAGTCGCGCGATCGAACGCTCAGCTCAAGACGATCCTGGGGAACATCGAGCCAGCGTCACAAATCAACGGAGACGAACTCTCCGCCACCCTGTCCAACCTGCGGGTCATCTCCGAAAATCTACGGGAGGCCAGCGCGGAGATCGCCCGGGATCCGTCGCGGGTGATCTGGCAACGCCCCGCCAAACCGGCGTCGGCGCTCGATCCGCCAAACCGGAAAAGACGATGATCATGATGAAGCAAGTTTCTCCCCTTGGGCGCGGTCGCGGTGGCGCTGTGGTTCGCGGGATGCGCGGGGCTCTCGCCCACCACGCCGAAGCGATTTCTGCTGGATCCGGGGTCACCCCCCTCGTTTGCGGCGATGCGGGGCAGCGGGACGGCGGCGGTGGGTTACGTCGACGTCGCTTTGGCGTCCTCGGGCGGCGGATTCACCTACAAGGCTTCCGCTTACGAGTGGGAGAACGATCCCTACAACGACTTCTTGGTCGCGCCGTCGCAGATGATGACGGAGATCGTGCGGAAGTGGGTGACGGAGAGCGATTTTTACCGAAGCGTGGCTGTCGCGGGCGAGCCGTCGGGACAGGATTGGCAGATCCGAGTGAGCGTGAGCGAACTCTACGGGGACTTCGCGCGGCTCGATCCACAGGCGGTTCTGAGGCTCGAAGTGCGGGTGTTCCGCAACCGGGGGGGCGAGGCGGTCTTGGTGTCGACGGGAACGTATCGGCAGGAGGTAGCCGTCGAGCAACGGACACCCGAGGCGCTGGTGGTCGGGTGGAACGAGGCGCTGCGGCGGGCGCTGCTGGCGATGTCGAAGGGGTTGGCCGAGGGGTCGCGGTAGGGTCGGCTCTCTCGCTTCGCTCGATTTGCCGGGTGCGGCACCGGGACGGTGCCGCTCGCACGCGGGACGCGCGCGCTCCCGAGCTTTTATCTGCAGCGGTCGGCGGCAAGGAGGAGGCCGGCGGCTTTGTCGAGCGTCTCCTGCCACTCGCTGGCGGGATCGGAGTCGGCGACAATGCCAGCTCCGACGTGGAAGTGGGCGCGGGCCCTCTACGACGGCGGTGCGGATGACGATGTTGAATTGGCTCTCGCCGTTGAAGCCGAAGTAGCCGATGGCTCCGGTGTAAAGGCCTCGGGGGGCGGGTTCGAGGTCGGCGATGATCTCCAGAGCGCGTTTCTTCGGTGCGCCGGAGATCGACCCGCCGGGGAAGCAAGCGGCGACGGCGTCGAGGTGGGAGACGTCGGGGCGGAGTTGGCCTTCGATGGTCGAGACCAGGTGAAAGACTTGTTCGAAGCGCTCGAGGCGCAGGAGGTCGGTCACGCGCACGCTGCCGTATTCGCAGACGCGCCCGAGATCGTTGCGTTCCAGGTCGGTGATCATGACGAGTTCGGCGACTTCTTTGGGCGAGGTGAGCAGCTCGTAGGCGGAGCGTTCGTCGCCGTCGGGTTCCGCTCGCCGCGGGCGGGTGCCTTTGATGGGACGGGTGACCGCGTGGCTGCCGCTGAGGCGCAGAAAAGTCTCCGGCGAAGCGGAGAGGACGGCGGTGCCGTCGAGATCGAGGTAAGCCGCGTGGGGAGCGGGCGAGTAGTGGCGAAGCGCTTCGTAGAGCGGCCAAGCGTCGCCGGAAAAGTCGGAAGAAAAGCGGTGAGCGAGGCAGACTTGATAGATGTCGCCTGCAGCGATGTGGTCCTGGGCGCGACGAACCATCGCTTGGAAGCGATCCGGCGAGACGTCTGGCCGAAAGTCGACGATGGGCTTCTTCCGACGAGCTGAAGATTCGGCGGGTCGGTTGCCTCGGCACAACCAAGCGTCGGTCGAGTGATCGAAGGCGAGTAAGTTCTCGTAGAATCCAAAGGTGAAGCTGCCATCGAAAGCAAACCACCCGATGGCGGCACCCTCGGGGAGGCCGGAGTCGGACGTCTCGTGACGGCGGCGGTCGAGTTCGCGAGCGAGCAGCGGCCACTCCGATGAGGTGCCGGTGAGGACGAGATCGGGGTCGCAGCCGATGATCGAATGGCTCGCCGGACCCGCGAGAGAACTGTCGAGGAAGGCCGTGCCGGGGCGGATTAATTCCGCCGCGAGATCGGCCGGGCTGGCGTCGATGGCGACCGGGGCAAAGGCGGGTGCGAGGCGGTTCATGGCGGCCGGGTGGCGACTTGCCAAGTGAAAATAAACCTGTTTGCTTTGCAAGTTCCGACGACCGGGTGGCCGGTCGGGCGGTCGCTACGCATGAAGATTCGCACCTCCTATTTTTTCCTGATCGGCGTTGGTTTGCTCTCTTTCCCTCCCCCAGCGGAGGCCCAGCGGCGTGGCTCGGGAACAAGCACACTCCCTTCAGTGAACGTGGTGGAAGGTCGGCCCACCACCCAGGAATTAATCGAGCAGGCCGATACGAGCATGATTGATAACGCCGACGCGATGGACGGCGAGGTGTCGGACGAACTCGCTGCGGACGTGGCGGCGGAGAACGAAGCGGCGACGCGGGAGGTGGACGAACTTGCGGCTGAGGGCGCGGCGGAGCCGATCGCACCGTTCGAACCAGTGCCCACGGAGTCGGGGATCGACGACCTTTCGGCTGACCTTCCGCCACTCGATGACGATCTGCCCACGATCCCGTCGGACGAGATGCCCGATCCGAGTACGTTGATCTCCGACGACATCTACGCGGCACCCGACTACCCAGTGGACGCCCCGGCGGACTACCCGACCGAAGATTATCCGGTCGATCTCGCGCCGCCCGCCCCGGTGGTGAGAGAGAACGAATTCGAGAAAGAGCGCAAGATGAAGCAGCGCTACCAGCAGGTGAAGTTGCAGGCGCTCAAAGACCAAGCGATTCGCGACATGCGGTCCCGGGCGGATGTCGCCCGGACGGACGAGGACAAGCGGGCGGCGCTGCGCGAGTATTACCGTATGCTCTTCACGAAGATCGTGGCGATCGATCCGGAGTTGCAGGAGCGGAGTGACGTGCTGGAGCGAGCTTACTTGCGACGGTTGGGCCAATACCGAGTGGAGCCGACGATCCCGCTGAATCCGCCGCCGATCCCGGAGCCGCTCGGGGCTTTGTAGCTTCGGAGGGAAGTGTCCCGCATCGCGGGATTGGATAGGGTCGGCGATTGAAAATTGCCGCTCCTCGAATTATCTATTCCGCTAGGTTTGCTACGAGGTAGTCGTAGCTTTGTTTGAGGGAGTCGACGGGATCGCCGGGGGTGGTGTCCTGCTCGACGATGAACCACCGGCAGCCGGCGGCTTCGGCGGCGGGGATGATGCTGGCGAAGTCGAGGGTGCCAGCGCCGATCTCACAAAAGGTCGGTTCGTTCGCCGAGGTGAACGTGTAGTCCTTGAGGTGGATCATCGGCAGGCGAGCGTGCAACTTTTTGCACCAAGCGACGTTCTCGCCGCCGCCGTAGTGGATCCAGTACGTGTCGGGTTCGCCCTGGAGGTGGGTGGGATCGGTTTCGGCGTAGATGCGGTCGAGCGCGGTGACGCCATTGGTTTTGACAAATTCGATGCCGTGATTGTGGTAGGTGAGCGTGATGCCGGCGGCGGCCATCATTTTCCCAGCGGCGTCGAGATCGGCGATGAGGGAGCCGAGGCTGGTGGGATCGGTCATGTCGACCCCGGCGGGATAGGGGTAGGCCGTGAGCGAGCAGTTGAGCTTCCCGAGGCGCTCGATGACCTTCGCCGGGTTGTGGCGGATGTTGTCGCCGTCCTCGTGGGTAGCGCAACAGACGAGGCCTTCGCCGTCGAGGATCGCGTTCAGGTCGGCCTCCGAAATGGGGCCGAGACCGCTGAGTTGGACCGCCGTGTAGCCGGCGGCGCGGACGCGCTTGAGAGTCGCGGCGATCTCGGATGGCGTCTTGAGGACGTCGCGGCAGGTGTAGAGCTGGGCGGCAATCTGGCTGGTTTTCATAAAGAGGACGTTAGTGGTCGGCGACGATCTCGCGGATGTTTTTGGTGTTTTTGAGGAGGGGATCGAAGTCCCACAGGATAAAGCCAACGCCGGCGCGTGGTCCGATGGAGTTGGTCAGGTCGAGCTGCCGGGCGATTTCCTTGGTGGATCGACCCTTACTGGTGAGCCGGTCGATCGCGACGCCGGGGATGATCGGAATGCCCTTGGGGTTGATCTTGGGATTGCGCCACCAGCGGAGGAGGGCGCTGAACGACTGGGGACCCGCGTCGTCCCAGTAAAGTTGCGGTGACAGGTAGTCGACCCAGCCCTCGCGGATCCAAGCGACGGGGTCGCAATAGAGTTGGTTGAGGGCGTCGAGGCCGGCTTTGACGCCCGGGGTCGCGCCGATGGAGTAGATGCCGAAGGGGCTGATGCCAAATTGCGCTCCGCGACGGGCGCGGCGAACGGTCTCACCCAAGCGGCGGACGAGCGTGTTGACGTTCGCGCGACGCCAATCGGCGCGGTCCAACCGTCCGCCTTCGTCGCGGTATTGCTGAAAGGCCGCCGAGTCGGGGAAGCTGCCGCTGTAGGTCTCGGGGTAGGGGAAAAAGTAGTCGTCGAGGTGAACGCCCGCGACGGGGTAGCGCTTAACGATGTCTTCGACGACGCGGATGACGTGTTCTTGCACGGCGGGCTCGGTCGGATCCAGCCAGAGCATTCGCTTCAATTTCCGGGTTTGGTTGGCCAAGCGCCCTCGGGCGGGATGACTAGAACTGAGGCCGGACGACGACGTGGCGGCGCGGTAAGGATTGATCCAGGCGTGGATGTCGATGCCGCGCTTGCGACCTTCGATGATGAACGTCTCCAGCGGGTCGTAGCCCGGGTCTTTGCCTTGGACCCCGGTCAGAAAACGGCTCCACGGCTCGTAGCTCGACTCGTAGAGCGCGTCGCTCTCGGGGCGGACTTGCACCATGAGTGCGTTGAGATTGCACCGCTGGGCGATCTCGCAGATGCGAGCGATCTCCGCTTTCTGAGCGGACGCGCTCAGGCCCGGGCGGGAGGGGAAATTGATGTTGTAGACCGAGGCGACCCAGGCGGCGCGCATCTCCGCGTGGCTGGAGAGGGCGGTCGCGGCGAGAAGGAGGGCGGCGGTGCAGAACGCTCGGATGGACATGGCTGAAGAGAAGCGGAAGGGCGGGATGAGGTAAATACGAATGCGGGGGACCACGGATAGCACGGATAGCACGGATGGAGTGATGGCTCAGCGGCGCTGGCGGGCTTGGCGCTTTCTTTGGGCGAGGTAGGTGGGCAGGAGCGTGCTCTCGATCCAGGCGGTGGCGGCGGGGAGGCCGTCGTTCTCGTAGATGGCACCGATCTTCGCCTCGATCTCGGTTGGGTTGCCGAAGAGGGCAAGGAATTGATTGCTGGTGAGAGCGGTGAGTTCTTTGCCGTCGGTTCGTCCAGTCTGATCGAGAATCCAGCGGCGGACGACGAGGGAGAGGACGGCGTCGCCGATCCAGGCGGCGTTGTGGGTCTCGGGTGGGAGCGGGCGCATTTTTCGGCTGGTGATTGTTGAATCGTGAATGGTGAATGGTGGGATGCGCGACGAATTTATGCAGGCGGCGATCGACGAGGCGAAGCTGGGATTGTCGGAGGGGGGGATCCCGATTGGCTCGGTCATCGTGCACGCTGGGAAGATCATCGGACGCGGGCACAACATGCGGGTGCAGCTCGGTGATCCCCTGTTGCACGGGGAGATGAGCGCATTTAAGGCGGCGGGACGACAGCCGGCTTCGGTCTACCGCGAGTGCGTGCTCTACACGACGCTCTCGCCGTGTCCGATGTGCAGCGGGACTTCGCTGCTGTACAAAATCCCGAAGATCGTGATCGCGGAGAACACGACCTTCCTGGGGGCGGAAGACTGGCTGGAGCGGCAGGGCGTTGATTTGCAGGTGCTTGGGGATGAGGAGTGCGTGGCAATGATGCGGGCATTCATCGCCGATCGTCCCGAGTTGTGGAACGAGGACATCGCGGAGTGATTTTCGATTTTCGATTCCCGATTTTCGACTAGGGTATCTGCTCGCCATTTTGGCGGTCTTTTATGGATTTCCGCGACCCTCAGAACTTTTTTAACCGCGAGCTGAGCTGGCTGGAATTCAACCAACGCGTCGTCGATCAAGCGGCGGACCCGGCGAATCCGTTGCTTGAGCGCCTGAAATTTCTCTGCATCGTCAGCTCGAATTTGGACGAGTTTTTTGAGGTACGCGTGGCGGGCCTCAAGCAGCAGCGGCAGATGCATTCCAACGATGCGGGGCTCGACGGCCTCTCGGCGACGGCGGCTTTGGAGCGGATCAGCGACCGGGTGAGGCGGATGGTCGACGATCAATACCGGATCTGGCGGGAGCAGTTGCAGCCCGAGTTGGAGCGCCAGGGGGTTGCGTTTCACCATTACCCGGAGGTGTCGGCGGACGAAGCGGAGTACTTCGAGGAATTTTTCCGCAAGACGGTGTATCCGGTGCTGACGCCGCTGGCCATCGACCCAGTGCATCCGTTTCCGCAGCTGTTGAACAAGAGTCTCAACGTGGTGGTCGAGTTGGAGGGGGAGAACCTCAACACCGACATCGCGGTCGTGCAGGTGCCGCGGATTTTGCCGCGAGTCGTCCCGTTCCCGGACGGCAAGCGAGACCACTACGTTTTTCTGGGGAACGTGATCCAGGAGCACGTCGGAGCGCTCTTTAAGGGCGTGAAGGTGAAGGGCGCGCACCTCTTCCGCATCACCCGCAACAGCAACCTCTATTTCGACGATGAGGAAGTGCAGAATCTCCTCCACGCCATCGAGACCGAGCTGAGAAAAGTCAATCGAGGCGCGGCCGTCCGGCTCGAGGTGATGGAAGATTGCCCGGAGCACGTCGTCGGGCGGTTGGTCGATCTTTTCAACCTGGAGGCCGAAGATGTGTTCCGGATCGATGGGCCGCTGAATCTCGTGCGGCTGATGCCGCTGGCGCTGCAGATCGACCGCCCAGATCTGCGCTACAAGCGGTTTTCGCCGAATACGGTGGTGTCGCTCGATGCTGACACGGACATCTTTTTTCACCTGCGGAAGGGCGACATCTTGCTGCACCACCCCTACGACAATTTCCAGACGGTCGTGGATTTCCTCGCTCAGGCGGCCGAAGACCCCCAAGTCCTCGCGATCAAGCAGACGCTCTACCGGACGAGTTCCGACTCGCCCATCGTGCAGTCCCTCATCCAGGCTGCGGGCAACGGCAAGCAGGTGACCGTGGTGATCGAGTTGAAAGCGCGCTTCGACGAAGCGGCGAACATCAAGTGGGCCCGGGTGATGCGCGAGGCTGGGGTCGACGTCGTCTACGGTGTGACCGGGCTGAAAACGCACGCCAAGGCGCTGCTCGTGGTGCGGAACGAAGGGACGGGGATCCGCCGCTACGCCCACCTCGGGACTGGAAATTACCACCCGTCGACGGCGCGGATCTACACCGACTTAGGCTTGTTGACCTCGCGGGAGGAGGTCACGAACGACTTGGCCGAGCTGTTCAATCTGCTGACCGGGGTCTCGAAATTCCAGGGGATGAACGACCTGCTCGTGGCGCCATTCAACCTACAAAGTCGCTTCGTCGAGATGATCGACGAGGAGACACGCAATGCGGCGGAAGGGAAGCCGGCGGGGATCTACGCGAAGGTGAACTCGCTCATCGAAGAGGGTGTGATCGAAGCGCTCTACCGGGCGAGCGCGGCGGGGGTGCAGGTGCGCTTGCTCGTGCGCGGGATGTGCGCGCTCCGTCCGGGGGTGAAAGGAGTGAGCGAGAACATCGAGGTCCGCAGCATCGTCGGGCGCTTCTTGGAGCACAGCCGGATCTTCCGCTTTGAGAACGGCGGAGAGCCGGCGATTTACTTGGGTAGCGCGGACTGGATGCAGCGCAATCTATTCAAGCGGGTCGAGACGGTGTTTCCGTTGACGACGCCCGGCGTGCGGGAGCACGTGGACGAGATTCTCGATTGGTTCTGGAAGGACAACGTGAAGGCGAGGGTGATGCAGCCAGACGGGATCTACGTGCCGCTCGAGACCGACCAGCCTAGGTTCGACGCGCAGGAGGAATTTCTGGCCGACTCGCAGAGGCGGCGGCGAGCCCGGGCGGCGGCTTTGGCCGAGAGCGGCGGGTGAGGTGAATGATTTTTTCGGACGGGGGGAAGAAGTAGCAAGGAGTCCAAGATCTTCCTTGGTCCCTCGGCTTCCGGGTCAGAAAATGATCGCGACTCGTCCGCCGAGGACAAACGCGTTGCCCAGGTCGCCGGACCCGCCGGGGCGGATGATGTATTGAGCGTCGGGCTGGACGTGGAGCCAAGGGGTGACTTCGATGTCGTAAGTCGCCTCGAGCACGATCTCGTAGCCGACCTCGCGGGAGCCTTCGTCGAACGCGGCTTGCGCTGCGCCGTCGGACAGATCCGCATAGCCCAGAGCGACCCCGACGATGTCGTTGTCCCGGGTGGGGATGAGGCCCGTGTAGGCGAGGCCGGTGTCGAAGTAGAAGCCGATGAAGTTCCGATCCTGAGGGGTGAATCCGGCGCGGGCGAAGGCGTTGAGGCCTTGGTTTGAGGATTCGAGGACAGTCACGGGCTCCTTGAACGATTTCGAGCCTTTGCCAAAGGTCGGATTCGCGGCAACGGGAGTGCCGGGTTCGCGGTAGAGGGCTTGATCGATGAGTCCGTAGAACCCGTAGTTCCCCCGGAGCTCGTCGCCGGAGCCGTCCGAGCGCTCGAAGACCTCGGTGTTGGCAAAGCCGCCGAACTTGACGGTCCCCGGAAGCGCGACGTCGTCCCAGCGAAATTGGGCTTCGTTGATGAAAGTGGCACCATTCTCGTCGTCCAGACGCCAGCGGAAGCCGTGGCGGTTGACGTCTTCGGCGAACGGATTGCCCTGGAATGCGGCGGAGAGAAAGCTGAACCACGGGGTCGGGTGGAAGGCTAGCCGCACTCCCAGAGTGGCGAGGGGATAAGCGGGGCCGCCATTTGGCAGGGCCTCCGAGGCGAGGGCGGGCCAACCAAAGCTGCCGTTTAGAAATCCTCCGGCTGTATCCGAGACAATGAACTCGTCGTCGGCGGCGAGCTGACCGACGCGGATGGCGAAACGATCCGCGAAAAGCGACTGCTCGAGGTAGAGTTGAAAGGCGCGGAGGGTGCTGAACCCGGCGATGTTACTGATCGTGAGAACGTTGCCGGTGAGATCCTCGGAAGCGTTGCGGCCCGAGAGCCAGAGCCAGCTGGAGTGGAAACTGAGTCCATCGAGGCCGACGAGTTCCCCGAGGTCAAGATCCACGCCGAAGCTCAGCAGCCCGGTGTAAACCGCCCCGCGCTTCACGCCGCCGGTCGGGTTGCCCCAGACTTCGACCGCGTAGCCGCCGAAGAAGGTGATCCCCCGATCCTCGAGGTCGGTGCGGAACCCGCCGAAGTTACCGAACGCGTAGTCGCTCTCAAAGTAGCTCAACTCTGGTTCCACCGTCGCAGCCTCTTGCCGGTCGAGGAACTCGGTTTGGGCCTGGGTCGAGAGGACCGTCGCGAGGCTAAGAATACCAAGGGCGAATAAACGAAGAATTTTCAACGGGCGCGGAATAAGGGGATTGGATTGAGACTCAGTCGCAACAACGGCGAGCGGGGTTTCTAGGTCGGTGCGGGTTGGGTCCGCAAGCGGAAAAGTGCTGGATAAAAATTGCAGTGGTTGATTTTTCGAGCTTCCGGCGGTGTTAATCGCGAGGCCACACCGCGATGCCGTTGGTCTCACCTCACCTCCCGATGAAATCACCCAGTTTCACTTTTCTCCTTCTGTTGGCTCTGCTTTTACTGCTCCCGACGATCTCGGAAGCCCACACCGGGACCGGGGCCATGGGTGGCTTCACGAGTGGGTTCTTGCATCCCTTGTTTGGACTGGACCACGTGGTTGCGATGGTGGCCGTTGGGTTGTGGGGGGCGTTTCTCGGGCGTCCGGCGATCTGGATCCTCCCGATCACGTTCCCTTTGGTCATGGCGATCGGCGGCGTCTTCGGGGTGCTTGGGGTGCCTTTTCCAGCGGTCGAGCAGATGATCGCGCTCTCGGGCATCCTGCTCGGGGCGATGGTGCTCTTCGCCGTGCGGCCGCCTTGGCTTTTTGCCGGGATCCTGGTCGGGTTCTTCGCGGTTTTCCACGGCTACGCGCACGGTGCGGAGTTGCCCGAGGCGGCGAGCGCGGTCACCTACGCGATCGGGTTTGTCTTGGCGACCGGGCTGCTGCACCTGGGCGGAGTCGCGCTTGGGTTGCTGACCAAGGTTCCGAACGGCGTGATTGCGGTGCGGGCGATGGGTGGGGTCATTGCCCTGATCGGCTGCGGATTTTTGTTCGGCGTCCTCTAGTCGATGGAGACCGGTTGGACGCTCGCAGATTCTGTCCTGCCGGGCGCGAGCGGGTTTCTCGACGGACTGGTCCACCCGCTCACGGTCCCGGCGCACGGGTTACTCCTGGTCGCGATTGGATTGCTGATCTCGCAAGCGATCCCTCTGCGACTGCGTGGAGAGATGATCGGTGTGGTTGCGGGGGCCATCGTCGGGTCGGGTGCCTCGACAATTCTGTCTGGATCGGAATTGGTGGGGGGGATCTTGACCGCGTGGACGGGCGTAGTGAGCCTGGTCGTGGTCGCAGACTGGCCGCGTGCGCGCCGTGCGAGAGCGGTGTTCGCTACGATCGGAGCAGGGCTGGTCGCGCTGGACTCGGCACCCGAAGGTGGCGGGGCGGGGCGGGGGGTTCTGAGTTTGGCGGGGACAACGGTTGCTGTGGTTCTAGTGATTGCGAACGTGGCATTTTACGCGTCCTTGCGACCGGACCGATTCTGGGCGCACGTCGGCTTACGGGTGATTGCATCGTGGATCGCAGCAGCCGCGTTGATGTTGGTGGCCTTTGCGATGCGCAAGGTCAGTTGAGCGAAGGATCGTCGGGCATCTTGGAGAGGAGGTGGTGGACGGGACTGACGGAGCGCATGAGGGTCCGCCAAGCGTCGTCGGTGTTGTGGGCGGCGATCAACGATGCGGTCGGGGGGACGACGAGCCAGCCAGTTTGAGCGATCTCGGCTTCCAGTTGACCGCGGCTCCAACCTGAGTATCCGAGGAAGGCGCGGAGGGTGGGGCGAGTCTCGGAGGGAATCTCGTCGGCTTCTGCCGGATCGCCGAAGGTCTGAAAGGTAACGGAATTGCTGGCAACGTCCCATTCGATGCTGGCCAAGAGGAGGTCGGCGTCGGAGACCGGTCCGCCGGTAAAGACGGGGATGCTCGAAAGAAAAGCCGGGAAGATGTCGGTCGACATGTCGGAGATGGATTGGCCGGCGGGTCGGTTGAGCACGATACCGACCGCTCCGTCCTCGGCGCTGTGGTGCGAGAGCAGGATGATGGAGCGACGGAAATTTTCGTCGCGCAGGCTCGGGTGGGCGACGAGGAGAGAACCGGTTAGGTTACCGGCGGAAGACGGGTCACGGGTCATGGAGAGGATACAATAAAATGCATTCGAACGGAGCACCGGAGTCTGGGAAGGCTCGGGGCAGACTGCATCGGCCCTGCGATGCAGCCCGCAAGGGCGAGACGAGCGGGAGCGAGCGAGTCAACACTGGTGAGTTTTGAACAAGAAGGGGGGAAGAACAACAAGGGGAATGCAATACAATGCATTTCTGAACAGAAGGTCGCAAAAGTAGCAAAGGGGTGATCTGAAGCTGCGCTTCAGAAAGAATTGATTGAAAATACTTTCTTCTGGATTTTTTGGTGCTCTTTGCGACCTGCTGCTCAAACCGTATTCAGCACTTTCAGGGCATTGGCGCGAGTCTTGGGGATACGGCCGAGGTGGGTGGTGAGCGAGTGGAGCGGGTCGGATTCTCCGGAGTGAACTCCGAGAGTTTTCGTCAGTTCCTCTTCGAAAAAATGAATTGCTCGGTGCGTAGGCGAGGTCGTTCGGAGGTAGGTGACGGCTCGGTGGAGGAGGAAAAAAATGCCGTGGGCTGGGGTGGAGGCTTCGGTTGCAAGGTCGGTGAGATCGCCGAAGTAGGCAGCGACCGCGAGGTTGGCGTAGCGGACGGACGGCCCGTCGAAAGGATGGAGGAGGATGGCTTCGCGAAGATGGTGGATCTCGCCGGTCTTCGGCGGATCAAAACCGATCTCGAGTTCGTGGAAGATATCGAGTTTGCCGCGGAACGGACTCTTGGGTTGCAGGGCACCGCGGGCGGAGGTTTTGACTTTGCCGTGGGTCTCGGTGATCCAGATGCAGAGAAGGCTCGATTCGGAAAAGCGGTGGCGCCGGATGAGGAGGGCGCGAGATTTCTCCATCACTCAAGGTGCTCGACCAAGCACTGCTGCATGAAGGCGTAGAGATTGAGTTGGAAGGACCGGACGCCGGACTCGGTGAGGAGGTCGGGTGCGGCGCTTTCTTCGGGCATCTCGTCTTCGTAGCCGGCGTCCGTGGCGAGGGTGAGGCGAGCTTGGTTCAGGACGTTGAGCCAGGCTTCGGCGTGCTGGTTGGGGATGGTGAATTCGAAGAATTGGTCCTCGTTCTGCTCGAGACGACGAAGGTCGGCGGCGACGGTGTCGCGGGCAGACTGGAAGTGCTCGGTGAGGTCGGGCGTGACAAAGGCTTGCCAATCGGAGCGGAGGCGGTCGAGGTCGGGGTCCGTCGAGGGCGTGGGGTAAAGGCGTTCCTGAGCGCCCTCGGAGAGGTTGCGCGGATCGGTCACAACCGCGACGCCCCGGACGAACTCGGCGAGCAGCGGATGAATCTGGCGGAAGCCAATGGCGGTGTCGTCGATGGTGTGAAACTGCATGATCGAGGCTAACCGTCGGTTTGTTCGAGAGTGGCGAGGAGGAGATGGAGGTGGAGCTGCTGGACGAAGAGTTCGGCTTTCTCCCGCTCGCCGGTCCAGACGATGGAACGGCCGAGTTCGTGGACCTCCATCATGTGGTGCTCGGCCTGCTCGCGCGAGAATCCGAAGATGCGGCGGAAGATGAGCGAGACGTAGCTCATGAGATTGACGGGATCGTTGTGAACGATGACGTTCCACGGCGAATCGAGGTCGAGGTCGGTTTCGGGGTTTTCAAGGACTTCGGTCGCCATCGGTTCTGCGGAGCGTCACGCGGCCCGGAGCTGAGGCGCGAGAAGATGGAGGTCGTCGAGGCACGTGGCGGCAAAGGCGATGGCTTTCGAGGCGCTCGTGTGCGGTGAGCCGGCGAGGAGTTCCTGAAGCAGGTAGGCGCCGAGGGTAACGTGGGTGGGGATGGAAAAAACGGCGCACCGAGCGGCGAAGAGGACGGCGAAGTGGCCCTGCATCTGGCCGCCCCGCATGGCGGCGTGGAGTCGGGAGAGGACCCGGTCGCCTCGAGGATCGCCAGTCGTTTCGGCGAGTCGACGGCCTTCGGTGACGAGGGGCAGGGCGGCCGCAGGGGGAGTCTGGGCGAGAAGGGTGGCTTCGAGGGCGAGGATCTCACGAACTTCGCCGGCGCGCGCGAGGTCGAGGGTGGTTCTCAGAGTGGGGAGGAGAACGGGAAGAAAAATGGCGTCGCGCCAGCTGGGGGCGGCGAGGTCAAAGCGGGAAGCATTGCGAAACGTTAGCGGTCCGGTGGTCTCGAAAGCCGGGTTGGCGACGTGAAGGCCCGACTCGAGCGGGTCGGGGGCGTGTTCGGATTGATCGAGAAGGTCCATGCGGTAAGCCGTCATCCTACAGCTTATCGCGGGCCGTGTTCAAAATGTTTGCCTGCCGATCGTGCATTCGCCGAGCTGCCGGTGGCTTGAGATCGTCGTAGCCGTTGAGGTGGAGGAGTCCGTGGATCACGTACAACGCCAGTTCGTCGTCGAGGTTCGTGCTGTGGTCGGTGGCTTGGGTGGCGGCGACGGCGGCGCAGATGAGGATCTCACCATAGGGAAATGTGATGACATCGGTCGGGCCAGGAAGGTCGAGAAACTCTCGGTGGACCCGGGACATCTCCCGCTCGGACAGAATGACAACCTCGATCGTCTCGAGGGTCCCCAGGAGAGGCGTGGTGTCGGTACCGGGGATCGCGAGGCAATCGGGCAGCGCGAGCGTCGTGAGGCGGCGGAGCCGGGGAAGGTCGAAGGAGGTTTTTCGCTGGCGATTAGAGATCGTCAGCGTCACGCGGCTTCGGCGGTGCGCTCGGCTTTGCCCTCTTCCTTCTTCCGGTCCTTTTCCTTGGCTTCCTTCGACTTCGGGTAGGCAACGCGGGAGTGAAGCATCGAGTTGAGGGTTGTCCGGAAGGCCTCGGCGACGCGGCGGATCTCGTCGAGAGTGAGAGGGGCTTCGTCGAGTTGGTGGTCGGCGATGCGGGCCTCGATGAGGCTGTGGATCAAGTCCTCGATGCGTTGCGGGGTCGGGCGGTCGAGCGAGCGCGAGGCGGACTCGATCGAGTCGGCGAGGCTGACGATGGCGCTTTCGCGGGTCTGGGGCCTGGGACCGGGGTAACGGAAGGATTCTTGGCGGACTTCGGGGATGTCCTCGGCGCGCATGTTCATGATCTTGCCACCGAGACGGGCGTCCTCTTGTTGCTGGAGGGCACGTTGGTAGAAGTAGCCGACGAGCGAGGTGCCGTGGTGCTGCTGGATCGCGTCGACGAGGAGCGGGTTGAGGTTGTGCTTGAGGCCGAGGTCGACGCCTTCTTTCACGTGCGCGATGATGATGAGCGAGCTCATCGTGGGGGTAAGATCGTCGTGAGGGTTGTGGCCGGGGGGCATGTTCTCGTTGAAATAGTCGGGCTTCACGAGCTTGCCGATGTCGTGGAAGTAGGCACTCACGCGACAGATCGTCGGGTTGGCTCCGATGGCTTCGGCGGCGGCTTCGGATAGGTTGGCGACGGCGAGACTGTGGTGATAGGTGCCGGGGGCCTCCATCGAGAGGCGGCGAAGCAGCGGGTGGTTCATGTCCGACATCTCGAGCCAGGAGATGTCGGTGGTGATGTTGAAGGTCGACTCGATGGCGGGGAGAATGCCGCTGATAACGATGGCGGTCAGAAAACCCGTAGCCAGGGCGGCAAAAGATTGCCAGCCGACGAGGTTCCAGTCGGTCGCCGGGGGATTTTCCCAAGCGATGGGCCCGACCAGACCGAAGACGGCGGCCAGAAGCCACGTGGCGGCGCCAACGTAGATGCCGGCCCGGATGAGTCGGCCGCGGCGTCGGACCTGGATGGTGACCGAGACGGCGACGATACCGGTGATGAGCGAGATGACGAGGAAGACGGAATTGAGTTGGGGGAGGAGGAAGGTGCCCCAGAGCGAGCAGAAGACGGCGGCGTAGAGGCCGTGGTGTTTGCCGAGGAGGAGCGAGAGGACAAGCGGGGCGAAGGCGTAGGGGATGAGGACGGGTGCCATCGCGGGGTTGATCCCTTCGGGTCCGGCGTTGACGAGGATGAGTTTGACGGCGATGAGCTGGAGGAAGCAGACGGAAAGGACCAGGAGGAGCCGGGTATTGCTAATGAGCGTCTGGGGGTGATTGATCCAGAGCTGGGCGAGAGCGGTCACGAAGACCAGGAAGCAGACGAGAAACTTCTTGAGCGGCTCGGCCATGGGACCGGTGAAGATCAAAAGGCCGAGGCCGAGAATGAACGCAGCGCAAATGACGATGCGGGCGGACCAGCCGTTTTCAAGGGCTTCGCCGAGCGGGCTATCGACCTGCTTGCGGCGTTTTTTCGCGCTCGCGAGTCCTTGGCTCACGAGTCGGCGGCGTTGGTTGTTCCAGATGCTCAAGAGTTAGATGAGGCTGTCTTGGAGGCCCCGGTGTTTGCGGTAAGCGCGGAGGATCCGTTGCACGAGGGGGTGGCGGACGACGTCGGATTCGCGGAAAAGGTGGATGCCGATACCTTCGATGTCGCGGAGCGCGTCGACGGCTTCGATGAGGCCGCTGCGTTTGTTGCGGGGCAGGTCGATCTGGGTGCGGTCGCCGGTGACGACGCATTTCGACTCCGCGCCGAGGCGGGTGAGAAACATGAACATCTGTTCGGTCGTGGTATTCTGGGCTTCGTCGAGGACGATGAATGCGTTGTTGAGAGTGCGACCGCGCATGTAGGCAAGCGGGGCAATCTCGATGACACCACGGTCCATTAATTTCTGCAGCTCCTCGATCTCGAGCATGTCATTGAGCGCGTCGTAGAGTGGTCGGAGGTAGGGCAGGATCTTCTCCTGAAGGTCGCCGGGGAGGAAGCCAAGGGCTTCGCCGGCTTCGACCGCCGGGCGAGTGAGGATGATGCGGCTGACCTTCTCTTGCTTGAGGGCGGAGACGGCGAGGGCCATCGCGAGGTAGGTCTTGCCCGTTCCGGCCGGGCCGATCCCGAAGGCGATGTCGTTGTCGCGGATCGTCTGGATGTAGGCGCGCTGGCCCTCGGTCTTCGGAACGATGGGGGGCTTGCGCGGAGAGCAGGTGATCTTTTCGTCGAGGAGCTTACCGAGGGCGGGGGCGGTTGGGTTGGCCGCTTGTTCGATGGCGTAGAGAAATTCGTGGCGACGGATGGTCAGGCCGCGAGCGCGGGCTTCGTCGAGCTGGTCGAAAGTGCGCCGGACGGTGTCGATGGCGTCGGGGGAGCCGTCGACGTGGAGTTGGGAGTCGCGGGCGGTGACGCGGACCTCGAGCTTGGACTCGAGTTCGCGAAGGAGCTTCTCGTCGTGAGCGTAGAGCGATTGGAGAGCGCGGGCGTTCTCGAACTCGAGTGTCGTGGGGCTTGGCGGAGGCGTTGAGGCCATGCCGACGTTACTGATACCCGTAGACGAGTGCCCAGTGGGTGCGGTCGAGGGACGACTTGTTCACCGTGACGATGGCGTAGTAGGTGCCGGAGCGCTTCGGCTGGACGAAGGCACCCGCGAAGCGGCCTTTCTGCCAGTCTTTGGATTCGACCAGATCTCCCTTGTCGTCGTAGATGTGAACGGTGAGTTCCGCGTCGTCGGCGTCGGTCCCGAGACAGAACCAATAGTCGTTGCCTTTGAAGAGCTGAGCGGTGACGGCCTTTTGTTCACCAACTGCAAGGTCTCCGCCCCAGGCGTCCTCGCGGAAAGTGAAACCATCTTCGACGTAGGGTGTGGCGGCTTCGTAGGCGAAGGAGAGCGCGTCGTCAACCGTCGCAAGAGCGAGGCTGCCGACGGCAAGGAGGGCGATGGTGGTGGTAAAGGAAAGGCGTTTCACGGTCGCGGTCGAGCTGGGTTGCTGCTTAGGCGTCGCTGGATGAAGAAATGGTTTTCACCATGTCTTTGGTCATGGTGTGAATCTTGTCGACGCTCTTCGGGCTAATCTGGCTGCCGCCGCCTTCTAGAATAAGGGGTCGGATCTCGATGAGCATCTCCCGGATACTCGTCACGAGTTCGCTCTTGCGCAGGCGAGGGTTCATGCCCTCGATCTGGCGATCGAAGTATGCGAGTAGCTCGGGTTGGTGAAGAAGCTCGGCGCGGTCGGCTTCGTAGTCTTGGCCGACGATGGAGGTGAGGACCTCGGTCCCGCGGATCCAGCCGCCGAGGCTGACGAGTTGGGCGGTGTCTTGGTCGTTGAGTTCGGCCATGGCACCCTTGACGTCGGACTGGGCTCCGTCGAGTTCGCGTCGGACGGAATTCCACTCGCGAGCGTCGGCGAGATCGATGATGCTTTTGCTGCGTTTCAGGACGGCCTTCTTCACCCCGATGGCACCCGCGAGATCAAGGACTTCGCGACCGATCTCCTTCACGCGCTCGGCGTCTTGGGCCTCGACGGCGATGAAGCCCTCGGCGATGACGGTGCCGAGCAGGAGGGCGAGCTGGGCGCGCTCGGTGGTCTGCTGACCGAGCGAGTCACGCAGTTGAGCCTTCCAATTGGGTTCGCCGAGTTTGTCGAGGACGTTGAAGACTTCGCTCGGGACCGGGACGACGACGGAATCGACGGTGTTGGCTGGAAGGCTGGCCAGGTCAATTTTCTTGGGAGCGGACTCGGAGCGGAGGCTGAGCGTGGGTGCCGCGATGGCAAGAGCGAGGAGCGGAGCGAAAAAGTTCATTCTCATAAATGTGACGTTCGTTGTATGAAGGCCGTCCCCGCAGTCGGTCTGATCGCCGAGACGAGGGCGATGATTGATGAATTCAGAGAGATTACAACACATTCTTCGGAGCGCTACGGGCAAACGTTTCCTCGTGATCGGGGACGTGATGTTGGACGAATTTGTGTGGGGAAAGGTGTCGCGGATCTCGCCGGAGGCACCGGTGCCGGTGGTCGAAGTGGTGAGCGAGAGCCGCTACCCGGGCGGCGCGGCGAACGTGGCGCGTAACTTGGTGGAGTTCACCCCGCACGTGCGGGTACTGGGGGCGATCGGCCGGGATCCGCACGGGAGCCAATTGGTCGAGCTGCTGGAGGCCGAGGGGATCCAGACGGACGCGCTGATCGCGGTGGACGACTGGCCGACCATCGTGAAGACGCGGATCATCGCCCGACAACAGCAGGTCGTGCGCGTCGACCGGGAGCGGCGAACGCGCGTCGGCGAGAACGTGATGAGCCGGGTGATGGAGCGCGTGCACGAGATCTTAACGGAGACGGACGTGGTCATATTCGAAGATTACGGAAAGGGATTTCTCGGTCAGGAAATGAAGGACCGGATCGGCGAGGTCGCCCGCGATCTGGGGATCGTGGTGTGCGTGGATCCGAATCCTGGCAACCCCGTCGACTGGTCGGGCGCGACGGTGATCAAGCCAAACCGAAGCGAGGCTTTTGCGGCGGCGGGAATGGCGCAGACGGAGGCGGAGGAGGATCCTTTGTCGGACGGGCCGTTGCTGGAGGTCGGGCGGCGATTGGTGGAAATGTGGGACGTCGAGCAGTTGCTGGTGACGTTGGGGGAACACGGGATGATTTTGTTCGAGCGAGGGAACGAGGCGTATCACACGCCGACGCGAGCGCAGGAGGTCTTCGACGTGTCGGGCGCGGGCGACACGGTGATCGCGGTCTACGCGCTGGGATTGGCGACCGGGGTGAGCGCGCGGGATGCGGCGGAGCTGGCGAACCACGCGGCGGGCATCGTGGTTGGGAAATTGGGGACCGCTACGGTGGGGGCGGAGGAGCTGGTTGGGAGCTTCGCGTGAGAAATACGAATGCGTTTTGAGCAGAAGGTCACGAAGGTAACAAAGGGGTGAAAAATGAGGGCGACTGATTCGAGCGTAGCTCGGATGAATGCCCTTCGTTTCCTTGGTTACCTTCTGTTCAAAACGGTATTTCCCACTTAACCGGTGAACTCGGTGGCGATGAGGGTGGCGTTGTGGCCGCCGAAGCCGAAGGAATTGTTGATGGCGCAGGTGACTTTGGCCTCGCGGGCCACGTGGGGGACGTAGTCGAGGTCGCAGCCTTCGCTCGGAGTGTCCAGATTGATCGTGGGGGGGATGATTCCGTGCTGAATCGCGAGAGCGCAGGCGGCCATCTCGACTCCGCCAGCGGCACCGAGGAGGTGCCCGGTCATGGATTTGGTGGAGCTGACCGGGATCTTGTAAGCGTGGTCGCCGAGGGCCTTTTTGATGGCCATCGTCTCGCAGAGGTCACCCAGCGGGGTGGAGGTGGCGTGGGCGTTGATGTAATCGACGTCGGTCGGGTTGACCTTGGCGTGGCGCATGGCCATTTCCATGGCGCGGGCGGCTCCCGCTCCGTCGGGGAGGGGAGCGGTCATGTGATAAGCGTCGGCGCTGCAGCCGTAGCCGGCGAGTTCGCAATAGATATCGGCACCGCGTTTCTTGGCGTGCTCGAGTTCCTCAATGACGAGGATCCCGGCTCCTTCGCCCATGATGAATCCGTCGCGGTCCTGGTCCCAGGGACGGCAGGCTCGACCGGGGTCGTCGTTGCGGCAGCTGAGGGCGCGCATGGAGGCGAATCCGGAGATGCCGAGGGGCGTGATGGTGGCTTCGCTGCCGCCGGCGAGGAAGCAATCGGCGTCGCCGAACTTGATGATCCGCCAGGCTTCGCCCAAGGAGTTATTGGCGGTGGCGCAGGCGGTGACGATGCACATGTTCGGGCCGCGGAGGCCGAATTCCATGGAGATCATGCCGCTGGCCATGTTGCTGATCATCATGGCGATGGTGAATGGCGACACGCGGGACGGGCCGCGGTCGTGGAGACGGTGCGCTTCGGTCTCCATGCTCTGGAGGCCACCGATGCCGGAGCCGATCATCACACCGGTGCGGTCGAGGTCGATCTTGTCGAGGTCGAGGCCGGAGTCAGTGAAAGCCATCTTTGCCCCGGCCATGGCGAACTGGGTGAAGCGGTCGGTGCGCTTGGTGTCTTTTGGCGTGTTGAAGTAATCGCGGGGTTCGAATCCCTTCACTTCGCCCGCGATTTTGCAGTCGAAGTCGCTGGAATCGAAGACTTCGTAGTGGCTGACGCCATTCTTCCCGGCCACGAGGCTCTTCCAAAAGTCGTCTTTGCCGAGTCCGATGGGACTGACGACTCCGAGACCGGTAATTACAACTCTGCGCTCATTCATGCCTGAAAAGTGGGAAAGGAAAGCGGTTATCAATCGGGACGCACCCGCGGTTAGGCAACCTAAAAGTTTCCCGGGATCAGGCTGAGTCGCGCTTGGAAGTGCGCTCGTTCCGACTGCCGCAGCGAGGGCAGGCGGCCAGTTCTCGGTCGGGCTGAAACGTCATGGCACACAAGTGGCAGCGGACGATCTGCGGGCCCGGCGCGCTGCGGCGGCGGCGAGCAGCGGCGGCAGCGGACACGACGACGAGGATGGTGGCAAAGAAGACGCCGACGTAGAGAGTGGCTAAGTCGGAAAGCGAGAGTTCGATCATCGGGGAGAAGTCATCGTTCCAAGCGAACCCGCCGCACGTCGAGTCCCCAGTGGATGGTCGCTTGCCCCCAAGCCAGGGCGCTGTCGCTGGGGGCGGGAGCGAATCTGAAGGCCAGGAGATACGGGATGGCGACCGTGTTGATCTGGGGGCTGTCGGTTCGTTCCATCTCGAGGGCGTGACGGACCGCGCCTTCTGGGTCGACGGCAACGAGGTAGGTGGACGACGGCAATCGCTCGCCGGGGCGAGCCGTGAACGCAGCGGCCGGGGCGTCGGTGATCGAGCGGCCGGCGAGGTCGCCAGAGAACGTGACCTGGGTCGCTCGTGCGGGGGGCGGGAGGGGTCGAGGGGACGCTCGACCGTCGTTGACGACGACGGGTCCATCGTCGCGGGGGAGGGGGGGGAGGAGAGCAACAATGGGTTCCGGGAGCGCGGCGAGGGGCGGCGTCGCATTCTCGAAGCTGGGGTGATAATCGGGGACGGTGGGGTCTGGGAATGGGCGGGTCGCGAGACGGTCGGTGGCGAAGAGGGCGGGATCGGCCCCGGCGAGAATGGGGGCCAACCGGATGGCGGCCTCGCTACCCGGAGGGAGGAAGAATAGGGTGGCGCTGGAGGGTTCGATCCCGACGGGTTCGGGGGAGGAGGCTCGGAAGACGAGGTATCCAGCGGCGTGAAATGTGAGCGCAACGACGATCCAGAGGCCGAGTCGGCGGTGGTGGTCCTGGCGTCCGGTCCAGTCGTAGAGGAGGCGGACGTTTTCGCTAGCGGCGTTCACGGCGCATCAAGGTCCGGGTTCGGCCGTGGCGAGGACGACCGTGTAGCCAGCGGTGATGGCGACGTTCGAGACGGTGACGACGAGTTCCACCGGGGCGGCGCGGTCCGATTTGATGATGAGGGTCGAGTCCTCGGAGTGTTCGGCGAGGCGGGTGCCGAGTTCGTCGGGGCTGAGGCGGGCATTTTCGAAATAAATCGCCGGCGCCGGTGGCGAGGTGATGCTGACGACGCGTGGATTGTGCTGCGGGGCGAGGACGAAGGGGGAGCGGGGGACGTCGACGGCGATGCCGGGCTGCAAGAGGAAGGTGCCGCTCAGCAGAAAGAAGAAGATGAGCGCTGCGGCGACGTCGGCCACCGGGATGAAGAGGATCGGGGTGAAGCGCGGGTTGAGGCTGCGGCGGAGCTTCACGAGGGTTGATCGCTGGGGGGGGTGGCGGGGACCGATGCCGGCGCTCGGCGGGCGTCGAGGAGCATGCTGACGACCTCGATCCCGGCGCGTTCCATGTCGTGAATGATCTCGTTCACCCGGTAGGAGAGGTATTGGTAGGCGAGCAGGGCGGGGACCGAGAGGGCCAAGCCGGCTGCGGTGGTGAGGAGGCTTTGGTAGACGCCAGCGGCGATCTCGGCGGCGGTCGTGTAGCCCCCCTGGGCGGAGATGGCGGTGAAGGCGTGGATGAGACCGATGACGGTGCCGAGGAGGCCGATGAGGGGGGCGGCGTAGACGATGGTGACCAGCAGACCGAGATTGCGCTCGAGGCGGGGGACTTCGAGCTGGCCCGAGTCCTGGGCGATGTCCTTGAGCTCGGAGCGGTCGAGAGTGTGCCGGCTCATGACGGAGTGCATCACGCGACCGACGGGCCCCGGGGTGGCGGCGCACTCCGTGATGGCTTCGGAGAAGTTGCCGATGCGGACGAGGTTGGCGAGGCCGCGGAGGATCTCCCCGACGCGGACGCTGACGCGGTGGAGGTAAAAGGCGCGCTCGAAAAATACGGCAACCGCGACGATACTGGCGGCGACGAGCAGCCACATGAGGGGGCCGCCTTTTTGCAAAAATTCGGGCATGGCTGTGGATTTATTAAACCGGGCGGTGGGGGGGCGGCAATGCTAGTGATTAACGGAGTCAGGCTGCGATGGCTTGCCGGGAAGGACCCGTCTTGCGAGAGATGGGGGATGGCAGCCATCACCGGATTTCATCACGCGTCGATTCGGTCGGCGGACTTCGACGCGAGTCGGGACTTCTACACCAAAGCGCTCGGTCTGCAGCCGAAGGTGACCTGGGGGGTGGCTCCCGAGCGAGCGGTCATGTTGCACGCGGGTGATGCTCGCTACGTCGAAATCTTCGAGCGCGGCGAGACGTTCGAACCCGGCGAGTCGACGATCTTGCACTTTGCGCTGCGGACGGATGACTGCGCGGAGATGGTGGAAATCGTCCGCGCGGCTGGGATGGAGGTGACGATGGAGACGACGGACGTGGAGATCCAGTCGCCTGAGGGGGCCGTGCCGGTGCGGATCGCCTTTTTCAAGGGTCCGGACGGCGAGCTGGTCGAACTTTTTCAAAACGAAGTCTTGTGAGCAAGCCACTGCGATTGAAACAAGATCAGGTCTGGGAAGTCGACGGGGGCTTCGTCCGGATCGTGCGGTTGGAGCGCTTGTCGGTGGGCTACAAGCGGCTGGAGGATCTGACGTCGCGGGACGGGACGCACCTCGATCTGAGCAAAAAAGATTTTTGCCGGATGATCAAAGCGGGGCGGCTGCTCGGCGAGGGGGAGGTGCCCTCGCTCGAACCCGGCGAAGAGTGGACTAAATAGAGGACGCCAGACGGGCCACGTAGACGGTGCTGCTGGAGGGGGCGTCGCGCAGCGGGTTTGTGAAGGTGACGACGTGGGCGGTGGGGTCGGAAAAAACTTCGCCGAGGGTGGCGAGAAACGCGTTGCTGGGCGGGCCGTCGGCCCACATGGCGAAGGTGCCGCCGGGGTGGAGCTTCGCGGCGAGCTGGCGGAGCGAGCCGGGCGTGTAGAAGGCGGCGTGACGGGGGTGGAGGAGATTCTCGGGAGTGTGGTCGATGTCGAGAAGGATGGCGTGGAAGCGGTGATCGGGAGCGTCGGGATCGAATCCGGAGGTGGGCGAGGTCGCCATCGCGAAGAAGTCGCCCAAGACGAAGCGGCAGCGGGGGTCGGCGGTGAGATCGGCGCCGAGGGGGACAAGTCCGCGTTCGTGCCACTCGATGACCGGGGCGAGAGTGTCGACGACGAGGAGGGAGCGAACGGCCTCTTGGCGGAGAGCAGCGCGAGCGGTGTAGCCTAGCCCAAGGCCGCCGACGACGACGTCGAGCGGGCCGGGGAGGTCCGCCAGAGCCAAGTCGGCGAGCGCGACTTCGACGTCGTGGAAGAGCGACGACATGAGAAATTCGTCGCCGAGTTTGACCTCGTGGATCTCGAGGTCGTCGAGTTGCGGGAGGCGGCGTCGGCGCAGGGTGAGGTCGCCGAGGGGCGTGGGGCGGAAGTCCAGTTCTTCAAAAGCGCGGCTCATGTCGGGGGAGGCTAGGTGATCAATCGCCAATTGTGAATGGTGGGCCCGGTTGGTAGTTTTTGCGGCGTGGAAAAATGGGAGCGATTCTGGCGGACGGACGACGGGCTGACGGCGCGGGAGCGAGCGGAGGTCGCAATGCTGAGGACTGCCTACCTTGCTACCCATGGATGATTTGGAGCGGATAACGATCGGGCTTGCGGAGGGACAAGTCGACTTTGTGATCGCGGGCGGGATGGCTGCATTGATCCTCGGTGGGTCGTTGATGACCCGCGACGTGGAGGTTGTCTGTTCATTCGAAGCCGACAATCTTCTGCGGCTCTTCGCTGCTTGAGAAGGGCTTCATCCAGTTCATCGCCTGACTCCGCAACGAATACCCTTCATCCGCGAGCAAGCGGTCAAGGGAGGGTTGAGAAATCTCCACTTATCGACCGACCTTGGGCAGTTGGACTGTCTCGGCGATATCAAAGGACTCGGCGGTTACGACGAACGTCTGAGGCGTAGCGAGCAGATCGAGCTGGGCGAGGCGACCATCCGGGTGCTCTCGTTGATTGCGATGATCGATGCCATGCGGGCGATGGGGCGGCCCCGAGATCTGCACGCGGTGTTGCAATTGGAAGCAATCCGCGAATCGCTGCGCAGGAGAGACGACTAAATCGGACGCGGGCTGGATTTTCTAAGACCGCCCCCTACACTCCGCGCCGATGAAGCATATTTTCGTGACGGGTGGGGTGGTGAGTTCGTTGGGGAAAGGGCTGGCGGCCGCATCGTTGGGGACTTTGCTCGAGCATCGCGGGATCAGCGTGGTGCTGCAAAAGCTCGATCCCTATCTCAACGTCGATCCCGGGACGATGAGTCCTTTCCAACACGGGGAGGTCTACGTGCTGTCGGATGGGGCCGAGACCGATCTCGATCTGGGACATTACGAGCGCTTCACCAACACGGTCCTCACCAAGGCGAACAACGTCACCAGCGGCCAGATCTACGAGACAGTCCTGGCGAAGGAGCGGCGCGGCGATTATCTGGGGAAAACCGTCCAGGTGATCCCCCACGTGACGGACGAGATCAAGGCGGTGATCCGGCGCATGAGCGACGTGTCGGACGCGGACGTCTGCATCACCGAAATCGGCGGGACGACGGGCGACATCGAGGGCTTGCCATTTCTGGAAGCCATCCGGCAATTTACGCTCGAAGCCGGGATCGGCAACACGATGCTCATGCACGTGACGCTCGTGCCGTTCATCAAGGCGGCGGGCGAGTTGAAGACGAAGCCGACGCAGCAGAGCGTGGCAAAATTGCGCGAGATCGGGTTGCAGCCGCAGGTGCTTATCTGTCGGACGGAGCTGCCGCTCGACGACGACGTGAGGCAGAAGCTCTCGCTGTATTGCAACGTCCCGCGCGAGGCCGTGATCGAGGGTCGCGACGTCGACAACACGATCTACGAGGCGCCCTTGCTCTTCCAGGAAGAGGGGCTCGACGAGATCGTCTGCAAGACGCTCGGCCTCGACGCCGGGGAGCCGGACATGGCGGGGTGGATGAAATTTGTCGCCCGGGTCGTGAATCCGAAGAAGCGCGTGCGGATCGCCGTCGTCGGCAAATACATCGAACTCCAAGATGCTTACAAAAGCATCTACGAATCGCTCACGCACGCGGGAGCGGCGCACGATTGCGCGGTGGATCTCGTCCTCGTCGACGCGGAAGATCTGGAAGCCGAAGGGGCGGAGAAATACCTCGGGGGAGTCGCGGGAGTGCTCGTCCCCGGAGGCTTCGGAGACCGGGGGACGGAAGGCAAGATCGACGCGGCACGGTTTGCCCGGGAGTCGAAGACACCTTACCTCGGACTTTGCCTGGGTATGCAGATCGCCACCATCGAGTTTGCCCGCAACGTGTGTGGGATGGCGAAGGCGAACAGCACGGAATTTGACCCCGGGAGTCCGTATCCGGTCATCTGCATCCTCGAGGAGCAGAAGAGCGTGACGGAGAAAGGTGCCTCCATGCGGTTGGGTCTGAGTCCGACGGTGCTGGGGACGGGGACGCTCGCGGAGCGAGTCTACGGTCAGACCGAGATCTCCGAGCGGCACCGGCATCGGTATGAATTTAACATGGATTACCGCGAGCAGATGGAAGAGGCCGGATTTGTGATCGCCGGGACGTCGCCGGACGGGAAGCTGGTCGAGGTGATCGAGCTGCGGGATCACCCCTGGTACGTCGCTTGCCAGTACCACCCCGAGTTCCAGTCGAAGCCGAATTCGCCGCACCCGTTGTTCAAGGGATTTGTTGCGGCCAGTCTGGCGCACGAGAGCGATTGAGATTTGCAATCGAGGGCGGATCGCATCACGTTCCCGAAGTCCTCAAATCCACAACCATCCCGACTTCTATGGCCGCTTCAATCCTCGCTCAGCTCAAAGAATTTACCACCGTCGTCGCCGATACCGGCGACTTCCAGACGATCAAGGAATACTCGCCGGAGGATGCGACGACGAACCCTTCGCTCATCTACAAGGCCGTCCAGCAAGACGACTACAGAGAGCTGCTGGCGAAGGCCATCGCGGACAACGAGGCTTCGTCTTTGAACGGACCCTCGCTGATCAAGAAGATCGTCGACGATCTGCTCATCCTGTTCGGACGCGAGATCTTGGAGATCGTGCCGGGTCGCGTTTCGACCGAGGTTGACGCGCGGTTGTCGTTCGATACGGAAGGCACGATCCAGAAGGCGCGCTATTTGATCGGTCTTTACGAGAAATTGGGGACGTCGCGGGATCGGATTCTTATCAAGATCGCGTCGACTTGGGAAGGTGCGATGGCGGCGAAGGTCTGCCAGGAAGAGGGGATCAATTGCAACCTGACGCTCATGTTCTCGCTGCCGCAGGCGATCGCTTGCGCGGAGGCGAAGGTGACGCTCATCTCTCCGTTCGTGGGGCGGATTTCCGATTACTACAAGGCGACCGAGGGGAAAGAATTTAGCAGCGCCGAGGACCCCGGCGTCTTGTCGGTCAACTCGATCTACAACTACTACAAGAAGTTTGGCTACGACACCCAGGTGATGGGCGCGAGCTTCCGGAACATCGGTCAGATCACCGAGCTGGCTGGGTGCGATCTGCTGACGATCTCGCCGGATCTGCTCAAGGAATTGGCTGACTCCGACGCTTCGCTGGAGCGGAAGCTGAGTCCGGAAGCCGCCAAGTCGATGGACATCGAGAAGATCGACGTGGACGAGCAGACGTTCCGCTGGATGCTGAACGAGGATCCGATGGCGACCGAGAAGCTGGGCGACGGCATCCGCAAATTTGCGGCGGATATTGTGAAGCTCGAGAAGATCATCGCCGATCAGATTGCGTAGCGTGGGGTGAGGGGAAGTGGCGCTTCGCGCTAGGGGACGGATCCCGGGCAAGATGCCCGGGATGGCGGGCTGGAAGCACCGCGCTCCCCGCTGGTGGCGGTTGCCGTGATGAAGTAGGTGTCGCCGAAGTATTGGCGGGCGGCCTGCGCGATTTCGCTTGCGGCTTTCCCTGATTTGGCGACGGCGAACAGGGTCGAGCCGGAGCCGGACATGAGGGCGGCGTCGGCTTCGGGCTGAGCGAGCAGCCAGGTCTTGATGAGCGGGAGGAGGAGAAATTTCTGGAAGGCAGGTCGCTCGAGATCGTTGGTGAGCGTGAGATCGCCGAGTGCCTGCGGGTCGGTGGGCGCGCCGGGGTAGGTGATCGACTCGGCGTAAGCTTGGTAGGCCCAGGGGGTCTCGATGCCGAACGGGGGTTTGATCAAGACGAGGGGGAGTGGTCCGGCGAGCGTGGCGGGGTCGAGGATCTCGCCGCGCCCGCGTGCCCACGCAGGTTGGCGGCGGATGAAGAACGGGACGTCCGAGCCGAGGGTCGCTGCGATGAGTTCGAGCGTCTCGGTCGGGAGATCGGTGCCGTGAAGTTTGTCGAGGGCCAGCAGGACCGTGGCGGCGTCGCTGCTGCCGCCGCCGAGGCCCGCGCCGTGGGGGATGTTTTTTTGCAGGTGGATGCGGACGGCGGACCGGAAGCCGGTGTGATCGGCGAAAGCGCGGGCGGCCCGGACGGCGAGATTGCCTTCGTCGGTGGGGATCGAGGAGTCGTCGGACGTGAGCGTGACCTCGTCGCCGGGGGCCGTGGTGATCTCGACTTCGTCGGAGAGGCCGATGGGCGCGAGGAGGGTCTCGATTTCGTGAAAACCGTCGTCCCGGCGGCCGAGGATGCGGAGGGAAAGGTTGACTTTCGCGGGGGCGACCAGCTTCATCGAGCGCGCATCCTCAGCCAATGACCGAGTCCGCTAAAGAAAAAATCATCGTCGCGTTGGACGTCCCGGACGCGGTCGAAGCGAATCGGGTGCTGGACGAGTTGGCGGACGCGGCGGTGTGGGTGAAGAGTCGGGATGCAGCTCTTCACGAAGGAGGGCCCGGCGATCGTCGAGGCAGCGCGAAAGCGGGGGTTTCGCGTGTTTTTGGATCTGAAATTCCACGACATTCCGAACACGGTCGCGTCCGGGGTGCGGTCGGCGCGGGAGCTGGGGGTCGACCTGCTGACGATTCATCTGTCGGGCGGACCGGAGATGGTGGCGCGGGCGGGGGAGGCAGCTGGGGATGAGATGCTGCTCTTGGGCGTGACGGTGCTGACGAGTTCATCCCGTGCGACGTTGGCGGCGGTCGGGACGGATCACGAGCCCGGGGACCTCGTGCTGCGGTTGGCGGCGATGGGGGAAGCGAACGGGATCCGCGGGATCGTGTGCAGTCCGCTGGAGCTGCCGGGGATCCGAGCGGAATTTGGTGACCGATTGAAGACGGTCACGCCGGGTGTGCGACCGGCGGGCGCGGATCACGGCGATCAGCAGCGGGTGATGACGCCCGGTGACGCGGTGCTGGCGGGGGCGGATTGGTTGGTCATCGGTCGACCCATCGTCGGAGCGGTGGATCGGCGGGCGGCGTTCGAAAAGATCGCGGGCGAGATGCGAATGCTTTGAACCACGGATGGACGCGGATTCACACGGATGGAGGGTTGGTATCTAAAGCTATCCGAGTCCATCCGTGGACCGTTATTCCCGGATGAATAAGTAGTAACGGCGTTCGTTTTTGCGGAAGAGTTCGGGGGATTCTAGGGTGGGGGGGATGTCGCCGAATTCGGGGATGAAGTTGTTTCTCCGGGTGCGATCGGACATGAGGTAGGCCGATTTTTGGCCGCTGCGCCATTGATCGAACGCTTCGCCCTTCTCGGTGAAGCGGGGCGTGTCGAAGTAGAGGAGGAGGCTCTCGTCGCGGGCGCGGAGGATGGTGACATCGTCGATCCCGGCAGCGGCGGCGGTGCGTCTCGCCTTTTCGGCGAAATGAACCAAGCCGGGCGTGTCGACGGCGTAGCCCCAAGGGATGAGGCCGACGAAGTAGCCTCCGGCGAAAAGGAACGCGGCGACGGAGAGAGTTCCGGCCCCGATGCGGGCGCGGCGGTCGTGCCAGGTGGCGGCGGCGAAGTCGACGAGGAGGAGGGCGAGCGGGGGAAAGATAGGATAGATGCGGTCGACGCGTTTGGCGGGAATGATCGTCATGACGATCAAGCCCCCGAGCGCCCAGACGGTGAGCCAGAGGGTGCCGGGATTCTCGCGGATGCGGCGGCGGACGGCGGGGAAGAGAATGGGGACGGCGAGCAGGACGAGGCTCCAGGGGGCAAATTTGTGAAGGACGTGCGGGAGGTAGAACCAAAGTGGCTGCGCACGCTCGTCGTCGCGCGCACCTTCTTCGAAGCGCGAGAAGAGCTCCCGGACAACAACGTCTTCGTAAAAAGCCTCGTTGGTCAGGAGGCCGCCGATGCCCCAAGCCAGGAAGAGGGCGAGGGGGACGGCCCAAGTCCACCAGCCGCTCCACACGAGGCGGCGGCGCTCTCGCGGACGGGCGAGGAGCGCAAACGCGAACATCCCTGGGAGGAGAAAGACGTAGAGCACGGGGCCTTTCGTGAAGAGCGCGCCGAGCATCGCGGCGAAGACGAGCCATCTCTCAGGGGTCGTCCAAGGGGTGCCGTCGCTGATCTTGCGGTAGATGGCTAAGCCGATGAGGAAGATGAAGAAGGCCAACATCATGTCCGTGCGGACGAGCGTCGCGAGGCGGGGCGTGAGGAGGTTCAGGCCGAAAGCGGCGGCGGCAAGGAAAGCACCGGGCTGACCGAGCAGGGCGCGGCCGGTGGCGACGAGAACCGCCAGCATCGCGACAGCGCAGGCGAGGGACGGGAGCCGGTGGGCGAGTTCCCAAGGCACACCGATACGGTGCAGGGCGGCGGCGCACCAGCCGTAGAGCGGGGGTTTGGAGGCGGAGCGACCGGCGGGTGTGGTCTGGTAGAACAACTCGCCGGTGCGTTCGATTTCCGTGGCGACGTAGGCCTGCTTGGCTTGATCGTAGTTGTCGAGGTGCCAGGGGAAGTTGCCGAGGGCAAAGATGACGCCGAGGAAGGCGAGGAGGGCGAAGTAGGTCCGGCGGGAGTCGGGGAGACGTTCGAGCAGGGTGAGGAAGCGCGGACTCGGGCGGCCGGGGGCCACCGCTCCGCGAAGGGGATCGCTCACGAGCGTTTCAGCTTCGAGCGGACCCAGGTCCCGATTTTGTTGCCGTGCTTCTGCGCGGCTCGCCAGGTGAACCAAGCGACGGCGAGGGCGAGGATCGTGGACACGGTGACGTCGGAGATGTGGTGGGCCCCGAGGGCCATGCGGGACCACGCGATGAGGAGGGCCAGGGCGATCGCGACAAGACCCACGAGCGGACGGGCAAAGAGGAGGACACCCGCGAATCCGACGGCGGTGGCGGTGTGGCCGGAGGGGAACGCGTTGTATTTCGAATTTCCCACGGTGAGCTTGCCGTCTTGAAACGGTCCGTGGAAGCCAGCGCCGATCTTGGCTTCGTCGCGGGGGCGGGCACGGCCCGTGGTCAGGCGCGACGTGTTGGCGAGGAGGCCGGCGAGGGTCGATGCGATCATGCAGGCGATCAGGATCCGGGTCCACTCGGGGCGGCGGAATCGCCACGCGAGGAAAATGCCAACCAGAGCGACGGCCATGAGTTGGGGCCAGTCGCCGTATTTGCTGATGGCTCCGATGGTGGCGGCTTCGGTGGTCTTTTTCCAACCCTTGCCTTGCGCGGTGACGATGGCTTCTCGGACGCGAGTGTCATTTTGGAACGCGACGGCGGTCAGACCGATCGCGAGCGCAACGAGGAGGAAAGTGACGAGGGTGCGGGTCGGCTTCATGCGGAGGGTTGCGAGGCAATCGAAAAGCTGGGGTGGGCGCGAGTCTCGTTTTTTCTTGGCGTGGTCGGCAAAAACGCCAATGAGTCCGGGCGTGTTGAAAGACTTATTGCGACGGGCGGCGACGGGTGGGGTGCTGGCGGGATTGGTGGTCGGGCTGATCGGTTGCGGAGCGATCGAGACGGAGCGGCGCCCAGCGGGCACGCGCTTCTTTAGCGAGAGCACTGCGACCTCCGGATTGCCGGTTGCACCGGTCAGTCGGGTGGCCAACGAGGTGCGCGCGCCGGCGGACGCGCCGAACATTTACGCCGATTCGGCTATCCTGATCGACGCGCGCACTGGGCGGACGTTGTGGGAGAAGAACGCCGACCAACGGCGGCAGGTCGCCAGCACGCAGAAATTGCTCACGGCGCTCATCATCGCCGAGGGCACGAATCTCGACGGCACGGTGCGGGTGCAAGCCAGCGACACCACCGCCGAGCCGACGAAGCTCTACGTGAAGGCTGGCGAGACCTACACGAGGCGCAGCCTGCTGACGGCGATGATGGTCAAGAGCGTGAACGACGGGGCGGTGGTACTGGGACGCGACTACTCCGGGAGCGTGGGAGCCTTCGCCCAAGTGATGAATCAGAAAGCGGCTTCGCTGGGCGCGCGGTCGAGCTACTTCGTGAATCCGAACGGCCTCCCCGCATCGCAATACTCGACCGCCCGGGACATGTCGCGGATCGCCTTCGCGGCCTACCACAACGCCGACCTCCGGGCGATGATGCGGCTGCCGAGCTACACCTTTCGTTTTCAAGACGGGCGGACCAAGCGTCTGGAAGCAACGAACAAATTGCTGGGGCGCTCGCCGATGTTCAACGGCATGAAAACGGGCTACACCGTGGCGGCGGGGCGCACCCTCGTCACCAGCGCCTCGGTCGGCGGGCGGGGTCTCATCCTCGTGCAGCTTGGGAGCAAGACGAAATACATCTTCGACGACGCCGAGCGGATGATTGCCTGGGGATTTGCTCGGTCGCCGGACGGCTTGCTCTCGAATCGGTAGGCATCATTTCCATTTGATCGAGCAGCCGAGGCTGGGCTCGTGCGGAGTCGGCACCGACTCGTTGGCGAGGGTTGCGTCGAGTGCAGCGCGGAGATCGGAGCCGGTGAGCGGCTGGCCATTCCCCGGAGTGCTGGCGTCGAGGCGACCGCGGTAAACGAGCTGCTGGTCGGCTCCGAAGAGAAAAAAGTCCGGGGTGCAGGCGGCGGTGTAGGCGCGGGCGACGTCCTGGGATTCGTCGTGGAGCATCGAAAATGGAAAGCCGTGATCCACGGCCATGCGGCGGAGAAACTCCGGTGAGTCGTCGGGGTATTTGATCGCGTCGTTGGACGAAATCGCGACGAAGCCGACTCGGTGGGGCTGGTAGTCCGTCGCGAGGCGGACGAGTTCTTCGCGGACGTGGACGACGTAGGGGCAATGGGCGCAGATGAACATGACGAGAAGGGCGTGATCGTCGGCGAAGTCGGCGAGGCAGACTTTGTCTCCGCTCACGACGTCGGGCAGTGAGAATGCGGGTGCGGTGGTGCCCAGGGGCATGGAGTCGGGTGCGGTGGTGGCCATCGGGCGAGGATACAGCGAGGGGGGATCGGTGACGAGTGATTGGTGGGGCAGCTTGACCGTGGGGGCGGGCACGCGGTATTCACGGCCAAGCATGCAGAAGATTCACGTGAACCGCGACCGCACGTCGCTGGGCAAATTTACTCCGGAAGAAGTGACCGCAGGCCTGCGGTCGGGCGAGTTTCAACCCACCGATCTGGCTTGGCGGGAGGGGATGGAGGCGTGGCTGCCGTTGGCGGAATTTACCGATCTGCCCGAGGCGGTGGAACCGATCGTCGAACCGCCCGTGTCCGGGGATGCGGTGGATCTCGCGCCGGAGGGGTACGGCGACCGGGATGGCTCGGTGGTCGATGAAGCGGATCGCACCGCGATCGCGGAGGAGATCCCGTGGGAGCGAGCCGACGCGTTGGGGTGGAAGGCCGCGTTCTGGCAGACATTCGTGGGGACGCTCCGGGCACCCGGGATCCTGCTGCCGGGAGCGACGCTGACCAAGGGACTGGTGCGACCGTTTTCCTACTACCTGCTTGTTGCGCTCGTCACGGGACTGATCGCTCTGGCGGTCAACGTCTGGATCACGGGGGCGGCGGTTGATTTTCTCATCAACAACCCAGAATTCAGCCAGGAACCCGAGCTCGCCAAGCAGCTGGAGGGCTACACGGATGGACAGGCGGCGGCGCGCGGACTGGCGTTTCTCGCTTTTGGCGCTCCGCTGGCACCGTTCTTTTTCGCGGGGTTGGCGCACGCGTTTCTCATGAGCTTCGGGGCGGCGCGGCAGTCGTTTGTGACGACGTTTTCGGTCATTTGCTACGTGCTGGGATCGGTGGCGGTCTTCCAGGTGATCCCGTGTTGCGGACCCTTTGTGCAGCTGGGCTGGCTGGGAGTGAGCGCTTCGATCGGACTCGCCGCGGTGAACAAGATTCCGACGTGGCAAGCGGCGGTGTCGATCGTGATGACCCTGCTCATCGGGTGCGGGATCTACGCGGGGATCTCGACGTTGACGGCGGCGGCCTGACCCGGCGGCTGTGCGAATCGGGCTGAAGCCGCTGGCCCGGCAGGGTGCCGACCCGGAGTTGCTGGCGCTCATTCTCTTAGCCGCTGGCGCGGTTGCCATCGGGGGTTGGCTGGCGATGGGGCTCGGGTTCCCGTCCTGCACGCTGCGGAGTCTCACGGGCATCCCGTGCCTGACCTGCGGGGGGACGCGGTGCGCGCGGGCGCTCTTGGAAGGGGACGTCGGGCTGGCGTTGGTCTGGAATCCGTTGGTGACGGTGGTGGTGCTGGCGGCCGGAGTGTTTGCGATCTACGCGGCGGTGGTGACGGCGTTTGGGTGGCGGCGGGTGAGGGTGTGGGGATTGAGCCGGGGTGAGCGGCGGTTCCTCGTGATCGGCGTCTTCGGCGTGGCGGCGGCGAATTGGGTGTACTTGATCTCGCGGTTCGTGGGGTGAACGAAGCCGGGGTTGATTGCGGGACATCCCGGCGTAGGGTGCGCACGTGATTCGCGTTGTCGGGATACTGGTTGCGGTCTGGGCACTGGCTGCGGGGGTCATCTGGCTCGTGCGGGCCGAGCGTCCGACCCCGGCGAAGATCGAAGCCTACCTAGCGGCAAATCCTTTGGAGGCGAGGGAGCCGCGGGATCGGGCGGAGGTGATCGAGGCGATGGCTGCGAAGGTGAATCGTCTCGAGTTCGACGAGCGGCGGGAGCTGCAGCAGACCCAGCGGGCGCGGGATTTTTTCGAGGCGATGAACGGGGAAGAGCAGAGCCGCTACCTCGACCTGACGCTCCCGGAGGGGTTCAAGCAGGCGATGCTGGCGCTGAACAAGATGACGCCGGAGAAGCGAAAGCAACTGGTCGAACGGGCGCTGGAGAACATCGAAAAGGGTGGGCCGCCGGAGGACGCGGATGCTCCGCCGGTGGACGAGGCGATGATGGAGAAGATCGTCGCGCAGGGCGTGACGTCATTTTACGAAGACGCCAACGCGGAGGTAAAAATGGATTTCGCGCCGGTGATCGAGCAGATTCAGCGTTCGTTGCGGTTTCGGGAGTAGGCTCGGGTGGCGGGCGGAAGCGTATTGAAGGGGATGAAGCAGATGGGGGTCACGCTGGTCGAGTTGCTGGTCGTGCTGGCGGTGATGGGCATCCTGGCCGCGTTGGTCGTGCCTTCGATTGGCAAGTCGCGGGAGAAGGGACGGACGGCGGCTTGTCTGGCCAACCTGAGGCACTTGGGAGTGGCGCTTAATCTCTACCTGGGCGAACACAATCTCACGATGCCGACGCTCGCGGTCGGTCGGCGCGACGAGGGGGGCGACAACGCGACGATCGATACCGTCCTGGCCGACTACGCGGAGAGCGAGGCGGCGTTTCGCTGCCCTTCGGACCCCGGCATCTGGCAGGCCGCCGGGACGAGTTACTTCTGGAATCCCGCTTTGAACGGTCAGCGGGCGAACGCGCTCGATTTCTTGGGATTGACGGACTCGGCGATCCGGATTCCCGTTCTGTCGGACAAGGAAGGTTGGCACCAGGGTGGCGGGCCGGAGGTGAACATCCTCTACGCGGACGGGCACGTGACGAACGGGCTGAATCTTTCGCTGGGCAACTGACGAGATGCTGCGGATCGACGGAATCACCAAAAGTTTCAAAGGGCGACTGGCGCTCGAGCCCTTGTCGCTCGAGGTCGGGCGGGGGGAGATCTTCGGGCTGCTTGGGCACAACGGAGCGGGGAAAAGCACGACCTTCGGCGTGATGCTCGGCCAAGTGCGGCCCGATGCGGGGGAGGTCTGGATCGACGGGACGTCGGTGCAACGGGACCGCGGTCGGGCGTTGGAGCGGGTGGGGGCGATCTTCGAGACGCCGTCGTTCTACGATTATCTGAGCGGGTGGGAAAATCTGCGGATGCTGGTGGCCTACTCCGGCTGGGTGACGGAGGCGCGGCTGCGGGAGGTGGTCGAGCTGGTCGGTCTGACGGGGCGGATCGGCGACCGGGTGCGGGTCTACAGTCACGGGATGCGCCAGCGGCTGGCGCTGGCGCAAGCGTTACTACCGGAGCCGGAGTTCGTGCTGCTGGATGAGCCCAGTGAGGGATTGGATCCGGAGGGGATCGAGGAGATGCGTCGGTTGATCCTGCGGCTGCGCGACGAGCGGGGGTTCACGGTCATGCTGTCGTCTCACTTGTTGTCGGAGGTGGAGCAGATGTGCGACCGGGTGGCGATCCTGAACCAGGGTCGGCTGGTCTTCTGCGGGGAGTGGCGGGAGAGCGCGGCGGCGCGGCGGCGGGTCCGATTTGAGGTGGATGATTGGGCGGCGGCGGGGGCTTTGCTCGAGGCGGTGGGCGGCGGGTTGGAACCGGAAGGGGTCGTCACTTTGGCGGATTCCGTGGATCTGGCGGAGGTCGTGGCGGAGATGGTGCGGGCGGGGGTGCGGGTGAGCGCGGTCGAACCGCTGCGTCCGTCGCTGGAGGATTTTTATCTCGGGAGGTTGCGCGGGTGAGTCTCTATTGGCTGCAGCTACGGGGCGAATTGCGAAAGCTCTTCGCGCGGAAGCGGACTTACATCGGCTTCGGTGCCTTCCTGGCGATTGAACTCGTGTTGCTCGGTCTGCTGCGGCTCGAGCGCGTGCAGCGGTCAGTCGCTCGGACGATTGAAGCGAGCGGCTACGACGCCTCGGAGTATCTGTCGGGACTCACGCTGGCGATGATGATCCTACTGTTCACTGTGCTCCTCCTCGGGGCGCTCTACTTGGCGCTGGTCGCCGGGGACCTGGTGAGTAAGGAGGTCGAGGATGGGACGCTGCGGATGATCCTTTGCCGCCCGGTGTCCCGGCTGAGGCTGCTTTCGCAGAAGGCGCTGGCGGGATTCTTTTACACGGCGGTGCTGGTGTTATTCATCAGCGCTACGGCGCTGATCGCCGGATTGCTCGATCATGGGGTGGGGGGATTGTTCGTTTTCGCGCCGATTGAGCGGGTGTTTGCACTGTACGATTTCGGCGAGGGATTGGGGCGTTACGCCCTGGCGCAGCCGTTTCTCATCGTGAGCTTGTTCACGATCACGGCGATTGGGTTCTTCTTTTCGTGTCTGAACATGAAGCCAGCGGCGGCGACGATCGTGACGTTGTCGATCTTGCTGATCGATTCCATCCTGAAGAACGTGCCGTACTTCGACGCGATCCGGGAGTGGTTCCTGACGGCGCAGATGGCGGCGTGGGTGCGGATCTTCGAGCCGCGAATCCCTTGGGACGGGATCATCGAGAGCTACGCGATCTTGTTGGCAATCGACGCGACGCTGCTCGTGTTGGGCTGGGTGGCGTTTGAGCGGCGGGACTTCAAATCGTGATCAATCGGCCAGCACGATGGGACCCTGGGGAGAGTCCGATCCCCCGGTCTTCTCGAGACTGACCGCGAACGAGGAGTCGGGTGAGACCGATTGGGTCGGGGCAAATCTGATCGTCGCGGAGCCGTCTTGAGCGACCGTGAAGGTCCCGGCGCTGATGGGGGTGCCCCGCTCCTTGTCGAGGACCCAGAGCTGGTAGTCGTGTTGGCGGTCGGCCTCGGGCAGGCGGCGGACGTGGAGAACGCCGGACTGGTCGTCCTGGCTCCAGGCGATGGAGGCGAGGTAACTCGAATCAGCCTGCGAGGTGAGCGTAGCCACTTTCATCTCGGCGACGGCGCTGCGGTCGCGGAGCTCGCTCATCTCGGCCCGGAGCGTCTCGCTTTCTCCCGTTGCGGCGATGAGTTGCTTCTCGGATGCGTGCAGGGCCTCGGCGGCGGTGCGGTTTTTGCTTTCGAGCTCGGCGACTTGCTCGAAGAGGTCTTCGGAGATGGCGGTCTGGGTCGCGAGTTCGCGCGACTGCTGCATGAGCGATTGGTTGTTCGTCCAAAGGATGCCGGCAAAGATTGCCAAGGCGGCGGCGACCGCCCACGGGACCCACGTCGACCTCTGGGTGGCTGGTGACGCGGTGCCGGTCGCGGGATCGGCAGCGGATTCTCGGACTCCAAGTCGGTCGTCGCGGACGGCGGCGACGACATTTTTTCTAAGGCCGGGCGGGAGCTCGGCCGTCGGAGCCGAGTGAGCTAGGAGCGCGATGTCCTCCCGAAGCTCGGCGACGTGGGCGCGGAGCCTCGGCGTCGACGGCGAGCCGGGCGTCGAACGCGTCGAGCTGGTCGTCGGGCAAGCAGCCGAGGACGTAGTCGATGGCTAGGTCGGTGGTCGGATCGTCGATCATTTGGAGATCTCGCCTCCAGATTTGCGACGGAGCTTGGCGATGCCCAGGCGGATGCGCGATTTGATGGTGCCCACGCTCTCGTGCAAGCGCTCGGCGATCTGCGGATGGGTGAGGCCGTCGAAAAATGCGAGCGAGATGGCTTCGCGCTGATTCAGAGGTAGCTCCGCCACCCAGCGGGACACGATGGCAGCGCGCTCGTTGCCCCCGGTCTCGGCGGCCGCATCGGGACTCTCGACGACCGGCTCGGCGGCGGGATTTGGCTCGGCGGAACCCGGTGCCTCGGGCAGGCGGCGCTGGGTGCGGCGGATGCGGTCGATGGACTTGTTCCGCGCGATGGTGACCAGCCACGTGAAGGGGCTGGAGCGGCGGTCGTCGAAGGTGTCGGCGTTCTTCCAAAGGGATACGAACACGTCCTGCACGACTTCTTCGGCGTCGGCGGGATTGCGAAGAATCCGGTGGACCATCGAATAGAGCGGGCGGGCGAAGCGGTCGTAGAGTTCGCCGACCACAGACTCGTCACCTTCACCGAGACGCTTGATCAATTGGAGTTCGTCGTTGGCACCGTCCATTTTGTCTGCCGGGGACCCTAACGATCCTGCGGCGGAAACCCAACGTTTTGTATCGGGCCGGAGCGAATCTCGAGGGTGTCCCGGCAGAAGTCTTGATACGTCCGACTTCCACCGGGTTTGCACCAACCAACCCTTGATCAGGTGACCAGGAGAGTCGCTCAGACCCCGGTGTTTCGCAACCGACCTTGGAAAAGAAATCGGATGATCGAAGCTTGGGGAATCGGCGGCGCAGGCGGTCATGGGTCTAACCATTTTTCGCCCGAGGGCCGGTGGCGGATCAGGGTTTCTCTGGCGCGATCCGAAATATCAGAAAAGCTCGCCCGTCGGCTCCGGAGCGAAGTCCGCGAATTTCTTGTGCAGGTCGTTCAACTTCCCGACGTAATACTCGACGTTTTCGTCGCGGGCGGCGGGATCCCAGTCGGTCGCGAGACGGGCGTGGTCGTAGGCGGTGACCTTTTTCTTAGCACCGGTGATGTAATAGCTGATCCGGTCGCCGGCTTGGTGATGCTGGTCGCTGGCGATGGCGAGTTCGAAGGCAGCGGAGCGGTTGCGCGAGGAGGCGGCGATCTTTCTCTCGTAAGCCGCTGGGCTGTCCTGGAGGGCCTCAGTCTTGGCTAGGCGGTCGATGGGCCAGCTCCGGGAACGGATGTCGCGCTCGAAGTCGGCGCGGAGCTGGTGCACGGCGGCTGCGTCCTCGGCGAGGATGAATCGGACGAGTTGCTGGAGGAAGTCGCGAAGGTAGGGTTCCATCCCGCGACTCTTGAGGGCGGCGCCTTTCAGGACGAGGGTGCCGTCGGCTTCCAAGAGTGCGTAATTTTTGGCTTTGTAGCTGAACATCGCGTCGTAGCGATGGTCGAAATCGACATCGATGCCGGCGGGGAGTTCGGCCCGCAGACCGGCGTCGAGGGTCTCCACCGTGACTCCGTGGGGTGGCTGAAAGTAGATCCCGTCCGTGTCGATCTCGATGATGTGGCAGCCTTGCTCGTTGAGCCAATCGACCATCTGGCGGAGCAGCTCGCGGCCCTTGGCGGTGACGGCGGCGGCGGCGTCGAAGTCGGCGAAGTGGCCCTGGCCGAAGCCGAGGTATCCGTAGAAGGAGTTGATAAGAATCTTAAAGGTATTCTGGAGCGCGGAAAAATGGCGGCTCGCTGTCTCGTCGGTGGCGTCCTGCATCTGGCGTTTGGCCGCGAGCCGGAAGGTGCGGAGGTCGCGGAGGAGGTCGGCAAAGACGGCGAGGTGGTCCGTTTTGGGTAGGTAATCAAAGTTGAGAATGACCGATGGGTAGAGCGACGCGACGTCGCAGTGCCAGACGTCGCGGGCGACGCCGTGGAAGAACACGTCGGTCGTGCCCCCCTCGAAGTAACGCGCCTCCGGCGGCTCCGGGAGCGAGTGGCCGCGGTGGAAATACTCGCGTAGAAAGAGGGCGTCGATCTTGGTCGCGTTTCCTCGGACGATCACGTCCTGGTAATTGTAGGGGAAGATCTGCGCCTGGATGAAGTAGCTCGGCGAGAGCGCGGCGGCGACGGCGCCCGTGAGGCGGGCGCATTCGCCCGGAGCAGGATCCGGCGAGGGATCGGCGAGTTTGAGGTGCGCCGCGACCGTGGGCAGGTCGAAGTCTTCGAGTTCCCGGGTGCCGATGTCGTAGTATTGGGCGAGGACCCACGTGTCGACCAAGTGGCGACCGTGGCAGGCAGCCCGAGGGTATTGGATCGTCTTCTCGGCGATCTGAAGCCGGGAGCTACGGCTGGTGAGCGGGGATTCGTCGCGGCCCCAAGTCAGTTTGGCCTTGGTTCGTTTCGCGTCGGCAGCGAGGGCCGGGAGGATCTCCTTGAAGAGCTGGTGCCCCTCGATCACGTCGGGGTCCCGGTCGTGGATGGCGGCGGTCAATTGGCTGCTGCCGTCGGCGGCGGCGCGGTCGATCTCGAGAGTCCACCCGGTGCTGTCGGCGAGGGCGATGGTCGTGCCGTCGACGGCGATCTGCAGACGGCGAAGGTCTTCGAAAATGAGATCCTTGAAGAGGGTGAGCCCGGTCTGGGTGAGGAATTGCTGGACGGGATCGGAGAGCGCGAAACTAGCGACACCGGTGCCGCGAGATGCAGCGCGGGAATTTTGAAAGTGTTTCCAGGCGTTAAATCGGCGCACGAATCGCAAAGGTTCCGGCCCGGTGAGGGCTTCGTCTTCGGCGGTGCCTTCGGCTTGCCACGCGAAGGCGGTGAAGTCGCGCGTCTCGACGGAGGTCGTGCCGTCGGGCTGGCGGACGTAGAGCAAAATCGTCTCGGATCGTCCGGGTTCGACGGCGACGATGTGGGGGAGGGGATCGCGACCGAAGAGGATAGGATTGTCAAATGTAGCCACGCGGGGATCGTAAGTGGGGTCGGTGGATCGCGCGACGGATTTTGGGGGGCAGATGACGCGGGTGGGTGAAGCGCCCGACTCAGGGTTGCAACCTTTGCGGGTCGCGGGACGTTGATGATCTTGGGGGAATGTTTGAGATCCTATTCATCTTCGGAGCGATCGCCTGGGTCGTGTTGACGGCGGTCGAGTGGCTGGCGACGCTCGCGGCGTTTCCGACCATCGTGGCGGGGGTGGTGGTGGCCCCGGTGGTGGCGGCGTGTTCCTACGCTCGGGTCCTGCGAGGTCTGCGGCTCGAATTTCTGAGAAGCCGCCGCTGCTTCTTGCCGCCGGAGCGGTTTTATTGGCCGGAACAGTCGCGGGACTTGCTCCGTGGGGCGGTGGGATTCTCGGCGGGCGCGGTGGTCGCTTGGGTGGTCGCGATCGGGTGGCCGGCTTCGCTGGCTGCGACGGGGACGTCGGCGGTGGGTTGGATTGCCGGGATCGCGGCCATCGCCTGCTCGGGACTGTCCATGGCGCGCTGGGTCATTTTTTTCCGGGGTTCGCAGCGTTTCGATGCGCTCACGCCAAACGTCGTGGGTGCGCTCCGGCGGGGGATGTTCTGGCTGTCCGACAATCACGAATTTCTCGGCGAGGAGCCGGAGGTCCCGAGGAAGAAGACCCGCGAGTCAATCTACTGACCGAGCGGTCCGCGAAGTCAGGCTTTCAGCCGCTTGACGAGCCGCAGCTCGGTCCCGCGAGCCTTCGGCTGGAAGTCCACGCAGTCAAATGCGGTCTGCATGATGCGGACACCAAGTCCACCGGGGCGGAAATCCTGCAGGTCACGCCCGCGGATTTTCTCCGGATCGCACGAGGTGCCGAAGTCCCGCAGCGTGCACTCGATGGTGTCCTCCGAGCAATCGCAGCTGAGCCGAATTGGTCGATCAGGATCTCCCTGGTAGGCGTGGCGAATGATGTTTGCGCAGGCCTCGTCGAGAGCGAGAACAACGAGCTCGGCGTCCATCTCGGGGACACCGGAGTCGATCAGAAACGTCCGCACCTCCTCCCGCATCCCCCGGAGTTCGCCGGCGTCGCTTTCGAACCTCAGCTCGAGCTTCATTCGAAGCCCCCGATGAGGATGGTGAGGTCGTCGCGGGCCGATTCGTTACCGCGATACCGCTTCTCGACGGCGACGAGGTGGTCGACCACGGAGCGAGGATTGGGAAAGTCTCGGCGCAATTCTTCGGCGAGGTGGTCGTCGAAGAATTGCCCGGTGTCGCCATCGCGGGATTCCGACAGCCCGTCGGTGAAAGTGACGAGGTATTCGCCGCGAGCCAGGGTGATTTCTTCTTGTTCGTAATCGACGTCGGGAAGCACGCCGAGCGGCAGAGCTTCCCGGCGTCTGGATCTCGGTCGCCTTGTCCCCGGGGCCGACGATCCACGGTCGGCAATGCCCGGCGCTCGCCAGCTCGACCACGCGCGTCTCGGGAACGAGCCGACCGATGAGCGTCGTGATAAACATCCCGCGCACGATGTGGTCGTGCAGGGTGTGGTTGAGGGTCGCGAGCGCACCGGCTGGCCCCGTCGCGCCAGCGAAGACAAATTGCATCGCGGACAGCGTCTGCGCCATCAAGAGCGACGCCGGGATCCCCTTGCCCGAGACGTCGCTGATCGCAAAAAAAACGCTGCCGTCACTCCGGGGGAAGACCGAGAAAAAATCGCCGCCGACGTCCGACGCCGCTTTGTTGTAGCTGGCGAAGACGGCTCCGGGGACGGACGACGGGATCGCGCGCGAGAGCAGTTCCTGCTGGATCTCGGCGGCGATGGACACGTCGCGATTCACGCGTTCCTGCTCGCGGATACGGTCGATGGCGCGGAGCTTTTCAATGGCGGTGGCGATGAGGTTCGAGTAGGCCTCAAATCCCTCGAGGTCTTCGTTCTCGAACGATTCCTTGTCGACCGGATTGAGGATCTGGAGCACACCGATAACCGATCCATCTCGCTTGAGTGGTGCGCAGAGGATCGAGCGCGTCCGGAAGCCGCTGGTCTTATCGGCGTCGCGAAAGAAGCGGTCGTCGGCGTAGGCGTCGGGGATCAAGAGGCTCTCGCCGTGCTCCAGCACCCAACCGGAGATGCCCTGCCCGCGTGACACCGTGATCTTGGGTTGGATAAACTCCCCGACGGACGACGACGAGATCTCCAGACTCAGTTCCCCATTTTCTTCATCGAGTAGAAAAAGCGAACCGGCTTCGGCCCGCACGACCCGCCGAGCGACGTCGAGCACGGCCCGGAGAAGCTCGTCGTAATCGGTGATCGAATTAATCAATCCGCTGACCTCGACGAGGCCCCGATGGGCGGCCAGAGACTTCCGAAGCGAGGCGAGTTCGAGTTCCACCGGGTGAGCATCGGCGCTCCCGGCGGAAAATCGAGTCGGAAAAATTCCGTTGGAATTCGTGACCGCCTTCGCGAGGTTGGGGGGGTGAAGAGGCTAGCAACTATTTTTCTGTTCGTTCTGACGGGGGCAGCAAGCGCATCCACGGGGACGGCTTACCAAGCTCTTGAGGTGATCAAGGCGGCGAAGGGAGACGCCGTGCTCGATCAATTGATTGAAGCCCGGGGCGAGAGCGGCGCGCCGCAGCCGCATTCGTGGACGATTGTCATGATCGATTCTTCGGCTCGCGGTGGCGTGCGGGAGTTTGTGATCGCCGACGGAGCGATCCGGTCCGAGCGGACACCGGTGCGTGGTTATTCCGGGCAGGCTGGATTGCCGCCGATCAATTTCTCGCGGCTGAACCTCGACTCCGACGGTGCCTTCGCGGTGGCCGAGAAAGAGGCCGTCGACGGCAAAGTGGGTTTCAATACCGTCGACTACACGCTGCGAACCGAGCTCGCAACGGGGTCCCCGCAGTGGGTGGTGCGCCTCTTCGACTACATGGGAGCGCCGGTCGGAAACCTCGAGGTCTCGGCGGAAAACGGGAGATTGGTGCAAGGATTGCAGATCGATCCAGACGCGCGGGTGGCCGATCGGTCGGAGGTCGACCGGACCGAGACGGTCGTCGTCCGAGGGTCGGATTCGCGCGATCAGCCGCAGTCGGCTGACCAGCCGGACGAGATGGGTGGCGTCTTCGGATTTGTGAAACGGCGCGCGGAATACGACGCGAACAAGGTCAAAAACGTGTCGTTGCGGACCGTCGGCACGATCCAAAAATTTCTGACCGGGAAAGATACGGTCAGTCCAGACGAGGAACGATCCCGCTAACGCGGGCCGACTAGCTAACTATGGGTACGATTTTGTTGTTAGCTGGGTTGGGCTTTATGCTCGTCGTCGCGGAGATGTTTCTCCCCGGGATGGTGCTCGGGATCCTCGGAGCGATTCTCTTGGGGGCATCGGTCGTCGTCGGGTTCACGGAGTACGGTGCGGGCGGCGGGACGGTCGTCTTCTGCGTCGTGATGACCGGATCGATCATCGCGTTTTTCACTTGGATGAATCTTTTCCAACGCACGGGCGTCGGTCGGAATCTGACGCTCGGCGTGAGCCTCGGCGCAGGCGACGACTTGCCGGAGGTCGACGGCCTCCTCGGCAAAGACGGGAAAGCCATCACCGACCTGCGGCCCTCGGGCAAGATCGAGATCGAAGGTAAACGTGTCGACGTCGTGGCGGAGAGCGCTTACGTCGAGTCGGGGTCCGAAGTCACCGTCATTCAAGCCAGCGGCTCGCGGGTCGTTGTCCGGAGAAAAGATTAGCCGATTCACGTCTGTGCTCTAGAGTCCCGGATCCCATCACCCACCTACACTTATGAATTTCTTCGTCCTTATCGTCTTCGGTGTCCTGCTTCTCATCGGCTTGGTGCTGCTCATCGTCTTGCTGAACTTCTTTGGCATCTGGCTCCGTGCGAAGGTCGCCGACTCGCCCGTCAGCTTCGGCAATCTGATCGGAATGCGTTTGCGAAAGGTCCCGACTGGCCTCGTCGTCGACAACCGGATCACGAGTGTGAAAGCCGGGTTGCCGATCAGCACCGATCTCCTGGAAGCCCATTACCTCTCGGGGGGTAACATTTCCAACGTGGTGCTGGCTCTCGTCGCCGCCGATAAGGCCGGGATCACGCTCGACTTCAACCGCGCTTGCGCCATCGATCTTGCCATCAAGGGAACCACGAAGACGGTGCTCGAAGCCGTGCGGACCAGCATCAATCCCCGGGTGATCGACTGCCCAAACCCAGCGACTGGTAAGACGACCATCGACGCGGTCGCGCGCGACGGCATCGGAGTCAAGGTGCGCGCCCGGGTGACCGTGCGGTCCAATCTCGACCGGTTCGTCGGCGGCGCGACCGAGGAGACGATCATCGCCCGGGTAGGCGAGGGCATCGTGACCTCCATCGGCTCGGCCATCTCCTACAAGGAAGTGTTGGAGAACCCCGACCGGATCTCGAAGCTCGTCCTCGAAAAAGGTCTCGATAGCGGCACGGCCTTCGAGATTCTTTCCGTCGACATCGCGGACATCGACATCGGCGAGAACGTTGGTGCTAAGCTGCAGGAAGAGCAGGCGGAAGCTGACAAGGTCGTCGCGCAGGCGAAGGCGGAGATGCGGCGCGCAGCAGCCGTCGCAACCGAGCAAGAGATGAAGGCCCGCGTTCAGGAGATGCGCGCCAAAGTCACCGAAGCCGAGGCGCAGGTGCCCGAGGCGATGGCGGAGGCCTTCCGCAGCGGCAACATGGGGATCCTCGATTACCTCCGGATGAAGAACATCCAGTCCGACACCGACATGCGGGAGTCCATCGCCAAGCCGGACAAGGGAATGCCGCAGACCGGGGCCTGATCCGCCGGCGGCGACTCGTCTCCGCCGCTCTCTAGATTACCCACAACTCAATTCGTCATGCCTTGGGAACAGCTCGCCATTCTGATCATCATCGCCCTGATCAGCTTTGTGAACTGGGTGATGCAGAAGTCGGCCGACCACAAGGAGGCGCGGCGGGTCCAGGAGCGCATCGACCGGGGAGAAGCCGCTCCCGAGGCTGACGACGACGACTTCGGTGCCGAAGTGGAGCGGGCTTACGAAGCCGAGGAACAGCGGCGGCGGTTCATGGAAGCGCTTGGGCTGCCTTCCGATGATCCCGAGCCGGTCTCCCGCCCGGTCCAACGCGCGCAGACGACGCGCGAAGCGCCGGTGGTGCGCAGCCCAGCGCGCAACTTCTTGCACAAGCTCTCTGGTGATATCGAGCAGCGACTCGCTCCCGCTCCAACCGAGCCAGAATCTGCCCCTCCCCCCATCGTGATCCCGCGGTCGCCTAGCTCCAGTCGACGGCACCGAGCCGTCACTCAAGCACCCGCCCCGTTGGCGCCCGGCGGACAGTTGGACTTTCTGTCCGAACCGGGTGGATTGCAGAAGGCCGTGCTGGCGCAAGAGGTCTTGGGACGCTGCAAAGGACTGTCGTTCGACCTCTGAAGCGCGATTCAGGTCGCGAAAAGATCCTTACCCGAAAGCCGCCGACCGATGTTTGTGGTGCGAGTGCGAGCCGCGTGAATTTCCGATCTTTCCGACGGTCGTCGGCTTGCGCGGTGGACGCGATGAGCGTTGAGTGATGGGGTGACTGACGAACGCATTCCCAAGATCGACCTGCACCGGCACCTGGACGGCTCGATCCGGTTGGAAACCATTCTCGAACTCGGAGAGAAATACGATCTCGGTCTCCCGGGTCGCACGCTCGAGACGCTTCGTCCGCACGTTCAGGTCGCCAGTCCGCAGCCGGGATTGATGGCTTTCTTGGAGAAATTTCGCTGGATGGTCGGCGTGCTGGTCAACGCGGACGCCTGCCGTCGCGTGGCTTACGAAAACGTCGAGGATGCCAGACGCGAGGGACTCGACTACGTCGAGCTACGCTTCAGCCCGGTCTTCATGGCTAAGCCGCATGGACTCAGTCCTCAGGCCGTGGTCGAGGCGGTGATCGACGGGGCGGAGGCTGGGGCCAAAGCCTTCGGGGTGAAGGTGAAGTTGATCGGGATCATCAGCCGGACCTACGGCGTCGGCTCGGGATGGACGGAACTCGAGGCGCTGCTTGCTCATTGGGAGCACATCTGCGCCATCGATCTCGCCGGGGATGAAGCGCAATTTCCGCCCGAGCTGTTCGTCGAGCATTTCTCGAAGGCACGGGATGCCGGGTGGAAAGTGACGGTCCACGCGGGCGAGGCGGGCGGCCCCGAGGGCGTCTGGACGGCCATCCGGATGCTCGGAGCCACCCGCATCGGGCACGGAGTGCGGGCCGTCGAAGATCCTCGGCTCATGGACTACCTCGGCGAGCACCGGATCGGCCTGGAGTGCTGCCTCACTTCCAATGTGCAGACGAGCACCGTTGCCGATTACGCGAGTCACCCGCTCAAAGCCTTCCTGGAAGCGGGATTGCTCGCGACCATCAACACGGATGACCCGGGGATCAGCGCAATCGACTTGGATCACGAACTGGACGTCGCCGCGCCCGCTGCAGGGTTGTCCGACGACCAGATCATCCAGGCCCGGCGGAACGCAGCGGAGATCGCGTTCGATCTCTAACGGCCGGTTTGCGCGGCGCTGCCTTTTTCGGATTCCGCACTGACGCAGAGGCTGCGAGGGTAAGAACATGAGTTTGGACGAGAGAGTTCTGGTTGTGCCGAGATCGGTTTTCGATGGGGTGGGGAGTTTTCAGGGCTTCTGCGGGGTCTCGGCGCCGTACCTGAGCGCTTTTTTTCAAGCGGGGAACAATCATTTTGCTGCCCGGTCCGAGGTGGAGACGGACCCTTCGCGCAAACAAATCATCCCTTACGCCGTTTTTCGTTATCAAGGCCGGATTCTCCATTACGTCCGGGGTGGAAAGGGGGGGGAGCAACGGCTAGCGGCCAAAGGGTCCATCGGCATCGGCGGACACATCAACGACGCCGACGCGATGGCGGAGTGTTTCGACACCCAGGCCTATCGCCGGGCCGTGGACCGGGAGATTTCCGAAGAATTGCGGATCGAGGATGGATTTACCGATCGGATCGTCGGGCTGATCAACGACGACAGTAGCGACGTGGGTCGAGTCCATCTCGGGGTCGTCCACCTCGTGGAGTTGAACTCTGCACGCGTGACGGCGGGCGAAGCGGCAATCGAGAAGCTAGAATTCCTCAGCACCGCAGATCTCGCTGCACGAGCGGAGGCGCTAGAGTCCTGGTCGCAGATCGTCTTGCGAGCGTGGGATAGTATCGGGATTGCGGATTAAACCGCGCGGATCACCAGTTGGTGATCCACTTTGTCTCGTCTGTGGCCTCGTTCTTCTTCCCTTGCGACCAGAGATCGAAGAACGCGGGACCATTTCTATTCTCGTCGCCTGGGGACTCGTAGCGGTAGGGATTCCCGAAGGGATCGACGAGGTGGCTCGCACTCAAGTTCGTGTCGTAATCCGCGTTCTTGTTCTGGACGCTCAGCATGTTTGGCGGAATTTCGAAATAGATCTTTGCACCGTCCGTCGGGGCCAAGGCAGTGATAAGTGCTTTCGTCGAATCCGTCCCACCATCGCCGATCGGGATAGGCACCGAAGTCGATCTTGTAGCTCTCGAGAGCACTCTCAAGAGCGACGATCTCCGTCTCCGTCCTTGAGTTAGCCGCCTTCTCCTGAACGAATCCCGAAGTCTGCAAGATCAAACCCGCGAGCACTGCGATGACGGCGACAACGACCAAGAGCTCGATGAGCGTAAACCCATGGCGCGTTGATCTATGGAGCGAAGAAGCAGGGCGGGGGGGCAATGTTTTCACAATTCGAAGATAGCCTCAGATTTCTAGGACTGCATCCCTTGAATAATGCTGATGAGCGGTAGGAAGAGCGCGATCACGATCGTTCCAACGATCACGGCCAGGAAGACGATCATGATCGGTTCCAGGAGCGAGGTGAGGCCCTGGACGGCATTATCGACCTCGTCGTCGTAGACCTCGGCGACCTTCAGGAGCATCTCTGGGAGCTGACCGGTCTCTTCACCGACGTCGATCATGCTGATGACCATGGGCGGAAAGACGCCGCTTGCCTCGAGTGGCTGGACGATGGACTCACCCTCCTTGACAGCGTCGTGGACCTTGTTGATGGCGTCGGCGATCACCGTATTTCCCGCCGTCTCCCGCGTGATCAGGAGGGCTTGGAGAATGGGGACACCGCTGGTGACGAGAGTGCCGAGCGTGCGGCTGAAGCGCGAGATGGCGCTCTTACGCGTCAAGTCTCCGAAGAGCGGAGCCTTCAATTTGATGTTATCGATGGCCATGATGCCCTTCTCCGTCCGCGAGATGAGTTTGTAGGCGATGAACGCGACGACCGCGCCGACGATGATGAAGAGGATCTGGTCCTTGACGATGTTACTCGTCGCGATGACGAACTGAGTGAGCGCCGGTAGCGGCTTGCCCTCGAGCATGTCCGCAAAGATCGCTTCAAACTTCGGCACGATGAAGACCAGCAGGAAGCCCATGATCGCGATGGCGATCACGAGCACGATGATCGGGTAGAACATCGCCGCGACGACTTTGTTCTTGATTTTTTGTGCCTTCTCTTGGAACTCCGCCAAGCGCAGGAGGACGAGCTCGAGCACACCGCCAAGTTCGCCGGCCTTGACCATGTTCACGTAGAGTTTGTTAAAGATCTTCGGGTGTCCCGAGAGGCTGTCCGAGAACGTGCTGCCGCCTTGAACCGACTCGGCAAGTTGCGTGATCGTCGTCTTGAGGACCGGGTCGCGCTCCTGTTTCGCCAACACGGTGAGGCTACGTAAGAGCGGCAGGCCCGCGTCGATGAGCGTGGCTAGCTGCCGGGTAAAGATCATGAGGATCTTGCCCTTGATCGTTTGTTTGGCGAAGAGCGACGAACTTTTCTTAGCCGGGGCACCCGCCGCAGACTTGGCGGCGACTGTCTTCTTCGCTTTACCGGCTTTGGCGGCTGCGTCGACCGAAGTCGGGTAGTAACCCGCTTGCCGGAGTTGGCCAACGGCCTCGTTTTGGGAGGGGGCGTCGATCTCGCCCGTGACTTGCTGGCCGCGGGCGTCGAGGGCTACGTAGGAGAAGTTTGGCATGGGACTGGTGAGGAAAAGTCTGGGGCAGGTTGAGGGCAGCGTCGATAAGCTCTCCACTCGAGGGGGGTTAGTCCAGCAAAGATCGCACTAAAGTTGTAGCCAAGGATTGGTCTTTCGCTCGATTCCGACGGTGGTATTTGGGCCGTGGCCGGGGAAGACGCGAGTGGCATCTGGGAGGGCGAGGATCTTCGAGCGAATCCCGGAAAGAAGGAGTTCGGCATCGCCGCCCGGGAGGTCGGTCCTGCCAACGCCCCCTCGAAAGAGCACGTCGCCGCCGAAGAGGTCGCCGCTGACTTCCACGAGAAAGCAGAGGCTTCCTGGGCAATGGCCGGGCACCTCGAGCACCCGAAATGCGAGGCCGGCAAACGCCGCGTCGGCCGTCGCGGAGACGAGTCGGGGGTCGGTCACGGGTTCGACTTCGAGTCCGAAGCCCCAATTGCGAAAGAACTCTCGATCCGTGATCATCGGCAGAGTGTCCGGGTGGCAATGGACTTCGCAGCCGTGGCGGGCGCGGATTGCTTCGGCATCGGCGGTGTGGTCGAAGTGGCCGTGCGTGAGGAGGAGGGTGTGGATGCGGCGGTCGGCGAAGTGCGCGTCCGCGCCTTGGGGGGCATCGATCAGGATGCGGCCGGCGGGGGCATCGATCAGGAACGCGTTCGTATCGAGGGCTCCGCCGGTAAAAGTTTCGAACTGAATCATGGGAATGTGGTCTACACCGCTATGCGTAGTTTGATTTTGGGCGAACCTTCTGTAACGGTTCTTTCCAGTATGAGAAGAATGATGTTCGGCAAAACGGTCTGGTTGGTAGCTCTCGGGTTGGCGGTGGGAATGCAACCGACCCGTGCAGATGTCAACTTGGACAAGGTCGCCGTCTCGGTTGCCCGCTTACTCGAGCAGGGTCACTATTCTCGTCAGAAGCTGGACGATAAGATGTCGCAGTCGTTGCTGGAGCAGTACTTGAAGAGCCTCGATCCGAGTAAACTCTTCTTCACCGCCGCAGACATCGCGGAGTTTCAGCAAAAATACGCCACCCGGCTCGACAATCGGATCCTCTCGGGGGATCTCGACCCAGCTCGCGAGATCTTTGCCCGCTACAAACTCCGAGTCACGGATCGCGTCGCGGCCAACCGGCCCTTGATCCAGAAAGATTATAAGTTCGACACCGACGCCACCGTCCAGCTCGACCGACAGGACGCGGAATGGCCGCGCGACCAGTCCGAGGCGGATCAACTCTGGGCGAAGCGCATCGAGGCGGAACTCTTGCAGGAGACGCTCAACGACCACGCCGACATCGAGCGGACGCCCCCGGAGATCATCGAGCGACGGCAAAACCAGCTGCTGCGCAACGTGGAGGAGATGGACGACGAGGCCATTGTGTCGGACTTCCTCGCCGCGCTCGCTCGGACCTACGATCCGCACTCTGAATACATGAGCCCATCGGAACTCGAAAATTTTGAGATCCAGATGCGCCTATCGCTCGAAGGTGTCGGAGCGGTCCTTCAGTCCGAAGACGGCTACGCCAAGGTGAAGGAGATCGTCCCGGGCGGCCCCGCTGACCTCGAAGGCCACCTCGCGGTGAATGATCGGATCTCGGCCGTGGCGCAGGGCGACGACGCGTTCGAGGACGTGGTCGACATGAAGCTCGATAAGGTCGTCGAAAAAATCCGCGGCAAGCGCGGCACCGTCGTCCGTCTCCAGGTCATCCCGGCCAACACGGCGGGCGGAGGGGAGCGCAAGGTCGTCACCATCACCCGCGACGAGGTCAGTCTCAAAGATCAGGAAGCCAAAGCCGAGATCATCGACATGGAGCGCCCGGACGGGACTCCGGTCCGCGTCGGTTGGATCGAACTCCCGGCTTTCTACGCCGATTTTGACAAACGCGGCAGCGAGGGCGGCCGCAGCACGACCAAGGACGTGCTCACGCTGTTAAATCGCTTAACCGCCGAGAACATTGAGTCTTTGGTCATCGACTTGCGACAAGATGGCGGGGGCTCGCTCGAGGAGGCGATCAACATGACGGGGCTCTTCATTCCGGAGGGTCCGGTGGTCCAATCGAAGAACTCCAACGGCGAGGTCGAAGTGTCGTTCGACGAGGACAGCTCCGTCGCCTACAGCGGGCCGATGGTCGTGCTGATGAATCGGCTCAGCGCCTCCGCGAGCGAGATCTTCGCCGCTGCGCTGCAAGACTACGGACGCGCCGTGATCGTGGGGGACGAGAAGAGCTTCGGGAAGGGGACCGTCCAGACCATGTTGGATATCGGACGCTTCATGCCCTTCTTCAGCTTGGGCGGTTCCGAAGCAGGCGCGCTCAAGTTGACGATCAATAAATTCTACCGGGTTCGTGGCGGATCGACCCAACTCGAAGGGGTGAAGTCCGACATCGTCCTCCCCTCGATCACCGACAATCCCGAGATCGGCGAAGAGGCATTGCCGAACCCACTGCCCTACGACGAAGTCGCGCCGCAGGATATCGTGCTTCGCGGCGACGTGGCGGGCATGTTGGATCGTTTGCGGGAGAACTCGGCCGAGCGGGTGAACAAGGATGAGGAATTTCGCTATCTTCTGGGCGATCTCGCTCGGCTGCAGGAGAAGATCGACTCCAACGCCATCTCGTTGAATCTGGTGCAGCGCCAAGCCGAGATCGACGAGGGGAATGAGCGCAAGGACGAACGCAAGGCCGAGCGGGCCGAGCGGGGCCCGGTCTTTCCGGCAAAGGCTTATGAAGTCACCCTCGAAAACGTGGCCGACAAAAAGCTGACCTCCGTCGCGTTTGATCGGAAGAAGACGCGGCAAATGTTTGACCCCGATGAGGAGGATGAAGATGAGCAGGTTTTCCCCGATGCCATCCGCAACGAGGCTCTTCGGATCGCCAGCGACATGGTCGAACTACGCGACGAAGGAAAGACCGCCGCTATCCAAAGCGATAAAACGAGCGGCGGTCAGTTACAGGATTGACACTGCGCTCCGAAACCCGCCACGTTTGTCGGGCAATCCCCGCCCGAACCCCGCTGTAAATATCCCCACCGTATGAGCGAACCGAAGAAAGAAACCGTCCGAATTGTCCTGCCTCCGCGCAAAGACGGCCAAGCGGCAACTTCGACTCCCCGTGAGTCGGCGATGATCAATCTCCCCCCGAAGCCCGTGTCAGCCAAGCCTGCCGACGCGGCGACGCCGTCGGCTCCGGTCGCGCCATCCGCTCCGAGTGCTCCGAGTGCTCCCGCAGTTCCGAAGCCTCCCGGCGGATTGAAGCCACCTTCGGCACCGTCTGCTCCCAAGCCGCCGTCCGCCCCGGTACCTCCAGCTGGCCTCAAGCCCGCTGCTCCGAAGCCGCCCGGTAGCGCACCATCGGCCCCCAGCGCTCCGAAGCCACCGACGGCTCCCGGTGGCCTCAAACCTGCCGCTGCTCCGACCAGTCCGCTTCCGATGAAGCCCGCTGCGGCTCCGAAGCCCACGGGACCCGCTCCGATGGCGGTGAAGCCTCAGCCCAAGAAGGAGACTGCAAAAGTCACGCCGATCCCCGCGACCGGGCCGAAACCTCAGGCAACGGTTCAGCTTCAGAAACCATCCGCTTCCGCTGCCAAACCCGATTTCAAAATCCAATCCGCTCCGGCTATCGTCGAAGCGGATGCATCCTACGAACCCGATATGAATCTCAGTGTAGTAGCCGCCATAGCCGCCGTCCTCGCCTTGCTCGTCCAAGTCTGGTTTTTGATGTAGGTCAGATTCTTGGTCGGCGCGCCGACTGACGCGATCCTCCCGAGAGCAAAAACTAACTCAAACGATTTTATCTTATGGCCAGTGCAAACGTTGTCGAATTCACCGATTCCAATTTCGATTCTGAGATCTCGGGTGCCGAGGGTCCGGTCCTCGTTGATTTTTGGGCTCCCTGGTGCGGGCCATGCAAGATGATCGCTCCGGTCATCGACGAGATTGCGACCGAGACGGCGGGTTCAGCCAAAGTCGGTAAGCTCAACGTCGACGAGAATCCGGCGGTCGCGGCCAAGTTCCGCGTCCAGGCCATCCCGACGATCCTCATCTTCAAGGGTGGAGTGATGGTCGAGCAGATCACGGGCCTCAAGAGCAAGGCTGACCTGCTCGCGAAACTCCAGGGTTAGTCCCGCGCCTTCCTCAGCGAGGAAGATTGCGGACGTGGCCTTCGGTGGCGGATCGGATCGCTCGGCAGAACGGGTGTCGGGGCAGCTGGTCGAGCAAACCCGACGCGGCCGAGGTCACTCCGCCGGCAATGGGGGAAGTCCCTCGACCGACGTCCCGGGATAGATGCCCACTCGGGAAAAGTAGCCTTGGGGGACTTCGATAGCGTAGGCAATGCTCGCGAATTCGCTGTTCACGGAAGTCTCGTCGAGTGGCTGGAGGTCGTGGATCTCCAAGATGGTTCCCATTGAATTCACGTAAGCAATCGAGAGCGGGACGGTCGTGTTTCTCATCCAGAAGCTGACTGGCCCGACGGTATCCATGACAAATAGCATGGCGTCTCCGTCGTTCATGGCCTTGCGGAACATCATTCCCGTATTGCGCTCGGCCGGATCGTCGGCGACTTCGGTGAGCAGCTTTTCGGAGCCGATCGTCAGCGTGATGGTTGGAAGTCTCGGTTGCGGAGTGTCCGCTCGCCCGGGAACGGACGTGGCGGCACTTGTGAGCAGCAGGAGAAGGGGAAGTAATGCCGATCGCATGCCTGGAAAGGTATCGATTCTGTTGACACTGGCGAATCCGATTTTGCAATTTGTCCTGACCTCCAAGACGAGTCCCGTTTTCAAGGAAAGATTCAGAAAAGTGATTGATATAAGTTTTTTTAATACTAGGTTCGGACGTCTTGCCGGGCGTCCTGCACACCTGGCTTCTTGACTGATTAAAGATGGCGAATTTTTTTCCGAAATGGACGAACTGGCTTCCGCTGAAGCTCTTGATCTGTGTGGGCGTGATCGTAAGTTTCCTCGTCGCCGGGATCTGGTATTACTTCACTCCTAAATACACCCGCGTCGGCTACGAACCCAACCAGCCGGTCCCGTTCTCCCACGTCATTCACGTCGAGCAGCTCGGGATGGATTGTCGGTATTGCCACAGCTTCGTCGAGGTCGCATCTCATTCGAACGTCCCGACGACCGCGACCTGCATCACCTGTCACGGTGAAGGGCGCATCCAGCACAATAATCCGAAGTTGACCGCCGTCGTCGATAGTTGGGAGACGGGTCGCCCGATGCAGTGGAATCGAGTCCACCAGGTGCCTGATTACGCCTACTTCAACCACGCGGTCCACGTGAACCGAGGAGTCAGTTGTTATAGCTGCCACGGCAACGTCACGGAGATGGATGTCGTCTACCAGCACGAGTCGCAGAGCATGGCGTGGTGCTTGGAGTGTCACCGAGCCCCGGAAGAGCACCTCCGCCCCCCAAACGAGATCTACAACATGGACTGGAAGCCAGTCGTCGGCGGTGAGACCCAGCTCGAGATGGGGACTAAATTTAAAGAAGAATGGGCCGTAAATCCCCCAGTGACCTGCGGAGGCTGCCACCGATGAAACGTGTTTTACCTCACCCTGCTCGCTCCGAGCGCCCGACGATGTGGCGCAGCCTGAGCGAACTCGAGAACAGTTCGGAATTTGAAGAGGCTCTCGGCCGAGAGTTCCCCCGAGGTGCCGACGTCTACGAGCAAAGCGGACTGTCCAAGCGCGATTTCCTCAAGCTGATGGGCGCATCGATGGCGCTCGCTGGTGTGGGACTCGGCGGCTGCCGTCGCCCGGCGTCTTTCATCGTGCCCCTCACCGAAGGGGTCGAGTGGACGATCCCCGGGAAGTTTCTGTATTACGCGACTTCGATGCCGACGCGGCTCGGCGCGATCCCGCTCATCGCGACCACCGTCGATGGACGCCCGACTAAGCTCGAGGGTAACCCGCTTCATCCTTACAGCAACGGCGGCACGGACGCATTTGCTCAAGCGAGCATCCTCGATCTCTACGATCCCAATCGTTCGCGCGAGATTAAACGCGATGGTTCCGTCGTCGCAGCCGAGAAGCTGGGCGATTACCTCGCCAAGATCAGCGAGCAGGGTGGAGAGGGCCTGGCGATCCTCGCCGACGGGCAGGAGAGTCCGACGCGAGCACGCCTTCGCGACGAGCTTCAGCAAAAATACCCAGGCGTGCTTTGGGCGGAATACGAGCCACTCGGAGCGTCGGAGAGCAATTTGGCGACGGAGGCAAGTTTCGGCGAGAACGTCCGATTGATCCCAGATTTTGCCGACGCAGATGTCATCCTCGCGCTGGATAGCGATTTCCTAAATCCGAGCGACAGGGGTCCGGCCTTTGCCAAAGATTTCTACACCCGCCGCCAGCCGGACGGGGGGAAGATGAATCGTCTCTACGTGGTCGAGAATCACTACTCGAACACGGGCGGGCTCGCCGACCACCGCTTGCGGCTCAAGGCCTCGGACGTCGGTGCGTTTGCTGCCGCGCTGGCTGCGAGGGTCGGGGCTGAGGCCAGCGGGAAATTTGGCGAGGCGAGCGTTCCGTTGGATGAGGAATGGTTGGACGGTGTCGCCGCAGACCTCCTCGCACACAGAGGACGGAGCCTTGTGCTCATCGGGGCAAATCAACCCGCCGCCGTCCAAGCCCTTGGATTTGCCATCAACCAGGCGCTCGGCAACGTCGGGTCGACGATCAGCGCCATCCAAACCCCGGCGAAGCAGGTCGCGACCATTGAGGACGTGACCGAGGCCATCCGCGCCGCGAAGGTGCGCACGCTGTTCATCTTGGGCGGCAATCCAGTCTACGATGCCCCGGCTGATCTCGGGTTCGACCAACTCATCACGCAGGTCCCGAGCACTTTGCACCTTTCGCTCTTCGGCGACGAGACCTCGCAGGCGTGCGAGTGGTCCGTGCCGGCGGCCCATTATCTCGAGGCCTGGGGCGACACCTGGACCTTTGATGGGACGCACACCTCGGTCCAGCCGATGATCATGCCGCTCTGGAACGGAGTCTCGCAGCTCGAATTGCTGGCTCAATTGCTCGGCCAGCCGAAACCCGTCGGGTTGGAGCTTGTTCGGAAGACCTTCGAAGAGAAATCCGGAGCGACGGGTGAGGCCCTCGAGGCCGCTTGGAACGACTTTCTCCGGAATGGATTTGTCGAGGACACGGCCTTTGAAGCGGCGTCGCTCAACTTCGACGCCGGTGGCGCTGGGGCACTCCCGTTCACCCCGGCTGAGGTGGCGGACATGGAAGTCGTGTTTCTGCAGAGTTCGAGCGTCGACGATGGTCGCTACGCCAACAACGCCTGGCTCCAAGAGACACCCGATTTCGAGACCAAACTGACCTGGGACAACGCCGCGCTGGTCAGCCCGAAGACGGCCCGCGACCTAGGACTCGTGGATGGTTCGCTCATCGAGATCTCTGCGGTGGGTAAGACGATCATCGCGGCTACGCTCATTGCTCCCGGGAACGCCGACAGATCGTTGTCCATCGCGCTCGGTTACGGACGCGAGAACGTGTCGCACCTCATGGATGGAGTCGGCTTCAACGCCTATCCTTTGCGCACGACCACCGGGCTGCGCTTCCAACCGGTGTCGGCGGTGAAAGTCGCGGGCGGTGAGCTCTACGAATTTGCCCGAACGCAGGAAGCGCGCGCGATGGAGGGACGGGATCTCTTCCGCGAGGGGACTCTTGAGCGCTACGTGAAAGATCCGGATTTCGCTCGGAGCATCGGGATGGATAGTCACATCCCCGAGGAGCACTCGATCTACGAAAACCCGTATTTTGAAGGCGAAGGAACGCCGCTCGAGCCGCAGCAGTGGGCGATGACGGTCGACCTAAACGTCTGCGACGGTTGCAACGCTTGCGTCGTGGCTTGCCAAGCCGAGAACAACGTCCCGGTCGTGGGCAAGGATCAGGTGATGAAAGGTCGCGACATGGCTTGGATCCGGATCGACCGCTACTTCGCAAATCCGCTGGACCTCAAGGACAAGAAAGGTGACCTCGCCGAAGATCCGGAGATGCTCGCGGAAGCGATCATGTGCCAACATTGCGAGAATGCCCCGTGTGAGACGGTTTGTCCGGTCAACGCCACGGTCCACAGCAAAGACGGGCTTAATCTGATGACCTACAATCGCTGCATCGGAACCCGCTACTGCGCAAACAATTGCCCGTGGAAGGTCCGCCGATTCAACTTCTTCGATTACAATGAGCGGCCAATCGACGAGCTCTACTGGGGTCCACTCGCCGAAGAGGGGATGGCCGAGACTCTCAAGATGTCGAAGAATCCGAACGTCACCGTTCGCATGCGCGGCGTGATGGAGAAGTGCACTTTCTGCATCCAACGGATCGAAGAAGCGAAGATCGCCCGCACCGTTAAGGCCGGGGCTTCCAACAAATACGACACACCAATCGCGCCATTCCAGACGGCCTGCCAAGCGGCGTGTCCTTCGGAAGCCATCGTCTTCGGCAACGAGAACGACCCCACGCAGCGCATCTACGAGACGCGGAAGGCTCCGCGGGGATTCACGATGCTGAAGTATCTCAACACTCGCCCCCGGGTCACCTACCTGGCCCGGATCAAAAATCCAAACATGGCCATGCCCGGCGCGGAACTCGTCGGTAAGATCAATTCGCCAGATTACCACAGTCACGACGATGATCATGGCGCTCACGGCGACCACGATCTTGCGACCGGAGTGTCTCACGGCGCCGAGGGCGGTGCCCCGATTGCCCCTCACTCCGAACCCGAAGGCGTTGCTCCCGCGACTCACTAATTTAGCGCACCATGGCCGAGACCACCGCTGATAATTTTAATCCCGATCACGAGAAGCAGTTGATCCGCCAACCGCTGGTGCTCAACCAGCGGACGATGGGTTGGATCAGCAACTACATCTCGTCGATCATCGAGGATAAGACCCCCAAGTGGTGGTACATCTCGATGGCGGTCACCGTGCCGCTCATGCTCATGTGCTTCGCCATGCTGGGCTACTTGATCGCCACCGGAGTCGGCGTCTGGGGAAATAATCACCCCGTCGGCTGGGCCTGGGACATCACGAACTTCGTGTTCTGGATCGGCATCGGGCACGCCGGAACGCTCATTTCGGCCATTCTCTTTCTGACGCGGCAGAAGTGGCGCACATCGATCAACCGAGCGGCGGAAGCGATGACGCTATTCGCCGTCGTCTGCGCGGGTCTGTATCCAGCCTTGCACGTCGGTCGCGTGTGGATGGTCTGGTTCCTCGCGCCCGTGCCGAACGCCAACGCGATCTGGCAGAATTTCCGCAGCCCGCTCCTGTGGGACGTTTTTGCGGTCTCGACCTACTTCACGGTTTCAATCCTTTTCTGGTACACGGGCTTGGTTCCCGATCTTGCGACCATCCGAGATCGCTGCACGACCAAGATCAAAAAGTTTGTTTACGGTTTTCTTGCGCTGGGCTGGCGCGGCGGCAACCGCCAGTGGCGGCACTACGAGATGGCCTACCTCGTGCTGGCGGGCATCTCGACGCCGCTCGTGCTATCGGTGCATTCAGTGGTCTCCTTCGACTTTGCGACCTCGATTGTCCCGGGCTGGCACACGACGATCTTCCCGCCGTACTTCGTGGCCGGTGCGATCTTCGGCGGTTTTGCGATGGTGCTCACGCTCATGATCCCGGCCGCTGCGATCTGGCCGGCTCTGCGCGACATGATCACGCCGAGCCACATCGACAAGATGTGCAAGATCATCCTGCTGACGGGATCCATCGTTGGCTACGCCTACTTGATGGAGCTGTTCATCGCTTGGTACGGGGCAAATCCCTTCGAGAAAGCGGCCTTTGTGTATCGGGCAACTGGCGAAGGCGCGATGTGGTATTATTGGCCGATGATGTTTTGTAACGTCCTGGCTCCGCAGCTCTTCTGGTTCAAGTGGTTCCGGACGAATTTGATCGCGGTGTGGATCCTGGTGCAGTTCCCGAACGTGGGCATGTGGTTTGAGCGTTTCGTGATCATCGGGACCACGCTCCAGCACGACTTCCTGCCGAGTGCTTGGCAGCTCTTTCACCCGACCATCGTCGACATCTGCACCTTCATCGGGACATTTGGTTTATTCCTGACCCTGTTTCTCTTGTTCATCCGCTTTCTGCCGATGATCTGTATGTTCGAGGTGAAGGCCGTGCTGCCAGAGGCCGACCCGCATTACGACGGCGACATGGATCCGAACACCGATCAAACGCCCGGAGGCGGCGTTCAAACGGTCGCACCGACTGCCCACTAAATGACAACGACCGCTTCGACCACCCCGCCTACAGTCGTGACCGCAGGCGACACCACCGCCCCGATCTTCGCAATGGGGGCAGAGTTCTCCAGCGCGCGCGATCTCTACCACGCTGCCGAGCAGGTGCGAGAGGCGGGCTTTAAGCGATGGGACGTCTACAGTCCCTTCCCGATCCACGGGATGGATGAAGCCATGGGCCTCAAGCGCTCGTTTCTGGCACAGTTGGTCTTCCTGGGTGGACTCACCGGTTTTCTGATCGGTATCGCGCTGCAGTTTGTGCCGTCTTCGTTTCTCTATCCGCTCGTCGTTGCGGGAAAGCCGCTCGACATCACGACCGTGCCGGCCTTTTTTCCGATTCTGTTCGAACTGACAATCTTGCTGTCGGCATTCACGGCCGTGTTCGGAATGCTGATTCTTAACGGTCTTCCGCGCTGGAATCATCCGCTGTTCAACTGGGAGCGTTTCAAGAAAGCGACCGAGGACAAGTTCTACGTCTGCATCGAAAGCCGCGACCCACAGTTCTCCGAGCGCGAGACTCGTGACCTGCTGGCCAAGCTCGGCGGGACGGAGATCACGATCGTTCACGAAGATCTCTAGGGGTTAGGTTCGTTCTCGCGGGCGACTCTCGTCTTTTGGGAGAGAATCCAGGTCGGGGTCGGGGCACCCGGGTGCTATCTCGACAGAACCTCGCTCGCAGCGCAGGCGTTGCGGATCTCCTGAGCGAGATCTCGAGCACTGACCCGCCGAGAGATGGTTTTCCAGGGTTGAAACGGGAGGTCGAGTTGCTTGGTGTCTTGCGCGTCGATGATGACCAGCAACGGGAAGCTCGGATCGGTGCGGGCGAAGCCTAGAAGCAGGTCGAGGCCGTGAAAGGTGGGATCCGCGTCGATCAAGACGACGGCGAAGTTGTGGGTATCATCCGCCAGAAGTCCCGTCGCCTCCTCGAACGAATGGGCTTGCCGGGGGAGGTGACGAGTCTCGATGGCAGCGGATACCGCCGTTATCGCGAAAGATGGGTCTTGGCTGGCGAGAAAGATGATGGGGTGCTGCATGGTTGCAGACATCGTAAGCGATGGGGGCGGGCGGGGTTTTCCCTCGGTTGCTCAAATTAGGGCGGATCTTGGCCGGTTCCGAGTCAGAGAATGAGAAGATTGGGCGAGTGGGCCACCCCGGTGTGACCTGCTTTGGGCGGAACGCCGGAATGAATGGGGTCAATGAATGGGTCAATGAATGGGGTCAGTGTGAATGGGGTCAGTGTGCAAAAAGCAATTTCTAAAACCGGGGGGTGTTGCGGCTCGCCGAACGTCTGGCGCTGAAGAGCGGCACAGTTGCAGATCAGAATTGTGCGCAAAAAAAAGGCTCTACAGAGAAGCAGACTCTGGAAGGAGTTCGCCGGATAGATCGAAAGCCTGGCCAAAGGGATAAAAACGATTTTGCACACTGACCCCGAATTCCGAATTCGATTTTGCACACTGACCCCGAGGTTCCTCACTTCTGGTCAGAAGTGATCGGCGGCTACCAGCGAGTATCCGCTACTCCGCCGAACGCGTGGCAGCGCGGTAAGCCGGGAGTGGCTCGTGCGCCTTGGGTGAGAGTTATCCGGCGGCTGCCGGAGCGGCGCGGCTTCCCTACCTGATCAGGACGATGGCTCGGCTGGCGCCGAGGGAGGTTATGGAACGCTTGGTCGCCCCTGCTACTTCGCGAGCGGAGTCCGACCGCCGTCGTTTTTAAGAAGTCGGGTCAGTCCCGCAGGTTCGCCGGGAGGATGATCGTGGCATCGGAGTGCGCGGTTGCCGGGACGCAGAGGGCCGCCAGCGCTTGCGAGGGCCCCACTCGGATCGGTTCTGGCGCAAACGTCCGCCGCCCGGGCCGCTCGCCGTGGCGGATCCAGTCGGTCACGCGCGGCGCGACGGTTTCCGCCACCGCCGCCGGAAGGTGCTCGTGGATCGCCGCCCGGAGCCGCGCCGGGTCGGTTGCTCCATCCCGCCGGAAGCGCCACAGTTCGATCACGTGCATCCTTCGGGCCCCACTGGTCGCGGCATCCGTCGATGAGGCCGAACCTGAAAGCCCCAAGACCGTGCGAAAATGCGCCAGCATCATCTCGAAGGCGCGCCGATCCTCGTCGGCGAAGAGACGGTTGTCGCGGATCACGCACGCGTGAAAAACCCACCCGCCCCCGAGCACGAAATCGGTGCCCAGCGCGTCCTCCATAGCCACCAAGGGTCGCGCCGCCAGGTAGAGGGCGCGCCCGCGCCACTCCCGGACCGGCAGCACGTCCGAGATCGCCCGCACTCGCCCGTGGCAAGCGCCCAGCAGCGGATTGCTCGCCGCCGCTCCCATCGTAGCCGTGAAAAAACGATCCCCCGCCCCGCCCTGATTCGTCGCAAAATCGATGCCGCCCTCCGCCGAGGTCTTGAATGCGAGGTGGATGTCGCCCGGCAGGAGCTTGGCGAGCGTGCGAGCGGCAGCGGTGAGCGGGCAAGACCCCAGGGCATGCGCGTAGAAAGCCGCGACCTGCTGATTGCGCTCTAACTCCGTCGGGCACCGCGCCCGCGCCGGACGCGCCGCCGTGGTGCCGATCCCAACCGTCCGCAGCGCGGTCGCGGGCAGGTGCCACCGCGGCCAGCCGCCCGCGAGGGACGCCAGCAGATCCGCGACGTCATCCCCCGGCCCGAGCCGCGCACCGTCGACGAAGATCGTGACCTCCCGAGCCGCCAGCCACCGCGCCCGCACGTCGACCGAGTGCTCCATCTGCCCGTCTCGGTTGCGCCCGACCGGCGTGCAGGTCAGTAGCGCAGGCAGGTGGCACGTGCCGTCTGCCCCGGTGAACGGGATCGCCGCACAACACCGCCTCGGGTGTTCGGAGAGATTGAAAAGCGTTCGCGCCGGGGAATGCGGCCCCCCGACCAGGGGCTCGCGGGCGCTGATCGGTCGCGTATCGCGTCAGCAAAAGACAGACCGCGCGCATGGCCCGCGTCCAGGAAAACGCCGGACCGGTCCGCTGCGACCGGTCCCCGCGCACCGTCTCGACCATCGGCTCGCCGCCGCGCGGAGCGAACCGCATCCGGTCCAGCGTCCAATCACCCCGCACCCGCACAAAGTGCAACTCGAGGCATCGCAAATGCATTGCGGAAAAGTGACTCGACCCAGGCATTTCGGGAAGGCGAAACTGCCAATTCTTCCGGAAGACGATACCGGAAGACAAATTAGTCGCTTCCTGACATATTGATTTAATGACAACAACCTTTCAGAACACTGCCTTTGCTGCCGGCGGCCTTTTGGTTGCCTCGCTCGCTTCCCTGACGGCCCAGAGCACGATCTCCGGCAACGCCGACCTCGTCCTAGGAGCAGCTGACTTCAACACGAAGGGGAGCACCACCGCCTCGGCCACCAGCCTGCAGGGTCCCAGCGACATCTCCGTTGATTTGAGTAACCTCAAGGTGTTCGTTTCGGATACCCTCCGGAATCGGATTTTGCGATATCCGTCCTTTGTCGCGCTGATGAACGGTGACGCCGCCGAGGCCGTGATCGGCCAATCGAATTTCACCAGCGGTCAGGTGCAAGGCAGCACCGGCGGTGCCAGCGCGAACGCGACTGGTCTGGCCTTGCCAACAGGCATCTTCTACGAATCCTCTTCGGGCCGTCTGTGGGTGGCGGATTCATTCAACAACCGCGTCCTTATGTTTGCGGCGACGAGTGCGACCACCCCGGATGGCACGGCCGATCTCGTTCTGGGCCAGCCGAATTTCACCTCCAACGGGAACAGCGTGGTCAGTTCGAACACCATGAACTTTCCTACCGACGTTTGGGTCGACAACGACCAGAACCTTTGGGTGTCCGACACCGGTAACAATCGCGTTCTGCGTTTCGCCAATGCGCAGGGCCTCGCAAACGGTGCTTCGGCTACGCAGCAGTTTGGGCAGTTCAATTTCGAAGGTGATACCTCGGACCTAGAGCAGGACACTTTCGACGGACCCATGGGCATTTCCGTCGACTCGCTGGGCACCCTTTGGGTCGCCGATGAGGGGAACAATCGCGTCCTTGCGTTTTTTAATGCCGCGACGCTCGGTAACGGTCAGCCCGCCAGCCGAGTGGTCGGCCAGCCCTCGTTTACTACCGGTTTTGGAGGGACGAGCAGCACCGCGCTTGATTCGCCTTCTGACGCACAGGTCGACAGCGAGGGCAATCTCTGGGTCGTCGATGCGGGCAATGAGCGCGTGCTGCGCTACGACGCCATCGCGTCGGAAGGCAATCAACCCGCCGCCGATCAAGTCATCGGTCAGTTCAGCTTCACCGCCGATACCCCGGGCCTCGCCGTGAACAAATTCGACGTGAGCACCTTCAGTCAACTCACGCTCGTCGATTCCCCGAGCACGTCGGATCGACTCTACGTCGCCGATGCCGGGAACAACCGCGTGTTGCGATTCTCGCCACCCGCGCCGACGCCGACACCGACGCCTGCGCCGACGCCGACGCCGGCCCCTGCGCCGACACCAACGCTCGCCGACACCACGCCGCCGAATCTGAACATCCGCGGTCGTAAAACGATCGAGACCCTGCGCAAGCGGGTCGTCTTCCGCGGCACGGCGAGCGACGCCTCCGGCGTTTCCGACCTGCAGGTCCGAGCCAACGGCGCAAAGGTCGCCAAGGCCAAGGTCAAGGGCAACGGAACGATCAAAGTCGTGCTCCGCATCCGGAAGGACAGCGGCCGCGTGGTGGTGCGAATCCGCGCCATCGACAGCGTCGGTAACCGTTCGAAATTCTCGAAAGTTCGGATCCTGCGCCGCTAATCGCGCCCACACCAACGAACTCGACGCATCCGCGCCGGCCCCGACGGGCCTCGGCGCGGATGTTTTCGTTTCTGGAGTTCTGGAGCCGGGCTCGCGTCGGCTCGCGTCCTGCTGCTAGCCTGCCGTCATGAGTTTGTTGATCAAGAATGGTGAAATTGTGACGGCGGACAGCCGGTTCGTGGCGGATGTGTGGTGCGAAGGGGAGAGGATCACGCGGATTGATCGCGACATCGAGGCGCCGGATGGCGCGGAGGTGATCGACGCGACGGGGAAGTTCGTGTTCCCGGGGTTCATCGATCCGCACACGCACATTTACCTGCCGTTCATGGGGACGTTTTCGAAGGACACCTACGAGACGGGGAGCAAGGCGGCGCTGATCGGCGGGACGACGACGATCTTCGACATGTGCGTGCCGTCGCGGGCGGAGGAACCCATGGCGGGCTTCGAGAAATGGATCCAGGAGAGCGCGGGGAAGTCGGCGTGTGACTACTCGTTCCACATGGGGGTCACGAAATTTGACGATGTGAACGAGGCGCAGTTGCGCGAGATCGTGGGGCGCGGGATTGCGTCGTTTAAGATCTTTCTGGCTTACAAAGGGGCGTTTGGAATCGATGACGCCGAACTCTACCGGACCCTCACGCTGGCCCGAGAGCTGGGCGTCGTCGTCTGCGCCCACTGCGAGAACGAGACGCTGGTGGCGGAGCGGCAGCGGGAGCTGCTGGCAGCAGGTCGCACCGGGCCGGAGTGGCACCACGAGAGCCGTCCGCCGACGGTCGAGGCCGAGGGGGTGCATCACCTGATGACCTTCGCGGAGCTGACGGGGGCGGAGGTTTACATCGTGCACTTGAGCTGCGAGGAGGCGCTGCGGGAGGCGGTGGCGGCGCGGCTGCGCGGGGTGAACGTGTCGGTGGAGACGCTGATCCAGTATCTGTTGATCGATAAATCCTACGCCGAGCGCGGGGGATTTGAGGGGGCGAAATACGTGATGTCGCCGCCGCTGCGGGACGCGAAGAATCAGGACGTGCTGTGGCAGGGGTTGCGTTCGGGATTGATCCAGACCGTCGGCACGGACCACGCGCCTTTTGACTTCGCGGGTCAGAAGCCGATGGGAGCGGAGGATTTTACAAAAATCCCGAACGGCATCCCGGCGCTCGAGGATCGGATCAACCTCCTGTGGACTTACGGCGTGAGTGAGGGGCGGCTGGACATCCACGACTTCGTGGCGGTCGCGAGCACGAACGCGGCGAAGATCTTTGGCCTGTTTCCACGAAAGGGCGCGGTGCAGGTGGGGGCCGACGCGGATCTGGTCGTCTACGATCCGGCTTACGAGGGGACGCTGTCGGCGGCCACGCAGACCATGAACGTCGACTACAGCGGCTTCGAAGGGTGGGCGATCAAGGGCCGACCATCGGTGGTGACGGTGCGCGGCGAGGTCGCGGTGCGGGATGGCGAGTTTGTTGGGACGGTGGGGCGGGGCCGGTTGCTCGAGCGAAGGGGATGATTTGTTTCACCATGAAGGGCATGAAGATCATGAAGAGGTGGGATTCTTGGGACCGAGTGGTAGCCGAGGACCGCTGGATGGACGGAGCGTTTTGCGGCAGTGAGGGAACGCGCGGCGCGACGTTCCCTACCCAATTGGTAGGGCTGGTCGCGCCGCGCCAGCCGACTTTGCTCACGGGGGACGCTCGTCCTACCGGTTCAGTCCGGTGAACACCCCCGGGGCCCGCCAGACGTGAGGCCAATCTCGCAGCTCGGCAACCAACCCGGCCCGAACGGGATTCCGCGCGATGTAGTCGGACTTTTCCGCGAAGCTTTCGTCGCGTCGGAACCGGTGATCGAAGAAGTCCTTCTGCCAAACCACGCCGTGCTGACTCGCGGTCCAGTGTTTCCAATCGGAGACCGTTTTCTGCATGGACCGCTCCGGCGGGAATGAGATCAGAGCGTGGCAGTGGTCGGGCATGAGGAGGAAGACGTGCGGATGCCAGTGGCCCAAGCGCCATCGATATGCGACGGAATCAAGAATCGCCGCGCTGACTTCGGGCCGGGTGAGCTGGTCCGCGCCGCGCGGTTTGCAGCAGATGGTGATGAACCAAATCTCACCGGCCGGGTCGATCCACGCGGGCGGATCGTGCGGGAGCGATTTTCTTCCGGCCATGCGGGAGATTTGGGCGGGGTGGGTCGTTTGGCAAGAGTGAGGGATCGCGCGGCGCGACGTTCCCTACCCAATTGGTAGGGCTGGTCGCGCCGCGCCAGCCGACTTCGATCACGGGGGACGCTCGGTCTACCGTCGGGTCGTCTCGGAGGTCGGAGAGGTCAATCGGAGGGTCCGCGCTATTCCAATGTGACAAAGGTATGGACTGACCCCGGGGGTCTGAGACCCCGGGGGTCTGACCCCGGGGGTGACCCCGGGGGTTCCCTGCGTGTCGGGTCGTTCGGTGAGGGGTGTCAGGGAACGCGCGGCGCGACGTTCCCTACCTGGTAGGGCTGGTCGCGCCGCGCCAGCCGTGGCTGAC
>CAWDOJ010000005.1:0-20591 GCA_963803825.1 uncultured Verrucomicrobiae bacterium | reverse complement strand
CGTGTTTGAGTAAAGCCCACGGCGCGGGACGAAAGTAAGTTTGCTGGTTGGATTTTCTCAGCGACGAAATTTTCCACGCAGAAGTCGATCCGCGTGAGGAAAAAAAGGGGAGCCGAAGCTCCCTTTTCTTGTATTGGCGTTGGAATTTATTACGCGGCCGAGTTGGAGCGGCGTCGAAGGTAGATAAAACAAGCGCCGGCAGCAAGAAGCAGGAGGATCGCGCTAGGCTCGGGAACGACGTCGGCGTTGACGCGAAGTAGTGGATCGCCCGGGTCAAAAGTGTTTCCAACTCCGGAAAAGGTCGCTTCAACGCTGGCGTCAATTCCACCGATGAGAATCGAAAACTCTGAGTTCGAATTGATGGCGTCCCGCAGTGTGCTTTCGGCCAAACCGGACAGCGTGAGAGAGTAGGTGACCGTCTCTCCGCCAACGAGGCCGTCGTTGATGGCAGAAAATTGCCGCTGGCCAAGAGACAATGGAGTATTTGATCCAAATTGTGCGGAATTGATGCCGGCTGTAGATGCGGCATCGTAGGAGAGATTTACGTAGTCGGCGGAAGCCAGCGTCGTCAAAAAAAACTCGACCGTTCCATCGGTGGTGAAGTTTCGATCATTGTACGTGAGATCGAACTCAATGCTGTTGATTGCGGCGAGCGGCCCCCCGAAATCGGTCGTCGAGTCAAACTGAAAGGCGGTGATTCCGAACTCTTCGAAGCCAGAGCCGTCATTCCCTCCGCCGTAGAAATCGGAATTCCCCTGGGGACCGAAGCTGTGAATCGCGTCACTGATAAAAGATGACTTCGAGGTTTCGACGGCATCAGCGGATTGACCGGAGAAAAAAAAGCCAGCGGCAACAGCCGCCGCAAAGTACGACTTTGAATAAGCTGAGCGGATTGGTTGTTTGTTTATCATTGGGCACCAACGAAAGCAGGATTCGTTCTCATGTGCCTGAACCTCATTAGACGTGTCCCAGGAGTCGTTAAAATAGGGGTGGTGGAAGGTTCAGCCGCGCGAGAGCGTGGAGGTGTCAAAGCCAAAAGAACCAACCACCACCATGAACCAAAAGAAGCTGGGGGAAGCCTTTCTGTAACGCGGAGAAAGAGAAGTCTGAGAAGTATTTAACGAACAAATGAGAAGTTCGGTTCGAGTGGTGTTGCGGGAATGATGAGCAGCGAGGTGGGAAGCCTCTGTAGCAAGAAGTATCAGCCGAAGGCAGAGGGCGAGTATCGACGGGCCGGCTCGGAGCAGGGCAGCGTGTATCTAAACGGAAGGAAGAAAAGCGTGAAGCGGCCCCGGGTGCGTCACGTCCACGACGGAGAAGTCGAGTTGGAGAGTTGCCGGGCGGCATCAAGTCAGTCCGGACTCTTCGAGGAGGTCGTCGGATGGGTGGCCGAAGGAATGTCGCATCGAGGGCTGGAACGGGTCAAAAAGAATGACATCAGCAAGAGCGCGATCTCGCGAATGTGGGAGGAAAAAAGCCGGGAGCAATTGGCGATGGTCCGGGAGCGCGACTTGAAGGGAGCGGACTGGTTGGCAGTGATGATCGATGGGGTCTTCATCGGCGGCGAGAACTGCGTGGTGATCGCGTTGGGGATTGAAGCCTCGGGACGCAAGCAAGTCCTCGACTTTGAAGTGGGCAGTTCGGAGAGCCGTGAGACCGTGGAACGGCTCATTGGCCGCCTGGAAAGGCGCGGAGTGCATTCCCGCGGCCAGAAGCCACTCCTGGTGGTGCGAGACGGTTCCGCGGCCATCAGAGGAGCCGTGGGCCGCGTCTGGCGCAGCGCCCGCCAACAGGTCTGCCTGATCCACCTTGAACGCAACATCGCGGACCGACTTCGGCAACGGGATCGGGCTGAGAGCCAGCGCCTCTTCGGGCGTCTGCGCCAAGCTCAGGGCAAGGCCGCAGGCGAAGAAGCCTTCGAAGATCTGCGGGAGTTCGTCGCCGAGCGCAATGGTGCCGCCGCCCTTCTGTTGGGCGAGCGGCGGGACGAGGCGCTGACCCTGCATCGACTGGAAGTGCCCGCCACGCTCAACGTCACCTTGCTCAGCACCAACGCCATCGAAAACGTCATTCGCAACTGGAGGGAAGCCACCGGCAACGTCAAACGCTGGGACGTGCGAGGCGACATGATCGAACGCTGGGCGGCATCCGGACTGCTGTGGGCGGAAAACGGCTTCCGCCGCATTCGTCACGCCGAGGATCTGCCGCAACTCCGGGAGGCCCTCACGCGCTCGCAAACGGAGCCGATCTCCGCTGCGGCCTCTCCGCTACGCTCCGAGTCCTGCGCTCCAATCGCCTCCGTTAGCGAAATACCCGCTTGCCCTGAACTTCAACCAACCCCATAAACCCGGCTCCTGCCACCGCTTAGTTTTAACGATCTCTGGGACATCCCCACTGGATGTGCCCGCCACGCTCTACGTCACCTTGCTCAGCACCAACGCCATCGAAAATGTCATCCGCAACTGGCGCGAAGCGACGGGTAGCGTCAATCGCTGGGATGTGCGAGGCGACATGATCGACGCTGGTCGGCTTCCGGGCTGCCGTGGCCGGAAAACGGCTTCCGTCGCATTCGTCATGCCGAGGATCTGCCGCAATTCCGGGAGGCCCTGACGCGCTCGCAGACGGAGCCGATCTCCGCTGCGGCCTCTACGCTACGCTCCGAAGCCTCCGCTCCAATCGCCTCCGTTAGCGAAATACCCGCTTGCCCAGAACTTCAGCCAACCCCATAAACCCGGCTCCTACCACCGCTTAGTTTGACGATCTTTGGGACATCCCCCGGTGACTGGCGAGAGCGGTATCTTCGAGGTTATTCTTCAGATTTAGAAGATTTCGCTCTTAGATTCCTTGTTCTCAAAACATCCGTGAAAACTCTTCAATTTCACCGCCGATGCCGGAACGAGATTAATGATTTCGCGCCGGACACCGAGCTAGGTACAGAGAAGTTCTCGATTGATGAGGCTTGCTAGGTTGACTCAATATCCGCTCACGTCGGGCGTCTTATCGGAATCGAAAACAATCCAAGGTGTAAAACGCATCGGCTGGAGTTGACCTTCGTAGGCTGAGTATTTGCTTGTCCAGTCGGAAGCAGGCGATACTTGGCCATCCGTCCAGTTGAAGCTGCCAATCGGGAGATCCCCGCGATAGATGTCGACTTGAACGGCCTTTGGTTTCCCAAAACGCTCAGTCGAGTTCGGACTCATGTACATGATCGCCTGTGATTTCCCTTTGGGAACATTCATGTAGGTTTCGCCACCAGTGACAACCCGGAAGCTGCTCCCTCCGGTGCTGACCAAAGCAATAAAGTTAAAAGACAAGCCATCGACCCATTCCAAGGGACTGTCGAACGAGCAAATTATCTTTGTCCACTCGCGCTTCGAGTTCGGCAGCACGCCAGCTTCGACCTGGACGGATTGAATTTTCAGCGGTGACTTCTCCTCGGAGGTGCCACCATCCGGCTCGCCCTGTTGAGCTGAGAGGGAGCAGAGAGAAGTTGCGAGGGTGACGACGAGTAGTGGTAGTAATTTTGGATTCATTTGAGGAAGCGGCGGGTGATACTTGGAGCGATGACGGTTGCACCTGCCGACGTGACGGCTGGGGCAAGGCGAATTTCTGCAACTAAGGTGACCGTTGCGAGTGGGGTCCCAGTCTTACTCAGGGCTTGTCCGAGGACGTAGGCAGTGAACGTTGTCGACCGGGTGGTCAGAGCCGGAAGTATCTGACCGACGAGGCGCTCTTTCCCGAAGTCAGTGGGTTCATCGGTTTTGATGCTCGGATCGTCGAAGATCGCTGCGGCTTGTTTGAATGGCCGGTGGGCGCTCGTCTGGATCGCTCGCGCCAACGCTTCAGATCGGTCGCTGGCATCCTGAAGATCTCGAAAAATCGCTTCCAACGTTGGAAGCTTGCCCGCGTTCACGTTGACCAACCCACCAACCTTCGGGACGCCGCGTTGACTAGGCTCGCGGGGCTGGGAAGTGCCAAGGTCGACGTAGTCCAGGAGCCGCCAATCGGCGGTGTCATATGGTGAGCTGAAGCGGTCCGGATCGTTGTAGAGCGTGAGAGTCTTCCACGGCTTGCCGGCGTGGATGAATCCAAATTCGGAATAGCTTTCCATCGCTTGGCCCTTGGACTGCCCGAGAAGTGCAGCGTCCGCCTTGCCAAGTGGGCTGGCCGGAATCCTTGCGTGGAGCGCGGGAAATGGTTTGCGACGTCTGATGAATCTCCCGCCCACCACTTGTCGGTTGCGGGATTCAAGCCTTGGATCGGGTCCGCTTCAGCGTCATCCGTTCCCGGATACACCGTGCCCCCCCCGCTCGGTCGAACTCCGGCATTTCCCTTGTCTCGCGAATTCGTAGGAAACACCGTTTGCTTTGTCGTCCAACCGTCTGCCAGAAAGTTCAGTCGGGGGTCGCCGAGAAAATGCCAATCGAGAAACGTGTAGGCAGCGTCGCCAAGTTTCACAAATCCACCGGCATTTCCATTCCGGTAAGTTTGGTTGACTCGCGGGAATTGATTGAGAACGCGGAGGTCTTGAATGATGTAACGTTTCGAACCGCTCGAAAAAACGAGTCGCAGGACGTTGATTTGCGAACTAAGGTCTGTGAAGGTGACGTTAGACGGGCTGGGATTGCGATTGGTGGAGGACCCGAAGTAGCCATTTCCCAAATCGAACGCCCCGGGATGATAGCCGCGAGGGAAGAGGACGTAGCCGTAGGGTTCTAGCTTTTCTGCTGAAAATTCGTTCCGATAGCCGGACTCTTGGGCGAGCCAGCCTCCCAGGAAGTAGCCTTCGGGATCGTTCGCATTATCGGCTTGCACTTTGATCCCACGGGTCCCTTCTGCCTCACCTCCCAAAGCGACTTGCATTTCGACGCTATAGCCACCAGATCCAATCCGCCAAGGTGCTTCCCGCTCCCAGGGATACGCCAACCCAACCCAACCAAGAACACGGGTGGAAGCGCTGTTAAAAATGAACCCCTGACCGGCGTAGGTGATGAACGGGTGACCTCGCACACCTCCCAATGAGGTCTCGGATCCGCCTTCCACCCGGGCCTCGACTCCCAGAATCGTCGGTGCCGGAGGGGACGTGGGGATAATGAATGCCGTATTGTTCGGGTGGGGACCGCTCGAACTTCCGCTCGCTGGGCGAGGCCCGGGATCGCCGTCCGAAGTAGGGATCAAATCGGAGTCGATGTAATCGATCAGATTGGCAACGAACTGTCGTGCTTGGCGAAAATGTCCGTCCACTTGGTCGGGGAAGATCGTCTTCACAAAGTCGAGGCTCCCGTAGCCCCACGGATTCTTCGCCTCGGCGGGAAAATTTTCGTCTTCGTTCAAAAGCCGTTTGACTAGTTCGAATCGGTCAGAAGCTGGTCCCTGTTCGAGGCTGAGCGGGGCTTGGGCCATGACTTCGAGGACGACGTTACCTTGCCCGTCCTTCTCCTCGTAGGTGTCCCCGTCGATGTAGGCTTTCAGCCGCGCGAGGTTTAGTCGGGGTTTTCCGTCGGGACGAAGCAACGAGCTCTGCGTCCCTAATGCGAAGTCAAAATCGTTCGCTCGCGGAGAAAGGTCTTTGATGACTTGGTTGATTGTCTCGGGGGATAGGAGCGCCTGCGCGACCGGAGAACTCGGGTCCTGCGCAGATTCGAGGAGAGTTCTTTGGCCCGGGGTGAACTCCTTCCGTGACCGAGTGAGAAGGGGGATGTCGCGCAGGTCAGTCAAGGCCGCCCTTTTCGGTTCCTCCGCGTTTCCGAGGTGGGAAAAAGCGTCCTGTTTCGCGTTTTCCTCGTCTACCCAAAAAGCGACCCTCGCGACCGTGTCGCCATCGCCATCTTTCAGGACTTCCCAATTTGCGTCGCGCTGGACTCCGGGGTTCGAGCCGTCGTCGACAACGTCAATTCTGATCGATCCTTCGCCCGTGTCCGCGCTGAACAAATCCGTCGTTCTTATCGTGGTGGAGGGGTCGGCGGATCCAACTCCAGAATCCGAAGTCGTTCGGACTGTTGGCCAGGATTCTCGGTGGAAACTACAAAATTTTCTTGGGACGTTGAGAATGACCGCTCGAGCCGATCCATGACCCTAGAGAGTCCAGCCTCAGCTGCCAGTGTCGCTTTTGTGCGGTTGAGATAGCTGTGAGCGGTTTGCCGCTCGACCGTCATGCTCTGCAGAAAGGCGGTGACGATGATCGCCAACACGACGATCGATAGGAGGGTGGAGATCAGCGCCGAGCCGCGCAGAAGAATGCGAGAGTTGATCATCGTATCACGGAGGCGTTGGTATAGTTTGCGGCATTGAGGTAAATGCGAGTCGAAAACGCGCGGGCGTTCTGCTCGTAGGTCGTTGATGCTTCGTCTTTCCAATTGGCTTCCACGCCATCCCAAATCTCGGAGGTCTCTTCGTTTACGGCCACTATTGAGATGTCCAGCACGTTGGGGAGCGGGGTTGCGGGCGATTGAACGAACTCGGTGAGCTTATCGAATTTGCCGGTTGGTGAGCTTGAGACTGTGTACGCGTTGACGATAAACTGGGTGACGTTGCGGGCGACAATCTCGATCTCTTTAATGTAAGCCGTGGCCCTTCCACTCCCGCCGTCGAAGAACGGATTTGGTTGGGAACCCTTCAGGCAGGCCTGGACATTCTTGAAGGTCTCGTTGCTGCTGATGAAGTAGCGGTAAAGATTGTACGAAGCTTTGTCGCTGGAACTCTGCGAGGTTCTTCCAAACGCAAGAAAATAACCCACGGCACATACGTCGCTGGCTTTACCAGCCGGATCCTGCTCTGAGGGAGGGACTACCGTCAGAAAAAAAAGAGCACTTCCGATGTCGGCGTCGGCGGCATTTGAGACGAGCGCTTTGATCGCCGATTCGTCCGTTGCAGCTTCAAAAAACATTGGGTCACTTGTAGCGTGTAGCGATGCGAGGTCGAACGAGATCAAGTTGAGCGCCGCGCGGGCTTCGCGGTAACTGTCAACTTTGCGTTCGCTATCGCGCCATAACCTGGTGGTCCCGTCGACCATCGAGAGGAGGATCAAGAGGAGCACCGTCAGAATCGTCATTGAAACCAAGAGCTCCAGAAGACTGAAGCCACTCAGCCCGGAAACTTGCGGGCGCGAAGGCCGCGTCGACTTGTCCACCCCTAGTGCATGAGTGGGAGTCATTGGCTTGGAGGGGGCGCGGCTGCGGATGCCGCCGTTTGTCGGATGACCGAGGCGAAAGAATATGTGTCCAAGGCGGGGTTGTTCTCGGTGCCGGGCGGGGAAATAATTAGTAAGTCAACTTGAGTCAACCGTTGTGGTGGCGGTTCGACCTTCCACCGGACGATGGCCTCGTAGGTCGCACCCGTTGCCGTCGGAACCAGCTGACCAGATTGGCTGAAGAATAGCCTCTCTCCGGCGTTGTTGATTGAGAGGTTCGCGTGCTCTCCTTTGGCAGTAGACGTCGAAGGTAGGAAAGCCGTCGAAGTCGAAAGCCCTGAGAAAATTTCTTCCGCAATAAAAGCCGCCTGCGTTGCCTGTTGACTGCTCGTTGCTGAGTTCATCGCGACCGGGACGAGGCCCAATATGCCGGTGAGCGCGAAGGCGATGATTCCGATGGCGAAGACGATCTCGATGAGAGAGAAAGCTCTTCGGGTGCGGCGGGTGAGAGAGATGGCGTGCTTGTTCACCGGGCTTCCTGCACCTCTGAGCCGGTGTCGCCGAGCGAAGTAACGTCCAATCGAGCGCGTCCCGTATAACGGGCGAAGGCGATACGCTCGAGGGGAGCAATGCCTTGCGGACTGATACGGGCCTCTTTGCCATCTCCGTCGCGCGCGCCCTCGGTGACAAAAAGAGTCAAGGTCTCTCTCGTCTGCGTTCCCGGATAACTAATTGTTCCCCGAGGACTGAAGGTGATGTATGAATCTCGGTCACCTGTGATGGGATTCGGCGGCACAAAACCGGTCGATTTCAGATAGGGCGGTGGTTCATCGCCGTTTCGGATCAACGGACTTTGACTAAAAAAGAGTGTTTTCTCGGGCAATTCAATCCACTTAGTCAGCTGGATGGGTTGACCCGGAGTCCCGACAGTGTCCCACTGAAGTCGCTCTCGCGTCACCATCAATGCGTCATTTTCGGGAAATGCTCGGCGTCTAAGAATGACATGAACACTTGCTCCACTCTCTAAAGCCGCGACGCGGGCTTGCTCGAAGGTGTTCATGAGGGTGGTTACGGCGGCTTTGCGGCCGGCGGTGCCGACCATGTTGCCGACGGCTGGGGCGAGGAGGCTGAGCATGACGACCATGATGGCCATCACGGCGATCAGCTCGACGAGCGAGAAGCCACGGACGCGACCGTCCGGTCGCAGCCGCGCGTCGTCTTGCGTCCTCAATGTCGAATGGCCTTTGATCATCGTTTATCCCTTGCAGGCGGTCAGGCGACTTCGCAAAAGACAAAATGTGCCAACATTGTGACTTGATTCAAGTGATTGTTGGAGAGGGGATTGTTCGCATTGGCTCGTCGGTAACCCACCTGCGCCACTCTTCCTCGGGGGAGCGGCGGTTGGAAATGAGACGGAAGCGGGCATGGGGACGGTTGTTTTTCGCTTCCGATCCAACGGGCGTCGGATCGGAAAATAGGTGACGCGGACGGTGAAAGTTCAGCAGTCAGCGTGCCAAGGCAGAAAATCGGCAGTTTTTGCGACCAGCTCGAGAAGCGTGTGCGAAGTGAATTTGTCGGCAGGGACTTCCGTGACTGGGGTCGCTGCTAGAATCAATCAAATACTCCTATGGGCATTCTTTCTTGGATCGTTTTCGGACTCATCGCTGGTGCGGTGGCCAAACTCATTCTGCCCGGGAAGGATCCCGGGGGATGCATCGTCACGATCATCCTTGGAGTGGTGGGAGCCTCGGTTGGGGGATGGATCGGGACTTTGCTGGGATTCGGCGGCGTGGATGGATTCAACATCGGCAGCTTTGGCGTGGCGGTGCTGGGCGCGATCTTGCTGCTGTTGATCTATCGCTTGGTGCTCGGAAGGAAGTAGCTGCGGCGCGGGGGGTGCGCCGCCCGAAACGAACCGCGAGAGTTGCTTGGCTCGGTGACCTGCGCTTGAGAACGCGTCGAGTCTTGTCTTTTGCAGACCTGGGGTGGAGCATGCTCGAAACCCTCCTAACAACATATGCCCTCAGAAAACTCCGGTAACTGGAAGCTCAAGAAATACGACGACGGTGAGATCTTTGGCCCGGTGACGTTCGGGAAGATCTTGGAGTGGGCTGGGACGGCGCAGATTGCGCCGCAAGACATGCTCTCCGAGGATGGATTGGTTTGGACGAAGGCTCCAATGATCCGGGCTCTGAAGATGGATTGGATCGTCAAACTGGACGAGGGGCATTACTATGGGCCGACGACGGTCGGGGCATTGCTCGAGTTCCTTCAAAACTTCGAGATCTCGGAGAAGACGGTGGTGCTCGACTGTTGCTCAGGCGAGGAGATGCCCTTTGGCGAATGCGATTTCTACCCAAAGGAGGACGTAGAAGTGACGGCGGAGGATCTCATGGCGCGGGCACCGTCGAAGGGAATTATCCGGCTGAGTCTGCAGAAGCGAATCCGTGAGCTGGAACTGAATCTACTCGAGAAGAGGCGACAGGTGGAGCTGGCGGCGGACACGATTCACCAACTCGAAAATCGGGTGAGGGAATTGGAGGCGCGCCTGCGGGAGATCCAAGGATTTGAGAAGTAGCGACGAGCGATCCCGAGCGGAGGGGCAACCTTGAGCGCGTCGTCGGCACTGGTGAAGTTGCAATGATTGGCTCCAACGCTCGGGTTTTTGTCTACGGGACGCTGCGGCGGGGGGAGTGCCGGGATCTGCGGTCCGCGTTTGGTGGTGGGCGATTCGTGGGCGACGGATGGGTGGCGGGGCAGCTCTTCGACATTGGGGATTACCCGGGGCTGCGGTTGGACGCGGGGGGGAGCCGGGTGGTGGGAGAGATTTTCGAAGTCAGCCCGGAGACTCTTGGACGGTTGGACGAGCTGGAGGGATTCGACCCGGACCGAGCGGAAGCAAGCGAGTATCTGAGGGTGCGGGTGTCCGTTGTCGATGCGGAGGGAACGGTGGAGGATTGTTGGACCTACGAGATCGCGAAGTGGCACTGCGCCGGTTGCCGGAGGATCATGAGCGGTGATTGGCAGTTGGATCGGGTCGGGAGGTGAGTGTTGGTCAGCTCGAACCCAGGCGCGAAGCTGGTCAGCTCGGCGGCTGGGCGGGCCACTCGTGGGGGTGGCGGCGTCGAAGTTCGGGGATGGCCCAACCGCGTCCAGTGGCTTCGAGACGGTCACAGTAACCGGGGAGTTGGTGGCGGTTGTAGACGAGGGAGTGCTCTCGCATGACGGTCCAGAGTGGGTCGGTGTCGCTGGTGGAGGAGTGCATCATGTCGTCGTGCCAGTCCGTTAGGATGCGGAGGGCGCGGTCGCAGAGATCCCGGCGTTCGTCGGCGAGGTTGCGTTGCTCGTGCGGGTCGTCGTGGAGATCGAAGAGCATCTCGCGGGGGAACAGGTGGTAGCCGTCGTCGTAGGTGCGGATGTAAAGGTGATCGCCGAAGCGAACCGCGCGTTGGCAGACGTGAACGCATTGGCCCACCACGAGTGAGTCCCGCCCGAGGTCTTCGCCATGGGTGAGGGTGCGGGCGTAGCTGGTCCCATCCCAATTGTCCGGGGGGGTGCCACCCAGAATCTCCGCGAGGGTTGGGGCCAGATCGAGGTTGTAGTGCAAGCCGTCGTCGGTGGTGCCTGGCGTCGTGACGCCGGGCCAGGCAACGATCATGGGGATGCGGGTGGTGCAGGAGTCGGCGGTGGCGTGTTCGCCGTAGATGCCGAGTTCCCCTAGGTTCTCGCCGTGATCGGCCGAGAGGATGATGGCCGTGTCGTCGAGAATGCCATGGTCCTCGAGCCAACCAAGGATGAGGCCGATCTGGTCGTCGACGTAACGAACGGCGGTGTCGTAGCCATCGATCATGCGGCGAAGGTCGTCACGATTCTCGAGGCTTCCGGGGTGCTTGGGGTAGCGGGGGTCGACCGTATCGTCGAACATGTTGATCTCGCGGGCACCGTGCGGGCCGACTTTCTGCTGATGGCTGGCGAAGACTTCGTCGGTGAGCCAGGCGGGAAGCGGATCGTCGGCGAAGGGATTCGGGTAGTCTGCGGGCGTTCGGTAGGGCGTGTGGGGATCCCAGTAGTTGACGGGGAGAAACCAGTCGTCGCGGGTCGCGTTGTCGCCGATCCATTTCTCGACGACAGGCGTGACGACTTCGGCGGATTCCATGCCGTGATCGCCCGTATTGAAGATCTCGTTGAATCCGGCGTAGAAGTGGCGAGCGGCGCGACGTTGCGCAAAAGGACTAATCTGGGCGGTGTAGTGGCCGTTTCTCTGCAAAAAGCCCGGGAACGAGGTGGACTCGATGATGTCTCGCGCTTGGCGGGTTGGCCCGTCGTGCCGTGGGTCCGCTGCGGTGCCGCCGTGACTGACAACACCGGTGTGGATGCCGAATCGACCGGTGTACATCGCCGTACGGGAGGGGAGGCAGGGTGCGTCGGAGCAGTGAACACCGCTCATCCGCAGACCACGTCTGGCGATCGAGTCGATGTGCGGAGATGTGTTGCGGTGGTAGCCGTAGCAGCCCAGGTGATCGGGACGAAGCGAGTCGATGTCGAGGTAGAGGATGCGCATAGGGATCTGGTCCGTCATCCGATCACAGACGGTGGCAGAATGGCGAATTGATCCGGTGCGAATCGAGCGGCCCGTGAAGGCGGACGGGCCGACTCCAAATGAATCGTGGCGCGGGGATCGTCACCGATCTCGCCGCGCCACGGGGCTCGGGGGAAAATCTTCGCCGTTCGGCTATCGGCGCCAATGGTGGCGACTGGTTCCCACCGAGATTCCGGCGGTGAGAGCGATGCGAGGGCGGTAGATGACCGGTGCGGGGCGGTAGCAGACGGGTGCCGAGCGATAGACCACGGTGCGAGGCTGCACGTAGACAACCTGCGGCTGGGCGTAGACGACGACCGGGCGTGCTCGGTAGCGTGGGGCGGGTGCGCACCGGTAGCTACCGCCCGCGTATTTGTAGCCGCCGGTATTGATGCCGACGGCGAGACCACCCGCCTGGGCCGCAGGGACCGCGATCAAGACTGCGGCGACGGAGAGAGCGAGCGCGAGGATGGTTTTCATGGTAGGTGTTGTCTGGTGAGATCAATAACGATGCGTTTGCAGATTTATTCAACTCTTTCGTGGTTGGGTGCGGCGGGGGTGATGTGGTTTTTCGCCGGGTGCGCTTCGGTGAAGTCAACGGCGATCTATTACGTGCCGACAACGGTGGAGGTCTTTCCGCCGAAGCCGAAGGATTACCGGATGCCGATCCTGGAGAAGGAGCCGGATCGGCAGTATCGAACGATCGGGAACTTTGCGTTCGAGACGGCTCTCGGGTATCGATTCTCGCGCGAGGCGATTCTCTACAACGCGCGGGTGAACGGGGCGGACGCGGTGATTCTGAAAGACGTGAGCGGGCGGCGTGAACTGTATCTCACGCGGGTGCCACCACGGGTCGACTACGTGCCGGTCGGAGGCTACTACGGCGGTTACGGTCGCCGGGGCTACGGCGGCTACGGTGGATTTGGCTACGCGGCTTACTTTCCGATCTATCAGCCGGGCTACGTCCGGGCTGACGAGGAGGTGATCACGTCCGTGAGTGCGGAGATGATTCGATTGCGGTGAGAGGTTTTCACCTTTGCCTTTTGAGTGTTGAGTGAGCGAATGAACGAGCGAGTGACCATCGATGCGCCGGAGGTAGGGGGGAAAGTGTTGCTCCACTCGTGTTGCGCGCCGTGTTCGGGAGAGGTGATGGAGGCGATGGGCAACGCGGGGGTGGAATACTCGATCTTCTTCTACAATCCGAACATCCATCCGAGACGTGAATACGAGCTGCGGAAAGAGGAGAACGTGCGGTTCGCGGAGAAGGAGGGGATCGAGTTTGTCGATGCGGACTACGACACCGGGAATTGGTTTGCGCGGGTGAAGGGATTGGAATGGGAACCGGAGCGCGGTGCGCGGTGCACGGCGTGTTTTGACCTGCGGTTTGAGCGGACGGCGTTGCACGCGCACGAGCATGGGTTTCCGGTGATCACGAGTTGTCTGGGGATCTCGCGGTGGAAAAACATGGAGCAGATCAACGGGAGCGGGGAGCGGGCGGCGGCGCGATACGAAGGGATGAGCTACTGGACTTACAACTGGCGGAAGAAGGGCGGGGCGTCTCGTATGATCGAGATCTCGAAGCGGGAGGAGTTCTACCAACAGGAATACTGCGGGTGCATCTATTCGCTGCGGGACACGAATAAATGGCGAACCGAGCGGGGACGCGAGAAGGTGAAGATCGGAGTGCAGTACTACGGGACGGCAACCGAGGGGGACGGGAGCTGCGGGTGAATCTTTTCTGGTGACTTGTGAGTGAGGGCTAGCGGCGTCGGAAGGGTTTCTTTTTTTCGGACGGTGGGACCGGCGGCGGTTGGTCTGGGGTGCCGGGGGCAGGGTTGAAGCGGTCGGCGCGGGCGTCGTTCCGTTTCCAGGCGGACCAGCTTTGGCGGAAGTTGGGCGCGGATTGGCGGCAGTAGCGGTAAAAGTTTTCGACGAAGTCGAGGCGGTCTCGCTTGCCGGTGGCGCTGACGCGATTGGAGTCGGAGGTGTTGGCGAGGTCGCTGCCGCCGAGGCGGTGTTGGCGTTCGATCAGGGCGGAGGCGCTAGCTCGGCCGCTGTTGGCCATCATGTCCACGAGCGTCATGAAAGTGGTGGTGCGTCCCAAGCCCGTGTCGCAGTGGAGGTGGAGCCAAGTGGACGCGTCGCGGGAGCTGATGAAGTCGACGAATTCGTCGACGACGGCGTCGGTGGGGGCGGTGAAGTCGAGGGTGTCGAACCGGCGGTAGCCCCAGGTGACTCGGCGGACGAAGCGGTCCTCGGTGGAGGTCTCGCGGACGTTGATGCGCAGGTCGATGGACTCCCAATCGGCGGAGTTCGTGTAGCCGTCGAGGGCGAAGGCGGTAGCGGTGGCGCGGCTGGTTGATCGGGCGGCGGCGAGCCAGCGGCGCTCGAGCTGAGTCGCGGGTTCGGCGGGGAGGCGGCCGAGCGGTCCCCAGGAGACCGCCATGTTATTGATGAACCCGTGCGGCTCGGCTCGGAGGTCGACGACGGTGACTTGGCGGTCGGGGGTAAGGGTCTCTTGGAGCGCCCAGAATTGGTTCTGACAAAACTGGCCGCTGCCGGACATCCGGAGGGCGACGAGGCCGTCGGCGGGCACGGGGGCACCGTTGGGCAGGGGGCGGGTCGAGATTTTCTCGTCGGTCGAGCGAGCGTTGAAGGGGAGTTCGCGCGGGGAGGCGATGTCAATAACGAGATCGGCGGGTAGCGGGAAGGGGTAGTCGGGTTGGGTCAGGACGAGCTGGACGCCCTTGGGCGGCGGCTCGGGGGAGGCGGCCCAGGGGAGCGCTACGAGAAGTGCGAATGCGAGGGGGACCATGAGGGACATGAAGAGCATGAAGGGGTGAGAAGGAATGAATTCTTCCGATCCTTCGTGCTCTTGATGGTGAGAACCTTCACTCCGCGAGCGCGGCGTGATCGATGGTGCGAAGACGGTCTTGGCGGACGCCGAGGCGGGGGATGCAATCGATGAGGGCGCGGGTGTAGGGATGCTGCGGGTCGGAGAGGATCCGATCGGTCGGGCCGTGCTCGACGATTTTCCCTCGGAACATGACGGCGACGTTGTCGCAGAGGCCGCGAATGATGGCGAAATTGTGCGTGATGAGGATGATCGACATGCCGAGGCGACTGCGGAGCCCGCGGAGTTCCTCCAGGATCTGCGCCTGGATCGTGACATCGAGTGCGGTGGTGGGTTCGTCGGCAATGAGGAGCTTGGGTCGGCAGGAAAGGGCCATCGCGATCATCGCGCGTTGCTGCATGCCGCCGCTGAGTTGGTGGGGATAGTCGTTCATCCGCTTGGGCGCATCGACGATACCGACGGCGTCGAGCCAGTGGATGATCTCTTTGTCGACGTCGTCGACGTCGGGCCGGTGGATGCGGATGGCTTCGGCGATCTGCGAGCGGATGGAAAAGACTGGGTTGAGAGAGCTGGAGGGTTCTTGGAAGATGTAGGCGATCTCGCCGCCACGGATCTTGCGGAGTTCTGCTGGGGGCATCTTCAAGACGTCGCGACCGCGCCAGAGAATGGAGCCGGTCGGGAAGGTGGCGGGCGGCTGGGGCAGGAGGCGGGTGAGCGCGAGGGCGGTGACGCTTTTTCCGGAACCCGATTCGCCGACGATGGCGAGGGTCTCTCCCTCGCCGACGGAGAAGGAGGAGTTGACGACCGCGTCGGTACGGCCCCGGTCTGTGTCGAAGGAAATCGAGAGGTCGCGGACTTCGAGGAGTGGCAGGTGGTCGGGCATCGGCTGAGGAAGTTCTGAAGGATGAAAGACAAATACGTTTCTGAACAGAGCATCGGTGGCTGGGAAGCCGCGAGGCAGACTGCATCGGCTCTGGGATGCAGCCCGGAGGGCAAGACGAGCTAGAGCGAGCGAGTCAACTCTGGGTGCGGACTTCTCGTAAGGTATCAATACGAAATACCAATACGGTTTGAACAGAAGGTAAGAAAGGTCGCGAAGAGCATCGGAGGCTGGGAAGCCTCGAGGTAGACCGCATCGGCTCTGCGATGTAGCCCAGAGGGTGAGACGAGCGGAAGCGAGCGAGTCAATACAGATGAGAGGGGTGCTACAGTCCGCTCCCGCTGGTGCGGGTTGCCGGGCAGCTCACTTTATCGGTGGGCAGGAGGGTTGATTATAGTGAGAGCCGTGAAATCTGACTCGGCGCAGGGAAATCAGTAGACCGACGAAATGAGAGTTTCCCCCGCTGTCGGTCGTTTTGTCGTCCTTTCATTATTTAGCTGTTCGTCGGGCTTTGGGAGAAGCGAGGAGGCGACGGTCAATCTCCACATCGAAACTGTGACGGTGAAGCCGGTGGCGGTGGCGGGGTGGGTCGCCGATATTGGGTCGACGGGGCTGGCGGGTGTCCTTGGCGAGCAGCAGCGGACGGATTTTCTGGAGGCGATGAAGGCGGCGGCCCCGGATGCGGTGGATTCTTTCGCGACGGTCGTTCGAAGTGGGGAGCGGGCAGCGGTGGACGTCGTGCATGAATTCCCGGTTCAAGCGAGTCCCGGTGGGAGCGGGAATTCAGAGCGACGGTTTGAAATGCGCGACGTTGGCGTGATGCTGGCAGTCGCTCCAACGGTTGCTGAAACCGGTTCGGTTGTTCTTCGGTGATGAACAAACGTTCGAGTCGGGGTCGCCATCGGCTCGCACGTCGGAAACGCAGGAGATTCGCAGTACGCTTCTTCATTTTCGTGACGCCGCAGTGGGTCGCTTCTGAGGGGAAGGTCCTGGGCAAGCAGCCGCCGCCCGCGCCGACGCCATCGGTTCCTGCGGCTCGGACGCGGACCGATTTTCCCTACGGAACGCCAGTGCCGAACAAGCCAGGGTCCGTGACGAGTCTCCACGCTCGGGATGCGGGCTACGTTGATTTGCGGGGATTTCCGCCGAATACGGAAGTGAAGTGTCCCTTCTCGAGCAACCTGTTTCTGACTCCCTAAGCGTCCGCGAGCAGCGGTGCGATGACTTTGAGGGTCTTGTGGTAGAGCGGGTGGACACCGCTGCGGCCGAGTTCCATGAGGAGGGTGTCTTCGATGGCGTCGCGGCCGGGAGCCGGAGGGAGACGGGGTCGCAGCTATCGCTATCGATGGTCGCGTGGAAAAATTCGGCGTCGGGTTCGCGCGTGATGGCAATGGTCGCGTTGTCGGCGGTGAATTGGCAGGCGGAGATGGTGGCGCCTTCTGCCTCGGTGAGATCGAAGGTGATCTCGCCACGGTCCGGTGCACGGAAGGTGTGGCGGGAGAGAACGGAGTCTAGGGTCCAACCGAGTTGGGCCGCAAGCCAGCCGAGGAGGAGATGAGCGGTGGTGCGAAACCCGGGGGCGTGGGTGATCTCGACGGAGCGGATCGTGCGAAGGGACCGAAGAGCGTTGGCGTGGTCGAAGACGTTGGCGAGAGCGAAGCGGAGGGAGAGGAGGCGGGCCCAATTGAGGTCGCAGAGGACAGCGCGGGAGTCGGCGAGGGCGGCGATCTTCTGGACAATCCGGAGTTGTTTTGACGGATCACCCCACGCGCGGCTGTCGAAGATGAGGCGGTCGACCCAGGTCCAAAGCTGGGCGTCGATGGGTTCGGCGAACTCCGGCTGCCACCAGAAACAGAGAGGGAGGTCGGAATCGAGATGGGAGAAAACAACGCTAGGGAGGGAGTCCGAAAGTGTGCCGTCGAGTTGGAAGGTGATCTGCTCGGAGCAGATTTGGCCTTCACCTTTGCCGGCGAGGTGGCAGTGGGCGCTGATCCACGCGTGGGCGGCGTCGGTGTCGGCGGTGCGGTTTGCGTAGACGAGGAGGGCGCGGCAGGCGTGCTGGCTCGCGATGCGGGCGATCAGGTCGGTGTTGGCCGACGGTGTCGGCGGACTCGGTGTAGATCGCGAGGTTGATGAGTGACGCGCGTGATTTGGTGTCGCCGCTGTCTTCCCAGAAGCTTAGCGAGTTCCTTTTCGATGCGGTCGATTTCGACGGGCAATCCTGGTTGGAAATTCATGAAATTAGAAATTTGAAATGATGAATTAGAAATGGCTAGCCCTTCGGGAACTGTGGAAACGGCGGCAGGAAGCTCGGCTTTTCTAGGTGGCTCGATTTCTCATTTCAAATTCCCCATTTCGGCCCGCTAGAGCCGTCGCCACGTGGCTCCGGCGCGTTTGATGAGTTCGTCGGCCTCGGTGGGGCCCAGGAGCCGGAGCCGTAGAAGGCGAGTTGGTCGTGGCCGTCACCCCAACCTTGGCGGATGAGATCGACGATCTTCCAGGCTTCTTCGACCTCGTCGCGGCGGGCGAAGAGGGTGGCGTCCCCGGCCATGGCGTCGAGGAGGAGGCGTTCGTAGGCTTCCGGGGTGGCTTTGCCGAAGGAAGTGCCGTATTGAAAGTCCATCTTAACCGGCTCGACGCGAAGGCTGGTGCCGGGGAGCTTGGCGGACATGCGGAGGGAAACGCCTTCGTCGGGTTGGATGCGGATGACGAGAACGTTGTCCTCGAGTGGGTTCTCTTCGGCGGTGCGGCGGTTGAATAGAATGGGCGGCGCACTCTTGAAGTGGAGGGCGATCTCCGTGCCGCCCTTGGGGAGGCGCTTGCCAACGCGAACGAAGAACGGGACGCCAGCCCAGCGCCAGTTGTCGACGTTGATCTCGAGCGCAACGTAGGTCTCGGTCCCAGATTCCGGTGGAATGTTTTCTTCGTCGCGGTAGGCGGCGACGCGTTTGCCGTTGATGGACCCGGAGGAATACTGGGCACGGACGACGAACTTGCCGACGTCGGGGCCTTCGATTTTCCGGATCGAGCGAATGACTTTGACCTTCTCGTCGCGGATGGCGTCGGCGGTGAGGTCGGATGGTGGCTCCATCGCGGTGAGGCAGAGGAGCTGGAGGAGATGATTCTGCACCATGTCGCGGATGGCCCCGCTCTTGTCGTAGTAACCCGCGCGGCCCTCAACACCGAGGGGTTCGCTGGCGGTGATCTGAACGTGATCGACGTAACGGGAGTTCCAGAGCTGCTCGAAAATCGAGTTGGCGAAGCGGAGGACCATGATGTTCTGCGCGGTCTCTTTGCCGAGATAGTGGTCGATGCGGTAGGTGTCCTTTTCCTGAAAGGCCCCGTCGACGAGGTCATTCAATTCGACGGCGGTGGGCAGGTCGACGCCGAAGGGTTTCTCAACGATCACGCGGGACCAGCTGCCTTCGCGGGCGACGTTGAGGCCGCTCTTGCTCAGGTTTTCGAGGATGATCCCGAACTGGTCGGGACCGGCGGCGAGGTAAAATAGTCGGTTGCCGCGGGTGCCGCGTTGTTCGTCGAGTTCGTCCAGGCGCTCGGCGAGGGATTCGTAGCCTTCGAGGTTGTCGAAAGGACTGCGGTGGTAGGTGATCGACTCGGCGAAGGAGGACCAGAGGTCGTCGTTGATCTTCTGGCGAGAATGCTTGCGGGCGGCTTCCTCGAGTTCGGTGCGGAAGACTTCGTCGGTTTTATCGCGGCGGGCGAAGCCGACGACGGCGATGGCGGGCGGGAGATTGCCGTCGGCGGCGAGATTGTAGAGCGCGGGGACGAGCTTGCGGTGGGTGAGGTCGCCGGTCGCGCCGAAGATGACGAGGGAGCAGGGGTCCGGCATCGAGCGGCTGAGGAGTCCCTCGCGGAGGGGGTTGGTCGGGGAGTCGTCAGTCGGTGCGGCCATGAGTGCGAGAGGAAAGGAGTTTGGGCAGGATTAACAGGATTTTGAGGATTATTTTTGGCCGGATCAGGCGTGGAGGCGGTGGTCGAACGTGAACGGGTGGGGTCCCTGGATCCACGTGGCGTCGAACTCGGGGTGGAGGGGGTTGAGGAGCACGTTGCCTGGTTCGCTGGGGGGGAGGATGGCGGACGGGACGCGGAGGGCGGGGGTGCTGGCGTTGGCGACCCATTCGCTGCCGAGGTGTTGGCAAGCGGGTGGGCCGGGAAAGTTCGACCAATTGGTCGGGAGTTCGGTCAGATTGCCGATCAGGTGATCGGGGATCTCGGCGCGGAAGTAGATGTGGGGTGGGAAGTCGCGGGGCGCTGGGAGATTGACCAATATCTCGAGGGCGGCAAGGGGCAAGGAGGATGCCGCGTAGACGATGCGGGTGCCGAGCTGGTTCCAACGGTGCGCGACGAAGAGGCCGCCTTTTCCGGAGAACGATTCGGTGGGATCGGAGCGAATCGCGCGGTCGATCCGATAGACCGTCATACGCCCATGCACCAGTCGATGGCGCCCAGGACGGTGAGGACTTGCTCGGTGCCGAGGTCGGTGTCTAGGAGGCTGATGGGGGTGCGACGACCAAGCGCGATGGCTGGCTCGGTGAGCCAGCGGCGGGCGGCCTCAGGCTCCATGAGTTCCTCGGCGCGGTCGAGGACGCGGGTGACGCGAAGGAAACGCTCGGTCTCTTCGGCGTTAAGGCGATCTGTGCGGCGGCGCAGAGTGCGGGGATTCAGGCGGAGATTTTCGGCCAGGGCCGCAATGGCTAGACCCGTGCGCGCTGCCAAGTTGGTTAGATTGGCCACCGGCATCCCCTCGCGGATGCTAGCGATGCGCTCGATGATGTCCTTACGCTCAAAATGGTAGTGGGCTGGTTGCTCAGCGGTGATCATGGGAGGATGATCGGCGGTAAAATGGCCGCAGTCAAGAGGGCAATTGTCTCCCTCGTTAACGGAGGGCGGATCGCATCGCTGACAGCGGAGCGTCACGGTCGAACCAGATCTCGAAGCTAAAAGCGCCTTGGTGGAGGAGCATCGAGAGGCCGTTTGCGGATCGCGCTCCGGCGGACTGGGCGTCCTCGACGAGACGCGTCTGGCCGCCCGCATAGACGGTGTCGTATACCATAAAGTTCGCTGTGATCAGCGACGCTGGAAGGGCTGGTGGATCCGAACGCTTCATGCCAAGGGTCGTCGCGTTGAC
>CAWDOJ010000004.1:0-244068 GCA_963803825.1 uncultured Verrucomicrobiae bacterium | reverse complement strand
CCCCTACTCTCCACCATTTCTTCGCAGCGGCCGCAGCCGCTCGTTCCGCATCAGCCCTCCAGACTGGCCAGGAACGCGGAATTGAGATCCGCGTGGACGTAGGGCGTCGCACGCGGACGCCCCATGTAGTAGCCCTGCGCGTAGTCGATGCCGAGCTCGGCGAGGAGGTTGTATTGCTCGACGGTCTCCACGCACTCGGCGACCGTCTTGATGTTGCGGATCTTTGCAACCTCGCGGATCGCCCGGAGAATCGCTTGATTGAACGAGTTGTTCTCCAGATCGCGCACAAACGCGCAGTCGATCTTGAGGTAGTCGACCGGGAGATTTTTCAGATACGCAAGGGACGAAAACCCCGCCCCGAAGTCGTCAAGGGCGATCTTGAGGCCAATCGCCGACATGCGCTCCAGGATCTCGCGAGCCTTCTCAAGATTGGACATGATCTCGGTCTCGGTGATCTCGAAGTGCAGTCGCTCGGGTCCCACCGAGCTATTTGAGAGGACAACTTCGATAAATTCGAGCAATTCAGTGTCGTTAAAGGAAGGTGCGGCCAGATTCACCCCGAGGATGAGATCGGGGTATTGCTCAAGTTTGCGGACCGCCTTCTCGGCCACAAATCGGTCCAGTTTAGCGCTTTGGCCGGAGCGGACCGCCGAGTTCAAGAAGGCTCCCGGGCTCACGATGACCGTCTGCGCCGGGTCGATGTAGCGCAGCAGCGCCTCTTGGTAAAGCATCTCGCCGCCGCGAGTGGAGACCACGGGCTGGAACCGGAAGCTCCAGCGAGCCATCGCTCATCGCTTCGGTGATGCGAGTCGCCCAATTCGTATCGGCGATCAGGCGGGCGATCTCGCTGTCGCTTTCGTTGTGCAGCTCGACCCGGTTGCGACCGTGAGCCTTGGCGGTGTAACAGGCAGAATCAGCAGCGACCAGAATCTCGCTCGGCGTGAGCATCGGATTGATCGGAGCCACGCCGATGGAGGCGCCGACTTGAAACGTCCGACCATTTTCGACGAACCGGAACTCTTCGACCTTCTCGCGCAACCGTCCGGCGATGGCCATGGCGTGGTCGACGGAGGCATCGGTGAGGATGACGACAAATTCGTCGCCGCCGAAGCGGACGAGCTCGTCCTGGGGGCGGGTCGCCGTCTTCAGGATGGCCGAGAGCGTCGTGAGCAGACGGTCGCCTGCCTCGTGACCGAGGGTGTCATTGACGACTTTGAAGTTGTCTAGGTCGAGGTAGAGAACCGCGCCGGGACGACCTTCCTGAGAAGCCCGGACCGCAGCTTCGAGCGCAGGCTCGAGTTGGCTGCGATTGAGCAGCTTGGTGAGTGGGTCGCGGGTGGCTAGAAATTTCAACTCGCGCTCGAGTCGCTTTCGGGCGGCGATCTCCTTCACTTGCTTCTCGGCGACGGTGAGGCGGACGTTCAGAAAGTCCGGCTCGTAAGGCTTCGCGACGTAATCGCTCGCACCCGCATCGAGGATGTCGCGCAGATCTTCGGGACGGTCGTTGCCGGTCCCGACGAGGATGTAATACTGGTCCCCGTCTGGCTGGGACCGGAGTTGGCGGGAGAAGCTCCAGACCGCTGATGCCCGGGAGCTGCACGTCGAGCAGAATGATCGGATAAAATCGCTCCATCAACCGGGTCAGCGCCTCCTCCGCCGACTCGCACGGGACGGTGTTGTGACCACGTTTCTTCATCAGCCGGTCGAGCAGAGCGCGGGTGACGGGATCGTCTTCCACGATGAGGACGTCGATTGACGCGAGGTTCTCCGCGGCGTTTGAGATGGGGAAATTGCTCATAACAAGACGTTCGAAGCAGTTGATTCGGCGACTTCCGCCGCTGGAGCTACGATCTGCGAGGATGCACAACCTCACCCCACCCGGAAAGCTCTATCCACGGGCCGCAGACCGACTTACCGTGCCGTCATGTTTACCGGATTGATCGAGGCCGTTGCGACGCTCGAACGCTCAAGCGGGACCAGGTTCCACCTGCAGGTGCCAGGATTTGCCGACGATCTCACGCTTGGCGAGAGCCTTGCGGTCAATGGCTGCTGCCTCACGGTCGTCGCGACGAAGGCCGGCACCGTGGAGTTTGACCTCCTTGGGGAGACGCTCAATCGCACCAACCTGGGCGGACTGGGCGTGGGGGCGCGGGTCAATCTGGAGCGCGCTCTCGCCGCCAACGGTCGCCTCGGCGGCCACTTCGTCCAAGGTCACGTCGACTCGACGGTCCGACTGCTCGAGGCTGAATCCTGCGGCACCGATCTCGGCCTCACCTTCGAGCTACCCGCCGAGTTTGCGCAATTGGTGATCCCTAAAGGCTCAATCGCACTGAACGGGGTGAGCCTCACGGTCGCCGACTTGGCGGAGTCGCACCTCCGAGTCTGGATCATCCCGCACACTCGTGATCACACCAACCTCGGAGACCTTTGCAAAGGCGATCTCATCAACGTCGAATACGACGTCTTGGCGAAATACGCTGCCCGCCAACTCAGAAGCGGCGCACTGAAACGGCGCCCCCGGTGCTACTCTGCGGCAACTGCTTCGATCACTTCGATCTGGCTCGCCGTGGAGAGTTCGATCTGCGGAGTTTTCTCACGGTAGAGGTAAATTGTCCCGGTCACCGAGATCCGCTTGCCCCTCAAGTCGTCGAAACCATCGGGAAACATCGGCAAGTCCCGCTCCTTCACGATGGCCACAAATCCATCGGGCTGGCTCGAAAAATTTAAGAACGTGATGCTTCCAGAATCGGTCGAGCCGAGGGTCGTCAGCTCGCCAGTGACCTCTGCGATCTGGCCCTCCATCTCGAGCAACTTCTCACGGTTGCTGGCCTCGACCTCCACGATAGCGTCCGGATCGACCGGCGCTTGCGCGCGAAGATCGTTCGACGGGAGAGCGAGAAGGGTGAGCGCGGCGAAGCAGACGGCAGATTTCATAGCTGTCAGGCTAGTCATTGCGGATCGACTCGCAAGCGCTCGATCTTCTAAAAATCGTCCGAACTTCGGGCTTAAAAGTTGTCCCGACCCCGGCTACCGTCCCCATCCCGCATGCGCGCCAAGCTGAAAGTCCAACCGTGCGATCGCGAAGCCTTCGAGATCGACATCGCCAACACTGCGACCATCGGGCGCAGCCGCGACAACACGGTCGCGCTCGATTTCAGCCCGCACGTCTCGCGTCAGCACGCAATCATCCGCTGTTTGAACGCCTTCGAATACCAGATCACGGATCTCGGCAGTCGCAATGGCACCTACGTCGACGATCGCCGCGTGATCACCCCGGTCACGCTGCGGGATGGCTCGGTCATCCGAATCACCAACAACGAACTTCTCTTTCAACAGCCCACTTCACCAGCTTCCTCCGGTGCGGACCCATCCGCCGGCGGACCCGAGCGCGGAGCGGAGGCTCCGTCCGGTGTGGCAGCAAAGGTCGCCATCATGCTGTGCGACATCCGATCCTTCTCCACCATGGCGGAGCTCATTCCCGAGGAGATCCTCGCCCACACGCTCGGCGATTGGTTTCGCACCGCTGGCAATCTCGTCCAGCGCGACGGCGGGACCATCGACAAATTCATCGGCGACGGCATCCTCGCCTACTGGAACCTCGCCGACACGCCCGGCGGTGAGGCCCGCGCCGCCCTCCGCGTTGGCAAACGTCTCCTTCAAGAGGCCACGACCCGGCGCTGGCCCGGACCGGATCGTCCCGACTTTCGCATCGCCGTCGCCCTTCACCACGGCACGGTGACGGCGAGAAACATAGGCTTGGTTGCGCAGCGCGACGCGACCATCATCGGCGACGCCGTGAACACCGCTTTCCGGATCGAATCCACGATGAAACCCCTCGACCAACGCCTCGTCATGTCGGGCGACTTTCTTGCCGCGCTCGGCTCGACGGACGGAGGCTCTCACGATCTCGGCGAACACCGCCTCAAAGGAAAACACCAACCAGTCCACCTCTACGGCCTCGATCCGCTTTGAGCGCTCCAAAACGCACCCGCCGCCGCGTCGCCGCGTCGACCGAACCCTCACCCCCCGCCCGAAAGAGCCGACGCAAACCCCGGACCGCCGCTTTGACCGAGACCGAGAAACCTGCCATACGTGGCCACTCTCGAATGGCGAAGTCAGGCAATACCGCTGTGAACGAAGCACTCGGCGTGGTCCTGATCGGTACCAGCGTCCTGTTGCTCCTTGCGCTCGTCTCCTACGACCCCGCCGACGTGCCGCCGTGGGTGTTCTTCAGCTACGTCACTCCGCCGAACGCCGAGATCAGCAATTTTGTCGGTATCATCGGCGTCCTCATCGCGGGATTTTTCTACTTCATCTTCGGAGCAGCCTCCTATCTCCTCGCCGCGCTGCTCCTGGGCTTCGGAGTCGCCAAGCTCTTTTTTCCCCGCTTTACCCTCAAGGGACGCTTCGGATGGGCCTTCCTCTTCCTGCTCTGCGGAGCTAGCCTGCTTCACCTGCAACCGTGGTTTCTCACGGGATGGGACGAGCGTTTTCGAATCCAAAGTCCGGGCGGTTGGATAGGCTATTACGTGGGTGGGAAGGCTTTCACGAACGCCCTCGGGAGCGTGGGTTCGGCGATCGTCCTCCTCGTTCTCTACGTCGCCAGCCTCATCCTTCTCTCCGGCTTCCACCCGATCAGGTTCGTCAAACTTTGCGCCACGGCCTTAAGCGAACGAATGGCCGCCCGCCGCGAGCGTCAGCGCGAGCGCCTGACCGAGGAACAGGTCTTCGAAGCCAATCAACGCGACCTCGACCGCCAAGCCGAGCAGATCGAAAAACGCCTCCGCACCAAGCGAGGCGCGAAAGCCACCCCCGACGGTGAGCTTCCCCTCGAACCCGCCGCCCAGCCCAACCCTGCCGAGTCCACGGAGGCACCCCTCCCCGAGCCCAAGATCATCGACACCTCGGTCCCCAAGCCGGGGAACAAGAAACCGAAGCTCCCACCCGCCCCTCCCCGCAAGAAGGCGGAAGTGGCTGCCGGCCTCCAGGAAGTCCACCTCGACAACTACGAACTCCCCCACCTGGACCTGCTCGACCCGCCCGACGAAGCCGGCCGGACCCCTGCCGACCCCACCGAACTCAAAGCCGTCCAAGACATCATCATCGACACGCTCACCCAGTTCGGCGTCAACGCCGCGCCCGGCGATATCACCAAGGGTCCGACCATCACCCGATTCGAGATCTACCCGGCCAAGGGCGTGCGCGTGGATCGCATCGTCACCTTGGAGCGCGACATCGCCCGCGCCACCCGCGCCGAGCGCATCAACATCATCGCCCCCATCCCCGGCAAAGACACCGTCGGCATCGAGATTGCCAACGCGAAGAAGGTCAAGATCACCGTCCGCGAATTGTTCGAATCCGAGGCCTGGACGGACTCGAAAGCCCGCCTACCCCTCACCCTCGGCAAGGACGTCTACGGCAACGCCATCATCGGCGATCTCGCCGCCATGCCGCACTGCCTCGTCGCTGGCACCACGGGTTCGGGCAAATCGGTCTGCATTAACTCCATCATCGCTTCCCTCCTCTTCCGATTCACGCCCGAGGAGCTCCGCTTCATCATGATCGATCCGAAGGTGGTCGAGATGCAGATCTACAACACCCTCCCCCACCTCGTCACCCCCGTCGTCACCGATCCCAAGAAGGTCCTCATGGCCCTGCGCTGGGTCGTCGACGAGATGGAAAATCGCTACCGGATCTTCGCGAAAACGAACGTCCGCAATATCGCGACCTTCAATGACCGGCCAAAGCCCAAGACGCAGGCGGAACTCGACGCCGAAGCGAAGCGCGACGATCCAACGACCGCAGAATCCCCGCCTTTACCTACCGACGAGACTCCGCCTTGGGAGGAATCCTCCCCGAGCGCCGCGAAAGCAACGGAGGCCGATCCCCTCGAGGCTCTCGCCGACGCCGACGCCGACGCCGAGACCGACGGAGACGAGGAACTCATCACCACTTTCCGCAACAAGGTGACCGTCCCCCGCGACGCCGACGAGATCATCATCCCCGACCAGATGCCCTACATCGTCGTCATCATCGACGAGCTGGCCGACCTCATGCAGACGGCACCGGCGGACGTGGAGTCCAGCATCGCCCGGATCGCTCAGAAAGCGCGTGCTTCCGGCATCCACCTCGTCGTCGCCACGCAGACACCCCGCGCGGACGTGGTGACCGGCATCATCAAGGCAAATATCCCGAGCCGCATCGCCTTTCAGGTGGCGTCGAAAATCGATTCGCGCGTCATCCTCGACGAGAACGGGGCCGAGCGCCTCATCGGCCAGGGCGACATGCTTTACCTGCCGCCCGGCACCGCCAAGCTCGTCCGCACCCAGGGCGTCCTCGTCACCGACGACGAGATCGCCCGCATCGTCGACTTCGTTTCCAACCAGACGAAGCCCCAATTCGAGCCCAGCATCCACGACAAGCTCACCAGCAACGCTCCGCCGGAAGAGGACATTAGCGAAGCCGACGAAGAATTGGTCGACAAGTGTCTCGATATCATCAAGCAGGAACAAAAATGCTCGACCTCGATGTTGCAGCGTCGTTTGCGGCTTGGTTATACCCGAGCCGCCCGCGTTGTCGACATCCTCGAATCCCGCGGCATCGTTGGACCGAAGGACGGAGCGAAGGACCGCGAAATCCTTGTCGACCTCGATACCATCTGATGAAAAGCGATTCCACCGGTCAACTCGCCCTCTCCGTCGGCGTCCTGCTCTCGGCTGAGCGCGAGAGCAAGGGCATCCCCATCGAACGCGCCGCCAAGGAGACCCGCATGCGCGCCCAGCGCATCCGCGACATGGAGAACGACGACCTCTCGTCCTTTACCAACCCGAGCTACGCCCGGATGTTCATCATCGCTTACGCGAAATACCTGGGTCTCCCGATGGTCAAGGTCCGCGAGCTCCTTCCGGACGCCGGCGAAGTCGCTTCCGAGGGCTACGCCTACACCCACTACTCGCACTCGGACCTGCCGCCGCTACGGCCCAACCTCGTCAATAGACCCAAGCGGGGCCGGCTTTTGCCGACGATCATCGGGATTGTCTCGCTCGTTGTTCTGGCAGCCCTCGGATTCCTCCTGTACACGGTCGCTATCAACGTAACTCGTCTCGGAGCGGATCAGGAAGATGACACCATCTTGACGCCGACGCCGACCCCGGTCAACACCCTCAAATCTGCCCAGAATGAGCTAGCTGATCCCGACCCGACCGCCCTCAAGGTCCGAGGCTACGAATTCAGCTCGACAGCCAGCCCGACGCCCAACCCCGAGCCATTCACGCCCACACTGGACGAGACCATTGTCATCGTTCCCGGCGAGGCACCGCGTTCGGAAGATCTGTCGAGCGAAGCGACAAACACGCTAGAAGACTCGATCCCGGCCCCGCAAGCCGATCCCGTCGCCCCAGCCATTCCCATCTCGGACCCAATCGAAGAAGCGGACCGCGCCTTTCTTCTTCAGACCACCACAGCGGAATAACGACCTCCACACCTTCTTTTTTTGACACCCCCCATTCATGCCACACTCGGCATGACATGAAGATGACCAAGCACATCGACGAGAACGTCCTCGCACGCGGCGTGCGAGATCACGAGATCGACAGCAAGACAGAGGCCGTCAGCTTCGTGCTCCGCGAGATGGACCGGAAGGCTCGGTCAGCCGAGTTCCGCCGCGACGGCTCGGGCCTTTCCGCCGACGAGTTACGCAACGCCGTTGATCCCGACTGCGACGTCCTGGCACTCCGCGTCGCCGAAGAATCCCTTGGTGATGGCAAGCGAGGCTCTGGTCGCGTGCCACCGACCTCACTTGGACGTCAGACCGATCTGGGGTTCACCATTCCCGCACCGGACCTCATCAACGCCGCCTGCGCGCTCCACGCCCGCGTCCCCGTCCACACCGCAAATCTCCATTTCAGCCGGATCGACGGTCTCGAAGTTATCCCGTTCCCAGCCCAGCCGCCATCCGGCGATTTCACGCGCCGCCATGCGAGCCGTTTGATCAACCAGCCAACCATCCCCGCTTCGAGCCACAGCGCGAGGATTAACCTCATTTTCCTGAAAGGTGACCCGGAACTTTCAGAAATCATCTGCTGACCCCCTCCAAAAATTTAAGATTTGAGACCTAACCCCAATCCTGACCCCGATCCCGGAATTCAAGATTTGACGCCTGACCCCGATCCCCGGAATTCAAGATTTGACGCCTGACCCCGATCCAGATTTGACGCCTGACCCCGATCCTGACCCCGATCCCCGGACTGACCCCTTCGAAGACTACCACGCATCTAAGTCGGCTCGCGAGATCTGAGCGAATTTTTCTGAGGCAACAACTGCAGGCCATAGACGCCTTTCACTTTGTTTTATTGCTTCACTCGTGAGCGGGAAGTCTTCTTCAATATTAGAGCGCTTGATGGCTAATCGGAGAGCACTCTGTTCGCTTTCTGACAAATCCGAGAATGATCGTGCAAACGCATTATCCCCAATTTTATCGAGATTATAGTAAAGCATCTCGGACAAAATTTCTACCTTTTCGCCAGAATAGACGAGAGGCGTCTCGGCCAGTCGCAGTGCTTTTTTCGCTAACTGATCGAGTTTTGGGACGTCGTTTGGCAGATCAGAATAGTGATTACTCAGTCTGGTGGACGAACACGAAAGCGTGGAGATCGCAACAGCCGTCAAAAGAGCTGTTCCTAGAGTTTTCGAGGTCGATATCATAGAGCGCGGCGAATCGGATCTGGGTCGGGCGGACCTTCGCCCGGTTCGCAGCAAACATCATTTATCTCCAACTCGAACTCGCCCGGATTCCGGTCCATTATGTCTTTGATTTGGCCGCACTGATTTGTAGTTATGCAGCCCTTAGAATAGCCAGGCCCATGAATACGATTATTATTCGCCCATCCTGGCCCTGGATTTCCCGGGATCCCGCTCGGACCAGTGATTGACGGAGTTCCCTGCGGATACTCGGTTCCGCTGGGACCGGTAATCTTTCCGCAAGATCCATCACCAGTCATTCCTTCGTTTCCGGGTTCCATCTGGCTTTCCGGCTTTGGTTCGATCGTATAATTACCTGCTGGAGTATTGCCGTCATTTGTTCCTTCATTTGTCGAAAATGGATCACTGGATTCGGCGCCGTCGCCGCTTTCATATGTTATACAGCGCATCTCCCCGGAGCCTCCCTCGCATCGATTGCAAACCATGATTGCATATAGTCCGAAAGAATCGACCCAGTTAACTGGATTATTGGCCACATACCGATAGAGGTTGAGGTCGCCGCCTGCGTAGCCGATGGGATCGGGTTGGCCGAAGCGTCCGAGGACTGGGAAGTAGGTTCGGTTGCGGTAATCGTAGATGTTCGTCCGGGCAAGCCACTCGCGACCAGTGAAAAGGAATCGATTTCCGTAAGCTGTGGCCGAACGGAAGGCCCCGGTGCCGGTTTGGATGCTGGGCCAGCCGTACGCATCGTAGGTATAGCGTTCGATCGGCGTTCCAGCAGCATCGGTGAGAGCGATGGTCGAGCCGAGGCCGTCGCGGTGATAGTAGACTGGTTCCGAGGAATCCATTTTTACCAGAATTTCATCGACTTCCGGGCCATGGACGTATTCCGCAACGAGGAGGTCCTTGGTATATTCCGCGATCAAATTCCACCCGTCAAAAATCTGGAAGGTTCCTTGATCGAATGTTTGTTTGATAATGCGGTTGTGGCCGTCGTACCGGCGCTGACCGTAGCTCGTGTAACTTGATTCCGGATCCGGCCGGTATTTCGATTCGAAGAGTCTGCCGTCTGGACGGTGGGAGTAAATTCGGGATGCGTAGTAGGAAATGTTGCCGGCGCCGTCGTGTCCGGCTTGGAAGTATTGGTTGGGCGGACTGGCCGAGTAGGAGGTGTTTCCATTCTGGGCGTCCTGCACGAGGGTTCGATTGCCCGCGGAGTCGTAGGAATATTGGACAACATTGCCGCTGGTTCCATAGGTGGCGGAGGCAAGTTGGTCGGCGGAGTCGTAGGAGAACGTAGTTACGACGGCGTTTCTCGTCTCGTTCGTCCGCAGATCGAGGGAGTTGTAACCATACCCAACGGACTCGAAGCCGTTCCCTCCGTTGGCGTGGGTGAGCCCGGTGAGTAAACCAGAGATGTCGTAGGTCGATGTGGTCACGGTGCCGTTTTCCAAAGTTTTCGAAAGACGATTGCCAGCGGGGTCGTAGGTGAACGAGGCGAGAGGCGGTGGCCCGTCGACACTCATTGTCGCGACTTGATTCCGGGCGGTGTAATCGATGGCTTGGACCATGCCGTCTGGATAGGTCATGGTCGAGCGTTCCCGTCGATGTCGTAGGCGTAGGCTACGGTTTTAGGGGTCGGGGTGTACAGTCCGGGAAAGGTGTAGGTTTCCGAAAGAAGCTGACCAGCGGCGTCGTAGGAATAATCGAGTTCACAGTCGACTGTGTCGCAAGTCAGGAGTTGGTTGGTTGCGTCGTAGCTACGAGTCACCGGATTTTGCCATCCATTGGTCGAACTCCAGGAGCTGAGGTTTTGGCGGTTGCGGGCATCGTAGGTCCGGGTTTCGACGTAGCCACCCTTGTTGCGCAGCGTGGTCGGGTTGCCGACGGCATCGAAAGCAAAGGCTTCGTGGTAGCCACCCGGGTAATCGATGCGCGTATTGCGGGACAGAGCGTCGATTTGAAAGGTCGTGACTTCCCCGCGAGGATCGGTGAGGGAGGCGACAGAACCGCTGGGGTGAAAGGCGGTGGTGATCGTTTCGTTTTTTGGGTTGGTCGCGGTGAGCTGGCGATCCATGGAATCGTAGGTGTAGCTATTCTGGCTGCTGTCCGGGCGGGTCGTTGTGAGCACGTTGCCGACGGCGTCGTAGCCCCAGCTGGTGACGTCGCCACCCGGGTCGGTTGAGGTTTTGATCCGTTCGAGAAGATCGTAGGTGAACTGGGTGATGAATCCGCGTGGATCGATCATCTGGGCCATCTCACCGGCGGGATTGTAGACGTAAAGAGTCGTCGCGGCTTCGCTGGTCCCGGGAGCCACGATGCGTTTGACGAGCTTGCCACTGCGGTCGTATTCCATCTCGGTCTTCTTGCCCGATGGGAGTGTGATCATCGTAAGGGTCGGAAGGTAGCCGCAGGTGACGCAGCCCGGCTCGCGCCCGTATTGGTAGGCGGTGGTGCGACCGAGCGGATTGGTCACGGAGGCTACCTGGTTGTATTCGGATATGGGGTCAGATATGGGGTCAGGCATCAAAACTCAAATCCACCGGATAGCGGGTCTGGGGACAACAATCAAATTCGCCGGACGATTTTCGAGTATTGGCAACTGACCCGAATGGAGACCCGCTCGCCAAATCCGAAGAGCCACCGCAACCCCCGGGCCAAGCGCGCCCACCCACAAGGTAGGGCAGCTGCGCCGTCGCTTTCCCACTTCCGGTGACCAGTTTCGCTCGCCAACAAGACTGTCGCCGATACATCGCGATGTCAGGGCCGGTGCAGATGGGCGTTGGTCTTGTCCCCTTGCCAGGGTTCCGGCGGCGATCCCGCAGAGCTTTCGTTCACTCGAAGCGCGGGATGCTGGTGCGACTCGACTCGCTGGAGGAGCGATGACTACAATTTCGAATCTGGCCAGTTGCCCCTTCTTCCGACCTCGCCGTTATTCCACCCGATGAACCACCGCAGATCTCACGAACTCTTCGCCGCCGCGCTCGCGCACATTCCCGGCGGGGTCAATTCGCCGGTGCGCGCTTTCCGATCAGTGGGTGGAGAACCGTTTTTTGCCGAGTCGGCTTCCGGCTGTCGGGTGCGCGATGTCGATGGCAACGAGTACATCGACTACGTGGGCACCTGGGGACCGGCAATTCTGGGTCACGCGCCGTCCGTCGTCGTCGACGCGGTCCGGGAGACCGCAGCCCGAGGGACGTCATTCGGGATCCCGAATCCGCTCGAGGTCGAGATGGCTCAAACCATCACGCGACTGGTCCCCTCCGTCGAGAAAGTCCGGATGGTCAACAGCGGCACCGAGGCGACCATGAGCTGTCTGCGCCTGGCCCGCGGGTTCACGGGTCGGGATCGGATCATCAAATTCGAGGGCTGCTACCACGGGCACGTTGACTCTCTGCTCGTCAAAGCTGGATCTGGTGCCCTCACCCACGGCCAGCCCGACAGCGCGGGCGTCCCAGCCGCCCTCGCGGCGCTCACGACGACCGTTCCCTACAACGACCCCGAAGCCCTCCGCGCGATCTTCCAACGAGAGGGCCGCGAGCTTGCCGCCGTCATCATCGAGCCGATCCCGGCGAACGCGGGCCTCTACCTGCCGGAACCGGGTTTTCTCGAAATCCTGCGCGAGCTCTGCGACGAGGCGGGCGCGCTTCTCATCTTCGACGAGGTCATGACTGGCTTCCGCCTCTCGCCCGGCGGTTACCAGCAGATCTGCGGTATCCGGCCCGACCTCACGGCGATGGGCAAAGTGATCGGCGGGGGGCTGCCCGTCGGAGCATTTGGAGGGCGCGCTGACATCATGGACCACCTCTCGCCCGACGGCCCCGTCTACCAAGCCGGCACCCTCTCCGGCAATCCACTCGCCCTCGCTGCGGGACTCGCCCAACTCCGCGAACTCGAGCGTGTCGACGGCTGGACTCAACTCGAACGGATCGGCGCCACCTTCGAAGCGACCGTCCGAGATGCCATCGCGGGCAAACCCCTCACGTTTCACCGGATCGGCTCGATGTTTTGCCTGTTCTTCCACCCGGGACCAGTCCGCAACCTCGCCGACGCCATGCGCTGCGATAAACCTGCCTTCAACCGTTTCTTCCACGCCTGCCTCGAAGCGGGGGTCTACTTCGCACCGTCTCAGTTCGAAGCGGGCTTCATCTCGCTAGCCCACTCCGACGCCGATCTTGCCAGGACCGGCGAGATCGTAGCCGCCATACTAGCGGACTATTAATTTTTCTAATACCAAGCTCGCATTTTCGAAAATTTGCGCCATGTTTGCCGACATGGAAGGACCGCGTGGCCACTGAACGATTCGAAAAATCGGAAGAAATCGCCCTACTTCAACAGGTTGGGCGGGGCGATCGCGTTGCTTTCGCGACGTTCTACGACCGTTACGCCGGTATTATATTTTCCACGGCTCTCCGCGTTCTCAACGATGCTACCGACGCAGAAGACGTGACCCAAGAGGTCTTTGTCATGATCTGGGACAAGGCCGCGATGTATGACCCCGCTCGCGGCAAGCCGCTGACGTGGGCCGTCACCATGACGCGCAACAAGGCCATCGACCGCATCCGCTCTCACCAGCGGCGCTCGCGCCTTCGCGACGAAGCCGGCAAGGAGCAACTCCCCGAAGACACGGTAAACAACCGTGCCCCGTCTGACGACGTCAATGCCTTCGAGCAGGGCGACATGGTCCGCGCAGCGGTCGGCAAGCTGAGCGCCGAGCAACGAACGGTCATCGAGATGGCCTACTTCAAAGGCCTCACCCAGAACGAGATCGCCGAGCGCCTCCGCGAGCCCCTCGGCACCGTCAAAGCCCGGATCCGCCGCGGCATGATGAAGCTCAAGAAGCTCGTCGGCCCGCCCGAGGAGTAACCAAGGATCACTTCGTCAAGGAGCGGCGGCTTCCAGTCGCCGATGTCCTGAGTCCTTCCACCGGGAACGACCGAACCTACCGCATCCCGGCGATAAAGTCGTTCGCCTCGGCAACGGACACTTGCATCTCGCGAATGAGCGCATCGACCTGCCCACGGATCGACCTGACCTCCGAGTCCAGACCTGCGATCACGCGCGCGTTGAGGTTATGCTTGAGAAAGAGCACCTGGTCTTCGAACGCTTCGAGCACGGGCGACATGCTTGCTTCCGCCCGCCGCATCTTTCGCATCATCTCCACATAGCTGACCCGAGTCTGAGCTAATTGACGCTCGCTTTCCCGGCGCAGACTCTCGTTGCTGTAGTCACCTAGCTCCGACTTCCACTCGCGAAACAAAGCATCACCCACGTCCGCGACGGAGTCGATCCGGTCGGATACCCGCTTCGCCGACGCTCGACTCGCCTCGTAGGCCGCGTTCAGCCGGTCGTATGTCCGCTCCAGGTCCCCCCCATCGGAGCCAGTCAGATCCGTGAAGGCCTCCAGCGCGCTGGAAAATGTCTTCTGCGTCTGGGTCTGCGCGTCCCGGGCCGATTCCACCCGGTCGACCAGCAGGTCACGCTTCTCGATCCCGAACTTCTCGAGTGAAGAGTAGTAAAGGGTCCCACAGCCCGCCACCGCGAGCGCCAGACCAGCCATTAAAAGTGGTGCAATTGGTGTTTTCATCATCATTTTGGTTTAGCGAGCGAATCGATCAGCGTCAGGAGCTGCGCTGGACTCTCAACCATTGCATACGGTCCTTGCTCTTCCAACGCTCGGCGTGAGTTGTATCCCCACGTCACTGCTGCGCAGCGCATCCCGATCCCCCGGCACGCCTCGATGTCGCGAGTCTCGTCCCCTACGTAGAGCGCATCTCCGATCCCGAAGCCGTGCGCGCGCATTGCCTGCTTGATCTCCCTCCCTTTCCCCATGAGGCGCGACGAACTCCGAACAAATTCAAACACTTCCAGCCCGTGATTCCTGGCAAAGATCCCGACGTTCTCCTCCGAATTTGAAGTCACGATGCCCAGGCGAAAACCCCGCGCGACCAGCTCTCTCAGCATGTCAGCGACGTCTGGTAAGGGCTGAATGGATTGAATCCGCCCCCGCAGCCGCTTCACACCTTGCCGCGAGATGGCGGGCAGCTTCCGCGTCGACACCCCGAGATGCCGCATCAGCCCTCGAGTCGAGAAATCGCGTGCGCCCTCGATATCCTCCTCCCGCAGAGGTCGATAACCGTATTCTTCCGCTAACTCATTCAGGATCTCAAAGCCCGCTCGAAAAGTGTCGGCTACCGTCCCGTCGAAATCGAAGATCACCACGCTGACCGGGCCAGTCGGCAACGGGACCTCCGCGTGGGCCGCACGCTTCAGCAGTCCCCACATTTTCCCCGGGCCTCCGTGCATTGCTCATCTTGCCGATCCATCACCGCGAAAGAGCTACAGGTCTCTCGATCCGAAGGCAATCACCCCGGTGAAACCGAAGGCGGTTGCGCTCAACCCTCGTGATCGGTCATCCCCCCGACCTGGAAAACAGCTTGTTCCTGCATCCCAGCGCAATACCGTAGCGCCCCATGATCCTTGTCATCGGAGCCGGTCTCGCCGGATTGGTCGCCGCGAAGACCCTGCAAGCCGCGGGCGAGGACTACCTCCTCGTCGACGCCGCCGACGCGCCGGGCGGGCGCGTTCGAACCGATGAGATCGAAGGATTTCGCCTGGATCGAGGCTTCCAGGTCCTTCTCGACTCCTACCCCGCCGCCCGCCAGCACCTCGACATCCCCGGACTCCGCCCTCGCTACTTTGACTCGGGCGCCATCCTCCACGACGACGGCGATTTCTTCCGGATCCTGCACCCTCTCCGTCACCCGTCTGGCGCGCTCTCCGCCGGCCTTGATCCCGTTTTCTCCCTCTCAGACAAACTTCACTTGGCCGCCCTGCTTGCGAGCACCGTCGTCCACTCTGACGCCGCGATTTTGAATCGCTGCGCCGACCCGAACGAACCCTCGACCGCTGCTCTGCTCGACCGATTGGGGTTCTCGCCGACCTTCTTCCGCCGCTTCGTCCAACCCTTCTTCGGGGGAGTTTTTCTCGACAACGAACTCGAGACTTCCGCCGGACTTTTTTGTTATTATCTGAAGAAATTTGCCACCGGTCGCGCACTCATCCCGGCTCGTGGCATCGGCGAGATTCCCTGCCAACTCGCGGAGGACCTTCCTGCGAGTCGTCTCCGGCTCTCCACGGAAATCGACCGCCTCGACGTCACCGGCAACCGCGCCACCGCCGCGATCACGTCCGCGGGCGAGTCTCTGTCCGCCGACGCGATCCTTCTCGCCACCGACGAACCAGCGACCCTCCGTATCCTCGGCCAGATCCCATCCGAAGCGCGCCCCGCTCGCGGCGTGACGACGCTCTACTTCCGCTCCGCCCGCCCGCTCTATACCGGCGCACTCCTCGTCCTCCCGGCCGGGGCGGACCGCCTCGTCCGCCACCTCGTGCAACTCACCAACGTGGCCCCTGAGCTTGTTCCCGACGGACAACACCTCATCAGCGCAACCATCCTCGACCCCCGCAGAATGGACGACGCTACCCTGGCGTCAGCCGCCATCGCCGAGATCGAAGGCATTTTCAGCGAAGCCCGCGACGCGCTCACCCACCTCCACACCGTCCACGTCCCCTACGCCCAACCCAAGCAACCCCCCGGCTTCGCCGCTCACCTCCCGAATCCAGCGACTCCGGCCAACGTCCTCCTCGCCGGCGACCAGATCCACTCCTGCAGCATCCAATCCGCCATGGCCTCCGGCGAATCCGCCGCCCAAAAGCTAGCGATGCTCTGACCGGACTTTCGACCTTCCGACTTTCCGACCAACGAAATGCAACTCGCCCTCTCCACGTGCTGGAACTCCAGCCGCCACACCGATGGCGAATCCATGCTTCGGGAGATCGTGGACCTTGGCTTCGACCACATCGAGCTCAGCCACGGGCTCAACGTCTCGATGATGGAAGGCATCCTCAAATACGCCGAGCGCGGCGGGGTTACCTTCACCAGCCTGCATAATTTCTGCCCGCAGCCAGTCGAGGTCATGACCGATTCGCCCGACTGCTACGAATTCAGCTCCTCCCGCGATGAAGTCCGCCAACGCGCGATCAAGATGTCGCTCCAGACCATCGACTACGCCGACCGCGTCGGGGCCAAGCTCATCGTCATCCACTCCGGATCCGTCAGCAAAATGAAGGGCTTCACCCGCAGCCTCGGTAAGATGGTGCAGGCCGGCGACTACCTCGCCAAGACGTACGCCGAGACCAAGCTCAAGGGCGTCCTCGAGCGCGAGGCCATTTCGCACGACGCCACCCGCCGCGTCCTCGAAGCCCTCAAGCCCGTCGTCGACTACGCCGGAGAGAAAGGTATCCGCCTCGGGATCGAGAATCGCGACAGCTACGAAGCCATCCCCTCCGAGCGCGAGTTCCCCGCCTTCCTCGACGCCCTCGGTCTCACCTGCGGCTACTGGCACGACTTCGGCCACGCCCAGCGCAAGGAGAACCTCTCCTTTCTCGATCACGAAGACTGGCTCCGCACCATCGGTCCTCGCGCCATCGGCTGTCATCTGCACGACGCTCAATGGCCGCTCGAAGATCACCGCGTCCCGTTCTCAGGAGAGATCGACTACCACGCGCTCGTGCCCCATTTTCCGAAGGACATTCCCTTCGTGATCGAGCTTCACCCCAAGCGCGAAGCCGGCGACATCGTCGAAGCCGCCGACCGATGGCGAACCGAATTTGGCGCGTGAAGCGCGCCGTTATCGCCACCCTCCAGATCCTCGTCTCGCTGGCTCTCATCGCGTGGATTTTTCACGATCCCGCCAAGCGCGAGTTCATGGCCGAAGCCCTCCGCGTTGCCAATCTCTGGTGGCTCCTCCCCGCCACCGCCGCCACCGGCACCGCCCTCGGACTCCAAGCCGCCCGCTGGCACATTCTCCTCCGGGCGGCCGATATCCACTTCACTTTCTGGCGCACGACTCAGCTCTACTTCATCGGCGCGTTCTTTAATCTCTTCCTCCTCGGCGCCACCGGCGGCGACGTGGCCAAGATCTACTACGCCGTGCGCGAGTCACCCACCGCCCGCGCCGCGGCCTTTCTCAGCATCGTCGTCGATCGCGTCGTTGGCCTGCTCGCACTCTGCCTCGTTGCGCTCGTCGTGGTCGCTCTCCGCTTCGATGTGCTGATGAGCACACCCATGGCCCAAGCCATGCTCGGCACGCTCTTTCTCATTCTTGGTGGCGGTGTGGGAATGGTCGCCGTCGGCGCGGCCATTTCGTTTTTCAAACTTCAGGACCGCCTCCCCGCCCGCATGCCCTTCCGCACCGGCCTCGTCGACCTCGCCGTCGCCACCACCCGATACATCCGCGCCCCCCTCGCTCTCGCCTCGACGTTCCTCATCTCCATCGTCAGCCACCTCCTTCTCTTCGTCACGTTCTACTTCGCCGCCCGCGCGCTCGGTAGCGCGCTCGGCCTGCTCGACACATTCTCGGTGATGCCCATCGTCAATGCCATCACTTCGATCCCCATCAGCCTCTCGGGCATCGGCGTCCGCGAGAAACTCTTTGAACAGCTGCTCAAGTCCCTCTACGGGATCCCCGGCCCGCAGGCCGTCCTCATCTCCCTCCTGGGCTACCTCACCGTGGTCCTCTGGAGCCTCCTCGGCGGCCTCGTCTACCTCACCTACCGCCGACCGACTGACACCGTCTCCGTCGGAGAGATGGACGCTGTGACCGTCGACGCCGCGCAACATCCCCGGGTGTGAAAGATCGGCCGCGAATTCTTGCGAACTTCGCCGTCACCGCCGACGGCAAGATCTCTACGCGCAATCTCACCCCCACCGGCTTCACGTCCAAGCGGGACTACCACGAGCTGCTCCGCATCCGCTCCCTTGGCGACGCCCTCATCGTCGGTCGCGGCACCCTCGAAGCCGACGCCATGAGCATGAACCTCCCGATTAAGGCGCTGCAAAAACAACGCAGGGCTCGCGGCCAATCCGTCGAACCCATCCGCGCCGTCCTCAGCAACTCTGGGCATTTCGACCCGACCTGGAAGCTCTTCCAAGCCGGCACCGCGGAGCGCATCCTCTTCACCACGGAGAGAATGCCCGCCGCTCTTCGCGACGAACTCCGTTCGAAAGCCACCCTTCACCTTGCCACTGGAGACGCCGTCGACACGGCTGGAGTGCTCCGATTCCTTCACACCGAGCGAGCGGTCCGCACCCTCGTTTGCGAGGGTGGCCCCAGCCTCCTGCGCACCCTCATCGAACTCGACGCCCTCGACGAACTTTACCTCACCCGCGCCCCGCTGGTCTTTGGCGGAGCCGAGGCCCCCACCGTCACCGGCACGAATCCCGACTTTCTTCGACGCATCACCCGGACCAAACTCGTATCCCTCGACGTCCACGCGGGCGAAGCCTTCTGCCACTACGTCATTCACCCAGCATGAACACAACCTCGTCCATCCTCATCCGCGCCCCGAAGCAGACGATCTTCGACTGCACGTCCGACCTCTCTCGCTGGCCCGCCATCTTGCCGCACTACCGGTACATCGATTACCTCGAGCGGGGCACCGACCGCCACATCGTCAAAATGGCGGCCCACCGCGACGGCATCCCCATCGCCTGGACATCCGAGCAAACCATCGACCGCGAGAAGCTCGAGATCCACTTCCACCACCTCAAAGCCTTCACCAAAGGCATGACCGTCGTCTGGACCTTCGATGAAAAGCCCGGGGGCACCCTCGTCACCATCATCCACGTTCTCAACTTCCGCATCCCCGCGCTCGCAAAGGTTGCCGAACCCATCATCGGCGGCTTCTTCATCGACAACATCGCCCACAAGACTCTCGCGACCTTCAAGACCCACCTCGAGGCGCGGAAATGATGTCCTCACGCGAAGCCGCAGAGCCGCGAATGGTGAATGATGATTCTCGCGCAGAGACTAAGAGACGAAGAGAAATTCCGATCAGATCTGCGTTCATCTCTGCGTCTCTTCGCCTCTGCGCGAGAACCCAGTATTTGGATTCCTCTTCGCGGCTTCGCGGCTTCGCGTGAGAAAAAACACCATGCCACCCGCCCCAAGACGCGCCGTTATCACCGGCCTCGGCCCCATCACTTGCATCGGCATCGGCAAAGACTCGCTCTGGCGAGGCCTCCTCGCCGAGCGATCCGGCATCACCCCGCTCACCCGCTTCGACACCACCGACTTCCGCGCCAAGTGTGCGGGCGAAGTGAACGACTTCGACCCCTCCACTTACCTTACCCCCGCCCGGATCAAGCGCCTCGACCGCTACGCGCAATTCGCCGTCGCCTCCGCCCACCTCGCCCTCGCCGACGCCGGGGCTGACGTACTCGCCCGCCGACCCGCAGGACCGGGTTGGCGTCAGCTTCGGCACCGCCCTCGGCGGCATCTCCAACGCCGAGGACGAAAAAGCGAAGTTCCTCGCCGGCGGTCCCCGCGCAGCCGATCAGCTCATCGCCCTCAAAGTCTTCGGCGGCTCCGCGCACAGCAACATCGCCATCGAGTTCGGCTTCCAGGGCCTCGGCACCACGAACTCGAACTCCTGCGCCTCCGGTCCCATCGCCCTCGGCGAAGCCCTCCGCTACATCCGCGACGACATGGCCGACGTGATCGTCGCCGGAGCCGCCGAGTCCCCGCTCAGTCCCCTCAGCTACGGTGCATTCGACTTCATTAGAACCATGAGCCGCGGCCCCGCACCGACCGCCTGCCGCCCCTTCGACCTCCACCGCGACGGCTTCGTCATGGGTGAAGGCGGTGCCTCCCTCGTCGTCGAGGAATACGAGCACGCGAAGGCCCGCGGCGCGCGCATCTACGCCGAGATCGCTGGCTATTCGCTCAGCAACGACGCGCACCACATGACGTCGCCGCACCCCACCGGCCACCCCGGCATCCGGACCATCCGCGAGGCTCTCGCCGACGCCCGAATCAATCCCGACGCCATCGACCACATCAACGCTCACGCCAGTTCCACCCAGGTCAACGATTCCTCCGAGACCCGCGCGATCCACTCCGTCTTCGGCGACCGCGCCACGAGCATCCCGGTCAGCGGCACCAAAGCCTACACCGCCCACCCGCTCGGCGCGACCGGCGCCATCGAAGCGATCATCTGCTGCCTGGCGCTGGAGAACCAATGGATCCCTCCCACCCTCCACCACGAAACGAACGACCCCGACTGCGACCTCGACATCGTTCCCAACCACGGCCGCGAACTCCCCCTCAAAACGATCCTGACCAACAGCTTCGGCTTCGGCGGCATCAATGCCGCCCTCGTCCTCAAGGCGGTCTAGTTGATTCGTTCGCTCCCGCTCATCTCGCCCTTCGGGCTGCATCGCAAAGCCGATGCCGTCTGCCCCGCAGCTTCCCAGCCGCCGGTGCTCAAGGAGCGGCGATTTTCAATCGCCGACCCAACCCAAGCGCGAAGCGCCAGGTTGCTTCACCCCTCCCCCAACGCCTCCCACACGCACAACGCTGCAAACGCATCGTTGGCCGCGTACATCAACTGCTTCGACGTCAACCGCTCTGCGGCCCAGTTACTCGTTGTCGTCCGCTTCGACTTCGGGAAGCTACGGTTTAACACCACGCCCGCCGCCGCCCGCACGCCGATCTGACCCGCGTAGCCCAGTTTCCGGAAGGTCGCCTCGAGATCGACGATCTCCTGCGGCTCGATCCCGAACCGCGCTCGGATCTGACCCCGATCGTTCTTCAGGCCAAAACCGACCTTCATTACCCGGTCCGACTCCAGCAGTTCCGTCACCGCCTCCTCACTCTCCAATCGGTGAAGTTGAAACACAAACGCCCGCTCCCGCAGGGCAAATTGCACCACGTGCGGCCCACCACTCGTCTGGCCGACCCGGAAGGTCGGTTTCGCCTCGGTGTCAAACCCTGCCACCCCCGCCGCAAAGATCTCCCCCACCGCTGCTCGACAAGCTGCCGCGCCCTTCGGCACCACGATCCTCTCCAGCGTCAGACCGGTAAACGGCTTTAGCATCGCCGTCTCGACCTTCGTCGGCGCGATTGGCCGTTCGCCTTTCATCGGCCGCTCGACACGCCCCGCCGACGGTCCTCATCGAGCCTCTGCAGCCGCCCATCGATCACGAACGGCGCAAACGGAACCAAGGAAGCCACGAAGACCACCGCGCAGTGCTTGAGATCGTACCTCAGCGCCGGGACCGCCAGCACCAGCGCCAAACAGAAGGCGAGAAACAGCACCCCGTGAGCCATCCCGACGATCCTCACCGCCGCATCGATTCCCGCCAGATACTTCATCGGCATCGCGACGAAAAGTAGCAGGATGAACGACGCCCCCTCGATCAGCGCGATCAAGCGAAGTCGCCCGATGGGGGTCTTCAGCATTTCAGAAACTCATCCGCCCAGGCCACCACCCCGGCCTCCATCTTCACCAGCTCCGGCCACCCCCGCGTGTGCCCTTCACCCGCCAACTTCCGCGTCGCATCCATCCCCATGTGCGACCCCATCGCCTCGACGCTCGGCGCGTGATCCAGCGAGTCGCTCGGATTTTTAATGAAGGTCGAATCCCGCTTCGGATCGGTGTTCGCGCACATCCGGAAGAGCACCTCGCTCGTGTTGTGCACGTCGCAATCGTCATCCACGACCACGATGTACTTCGCAAACATCATCTGCCCCATTCCCCACAACCCGTGCATGATTTTATACGCCTGCCACGCGTATTGCTTCCGGATTGAGACGAAGACCAGGTTGTGAAAGACCCCCTCCGCCGGGAGCGCCATGTCGACGATCTCCGGGAAATTCATCCGGAAGATCGGGAGAAAAATTCGCACGCTCGCCTCGCCCAAGTAGAAATCCTCCATCGGCGGGATTCCCACGATCGTCGCCGGATAGATGGCATTCTTCCGCCGCGTGATCGCCGTCAGGTGGAACACGGGGTAATCCTCCACCGGCGTGTAAAATCCCGTGTGATCCCCGAACGGCCCCTCCGCCCGCAGCTCCGCCGGATCGACGTAACCTTCCAGCACAAAGTCCGAGTCCGCCGGCACCTCGATGTCATTCGTCTCGCATTTGATTAGCGGCACCGATTTCTTCCGCGCGAAGCCGGCAAAAAGAATTTCGTCGAGACCATCCGGCAACGGAGCCGTCGCGGCGAAGGTGTAGGCCGGATCCCCCCCCAATGCCACGGCGACCGGCATCCGCTCCCCGCGTTCGTAGTACCGCTTCCCGTGGCGCGCCCCGACCTTGTGGACTTGCCAATGCATCCCGGTCGTCCGCCCGTCGTAGACCTGCATCCGATACATCCCCACGTTCCGCTCCCCGGTGTCGGGGTCCCGCGTGTAGACCGTCGGCAACGTCACGAACCGCCCCCCATCCTGCGGCCAGCACTTCAAAATTGGCAGATCGTCCAGCGTCAGCCCGTCCCCCTCGAACCGCTCGACGATCTCCTTGCAAGGCCCGTCCTTCACCGACTTCGGCCTCGCGTGAACGAGATCGATGCCGTTCCGCAGCAAGATCACCGCATCCTTCAGCCCCCGCGGCGGCTTCGCCTTCATGATGAATTGAAGCTGATCCGCCAGCTCGTCCACCGACTCCAATCCCAGCGCCATCGCCATCCGCGACCGCGACCCCATCGCGTTCACCGCCACTGGAAACTCGGAAACCTTCCCGTCAATCGTCGGCTGCTCGAAAAGCAACGCCATCCCGCCGCCCGGCGACTTCATCTCCCGATCCGCCAGCTCCGTGATCTGCAATTCCGTAGCCACCGGCTCGGAAATCCGCCGCAGCTCCCCAGCGGCCTCCAATTTCCCCAGAAAATCCCGATAAGACTTATGCGCCATCAAGAAGGGGTCTCGCTCAAGGAGCGGCGATTTGCAATTGGCTTCGCCGGTCTCCACTTCGTTCCGGCAGCCGACCCAACCCCAGCGCGAAGCGTCGCTTCCTCCTTCTTACCTTCAGCCGCGCTCGCCGGCCGCAAAAACAAAGCGTGCCACTCCGCCCCCAACCACCGCCGCACGCCTTTGAGCAGCACCTTGAGAACCCGCAGATCCGGCACAAAGCCATCTCCCAACTCCCGCCATCCGGTATTCCTTCGTCCCCAGCACCCCGCCGCCCGCCGCTTCCGCGCGATCACCGCCAGCCGACGATTGTAGAATGCCATGAACCGCGCCACCCGCCGATCCACCGGCCCATTGAACGGCAGACAATCCAGATCCGCCTCTGGCGCCACCGTGATCTCCCGCACCGGCCCCAAATAAAACAGCGCGATATCCATCCAGTAAGCTGCCGACATCAGCTCCGCGTCGCCGATGTATTCGTATTTACTCCGGTAGAGCCCGTCGAACCAAGCCCGGTACGAGTGCCGGAACCGCGCGTTCAGTTTTTCCAAATCAACAACCTCGCCCCGCAATTCCCCCGAGATCCGCCCGAACGCCGCTCGCACCGTCCACGAGCAGTAGTCCAGCCCCGCGCTGTAGAGCGGATCGATGAACCCCGCCGCGTCCCCGACGACCTGCCAATTCTTCCCCGCCAACGCCTCCGTGTAATACGGCAACCCCGAGTAAGCCCGCGTTTCCCCTTCGATCGCCTCCGCCTCGCCAAAAAGCTCGCGCCCCATCGGGTGCGCCAGCAAGTGCGCGCGCAATCGCTCCGTCAGATTGCCCTCCATCGGAGGCGTGAACAACCTCGAGTCGTAAACCAACCCCACGCTCACGTCCCCGCCCTTCAGCGGAATGATCCAGCACCACCAGCCGTAACCCGTGAGATGATTCGTCGCCGCCGTCCGGCTGGCGATCGATGATGCGCCAAACTCCGCAAACTCCTTCCGCAGCCGGTATCCATCGAGATCATCCGCCCCTCGAAACCGCCCCCAGATCGCGTTCGTCGTGTGCTCATCCAATTTGCGAAAATTTCCCGTCTGCCGCGCGACCGTCGCCGCCCGCCCCGACGCGTCCACGATCCACCGCGCCGAGACCGTCTCGCCCTCCACCGCCACCGAAGCCGCCTCGAGATCGATGTCCGAGACCTTCACTCCCCGCCGCAGCCTCTGCCCCCGCCTCTCGCGCCAACCCCACGAGATGCTCGTCCATCTCCGCCCGATCCAACTGGAATGACGGCATCCGCACTTGGTAATTGGCCCCCACCTCCGCGCAATCTTCAAACGCCGTCTTCCCATCCTCGTCGGCAAACCAGAGCCGCAGCCCCTCCTTCTTGATCTGGTGATTCGCCAAATAAGAAGTCAGCGCCAATCGTTTGTGCAGGAAATTCCCCGCGATCTCCGTCGTCGCCTCGCCCACCTTCCGGTCGAACCTGTCCGAGCGATCCACCACCAACACCCGCAAATCCGCAAACTCACGTCGCAGCATCAACGCCAACGAAGCGCCCGAAAAAGCCGCTCCGACAATGATCACGTCGTATTGAGAATCCACGGCCATTGTTCTAGGGAGCATACGCCACACTGGCAAATTTCAGTTTCAAAAAAGATTGCGTGTCAGGCCGGATCCATGGATATTCCCCGCTCCCTTCAATGAGGAAGGAGCCGTAGCTCAATGGTTAGAGCGCTGCCCTGTCACGGCAGAGGCTGCGGGTTCGAATCCCGTCGGCTCCGCATTCCCCCCGATCAGCCGCGATCTGCCCCGGCGCAAGGAGCGGGAAACAACCGTATCGCCTACCGCTGGCGCTCCCGCCGCCAAGCACCCAAGGCAGGCCGACTGCGAGATTCCGACTAGCGCAACCGACGATCTCACGTTGTTCCAACAACCCGTTTCCGTCGGCCCGCGCGAGTCACAAACGGCCCGCCCAAGTCAGCGCCTTCGAACTCGCGCAGCGTCCGGATTCAACTAAGCTCCCTGCCGATGCCGACCAAAGACTACGAGATCCCGACGCTCGCCGAGCGCACCACTGAGAACGCGGAATGGATCGCCTTCCTTCGCGACGCCGACGATCGCGACGCCGCGAACCAACTCGCCGACCTCGAACTCTCCGAGCTCCGCGCCGTCCTTCGCAAACTCGACGACGAAAAATCCGCCGACGTGATCGGCGAATTTGGCCCCGAGCTCCAAGTCCGCCTCTTCGAAAAAATGCGGCTACACCGCGTCTCCGGCATCGTCGACGAGATGTTTCTCGACGACGCCGCGGATATCCTCGCCAACCTCTCGCCCGAGCGTCTTGCCGAGATCCTCGACAATCTCCCGCCCGAATCCGCCGCCAAGATCACCGAGATCCTCGGCTACCCCAGCGACTCCGCCGGAGGCATCATGGACCCGGAGTTCGTCTCGCTCCGAGAGAACATGTCCGCCCAGCAAGCGATTGAAGTCCTCCGGTCAAAAGAATCTGGTGCCCACGAAGGCATGTTCTACGTCTACGTGACCGATCACGGGCAGCGGCTCTGCGGCGTCCTCCGCACTCGCGACCTCCTCTTTGCGCAACCCGGCACCTCCCTCGCGGAACTCATGATCCGCGAGGTTCGCGCCGTCTCCGTCCACGCAGACCAAGAGGAGATCGCCAATCTCTTCCGCGAACATCACTTCGTTGCCCTCCCCGTCGTCGACGATCTGAAGCGCCTCTGCGGCATCGTCACCTCCGACGATGTCATGGACGTCATCGAAGAAGAAGCCACCGAAGACATGCAGCGCATGATCGGTCTCTCCGGCGAGGAGATGCTCGACACCCCCTGGAAGATCTCCTTCCAGCGCCGCATCCCCTGGCTCTACGTCAATCTTGCCACCGCCATTCTCGCGGGCTGGGTTGTCTCGCTCTTCGAACCCACCATTGAGAAATACGCCGTCCTCGCGGTCTTCCTCCCCATCATCGCCAGCCAAGGCGGCAACGTCGGTATGCAGACCCTCACCATCGTCGTCCGGTCCATGGCCCTGGGCGAGATGGAAGGCCGTCTCAAGCGACGCATCCTCGCCAAGGAAGTCCTCGTCGCCACCCTCACCGGCCTCTCGACCGGCCTCGCCATCGGCGTCATCGGTTGGATGTGGCGAGGCGACCTCGTCCTCGGCGTCGTCGCCTGCATCGCGATGATCCTTAACATGATTGCCGCCGCCGCCGCCGGTGTCCTCATTCCCGTGGGATTGAAAGCCTTCAAAGTCGACCCCGCCCTCGCCTCCTCCATCATGCTCACCACCGTCACCGACGTCGTTGGGTTCTTCCTCTTCCTCGGAATGGCCGCCGCCGGCTTCGCCATGTTCCCGCCCGTGATGCCGTAAACCGTCCGAAGTGGCCGATTTTGCTCGCGACTCGTTTTCCGCTCGATTGTTTCCAATCAGTAATCCATGGTCGCCCCATGAGAAACCAATTGCGACGGGGGCGTCGCCGTGAGTGGTGGCGCGGCGCTCTTGGCACTTTGGGGGTCATCGCGGCCTTCGCGGTTGCCTGGTTTCTAGCGCTCCGCGCGGTAGATCGCCCGATGAAACTGACGGCAACTCCGCTTCCGGAAGGTTCGGCGGCGCTGCCCGATTTGCTGACTGACCGGCCAATCGTCCGAGTGTTGGCGATCGACGGTGGTGGCGTCCGGGGGATCATCCCCGCCATGCTGCTCACGGAAATCGAGCGGCGGACCGGGATCGCCACCTGCGACCTCTTCGACTTGTTCGCAGGCACGTCGACGGGAAGCATCGTCGTCTGTGGTGTCCTCACACCCGGCGCCGGAGACCGACCAAAACTCTCCCGCCGTCGCCGCGATGGGCCAAGTCCTCGAGCAGAACCCCGATGCGCGGATCATTCTCGTATCCCTCGGGACCGGTTTTTACAAATTCGACTACACCAAGAAAGCCGTCCAAGACTGGGGCGAGTTGCAGTGGGCTGGGGATCTCTTCGGCATCATAACCATGGGCAACAGCGAACTCGTCCATCGTCAAATGACTTCCTCGAATCCCAGTCGACCGCGAAGTTTATTTCGGACAACGATCGTCTTTTAACCGAAGTCTGTCACTTGCTGACCGGCGTCGGAGAATGAGAACTCACCGCTTCGACAACCGCACAAATAGCACCGTGCCTAGAGTGATAAACACCACGTTTGGGATCCAGATGAGATACTCCGGAAACGCCGCCGGATTATCTCGGAAGGTGTCGGCCAGAATGATGAAAAAGAAGTAGGTAAAAGCGATCCCCAGGCTCAGAGCAAACCCCACCGACGTCTCTTTCCGGTGCGCGGTGATCCCCAGCGGCACCGCCACCAGCGCAAACGCGAGACAAGCCAGTGACGACGAAAACCGTTTGCTCAGCTCCACCCGCGTCGCCTGCCGATTGTCGATGTCCTCCTCGCCCAATCGCGCGATTAACTCCGGCAGCGTGAAAGCGCTCAACCGCCGCCCGGTCAAGTGCTCGTCAAACATCGCCTGCAACGAGATCGGGAAGACCCCCTCCTTCATCACGATACCCTGCTGGATATTATACACGTCCCGCGGATCGTCCCGGTCCCGCTGCTCGAAGCGCGCGTCCGATAGCTTGAGCAGCAACTGCGCGTTCTCAGGATCCGGAGTCAGCTGCCCCCGCTTCGCGAAGATGACGCGCGTGGGCGAGTTATCGTCGTTGATGTCAAACATGATGAGATTCTCCAGCACATCCCCGTCTTTCCCGCCGACGTAGACCCGCTTGTCCGGAAAATCGTCCACCACCTGATCCGCCGCGAAGAGTGAGATCGGATTATTGGTCGCAATGTCGAACACCGCCTCCGTCATCTTCTGCTCCGCCTTCGGAGCCACGTCCACGTTGATCCAGAAACAAATCCCCGTCAGGATCGCCGCCAGCACAAACACCGGCACGCAGATTCGCGGGATGCTCACCCCGTTGCTCCTTAGCGCGATCAGCTCATTGTCAGCCGACATCCGCCCAAAGATGAGCAGCAAAGCCGTCAAGAAACCCCACGGAATCGTGAACGTCAGCGAAAATGGCAGCACAAACGCCATGAACGCGAGCAGGGTCCCGATGGGAACGTCCCGATTAATCAGCAGATCGAGCAGTTGTTGAAAAAGATTGCCCAGAACCAGCACGAGGCTCAGGACGATGATGCCGATCAGCATCGTAACAAAAACGTCCTTCCCGACGGTGCGATCAATTATCTTCATGAACTAGCGAGCCAAGATCGGTAAACGGATTCCCAAACCACGTCAAACTCCGCGCCGCATGCTCATCACGCCCCTCCTCACCACCCTCCTCGTCTCCGCTGCCGCCAGCCTCCAGTCTCCGCTCGATGAGATCCGCGACGCCTTCGAAGCGAGCAGCCCGGACGTCACGGTCACGTACAATTTCGGGGGCTCCAACGCATTAGCCCGCCAGATCGAAAACGGCGCTCCCGCCGACATTCTCCTCACTGCCGGACCGATTCAAGGGATCGACTCGACGCCGTTCCTTTCCACCACGCTGGTCCTCATCGTCCGCCGTGAGCTTTCCTTCATTAAATCCATCACTGACCTCACCTCCGACGCCGTTCAGACCATCGCCCTCGCCAACCCCGCCACCGCACCCGCCGGGATCTACACCGCCGCCACCCTTGACCATTTCAAACTGACAACCGCCCTCGCCCCGAGATTTGTGCTCGCACGAGACGTCCGGCAAGTCCTCACTTACGTCGCCACCGGCAACGCCGACGCCGGCTTCGTCTACGCCACGGACGTGACCGACCAGGTCCACCTCGTCACCACCGCCCCCGCCGACTCGCACCCACCGATCACCTACCAAGCCGCCCTCATCCAAGACTCCTTCGCCGCCCGCGCCTTCCTCGACGCCCTCGTCAGCGAAAGCGGCCAAGCCACCTTTCTCGCCCAAGGCTTCACCCCACTCATCACCCATCAACCATCTTCAGTCCCATCCCCCTAGGCATTCCGTATGTCCGCCTTCCTCCTCTCACTCGCCACCGCCACCACCGCAACCGTCCTTGCGCTCATCTTCGGCACGAGCCTCGCCGCTTGGCGCGCCCACCGACGCGGCCCTTGGCTCGCTGCCCTCGATGCCGTCTGCCTCCTCCCGCTGGTTCTTCCCCCCACCGTCACCGGCCTCCTTCTCCTGCTCACCTTTGGCAAACGCAGTCCCATCGGCGGATTTCTCGATCAGATCGGCCTGCCGCTTGTCTTCAGTTGGCCGGGCACCGTCGTCGCCGCTTTCGTCGTCTCCTTCCCCATCGTCTATCTCTTGACCCGCTCGGCCTTCCTCATGATCGATCCGGAACTCCGCGACGCCAGCCGCCTTCTCGGCGTCAGCCCGATCCAGCGACTCCTCCGCATCGACATCCCTATCGCCCGAGCCAGCATCGCCGCCGCTGCCGTCCTCGCCTTTGCCCGCGCCCTCGGCGAGTTCGGAGCCACCCTCATGCTCGCCGGCAATATCCCCGGGCGAACCCAGACGATGCCTACCGCCATCTACACCGCTACCGAATCCGGCGACCTCACCCTCGCCCTCGCCCTCTCCGCCGTCCTCATCTGTACTCTCCACCACCGTCGTCCTCATCGCCAACCGCTGGGCCTGGAAGTAAATAACTCTTCGCGCCTTCGCGCCTTCGCGTGAGAAAAGACACCATGCCCGCCGCCAAGAAGAAGCCCACCACCGACACCCGGTTCCACTTCGTCACCGGCTCCGACGAAGCCGCCGTCAAGAAGGCCGCGACCGAGCTCGCCGCCAAGCTTGCCCCCTCCGACGATCCTCTCTCCATCGAGACCATCGACGGCGCCGACGCCAACGCCGAGCGCTCCGCCGAATGCGTCGCTCGCACCATCGAAGCCCTCCTCACCGTCGCCTTCTTCGGCGGAGCCAAGCTCGTTTGGCTGAAGAACGCCTCCTTCCTCGCCGACTCCGTGACCGGTCGCTCCGATTCGGTCGCCACCGCCCTCGACCGCCTCGTCACCACCGTCCAGAGCGGACTCCCGCCCGACGTCACCTTCCTCCTGAGCGCCCCCGAAGCCGACAAACGCCGCTCCGCTTTTAAGAGCCTCACCAAGCTCGCCGACGTCACTACCCACGACAAAGTCTCCTTCGGCTGGGGCACCACCGAAGCCGACGTCATCGATTGGGTCGAGAAACAGATCGCCGCCCGCCGCCTTCGAGCCACCCCCGACGCCGCCGCCCTCCTCGCCGCCCGCGTCGGCACCGACACCCGCCAGATCGACAATGAACTCGAGAAGTTGAGTCTCGCCTTTCCGCCCGATCACGAACTGACCGAAGACGACATTCGTTCCCTCGTCCCGACAACTCGCGCTGGCGGCATCTTCGACCTCAGCAACTCCATCGCCAAACGCGATCTCCCCTCGAGCCTCGCCACCCTCACCCAGCTATTCAGTCAGGGCGAAAAAGCCGTCGGCATCCTCCTCGCCGCCATCATCCCCACCGTCCGCAATCTCCTCCTCGTCAAAGACCTGATGGACCGCCACCGCATCCCGGTCCCGGCCCAACCCCAGTTCTTCGCCGGAGCGCTCAAAAAACTCGCCGACACCGACACCGCCCACCTCCCTAGAAAGAAGGACGGCACGTTAAGCACCTACCCATTGGGAATCGCCGCCGCCAACAGCCGCCGCTTCAAGATCGAGGAACTCGAGACCGCCTACCTCGCCTGCGCCGAAGCCAACCGCACCCTCGTCACCACCCAGCTCGCCGAATCCGTCGTCCTCGACCGCCTCATCGTCCAGATCTGCGGAAAGTAATTTTTAACTACGGATAGCACGGATCACCCGGATAGGAGTCCCGCTCCCCCGCCGTTCATTTCAAGGAGCGGCGGCTTCCCGCCGCCGAAGTCCGGCAACCCGCACCAGCGGGAGCCGATGCTTTTTCAAGAACCTCCGTATTCTTCGCGACCTTTCTTACCTTCTGTCCAAAACCGTATCCGGATTCGACCGCTCCTTTTGCGCTTCAAGCTGCATCTCAAAATACCCACGACCTCGCACGAGATTGACCGCGAGAACACTCCTCAGCATTTCCCATCCGCGTCTATCCGCGCCCATCTGCGGTAAAAATTCACCCCCCTTGCCCCCGCTGATACCATCCGCGCCCATGGACGGAAACTTCGATCTCCAATGCAATAAGAAGGCCTTTCAGGTCAACATGGACCAGCGCATCTACGGCACCTTCGCCGAGATCGGAGCCGGTCAGGAGGTCGCCCGCCGATTCTTTCACGTCGGAGCCGCCGCCGGCACCATCGCCAAGACCATCTCGGCCTACGACATGACCTTCTCCGACGCCATCTACGGGTCCGCCGGTCGCTACGTCAGCCGCCGCCGACTCGACACGATGCTCACCCACGAGTTCGACCTCCTCATCGAGCGGCTTGACGCCACCGTCGGCGGCCAGCGCAACTTCTTCGCCTTCGCCGACACCGTCGCCGCCCGTAGCTTCCGCACCCACGACGAATCCCACGGCTGGCTCGGCCTCCGCTTCCAGACCTCCCCCCGCGCCCCCGTCAACGAGATCATCCTCCACGTCCGGATGCTCGACGTCGACAACCTCACCCAGCAGGAGGCTCTCGGCATCATTGGCGTCAACCTCATCTACGGCGCGTTCTACCTCAATCACCGCCCCGAAGCCCTCATCGGCTCGCTGCTCGACGACCTCACCAACAAACGCATCGAAGTGGACATGATCCGCTTCTCCGGCCCCGACTTCGTTTCCGTCGACAATCGCCTCATGGCCCTGCAACTCGTCTCGCAAGGCCTCACGAAAGCCGCCCTCTTCCGAGCCAATGGCGAGGTCATCAACGCGGCCGACGCCTTTTACAAAAAAAACCTCCTCATCGAACGCGGCTCCTTCCGCCCCGTCACGCACGTCACCAACGATATGCTCGATTGCGCCCGCACGATGTTTGAGACCGAAGAACGTCTCCGAGGCGAGGATCCCGAAGTCCTCATGGAGATCACGATGCAAAATCTCCTCTCCGGTGGCGAACTCGACCCGCGCGATTTCCTCGACCGCGTCGACATGCTCGCCGCCCTCGGACGCACGGTGCTCATTAGTAATTACGGCCACTACCACCGCCTCATTGCTTACCTCACCCGCTACACCGACCGCCTCATTGGCCTCCCGATGGGCCTCCCCGCTCTCAAAGACCTCTTCGAGGAAAAATATTACATCGAGCTCGAGGGCGGCATCCTGGAGGGCCTCGGTCGCCTCTTCAAAAACGGCGTGAAACTCTACGTCTATCCATTCAAGCAAGAGGACGGCACGATCGTCCCCGCCGACCGATACCAGGTCGCCCCGAATCTCCGGCACCTCTACACCCACCTGCTGGAGAACCGTTTCATCATCCCGATGGAGAATTACAACCCCGCCTACCTCGGCATCCGCTCCGCCGACGTCCTCGCCCACATCCGCCGGGCCGATCCGAAGTGGGAAGAACTCGTCTCCCCCGACGTCGCCTCGATTATCAAAAACCGCCAACTCTTCGGCTACCGCTAGTCCGACGGCGATGCTCATCGTCGCCCACCGCGGAGCATCGGCCGACGCGACCGAAAACACGCTCGACGCCTTCCGCTTCGCTTGGCGCCAGGGGGCCGACGCCATCGAAACCGATCTCCGCCTCACTGCGGACGGAGAAGTCGTTGCCCTCCACGACCCCGATCTCGCCCGCATCCACCGGGTCAATCAGCACCTTCGCAGGATCTCCTTCGCAACCCTCCGAACACGCGCCCCCCGCGTTCCCACCCTCGCGGAGATTCTAGAGATCAGCCCCCCCAGCGCCCACCTCGTCCTCGAACTCAAAGAAGGCCCCGAGCTCCTCGCCCCCATCGCGACCACCCTTGCCACTCGCCCCGACCTCCAGATCACCTGCATCGCCTTCGACTACGAAGTTATCGCCGAAACAAAACGTCGTTTCCCGCACCACGCCGCCCTCTGGCTCCTCAACCGCATCCCCCCCAACCTCACGAGCCACCTCGACGCCGCCCACCTGGACGGCATCGACCTCCGCTATTCTCCGACCCTCACCCATTCGAAACTCGGGATTCGAGACGCGAAGATCCTCTACACCTTCACGGTCAACGACGAAAAGTCCGCCACCCACTGTCACCACCTCGGCATCCAAGCCCTCACCACCGACACCCCCGGCCTCGCCAGAAGCTGGGGAGTGCACCCTTCCAGGGTGCAGTGAAGGGCATCCTGCCCGTCCCACTTGCACGCAAGTGCACCCCGCCCCCGTCGACGAGGGCCTTCGAACCAATCTGGCTTAGAGATCAAAGATAGCGCTCACGAAAGTTTTTCTCTCTCGCAGATCGGCCGCAAATTGCAATGCCGGCTCCCGCCCCCGCGAAGGAGGGGTGTCCGCTCCTTGCCGCGCTTCGATTCCCATCGTTTTCGCATTCGCCAGGTGGGAGTCGCTGCTCAACATCGGAAACTGCTTGCGGACTGCCGGGGTTCCGTAATCTTCGTTAACCATGCGTGCCAGCCTCACCGCTATCCTCGTCTTCCTTGCCTTCGCAGCCCCCTTCCCCGAGGCCGCAGCGGCGGATCGGGAATACGTGATTCTCAGCGGTGGTCCCTCCCTGCACGAGTGGGAGAAGTACAAAGCAGCGCCGCACGATCGCTGGTGGGGAAATTTCATCCGAGCCGCTCGGATGCGGATCGCCGATCTTCGCGAGGAAGCCGGGCCGAACGCCCGCATCACTTGGCTAGTCTACCGGCCAGCTTACGCCCGGAGAGCGGCGCGGATGAACGAGCCCGAACTCATTTCCAACATTGAGTCCGTCCGCGACAAATACCGGGTGAACCTCGTCTGGTTCAGCGACGGATCACAAGTCATCAGCTACCTCAACTCGGGCCTCCCCCGTAACCAGGTGAAGATCGCTAATTTCGAATTTTTCGGCCACTCAAACAGCAAGTGCTTCATGTTCGATTACAGCAACCTGATCGACAGCGCGTCCAAGGCCTGGCTTCACGAAGACGAGCTCAAAGCCATCAAACGAGGCATCTTCACCAAAGACGCCTTCATCAAAAGCTGGGGTTGTCACACCGGCGAGAGCTTCAGCGCTGCCTGGAAGAAAGCGACCGGGACAAAGATGATCGGTGCCATCGGCAAGACCGACTACTCCCACATCTCCACCGCCCGCGAGATCACCGTCAACGGCCGTTGGGGCGGTTAGTCCGACTCGTAAAAGAACGGAGGGCGAGGCTCCGCCGAGCCGTGGCCATCACCCAGGATCCTCGCACCCACCGAGCACGCGACCGCCCCGAAGCCGCCCCACCGTCTCTGCCCGAAAAGCCGCGAACTCCCCGCTCAAAATCGCCGCCCGCGCCCGCCGTCCCAACCCGCAGTAAAAATGCAGGTTGTGAATCGAAAGCAGCCGTAGTCCCAGGATCTCATCCGCCTTCAACAAGTGCCGCACGTAGGCCCTTGAAAAATTCCGGCAGGCGTAGCACTCACAGCCCGCCTCGATCGCCCGCTCGTCCCGCGCAAACGGTGCGTTTTTCAGGTTGAGCGTTCCGTCACCGGTGAACGCCGTCCCCGACCGCGCCAAGCGCGTCGGCAGCACGCAGTCCATCATGTCGATCCCCCGCGCCACCATTTCGATCACCTGAGCGGGTGTCCCCAGCCCCATCGCATAGCGCGGACGATCCGTTGGCAGATGCGGCACCGCCCCATCGACTGCCGCGAACATCTCCGGCTCGGGCTCCCCCACGCTCACCCCGCCCACCGCGTATCCGTCGAAGCCAATCTCCACCAATCCCCGCGCCGACCGTTCCCGCAGATCGGCGTAACGCGATCCCTGCACGATTCCAAAGAGCAATGGCCGCGACTCCGCCGTCCGCTGGTCCCACCAATCCCGGCACCGACGCGCCCAGCGCGAAGTGAGTTCCAGGCTCGTCTCAGCCGCCTCGTGCGAACACGGGTGCGGCGGACATTCGTCAAACGCCATCACGATGTCCGACCCCAGATCCCGCTGGATCGCCATCGACTCCTCCGGCCCGATGAACGTCGGCGTGCCGTCCAGATGGTTCTGAAAGTTGACCCCCGCCTCAGACACCTTCGCCAACTTCGCCAGAGAAAAAACCTGAAATCCGCCGCTATCGGTCAAGATCGGGCCGTCCCACCCCATGAATTTGTGCAACCCGCCGAGGTCGCCAATCAATCCCTCCCCGGGACGCACGTGGAGGTGATAAGTATTGCCGAGAATGATCTGCGCACCGATGTCTCGCAGCTCGTGCGGAGTCATCGCCTTCACCGTCGCCTGCGTGCCCACCGGCATGAAGACCGGCGTCTCGATCACCCCCCGCCGGGTGCTCAAGCGCCCAGCGCGCGCCGCGCCCGCAGCCGCCTGCAGCTCGAAGCAGCTCACCGGTCGCCTAGCTTCCAGACCGTCATCCCGTCCACGATCGTCCGCACGGCCCGACCGCGAAGCTGACGCTCGTGAAACGGCGTGTTTCGCGACAGCGACAGCGACTCGTGCTTGTCGACCGTCCACTCCAGATCTGGATCGATTAGCGTCACGTCACCCGGCGCGCCTGCGGCCAAGGTCCCTCGGTCGAGCCGCAACAGCTTCGCGGGCTCGAGCGTGAGCATCTCGATCAAGCGCGGGAGTCCGATCGCGTTTCGCCGGTGGACCAATGTGTCGCAGAACAAACCGAATTCCGTTTCCAGACCCAAGATGCCGAACGGCGCTTGGTCCAACTCGACCTCCTTCTCGTATTCCGCGTGGGGCGCGTGGTCACTTGCTAGGATGGTGACCGTCCCATCCGCGACGCCTTCGATCAGCAGATCGATGTCTGCCTCGGTCCGCAATGGTGGATTCATTTTGAAATTCGAATCATAGCCCGCCAGCGTCGCATCCGTGAGCACGAGGTGATGCGGACACACCTCCGCCGAGATCTTCACTCCGCGCGCCCGGGCCTCTCGCAGCAGCCGCATGCTTCCGCCCGAGGTGATGTGCTGACAATGAATCGGCGCGTCGCAGAACTCCGCCAGCATGATGTTCCGAGCCACGATCAGCTCCTCACCGATCCGCGGCCAGCCCGGCAGGCCGAGTCGCACACTCCAGTCCCCCTCGTGCATGACTCCGTCGCCGACCAGCGAGTAGTCCTGGCAATGGTCGAAGAGCGGGAGATCAAACATGCGCGCGTATTCTAGCGCCCGCCGCATCACCTCCGGACTCTGCACGCAATGCCCATCGTCGGTGATCGCCACGATGCCCGCTGCCGCCATCGAGCCGATGGGGGCCAATTCTTCACCCGCCAAACCCCGGGTGATCGCGCCGGTGCAGAAAACGTTAATCAGAGCCGTCTCAGCCGCCTTTTCCCGAATCCAACTGATGGTGCTCGGGCTGTCGGCGACGGGCGAGGTGTTTGGCATGCAGACGACGCTCGTAAATCCCCCGGCCGCCGCCGCCGCCGTCCCGCTGGCGATGGTCTCCTTGTGAGCCTGCCCCGGCTCGCGGAGATGGACGTGCAGATCGATGAGGCCCGGGGAAACCACGAGGCCCGCCGCGTCGATCACCTCGCATTCCGACGGTCGCTCGGCGACAAATCTGCCCTCGGAGATGAAGACGTCACCCACTTCGTCACGACCGCTCGACGGATCGATCACCCTCCCACCCTGAATCATCATTGCCTTCATAAGCTTGCCCACCTCCGCCGCTCCCAACGTCCCGCCGTATCCGTCATACCGGGACTCCCGCGCCCCCGCTGCAGAGATAGAGCACCGCCATCCGCACGGCTAAGCCGTTGGTGACCTGCTCGAGGATCACGCTGTGCGGCCCATCCGCGACCCCGCTATCGATCTCGATGCCCCGGTTGATCGGCCCCGGATGCATGACGAGGCAACCCGGCTTCAATCGCTGAGCCCGCGCCTTCGTCAGCCCAAAGAGCGAAGTGTATTCCCCCAAGCTCGGGAAATATTCCTTCCGCTGCCGTTCGTGCTGAATGCGTAATAAGTTGATCACGTCCGTCGTCTCGAGCACGTCGGCGAGTCGGTGAGTCACCCGAGCACCCAGCCGCTCAAACGCCCGCGGCACCAACGTCGTCGGGCCGACGAGCGTCACCTCGGCCCCGAGCTTCGTAAGAGCCTGCAGATTGCTCCGAGCCACTCGGCTGAACAGGATGTCTCCGACGATAGCGACCTTCTTACCGGTCAGGTCGCCCAATTTCTCCCGCATCGTAAACGCATCGAGCAGCCCTTGAGTCGGGTGCTCGTGCGCGCCATCGCCTGCGTTGATCACACTCGCCCGCAATCGATCCGCCAGGAAACGCGCCGCTCCCGCCGACTGATGACGGATCACGATGAGGTCGGCGTGCAGCGCCTCCAAGATCATCGCCGTGTCTTTCAAGGTCTCACCCTTTTTCAGACTGGACGCAGACGCGCTGACGTTGATGACGTCCGCGCTCACCCTCATCGCCGCCAACTCAAAGGAGATGCGGGTGCGGGTGCTGGGTTCCACGAACAGATTGACCAACGTCTTACCGCGGAGGGCCGGGACTTTTTTGAGGTTGCGCTCGCCGACTCCTTTGAAGGCCCGAGCGGTGTCCAGAACGAGGGTGATCTCGTCCGCCGAGAGCTCGTCCAGCGAGATCAGGTCCTTCCGCTTCCAAGTGATTGCACTCAAGACTTGACCACCTTCACGCTGTCGGGTTCGCCGTCGAGATTCTGGAACCTCACGCGGATCTTCTCGGAGATTTCCGTCGGGACATTCTTCCCCACGTAATCTGCGCGGATCGGGAGTTCCCGATGCCCTCGGTCGACGAGCGCAACCAGTTGAATCCGCGCTGGTCGCCCGAAGGAAGCCACCGCGTCCATCGCGGCGCGCACGCTTCGTCCGGTGAAAAGCACGTCGTCGACCAAGACGAGCGTCCGTTCTTCCAGATCGAGGGGCAGGCTCATCGGCTCGACGGTGGTGATCCGCTCCCGCGTCGCTAGATCGTCCCGGTGCATCGAAACGTCGACACTCCCGATCCCGGGTTCACTCCCGGTGATCGCCGCCAGCTCCGCCGAGATCCGCCGGGCCACCTCCACGCCCCGGGTCGGGATGCCGGCTAGGAGAAGGCGATCCATCGGCAAGCCGGTCTCGACGATCTCGTGCGCGATCCGCCGGATCGATCGACTGATCCCCGCCGCATCCATCACCTCAACCAACATGGCGGACAGCGGTGAGCTTAGGTAGGATTGATCGACTCATCTCGTCTCCTTTGTGATCTCGCGGGATCAAATTAAAGGACGCTACTCTCGTCAGACACCAACGCCGGTTTTTTCCTCTTGGCGGAGCTTCTCCGGGTTACCTTCCGCCGCAGCCCGGGCCCGCAGGTTGCGCCACTCGGAACGAAACTTGATGATCCAATCGAGCAGCGCCCGCTCGAATCCGATGTCCTTCCCGGCTTTCTCGCTTTCGATCCACTTGTGCCGAAGGATTTCTTCGCGCTCGGCAAGATACTCCCGGTAAAGGGAGGAATTTTTCAGGAGATCAAAAACGACCTCGGGTTTGGCAGAACTCATGGCGCGAAGTGGGAATAGAGGGCTGTCTGCGGCGAAAGTCAATGGAGATCCGGACAGAAGGCTACGAGATTAAGACGCCGCACCGGTCCCGACTATTCAACGGCGGCCGCCAATTGCTTGGCGACGTCGGCGAAGGCCAGGCCGGACGCGCTTCTCGGAAAGAACTCCGCCACCGGTCGGCCGACATCGCCGCCCTCCCGAACCGGAATGTCGATGGGGATCTTCCCCAACAAGGGCACGCCTAACCTCGCGGCTTCCGCTTCGCCGCCGCCCCGGCCGAAGATCTCGTAGCGCTTGCCGTCGCTCGGGCACTCGAAGTAGCTCATGTTTTCGATGATCCCGAGCACCGGCACGTTCGTCTTCGCAAACATCCCGACTGCTTTGCGCGCATCGATCAGCGCGACCTCTTGCGGCGTTGTCACCACCACGGCGCCGGAGAGCGCCACGGTCTGCACGATCGTCAGCTGGATATCGCCCGTGCCCGGCGGTAGGTCGAGGATGAGATAGTCCAAATCGCCCCACGCGGTCTGCCGCAGAAACTGCTGGGTGTATCTCGTCACCATCGGCCCGCGCAAGACGGCCGGACTGTCGCCATCCAGCAACAGACCCATCGACATGATCGGCATGTCGAACCGACGCACCGGGATGATCCGGTCGTCCACGTCCGCCGTGGGACGCTCGTCCGCCCCCAACATAAGCGCAATGCTCGGCCCGTAGAGATCGCAGTCGCAGAGTCCAGTTCGCCATCCCGCCCGCTGCAGGCTCACCGCGAGATTCACCGCGACCGTCGATTTCCCCACGCCGCCCTTGCCGCTGGCGACTGCGATCACGTGCTTCACGCCATCGAGCCTCTGTGCGCCCGAGTTCGCTGCGGCGTTCGGCGGCGCTTGAATGTCGATCTTCACCCGTGCCTCGGACACCCCGTCCAAAGCCTCGACCGCCTCCTTGGAACCGTCGCGGATCGCCGCCGGGATGGCCGATTCGTTCGTCGCGAGCGCCATCTGGATGTCGACCTGGCCACCGTCGATCTTGATCGCCTTCACGATCCCGAACGACACGATATCCCGGCTGAACCCCGGATACTTCACCCCGCGCAACGCGCCCATCACTTGTTCCTCAGATATCATTCCCCCAACACAATTCAAGCAGCGCCGATTTGCAACCGCCGACCCAACGCATTTGGCGAAGCCGTCAGATCTTCTCACCCCGACAAAGGCGAAGATTAAGATTATGAGAAAGACAAATATCTGCCACCCTCCCCGCCCATGAAACCAATCGCCCCCGGCGGCCTCCTCGTCGCGATCGAAGGCGTCGACGGAGCCGGCAAGACCACCGTCTCCGCGCTGCTGGCCCAATATTGCGGCGAGCGCGGCATCGCCTGCACTCTTTCCAAGGAACCAACCGGCATCGGCGCGGGCGTCACCCTCCGCGAATCCGCAAAAAATGGCCGCGCCACCCCCGCAGACGAACTCGCCCTCTTCCTAGAAGACCGAGCCGATCACGTCCGCCGCTCCATCCGCCCCGCCCTCGACTTCGGCGCAGTCGTGATCCTCGACCGCTACTACTGGAGCACCGCAGCCTACCAAGGTGCGCGCGGGATCGATCCATTCGCCATCATCGCCGCCAACGAGGACATCGCCCCCGCCCCCGACCTCGTCATCCTCCTCGACCTCCCGCCCGCTGGTGGCCTCACCCGCGTCCGCGCTCGCGGCGACGTCCCAAATACCTTCGAGACCGAAGATGCGCTCCAGCAATCCCGCGATATCTTCCTCCAGCTTCACGCCGCCTACCCAGCATCCTCCATCCGGATCGACGCGACTCCCGATCTGAGAGCCGTCCACGCCCAGGCCCGCTCGGCCTTCCTCCTAGCCATCGAGAAGAAGACTCGCACCGTCTGATTCGAGGAGCGGCGGCCTTCCGCCACCGGGACTTCGCTGACGGCACAAAAAAGCGGACCAATCCCGAAGGATTGGCCCGCAGAACATTTGGGGCCTCAAGGAAGCCCGATTTTCGAAGTCGATCTATTCGCGATCATAGGCGTCAGCCGCTGGCCCAGGACCGTCTTCTTCTGGCATGTCGACGCCGACCGCTGGGACGGTGACCGTCTCCTCGACCATCTCGACCTGCGGCACTTCCATCGTTTTCTCGACGGTGCCGACTTCCACCTCGGCGACATCGACGTCGTAAGCGGGCATCTCGCCGCCTTCGACCGTCACCTCCGGCATTTCACCATCTTGTGTCTTGTCGACGTCGCAGGCCGTGAGACTGACTGCGGCGAACGCCACGGCGGTGAATCGGACGAATTTCGTGGATTTAGTAAAGCTTGATAATTTCATAATTAAGTTCGGATCGTATCAGACTTCAGCTTCGGATGGATAATTTTTTCTCCCGTTTTTTGCGGCCACCGCTTCGGCGGACCGCATCCCATCCAGCGCGGCGCTCACGATGCCTCCAGCAAACCCAGCCCCCTCCCCGCAGGGGAAGAGTCCCCCCACGTCCGGATGCTCGAGCGTCCCCGGATCTCGCGGCACCCGCACCGGCGAGCTCGTCCGCGTCTCGAACCCGACCATTAAGCCTTCCTCGCTCAAGTAGCCCCTCAATTGTCGCCCAAACAACCGCAAGCCCTCCCGCATCCGGTCGACGATCTCCCTCGGCAGAAGTTGGTCCAGTCGCGCCGAACGCGCCCCCGGGAAGTAACTCGTTCCCGGCAGATCGGGCGAGATTTTTCCCGCCATAAAATCCGTCACCCGCTGCCCTGGTGCCGTCTGCCCACCGCCGCCCGCGACCTTGGCCGCCGTTTCCAGCGACCGCTGCGCGGCGATCCCGGCCAGCACCCCGTGCTCCTTCCGCCACCGTCCGGTGTCCTCCGGCTCCACCGTCACAACCATCCCACTATTGGCGTAAGGCGAATCTCGCCGCGCCAGACTCATCCCGTTCACCACGACTTCGTCATTCTCAGTCGCGGCCGGCACAATGAATCCCCCCGGGCACATGCAGAACGAATGCACCCCCCGGTCCGCGATTTTCGTCGCCAGGGAATAACTCGCCGCCGGGAGCAACCGCGACCGCTCCCCCCCGCGAGCGTAGTGATACTGCTGGCTGTCCACCATGTCCTGCGGATGCTCGATCCTCACGCCCATCGCAAACGCCTTCTGCTCGAGCCGCACGCCCCGCCGCACCAATAATTCGTAGACGTCCCGCGCCGAATGACCCGTCGCCAGGATCACCGCCGCCGCCTCGATCTCCCGACCACCCGCGAGGCCCACCCCCCGCACCACCCCCGACTCGATCCGCAGATCCGCCACCTTCGCGCCGAAATGCACCTCGCCGCCCGCCGAGCGCACGCTCTCGCGCATGGCCATCACGACGTTGGGCAACAAATTTGACCCGATGTGCGGATGCGCGTCCACGAGGATCCTCGGCGGAGCGCCGTGCGCGACAAACGTCTCGTATACGGACGCCACCGGCCCCCGCTTCTTCGCCCGCGTGTAGAGCTTCCCGTCCGAAAATGTCCCCGCGCCCCCCTCGCCAAAACAGTAGTTCGAGTCCTCGACCACCGTCCCCTTTCGCAGAATCGGCGCGAGGTCAAACCGCCGCGCCGAAGCGTTCTTCCCCCGCTCCAATACCACCGGCTTCAAGCCCAACTCGATGCAACGCAACGCCGCGAACAAACCCGCCGGCCCGCAACCCACGATCACCACCACCGCCGCTCCGTCCGGCACCGTCGGATAGTTGGGCTTCGGCAGACTCTCCGTCGGCAGCACCCCGTCCACCCCGACCTCCAGCCGTAGCTGCACCTTGATCTGACCCTTCCGCGCGTCGATCGAATGCTTCCGCAACCGCACGTCCCGAACGGCCTCGACCCCCAGCTTCGCCGCCGCCGCCCGCCGCCACTCCGCCTCATCGTCAGACCCCTCCAACGGCAGGATCACGTCCACTATTTCCGAAACCACCATCACTTCCCCGCAGCTTGAACATCCGTGTCCATCCGTGTCCATCTGCGGTTGAAAAGCATTTTAGAACGTCTTCCGCAGGTGAGACGGCAAGATATCGAGCTGCTCGCGGTATTTCGCCACCGTCCGACGCGCGATGGGAATCCCCCTCTCCGTCAAGATCGTCAGGATCGCCTGATCGCTCAACGGCTTGCGCTTATCCTCTTTCTCGACCACGTCGGCGATGGCCCGACGCACGCTCTCGTTACTGATGTCCGCGCCCGCGGTCGTCTGGTAACCCGGCGTGAAGAAATACTTCATTTCGAAGATCCCCTGCGGCGTCAACAGATACTTCCCGTGGGTCGCCCGGCTCACCGTCGTCTCGTGCACCCCGACCGCTTGCGCCACCTGATTCATCGTCATCGGCTTCAGCGCCGACGGACCCTTCCTCAGAAAATCTTCCTGCCGCACGACAATCTCCCGAGCGATGTTCATGATCGTCTGCTGCCGCTGCTGGATGCATTTGATAAAAAACCGCCCGCCCTTGATCTTATCGCGGATGTATTCCCGCACGTTCTTCTTGTTCCCCGGCTCGGACAGCAGGTCTTTGTAGTAATTGCTGATCTTTAGCATCGGCACGTTGTCGTTATTGAGCGACACCGTGAATCCATCCCCGTCCGCCTCCACCAGCACATCCGGCGCGATCACTTGGTGGGTCACCGTCGAAAATTGCCGAGCCGGACGAGGCTCCAAAGTCGCGATGAAATCCGCCGCCGCCTGGACGTCCTGGACCCCGACGCCTAGGCGCCGCGCGATCTCGGGGAACTTCCGCCGCAACAGGTCATTGCAATATTGCCCCACAATCCGCGCCTCGAGACTCTCGCCTTTTCCGATGCGCGACAACTGCGTCAGCAAGCATTCCCGCAGATCCCGCGACGCGACCCCCACCGGATCCAGCGCCTGCACCTCGCGCAGGACGGCTTCCACCCGCTCCTCGCGGGTATTCGTCATCGACGCCAATTCGGGGACCGTCACGTCCAACAAACCAGCCTCGTTCAGATTGCCGATGATGGCGTCCGCCACCTCCCGGTCCTCGTCCGAGATGTCCGCCAGCCCGAGCTGATCAATGAGGTGCTGCTGCAAACTCGTCGGTCCAGTCAGCGAATTGAAGAGAAACTCCCGCCGCTCCTCCGCCTCTTGGGAACGCCCCTCGTACGCCCCCGACTGCTGCATGTAATCCTTCCACTGCTCGTCCAGGCGACTGACCTCCGCCAAATCATCGTCCCAATCATCCTCCGACGTATCCTCGAGTTCCTTAACCGGCACTTCCTCTTCCAGCACCGGATTGACCTGCAGCTCCGCGACGGCCAAGGCCTGCAACTCCATCGACGGTGCCTGCAAGACGTGGAGACTCTGCTGCATCTGCGGCGACAGCGTCTGCTGCAGCCCGAATCCGAGCATCTGATCCATCCCGGCCATCGGGGAAAACACTAGGCACCGGGCCTCTCTCGGCAAGCACATTACGCGCCAACTTGAAAGAAAGTTTCGGCTTTGCGGTTTCGGCGTCCAGCATTTGTATTCTCGGATGAAGCCAAAAGTCGCGTTCTTCGACACCAAACCCTACGACCGAGAATACTTCAACCGGATCGCCGACGATCGCGTCGAGCTCCACTACTACGACTTCCCCCTCCGCACCGACATTGCCTCCGTTGCCGAAGGTGCCGACGCCGTCTGTTGCTTCGTCCACGACCACCTCGACCGCCCCTGTCTGCAGGCCCTGCACGACGCTGGCATCCGCCTTGTCGTGATGCGGTGCGCGGGCTACAACAAAGTTGACCTCGACGCCGCGACGGAAGCTCGGGATTCGAGTCACCCGGGTCCCTGCGTACTCCCCCGCCGCCGTTGCCGAGCACGCTGTCGCGCTCTTCCTCGCGCTCAACCGCCGCATCCACCGCGCCTACAATCGCATCCGCGATCATAATTTCTCCCTCGCAGGTTTCGTCGGCTTCGACCTCGCCGGCAAGACGGTCGGCATCATCGGCTGCGGAAAGATTGGTCGCAAAGCCGCCACGATCTTCAAGGGATTCGACACCCGCGTCCTGGCTTACGACCCAGCCGCCGACGCCGAGTGGGCGGAGAGTCACGGCATCGAGATCGCCGACCTCGACACCATCTGGCGCGAAGCCGACGTCATCTCCCTGCACACCCCGCTCGTCAAGGAGACGCACTACCTCATCAACGCCGAGACTCTCGCAAAGATGAAAAAGACCGTTGTTCTCGTAAATACCAGCCGCGGCGAACTCGTGAAAACCGACGACGTCATTGCCGCTCTCCGCGCCCGCGAGATCGGCGGCGTCTGCCTCGACGTCTACGAAGAAGAGGACGCCGTCTTCTACAGCGACCACTCCGACGCGATCCTCGACGACGAGCAATTAGCCTATCTGCTCACCTTCCCCAACGTCTTGGTCACCAGCCACCAAGCCTTCCTCACGGCAGAAGCCCTCACCCAGATCGCCACCGTCACCCTCCAAAACGTCCTCCAAGTCACCAACAACGAAGACCCCACCAAGGACACCGCCCTCAACTGACTCAAGGAGCGGCGACCTCCGCTCGCCGACCCGACCCAAAGTCGCGAAGCGAATCAAACTCCTTACGCAGCGCCCCCCGGGCGTGATTGCGAAAGCCGTGCCGAAGCAGAGGCCTCCATCCGCCGAGAATTGAAGTAGCGCAAGATACCAGCTCGCCAGAACTCGCAATCTAGAAGATCGCGTTACCATCCACGTGGACCCTGCCACCATAGGTATCCCACGCACCAGCCTTCCGCTTGACTAAGTATGGCGATTATCAACACTGTGACCATGCTCAAAGCTTCATCGCGCATCGAATCGTCCAAACGAAACGGAAAGCTTGGAGCGACTCGTAAAAATAAGTCCCAGCATCACCGTGGCTTCCAGACCGCACTCGCCGCATTGACAATGTTCGCGGCGGCGAGCGTCTCGAACGCGCGCGACGCACTTACGGATAGCCTCGCGCTCACCTACAGCGACAGCACCGGCTCCATCCCCTATCGCCTCTTTCAGCCCACTGGCTTCGACATCGCCGAAACCAAATTTCCCATCGTCCTCTTCCTCCATGGTTCCGGAGAACGAGGAACAAACAACAAGGCCCAGGTGAGAAGCCACGTCCAGGGTCTGATCGACCGAACGGAAACGGGGAGTTCCGCCGCCTACCTCATCGCGCCACAAGCTCCCACCGGCGGCGGATGGAGCGATCAGCCCCTGCAGCTCACGCTCGACCTTGTGGAGAGTTTTGCCGCGACCAACAACGTTGATGCGTCCCGGATCTACATCACCGGTCTTTCGATGGGCGGCTTCGGCACGTTCGCAGCTCTGGAGAATCGGGCCTCGCTGTTCGCGGCAGCTGTGCCGATGTCTGGCGGAGGCGACCCAGCGTTTGCACTCACGTATGCGCAAACGCCCATCTGGGCATTTCACGGTGCCAACGACCGGCCAGTGCCCGTCAGATATTCGCAAGACACCATCGCAGCGATCCAAAACGTCGGCGGGGAGCACGAGCGTTACACCGAGCTGGCCGGGAAGGGACACGCCATCTGGTCGCCGATCTACAAGGGGAGTGCCTACGACTACGACACAGATTTTACTGGCACTTACGCAGTCGACGGTTCCGACGACATTTATTCGTGGATGTTTGCCCAGCAGATCCCGGAGCCAACGACAGCTGCATTGATTTTATGTGCGATAGCGCTCGTCGGTGGACGCTCACTCGTTCGCAGAATGGCTGAGTCCCCCAAATTTTAGGGAAGTTAGGAAAAAGGGGTCAGCAAAATCGGGGTCAGTGTGCAAAAACCAATTCTCAGTCCCCGGCATCTATGCCATTCACCCACTGGACGAATTCTTCCGGCACCTTGCGCAGCCCATTTGTTGAATTCGAAATCCGAAGCTGCTGACCTGCGTTGGCCGCGCTTTTCATTTCCAGTCGATCCGCGATCCACCCCAACGACGCCGTCGTCCGCTGGCGAATGACTCGCGCCAACTCCACTTTGCGCGGATCGCTCCCCATGATCCCACGCAGATCCTCCTCACGGAGGCCCGCCGCCCGAAGCCCCCCTTCGGCCAGTTCTTCCGCCTGCTGCAACCCATGAGCCAGCCGCTGGGGAGTGCGCTGGTAAGCTCGCGAGGCTGGCTTGTCCACCTTGCCCTCCAGCATCTTCCTCAATCTCTCCGCAAACGCCTCAGTTCCCCAATACCATCCCCGGCGCAGATGACTCGTTCGCGCATCGAAGTGCTCCGGCACTGCAACCAACCCACTTTCCTTCTTCTCCTGCAAACCCCGCCGGTCCAAGTGCTCCACCATCTCGCGCCGACCGGCCACCGTGTCCGAATGCCCCAACCTTCTCAACCCGTCAGCGGCAGCAAGCCACTTTGGGCGATTCATCGGTTCCAAAGCGTACCCTCCAGCCACGCTGCTCCAGCGGTAATCGAGAACGCTGCCACCCGATTCGATCTCCACAAGACCCGATCGAATCGGGTTGAGGTGAATGTAATCGAGTACCTTGCCGTAGTATCCAACCGCATCCCCGTCGATAATCACTGACTTATAGCGATCCCCAAAGACACGACCCCACACGCGATGCCGCAGGTTGAACCTTCGCGTATAAGTATTCTGAACCCACTTCATACCCTCCACCAAGTTCGGCTCCGGCGTCTCGATCAACAGGTGGTAGTGATTCCCCATCAACACCCAACCGTGAATCCCCCATCCGGTCCGCCCACAGACTTCCGAGATCACCTTGAGAAAGAATCGACGATCATCGTCGTCCGCGAAGATTGCCTCCCGCCGGTTACCACGTGCCATCACGTGATAAAACGCGCCCGCGTATTCCAATCTCAAACTCCTCGCCACCCGCTAAACAAACGCCGCAAGACGGCATACGGTCAATTGCTTTTTGCACACTGACCCCATTTTCCTGACCCCATTTTCCTGACCCCATTTTCCCCTTTCGCTGTCGGCGACTGTTCAAAAGTGGGATTCTTCCCTGTTCAAAAGTGAACTGGGGTTTACCCTAAAAAGGAAAATGGGCGTGAAGTTCTGTCGCCGAGGATGACCAAGGCGTGAAGCGCGGGAAAGAGGCGGGAAGGGAGGGTCTTTTCAACCGCTGAGCAGGAGCGAGGCGTCGGCGGGCAGCCCGGGAAGCCATTTTCCTCCGAGCCATCGGCGCAGGAGGCGAGTCAGAAGCAGGGTCCAGCGTTGGTTGCTGGTCCATCGCTCCGTGATGGTGGCGATGTGATGCAACTCGCTACTGATGAGGGTGACAGCGTGGGCGATGAGGTCGCCTTTTTCATGGAGAAGGCTCACACGCACGGTGCGCTGACCGGCGGTTTTGATCTGGCGACCGACGCCGGCCATGAGCATGGGCCGGGATCGGATGGCTTCGCGGTGGTGTTCCTCATCGTAGAAGCGCAGATAGAGGCTCCACCAGTTGTAGAACAGGGCGATGAGGTTGGCCATCAGGCGGCAGGGACTCAGGTTGCGGGAGGTATATCCACTCCAGCCCCATTGGTTTTTGAGTTCGTCGAAGGTGTTCTCGGCGTCGGCCCGCTCGCGGTAGTGCCGTGGCATCACGCGAGCGGGATGAGCCACGGGATCGAGCGAGGTGACCAGAACGGCGATCTTGCCACTCCACGGCGTGGCCACCTCGTCCCAACCGCCTCCTTTGGTGTGAGGAAGATCGGATTGGCGGTCCTTGCCTCGGCGCGACCGACTGATCTGCCGGATGGGTGCCCGGGCGGGGGTCTCACGCACGAGCACCACGCGGCGCGCATGGCTCCAGCCACTTAACTTGATCGAACTCTCCAACGCTTGCCAGCCGTCGCCGCAGTCTTCCCAAGCCGCTCCCTCTCTCATCATCGCCCGGACGAGTTCCTTGACCCGGGCCGTGTGGCGCAGCTTGAACAGATACGGCAGAGCGCGTTCTTCGAACTAGGGGCATCACCGCCTCGCTCCCATACCCACAGTCTCCTCGCGCGAACGTCGGCCACTGATGGCGGGGAAGTTTTTCCAAAGTCTGCCAAAGTCCTGGCAGCCCCCGGCTCCGGCGTGTTCGTTGCCGGGTCGAACCTCCACTCCCAGGCTCAGGCGCAGGTTGGCCACGAAGTAGCTGTGATAAACGTGGCTGGGTCGTCCAGGCTTCTGCGGGTTGTAGCCAATGGCGGCTCCTTCCTGATGGCCGTAGAGCGCCTTGACCGTGACGTCGATGTCCAGGATCCACGGCAAGCCCAGCGCCGGTGCGATGCAGCCCGTGAGCGCGTCCAAGAGCCAGTCCAGACCGGTTTTCTCGTCGATTCGTCTCATCGCCAGACGCACCACGTCCTCGCTAACGGTTCCCTCCGGGATTCCCAGCAGCCCCGGATTGATCCCGTCTCCTCGGACCCCATTGATGTGCGCGTAGCGCCAGTGTCCGCACAACACACTGAGCATCACTGTGCCCATCACCCGCGCCGCGCCGCTGCCCCGGTTGCCCGTGTAACTCAGCGGACACCCCGCCAAAAACTCCTCCCACCTTCCTCCAGCTTCCAAAAATTGGAAAAAGAAGATCAATTGCCCCTCCCGCGTCACCGGCGTTTCTTCATCCCACTCCGCGTAATATCTCCCTCCGGGCGTGTCCACCGGCCAGCTTCCCGGCCCTCTTTGAACCTGCTTTCCAGGCTCACCCACTGGGTGAGTCCCCGACAACGTCTCCGCCATCCTCATCCCTCTCCTATTACGCCACTTAAACTCCCATACTCAATCTTCCATTTTCCTCTTTAGGTTTACAGGGTGAAATGCCCTAAAACAGCGGGCCAGGGGGCGGAAGGCGGTTTCTCTACGACCCAGAAAGGGCGGTGGGGATGATGCACGATCGTGACGGACTTGCGTCTGGTGGGGGAAATCTGGAAATTGACTTAGGTGGAGATCCGACCCCATCCCGGCTCGAGCATCCCGCTCGGTTGCTCAGCTTGCCGTGCCGTCGCACGTCAACATCCGGAGCTTCCCAGAATCACCCCTACATGGACCGTCCTGATGCAAGCCGAGTTTGGAATGACGGCGGCTTTGGACTGTGCGAGGAAGCGAGGCCGGTCGGTCGAGCAGAGGGGCGAGTTTCGGGTTCTTTCTCGCGTGGCGTGTTGCCGGGCTGGAAGCTCGGCACTGCGGGCAGGATGCCCGCGCTCCCCGGATCGGGGTCAGTTTCGGGCGCGATTCGTCAATTTGGCATCTCGTCCACGCAATCGAGCAGCCCGGCTTTTCGTTAAACCCCATCTCTTGCCGACGAAGTCGGACGACAACTTTTAATCTGCGCTACTCTGCGGGATCCGCGGTCCATCGCTTCGGTCGAGCCATTCGAGGAAGGCCTCCTGCGCCGCCGTTGAATTGAGAATCGGGATGCCGCCGGCGGCTTGGATGCGGTCCGCCTCGAAGGATTCGAAGACTCGGGCCATGACGGGGGTGTCGCCGACGTAGCGGATGATCTTGATGGCGTCCCGGGTCTCGGGCACCGAGGAGAGAATGATCCGGGCGTCGCGGGCTCCGGCGCGCTGGAGGATTTTTTCGTCGGATGCGTCGCCGCGCAGGCACGGGATCTCGCTGCGGCGCAGCTCTTCCAGCACGTTGGGATCGTCGTCGACCACCAGCACACTCCGACCCGCTGCCAGTAGCGGTTTGACGATCCACATGCCGCTGCTGCCGAAGCCCAGGAGGAGGACGTGGTCGCGCAGGTCCGACCGCGTCTCGAGTCGACGGCGGCCGGGGTGAAAGTGAAGCAACTTCCACGTCACCGCGTCCGTCGAGACGAAGGGTGTGAGCGTCATTGTCACCACCGCCACGAGGGCTACCATGGAAAAGGTCTCCATCGTGAGGTGACCCGCAGAGACGCCGAGCAGACAGAGAACGAGCGCGAATTCGCCGCACTGGGACAGGAGGAGTCCGCTCTGGATCCCCGACCGCGACGAACTCCCCAGGCGCTCCGCCACCAAAGCGACAACCGGTGGCGTGACGAAGAGGATCACCCCGGCGAGGACCAGCGAATGACCGATTAGCCACGGGGCCCGATAGCGCGATCAATCCGCCGAGCGCGACGAAGAACAGCGCGTGAAAGAAGTCTGAGAGCGATCCGAGCAGTCCACGCAATAGCCCGTTGACCGGAAACGCCGAGAGCGCAAATCCGGCCAAGAACGCTCCGGCGATGAGCGGCTCCCCGAGCAGGCGGGCCAGACCGATCATCGCGAACAAAACCGCGAGGCCGAGGAGCATGAGAGTCTCGTCGTCCGGGCGGAGGATACGGACGACCCACGGTGCGAGCACCCAATGACCCAACGCCGCCACGGCTCCGACGACCGCTAGCTTCCCAAGTCCTCCGACCACTCCCGTCGTCCCTGCGTCCGTCGCAGCCGCGAAGACAACGATCAATCCGATCATCGCCAGATCCTGGAGCAGGAGCACCCCCGTCACGAGCCGACCGAACGGCTGCGCCATCTGCTGGCGAGTCTTCAATTCTTTCAAGACAACCAGCGTCGAACTGGCGGAGAGCGCGCAGCCGACGTAGATGGACGACAGGGCGTCGTAGCCGAGGAGCCGCGCCACGAGATAGCCGGCGAGGCCGACGACGACAAACTGGACGGCGGCGACCCAGATGACCCTTCCGCTCTCGCGGCGGAACCGGCGGGGATTCAGTTCGATCCCGGCGGAAAAAAGCAGGAAGGCAAGTCCGAGTTCCACCGCTTGCCGGTCAAATTCCGGATGCACAGCCAGGCCAACCTGCTCGCCGAGCAGGGAAAGCGCGATGCCGAGCACGAGGAGCACCGGAATGACCGGTAGCCGCAGCCAAGTCGCCAGACCGTGCCCGGCGGCTGCGATGACGAGAAGGAGAGCCAGATCCGTCATGCCTCGATCAAGCCGCGTTCGCCCAGCATGTGAGTCTGGAGTTTGACGCCGTCGACCTTGGGCAGCATCAGGTAAGCCACGTCGAGTTCGAGCAGATTCTCCACCGTGGACAGGTCGACAGCGGTGATCGCGCACGGCACCGCGGCCTCCTGGCAACGGAAGGCGATCAGTTCGTTGAAGTCCTCGATCCGGAGTGCGCTCACGACGAGCTTCGCGCGGGCGAGGCCGAGTTCTTCCATCACGTCGCGGTATTCGACGTTGCCCAGCAGCGTTTCGCACGGCAACCGCGCCAGCTTGCGCGGATCCAGGTCCACCGCGACGACGGTCTCCCCCCGCTCGTGCAGCGCTGTGGCCACACCCCGCCCGAGCGTGTTCATCCCGACCACGATAATGTGACCGGAACGCTCGACCGCCGGCGCGTCCTCCCGCTCCTGGAGCGCTCGGAAGATCCGGAGCACCCGTAGCCGTCGAAGCGCGCGGTAGAGCGGTTCGTTGTAGAGAATCATGTAGGCCGAGAGCGCGATCGTGATCACGCCGACCATCGCGGTGATCGCCATGACCGATTCGCCGACCAATCCGGACGCCACGCCCATCGCCGCGAAGATGAAGGAGAACTCGCTGATCTGCGCCACCGTGACGCTGGTGAGAAACGACGTTCGCTCGCTGTAACCCAGGCGCGAGATGATGAACATGAAGATGAGCGGGTTACCGATCAGCACGAAGAGCGAGAAGGCTACGATGGGCCACCAGTGCACGAGCGCCTCGGCGGGTTCCATTCGGATGCCGAGCGCCACGAAAAAGACGGCTACGAAGAAATTCATGAGCGGTTTGATCCGGTGCTGGAGGTCACGGTTGTAGGGCAACTGCGCCAGACTCAACCCGGCGAGGAACGCGCCGATCTCGACCGAGAGACTCATGAGGTAAGCGGTGGCCACGACGACGAAGCACCAAGCGAGGCTCCAGACGAAGAGCGTCGTCGGCGAACGCGCCGCCCAGCGGAACGGCCCCGGTAGCGCGAAGCGGGCCGCGACGAGCACCCCAACGAGAAGCAGCGCCATCCCCCCAAACGCTCCGGCCAGACCACGACCCACGCTGGCGACGTCGAGGTCCCCTCCCCCCGAGAGGCCGCTCAGGACGGTGAGCGCGACGATGACGACGAGATCCTGCACGAGGAAGATCCCGACCGCGATCCGACCGTAGAGCGAGTCGAGCTCGCCCTTGTCGGTGAGCACCTTCACCACCACGACCGTGCTGCTAAAAGTCAGCCCGACGGCGAGAAAGATCGCCTCCATTGTGCCAAAGCCCAGCATCCACGAAAAAACAAATCCACCCGCCGCCGTGAAGACGACCTGCCCGAGACCCGCGATCACGGCGACCCGCCCGACGTCCCGAATTTTTCCGAAATCCAGCTCCAGACCCACCAGAAACAGGAGCAAGACAATGCCCACTTCCGCGATGTGCCCGAGAGCTTCGCTCGGCTCGACCAAGCTCAGCACCGGGCCGATGAGGACGCCCGCGAAAAGAAACGCGACGATGACCGGCAGGCGAATCTTTGCGGCGAGCACGGCAAAGATCGCCGCCGCCACCACGATCCACCCCAGACTTTCGAGCAACCCCTGATCCAGCATCTCGGCGGACGCTAGTCGAAGAGGACCGCTGGATGCGAGAACGGACAGTCGCTCCGAATCAAAGCAAAATCACTCGCCCAACCACCGATCAAAGAACGCCACGGCCGCTCGGTTCACCCGGACCTGCGCCGCATCGTCCAGGCGGTGTTTGCCACCCTTGATCGCCATCAGCTCGACCATCGTGCCGTGCTCCGAGGCGAGCTTCTCTATGAGCTGCGTGTTGCGCTCGAAATACACGCGCTCGTCCTCGATCCCGTGCGCGATGAGCACCGGCGGCAACTTCCCTTCGACCCCGCCGAACTGACCCCAGATCCCCCCCGCTTGCTCGACGACCGCGCCGACCCGATCATCTCCCGCCGCCTGCGACACCGCCAGAAATCCCCCCAGCGAATACCCGTAGATCCCCACCGGCTTCCCGCCGTTTGATCTTTGGACCCAGGCCACCGCGTCGTCGACGACGCCCAGCCAAGTGGGAAACCCTTCGATGAGGCCGCTGTCGCCGACGACAAACCAGTCGTTCGTTTTGTTGAAAAAATTGACCACGTAAGCCGTCGTCCCAGCCGCCGCCAGCTCGCGCGCCAGCGCCTTCACCTGCCCGCCGTCAAACATCATGCCCCCCGCGCCGGGCAAGACGATCACCGCACGCCCACCGGCGGACGGACCGAAAACGTCGACTTTGATGCGATCCCCGCCGCTCTCGAAGTGCGCCCGCCGCGACTTCATCTCGCTAGCACCTGCGGCCGCCAGACTCGCTAGTAACACTCCGAAGATCGCGTTCGATAAACTCATTCCGCGCTGATACGCCCCCGTCCGAGCTTTCGGATCACGACATTTCCGGCGTCGCGCATGGCCTCGACACGGAGCAGCCAGCACAGGCCGGCGTAGACGCCCGCTGCGATCGCGATCACGGTGCCCAACAGACCGAGTCGGATCAGCAGCGGCCCCGTGAGGAGCACCTCGCCCCATTGCTGCAAGCCCCACCAGCAGACCGCGCCCAACCCGGCTGCGGCGACCGCGCACTTGAGCACCGACGCGACCAGGCGTCCGGTCTCCAGATTCCCAGTCGTGCGCCCCATGAGCAGGTAGAGCGTCACGAAATTCAGCGTCGCCGAGACCGCCGTCGAGAGCGCCAGCCCCCGGTGCCCCCAGTCCTGCACGAAGATGAGGTAGTAGTTGAGCGCGATGTTCAGCGAGATCGAGCCGAAGCTCACCAGCATCGGCGTCCACTTGCGATCAATCGCGTAGAACGCCGGCGAGAAGACCTTGATCCCCGCGTAGGACACCAGTCCCAGCACGTAAAGCTGCAGCGCAAACGCGGTCTGCAGCGAATCCTCCGGCAGAAACTCGCCGCGTTGATAGATCACGTCGATGATCGGGTGCGCCAAGAAATACAGCCCAACCGCCGAGGGCAGCGTCAGAAAGACCACCAGCCGCAGGGCCTTCCCCAGCGTCGAGCCGAAGTTGCTCTGGTCCACGCTCGCGGCGATCCGCGAGACGACGGGCAACGTGACCGTCGCCACCGCCACGCCAAAGATCCCGAGCGGCAGCTGCATGAGCCGGAACGAATTATTCAGCCACGTCACCGCCGACGGACCGCCCGGCGTGAACGTCGCGAAGCTCGTGTTGACGAAGACATTCACCTGCACGGCGCTAGCCGCGATGACTGACGGGACCATGAGCGTAAGCGTCCGCCGCACCCCCTCGTCTCGCCACAGGAAATCCGGCCGAAACCGAAACCCGACTTTCCCCAGCGACGGCACCTGAAAGAGCAACTGCAGCATCCCGCCGATCAGCGTCCCGATCGCCAGCCCGATGAGCGCCCGCTCACCGAAGGCCGGATCGATCCAATAACCCAATCCCAGCCCGCCGATGATCGACCCGATATTGAAGAAACTCGACGCCAGCGCCGGCACGCCGAAGACGTTGCGAGAATTTAGCATCCCCATCACCAGCGCCGCCAGCGACACCATGAGAATAAACGGAAACATGATCCGCGTGAGCAGGATCGTCATCTCCCGCGATTCCTCGGCGAAGCCACCCGCGAGTAGATCGATGAGCGGCTCGGCAAACACCACGCCCAGCACCGTCACCACGCTCATGAACACCGTCGCCAGCGTGAGCATCTTCGCCGCCAGAGCCCACGCTGCGTTGGGCCCCTCCTTCTCGATCTTCCCGGAAAAAACCGTGATGAACGCCGTCGAAAGCGCGCCCTCGGCGAAGAGATCGCGCAGCAGATTCGGCGCGCGAAACGCCACGATAAAGATCCCCAGCAGCTTCGACCCGAACAGCGCCGAAAAGAGGATCTCCCGCACCAGCCCAAGCACCCGAGACAACATGACCGCTGCGGCGACCACGCCGGACGCTCGGGTATTCAGCTTATTCTCGCTCATCGAAGGACCGCCCTTTTATCCACACCGCTTGCGAGGACAAGCGACAAAATCGGCGTCCCAGCGGCGGCTACCAGCCGATCAGCGGGCGACCACTTAGCGGCGAAGCGTCCGCTCAATCCCCGGCTTCGACCCGTGCGGGCACTGCGTCTCCACTCCTTTCGCCCTTGAAAAAGGCGTCGATCGCGGGCAGCGAATACGCCAACGCCACACTCACGGCGAGCCCGATCAAGGCCTTCACGGCGTCCCGTCCGCAAGTCGAGTAGGCTTTTTTCAACTTCTGATGCTTGAGCACGTAAGTCATCGCAAACTCCCGCCCCGCCAGCAGCCCCAAGAACACCCACGTCGTGCTCATCGGGATCGCACTCAGCTCCTTGAAAACGAAGAGAATGATCCCGTATTGAAAATCGATGATCGTGGCGGACCGCACGTCGCCGACGTTCGTTTTCGAGTTCACGATTTTCTGAATCGCCCCACCTCGCTTGTAAAAGATCCAGGCGTGCAGGACGTACATCACCAGCAAGGAGGCCAGAAATTCGACGAAGCCCAACTCGCGCGGCAGAAACACGAAGATGTTCGCGAGATCCTGGATCAGCCATTGACTCCAAAGGAAGCCCGTCGCGCACCATTGCAGCACGATCCAGTAAGCCTGTGGCGGCTGATCTTGGGTCTGCAGAAAACGCCGCTCCAGCCCCCGCACCACAAACATCACGACGACGAACGCCACTCCCGCCGCGACGCCGTATCCGAGGATGCTCTTCATCAGCATGCTCTCAAGGTTCGCCGGAGCGAAGACCGTGAGCACCAGAAAGGTTGTGCTCACCGGCACGCCGAATCGCGTGAGCACCAAGATGAAAAGCGGCGGGATAACCTGCACCCACGTGATCCCACCCGGCGGCATCGGAAATTTCTCCAGCCGCCCGTAGGACACGTCGCCGCCGCCCGTCACCCACCCGTAGACGAAGACGACCGTGAGAATCCCGCACGCGAAGAGCCAGAGCACCCACCAAGGTCGCTTTGCGTTCGACGAGAGAAAGGTCCCCAGCGTCTGGATCGCGTCGTTCGCGACGATGGAATAGGCCGCCAGCAGGAAGCCGAGGATCATGAACGTCTCGGTCACATCGTCAGTAGACCTGCGGCACTAAGATCTCTCCCGGCAGCTCTTGGCGGTGGTAGTCATCGTGGTGCTCACGCTCGGGCAGCACGATCACCTCGTGCTCGACCTCGGTGTAGGGCACCTGGCTCAGCAAGTGGTGGATGCAATTCAGCCGCGCGCGCTTTTTGTCGACCCCCGGCACGACCCACCAGGGGGCTTCCGGGATGCTGGTTCGCTCGAGCATGATCTCCTTCGCCCGGGTGTAATCCTCCCACCGCACCCGCGACTCCAGATCCATCGGACTCAGCTTCCATTGCTTGAGCGGATCGTGAACCCGGCAGCGGAAGCGAAACTCTTGTTCGTCATCCGTGATCGAAAACCAGTATTTCACCACCTGGATGCCCGAGCGGATCAGCATCTTCTCGAACTCGGGCACCGACCGGAAGAACTCCTCGTATTCTTCATCGGTGCAGAATCCCATCACCCGCTCGACCCCTGCGCGATTGTACCAACTCCGGTCAAACAGCACGATCTCCCCCGCCGCCGGAAGATGTTGCACGTAGCGCTGGAAATACCACTGCGTCTTCTCGCGATTGTTCGGTGCCGGCAGTGCGGCGACCCGGCAGACGCGAGGATTCAGCCGTTGGGTGATCCGCTTAATGCTCCCGCCCTTGCCGGCCGCGTCGCGCCCCTCGAAGAGCACCACCAGCTTGTGGCCCGACGCCACGACCCACTCCTGCAATTTTACGAGCTCACCTTGGAGCCGGACCAACTCGCGGAAGTAGATTTTGCGAAAGGCATCGGCGTCCGCACGCTCGGCGTCCGTGCTCGGCTGCAGCGCCGGATCGCCGTCCTCAAGTTCCATTTCCAACTCCTCATCGAAGCTGTCGGTCATCTCCCGGTGGATGCGCTCAAAGAGTATCCGCTCCGCCACACCGGAGTCTTGCGTTCCTGCCATCGACGTGGTCTACGGCCTCTTCCTGGACCCGCACCAGCATCCGAGCGTGACAAATCTGTCACTTTCGCGTGCCTACCCCGCCCCTCCACCTTCGACCCACCCCACTCGCAGATGGCTCACTTCGTCGGCTGACGCACCTGGATCCGAACCCGCCGACAGCGCCCAGCTCAGCCCACGCAGCTCGTCGAGCTGCACCGTCGAACGCGGAGTCGACGGAGATGCGCACGGACCGCCGCGCCGGTCAACGCACCGAAACCACCCCGGGCCCGCGCGTCTAGCGTCCTCGACGTGATCCTCAGAGACTCGGCAGATCTGGGGGCCGCACGACCCCCGGGATCAGCAACACCCGCCGGAGCCACCCGCTGCTGCCCCGCTCGGCAGGCAGACGTCTTTCGCCAAACAGTCGGTTTGCTTCGATCCCAGCTGGAAGCTCAACACCTCGTCCGCAACCGACGCTGCGAGCACCGGAAATTGCGACAAGTTGCAGTCTTCGTATTCGATCTCGACCTCGAGATCGTCCGCTCCAAAGAGCGAGCCAGCCCCGGCCAACACACCCGCCAGCTTCCTCGGCGCCAAACGATGATCGGTGTCGTCCGCGACCCAAGCCTGAAGATTGCAGGTCGAAATCCGGCGAAGCGTGCTCCCGCAATCGAGAAAGGTCCGATCAACCCGCCCGACTTCGGTGACGTGGGCGTGAGCAGCGACCACGTCCGCGTCCGGCAAGACAAACCGCAATTCGGCGTCCGGGTTGGCTTCGAGATGGCGGGTGAATTCGGAGATTTTCATTCGTTTAGTTTGTTATTTGGTTGAATACGCAAGTGGTGGAGAAATTTAAATACCGTGGTCGCCTCGCCGTGGCTCGCGGCAACGCTCGATCAAATCCACGCATTTGAAGAACTCGAGCAGGCACGGGCAACGAAGCGAATAGAATTGATTCAGTCCGCGCTTCTCGACCTCGACCCAACCGGCAGCCTTCATCACGGATAGGTGGCGGGAGACCGTCGACATGTCCGCTCCGACCAGCTCGGTCAGTTCGCGAACGCACCGCTCGCCGTGCGTCAATGCCTGCGCGATCAACACGCGCGACGGATGAGCCAGCGCCTTGATGACGCTCGCCCGCCGATCCGCTCGCTGTTGATCCTCCCGACTCACTGCTTGGTGATTAGACCAACCAGTGGTCGCAGTCAACTTCATCCGGGCCGACCCCCCTCAGGCTTTGCACTCCGCCCGCCGCAAGCGATCCATGATCGCCGCACCGATCCCGGATTCCGGCACCGCTTGGGCAACGATCCGTTCCGCCCCGCAGCCGTCCAGCCGACGCATCGCCCCAAACAGATTCGCGGCAGCCTCGCGCGGGTCGGCAGACTCGGACAGCACCTCGACCGCCCGGTAGCCGTCCACCGCCCGGGCGGAGAATAGCAGAGCCGCCTCCGCGCTCGTCCCTGCCTCGGGGACCGCGTCGACGATCACCAATCGTGTCCGAGGGGCGTAGTGGCTCGCCAGACACCCCGGCACCGCCGCCCCTTGACCTCCGCGCCGCGTCGGAGCAAATCGCGCCAGCTCTCCTTTCGAGATCGGCCCCGGTCGCAAGATCGCCAGACCATCCTTCGCAACCTGCACGATCGTCGACTCGATCCCGTGCGCGCAGTCACCGCCGTCGACTACCAAGGGGATCCGCCCCCCCAGCTCCGCCACCACGTCCGCCGCCGAAGTTGGGCTGATCCGACCAAACCGATTCGCGCTCGGTGCCGCCAGCGGCGCACCGAACTCCCGCAGCACCGCCGCCATCGCCGGATGCGCGCTCATCCGTAGCGCCACCGTCTCCTGCCCCGCCGTCACGATGTCCGGCACGATGTCCCTCCTCGGCAGCACCAACGTCAGCGGGCCAGGCCAGAACTCGTCCGCGAGACGCCTCGCTAGATTACTCGCCTGCGCCAGTCGATCCAGCCACCCGACCTCCGGCACGTGCAGGATCAACGGATCTGTCAGCGGTCGCCCCTTCGCCTCAAAGATCCCCGCACACGCGAGTTCGTCCAGCCCAGCCGCTGCCAACCCATAGACCGTCTCCGTTGGCAAGCCAACACAACCCCCACCCCGCAGCACCGCGACCGCCGTCGCCAGCCCCTCACCATCTGCCCCGACAACCCGCGTGATCACCGATCCTCCGCCAGGGAGCCGCTGCCCCCCACGCCGTAATTTTGAAAAATCACCATCCTCTCCTTGACCATCCGCATCATCCGGCAAATCCGCCGTTAGAGAATCACCCCAGCTCACTCCCCAACGCCACCTCCGTCTGCTCCACCCGAAACTTCTCCAACGCCGCCTCCACCGCCTTATCGCCACTCCCCGCTAACATCGCCGCCGCAAACAAAGCCGCGTTCTTCGCCCCCGCTTCCCCGATCGCAAAGGTCGCCACCGGCACCCCGGCCGGCATCTGCACGATCGACAGCAGCGAATCCATCCCACTCAGCGCCCGGCTCCGCACCGGCACGCCCAGCACTGGGACCACGGTCTGCGCCGCCAGCATCCCCGGCAGATGCGCCGCGCCCCCCGCCCCCGCGATGATCGCCCGCAGCCCACGACCGGCCGCCGATTTCGCGTATTCCGTCAGCAAATCCGGAGTCCGGTGCGCCGACACGACCCGCCGCTCGTGTGGCACACCAAGTGCTTCGAGGCACTCACACGCCGCGCGCATGGTCTCCCAATCCGATTTGCTTCCCATCACGACTCCCACCAACGGCTCCGACTTCATCTTGTTGTGTATAGACTCCATCGCGTCGGATTTGGAACGATTAACCGATTGACCCACCCGATCTCGTCCTCATAGTCGCCAGCGTCCGCCCGCAGCGCGACCGACACCCGCAGGCACGCATCCACCAGCAGTATCATGGCACGAGGAACGGTAAAGTGGTTCAACGACAAGAAGGGCTTCGGTTTCCTGGTCGATCCAGACGTGCCCTCCGACATCTTTGTTCACTACTCCGCCATCGTCTCCGAAGGCTTCAAGACCCTCAAAGAAGAGGAAGAAGTCGACTACGAACTCTACCAGGACGAAAAAGGTTCGCGTGCTCGCAACGTGACGCGGTTATAGTCCGCTGGTGCTGCCAAATTTTGTCCTGATCGGTTTCATGGGCTGCGGGAAGTCGTCCGTCGGCCGCCGACTCGCTCAGTCAACCGGGCACCGCTTCGTCGATACCGACGAACTCATCGTCCAAGCTGCGGGCCAACCCATTAGCGAAATCTTCGCCGCCCGTGGCGAAGAGGCTTTTCGAGAACTCGAGGCCGCGGTCCTCCGAGACCTCGTCGGTGTCTGTGGCATCGTGCTCGCAACCGGCGGCGGCATCATTACCCGCCCCGCCAATCTTGCCACCCTCCGCGACCTCGGTGTCATCGCTTGGCTCGACGCTCATCCGGACTCCCTCTTCGAGCGCGTTTCCCGCAACCGCCGCCGCCCCCTCCTGCAGACCGACGACCCCCGGGCCACGTTCGACGCGCTCCTCGCCAAGCGCCGCACCATTTACGAAGAAACGAGCGACTTCCGCGTCGATTCCACCGACCTCACGCACGACCAAGCGTCCCGCCTCATCCTCGACGAAGGCCTGCGCGCCCGAGCCCGCAGCGTTGAGAGGTTGACGCCCCCCGACGCTCCCGATTTACTCACAACTCCCCGGAGCAACCAACCCACAAAAACACACAATCAAATGGTAAAAATTGGAATCAACGGCTTTGGGCGCATCGGTCGCCTGGTCTTCCGCGCGATCGCAGAACAAGGACTCCTCGGCACGGAAGTCGAAGTCGTCGCCGTCAACGATCTTGTCCCCGCTGACAACCTCGCCTACCTCGTCAAATACGACTCCACCCAAGGCGCGTTCCAAGGAGACGTCTCCAGCAAAAAGTCCGACCCCTCCCTCGCGGAAGACGACGTCCTCGTAGTCGCAGGTCAGGAGATCAAGGTCCTCGGCGTCAAGGAGGGCCCAGCCGCTCTGCCTTGGAAAGAACTCGGCGTCGACATCGTCCTCGAGTGCACCGGCCTCTTCACCGAAGCCAGCAAGGCCAAGGGCCACCTCGAAGCCGGCGCGAAGAAAGTCATCATCTCCGCTCCCGGCAAGGGCGACGACATCACCGTCGTCATGGGCGTCAACCACGAGAATTACTCGGCTGACAATCACCACATCATCTCCAACGCATCCTGCACGACGAATTGCCTCGCGCCCGTCGTCCACGTCCTTCTCAAGGAAGGCTTCGGCATCGCGGAAGGTCTCATGACCACCATCCACTCCTACACCGCGACCCAGAAGACGGTCGACGGCCCGTCGAAGAAGGATTGGAAGGGCGGCCGCTCCGCCGCGATCAACATCATCCCATCGACCACCGGTGCCGCCAAGGCCGTCGGCCTCGTGATCCCGGAAGTGAAAGGGCAAGCTCACCGGCATGTCGTTCCGAGTCCCGACCCCGACCGTCTCCGTGGTCGACCTCACCGTCAAAACGGAAAAAGAGACCAGCTACGCGGAGATCTGCGCAGCCATGGAAAACGCGAGCCAGACCTACCTCAAGGGCATCCTCGGCTACACCGGCGACGAAGTTGTTTCCTCGGACTTCATCCACGACACCCGCTCGTCGATTTTCGATGCGGGATCCGGCATCGAACTCAACAGCAAGTTCTTCAAGCTGGTCACTTGGTACGACAACGAATGGGGCTACTCCAACCGCTGCGTCGATTTGCTGAAGTATATCCTCTGAGTTCAAACCGCAGATCACGCGGATCACACAGATCATTTCTGCGTAATCCGCGAAATCTGCGGTTTATCCGTATTCCTCTATGAAGAAAACGATCCGCGATCTCGACCTCACCGGCAAACGCTGCCTCATTCGCGTCGACTTCAACGTCCCGCAAGACAAGCAGACTGGTGAAATCACCAACCCGCAGCGCATCCAAGCCGCGCTACCGACGATCCAATACGCCCTCGAAAAGGGCGCATCGGTCGTCCTCATGAGCCACCTTGGCCGCCCAAATGGCCACCGCAACACGAAATACACCCTCGCCCCTGTCGCCGAGAAACTCTCCGAACTCCTCGGCCAGCCCGTCAAGTTCCTGAGTGATTGCGTCGGGCCGGAGGTCGAATCGGCCTGCGCCGATCTCGCACCGGGTCAAGTCATCCTCCTCGAGAACCTCCGCTTCCACATCGAAGAAGAAGGCAAATCCAAGGGTGCCGATGGCGACACCACGAAGGCCGACGAGGACGAAGTCGCTTTGTTCCGCGCGGGCCTGACTCGCCTCGGTGACGTCTACGTCAACGATGCGTTCGGCACCTCCCACCGCGCCCACTCTTCCGTCGTCGGCGTCGATCTGCAGAACAAAGTGGCAGGTTTTCTGGTCGAGAAAGAACTCGAAGCCTTCAGCCGGGTCCTCGACGAACCCGCCCGTCCGCTGCTCGCCATCCTTGGCGGAGCAAAGATTGCGGACAAGATCCCGCTCATCCGCAACCTCCTCGACCAAGCCGACGCCATCATCGTCGGCGGCGGCATGGCTTACACCTTCCTCAAGGTAATGAACGGCATGTCAATCGGTAACAGCCTCTACGACAAGGATGGAGCCGAGATTATTCCGGAATTAATGGAGAAAGCAAAGGCGAAGGAGATCGACATTCACCTACCCGTCGATTTCATCACTGCCGACGATTTCAGCGAATCCGCCAACACCGGCGAAGCCACCGCCGAGGCCGGAATTCCCGATGGCTGGGAAGGCCTCGACATCGGCCCCAAGACGCGCGAACTCTTCAAAGCCGTCATCGGCGGAGCCAAGACCATCATCTGGAATGGCCCTCCCGGCGTCTTCGAGTTCGATAAATTCTCCGGCGGAACCGCAGCAATGGCGCAAGCGGTCGCCGACGCGACCGCGACCGGAGCCATCACCATCGTCGGCGGCGGGGACACCGCGACCGCAGCCAAGAAATTTGGCGTTATCGACCAAGTCACCCACGCCTCCACCGGCGGCGGAGCCTCGCTCGAACTCCTCGAAGGAAAGTCTCTCCCAGGCGTCGCCAACCTTAATGATAAATAGCCAGGATTAACCCAATGTTGAGAACTTCAGGATGATGTCGTCCTGATTTTCCTCGAGAAATTCAGCCGATCCTGTCGATCCAGTTAATCCCGTTTAGTTCTCACCTCACTCATGCGTAAAAAAATCATTGCCGCCAACTGGAAGATGCACATGACCGTCTCCGAGGCGGAAACCTTCCTCAAAGACTTCCGCCTGGACATCGAAGACGTCAACGGCGTCGAGATCATCCTCGCTCCCCCTTTCACCGTCCTCCCAAAGCTCTCCGAGCTTCTTGACGGCTCCCAGCGCATCCGTCTCGGCGCGCAGAACATGCACTTCGAGACCTCCGGAGCCTTCACCGGCGAGATCAGCCCAGCGATGTTGCGTGAACTCTACGTCCGCTACGTCATTCTCGGCCACAGCGAGCGCCGCCAGCTCTTCGGCGAGACCGACGCCATCATCAACAAAAAGGTGAAAGCCGCCCTCGCTTCCGAACTCCGCCCGATCCTCTGCGTCGGCGAGACCCTCGACGAGCGCGAAGCCGGCCAGGAAAAAGAAGTCCTCCGCACCCAGCTCACCGGCTCCCTCGCCGACATCGACGCCGACAGCTTCGCGCACCTCGTCGTCGCCTACGAACCCGTCTGGGCCATCGGCACCGGCAAAGACCGCCATCAGCCGCCCAAGCCCAGGACGCCCACGCCCACGTCCGCTCCGTCCTGGCAGAGCTCGCAACCCCGGAGATCGCCGCCAAGGTCCAAATTCAATACGGCGGCAGCGTGAAACCAGCCAACGCCGCCGAACTCCTCAGCCAGCCCGACATCGACGGTGCCCTCGTCGGCGGAGCCAGCCTCGAACCCCGCTCCTTCGCGGAGATCGTCAAAGCGGCCAAGCCGGAGTAAATCTCCGCCCGCCGCCACGACCAACCGAGGGGAGAACAGGGCAACCCTGCCCCGGCGGCCCGGGTCGCCCCCGATCCTCGCTCGAGGTTCCCTCAACCGCAGGTGGTGCCGATGAACGCAGATCGTTTCCAGACCTGGATTCATCTGCGGCCATCTGCGCCATCTGCGGTTAAACTGTATTCATATCCTCACAGCACCGACGCCTACCGCCGGACGTCCCGACAACGCGCATCCAGCTGTCGCCGGACCTAGCTGTGGACACTACGTCCAAGTCTTGTGGCGCAATCCCTCGGCAATCTGCTCCGTCTTTTCAGGAACATCCTTCAGGACGTCCTTCAGATGGAAATACCGCACCCTGAAAATTCCTCCAGGGGACGTCTTCTTGAAATCGGTTGGACGAAAGTTTTTCAGCAGGAAGATCCTGACCAGCCTTTTCCCGCGGTTGCGGTGCCAGGCGGGAAGACGCCGGATAAGGAACAGCTTTTCGAGGAGATCGAGGTAGTGCCCGGTGGTGTCCCGGTCGAGGGCCAGTCCGCGACTGAGGGCGCTGACGTTCAGCAGACCGGCCCCCTGGTGGGCGAGCATTTCGAGCAGGCGAAGCAGTTGGGTCGTATCGCGCACTTGTGCGATATCCTGGACATCGCGCTCCATCAGGGTTCGCAGATACTGACGGTGCCAGACCCGGGCGCGGTCGGGCGTGCGCTGCAACGCATTCGGATAGCCACACGCAATCAGGCGGTTCGCCAGTTCGAGGGGATCCCGCTCAGTCTCCGGGCGAATCTCGGGCTTCAAACCGTCGCTGAGGAAGATCCGGAGAAACGAACCCGGGGAGCGTTCCTTCTCCGATTCGGTGAGCGGATGCAGATGGAGAATCTCCATGCGACCGGCCAACGATTCGCTCGCCCTCGGGAGCAGCAACAAATTGGCCGATCCCGTCAGGATAAAGCGGTCGGGTTCCCGCTTCCGATCAACCGAGATCTTGATGCTGCGCAGCAGTTCCGGAACCCGCTGAATCTCGTCCAAGGTGACACGATCAGGAAGCGCAAGGACGAATCCGCTGGGATCGGCCGCCGCTGTCCGGGCGAAGGTTTCATCGTCCAGATCGAAGTAGGCCCGTTCCGGACGTAGCTGCTGCACCAGCGTGCTTTTCCCCGACTGGCGGGGACCCAGAAGGCACACCACCGGCGTGTCCTACAGCGCGACCGAAATCGACTGCGCCAGCCCCCGTGCAAAGAGTTCCGAGTCCTCGGCCATTTGCGGGATAATGGTCCGGCAGATTGCGGGGTGTCAATCCGGCGGATTGCGAGATCAGAAAGCCACGAATCTTCGGCTTTCGGGTGCCAGACCTCGGAAAATCCCGCTTCCACGAACTATTTTCATCTAGGACAGAGTTGAATCGGGCTCCAATTTCTCCGTTACGTGGATGTCTTTGAGGTGCCGGGTGATAGATAGAGGTAGGAGCGGGGCCATCGCCCCGTTCCTACCTCTATCTTTCTCGAAGCCCAGCTCGGTCATCTGTTCGGCGAGTTTGACCAGCCGAGTCCCGTGGCTGCGGGACAGTAACCGACCCCAGCGTTCTTGACGACGTGGACGCCTGTCCGCCGTAGCTCGGAGAGCGAAGGAGGGTAGTCCCAGACTTTGGAGACGATGGCGGCTGAGTTGTCGTTGGTCATATATTAAAAAGGAATGTCGTCCTCGTCTTCTTGTTCGAGCATCGGCTCTGCCGTCGCGCCCGGAATGCAAGCCGCCGGTGGGGTATCCGTTGTTGGGTGACTCGCTCGGAAACGCGCGATGAAATCAGCGCGGTCATTGACTCTCATCAAGACCGGGTTCTCGCAGTTGGACGCCTTTCCAAAGAAGACAGCATGTCGTTCCTCAAGACTTGGAAGTACGTGGGCGTAATCAGGTCCCATGTAATTTTCGAGAAATGCCATTCCTGTGTCGTCGAATGTGCGAAAAGCAAAAATCGAGTTGCACTGATTTAGGATTGTTTTCGTTACATTTGCTGTGCGCTGCGAAATCAGCAGGCATCCCATCCCGTATTTACGGCCCTGTAGAATCGCTCTAGCTGTTCCCGCTACTGCATGTTTGTCAGAATCGACGGTAAGATTGTTGAATTCAGGAACCAGTGAGTGAGCCTCTTCGAACACGAGACATACCTTCGCCGTATCGCGCATCTCGTCTTGGGCGATGGCGAGACAGGACTCTGTAACGATCCGCGTGATCTCAGCAGGTGTAGTTTCTCGAAATGCTGCGGCCTTTTGCCAGTCGTTTGGGCCGGGCCCAATTTTCTTGTTTCTGAGTTCACCTGCCTGAATGGATGCATTCAATTGGGCAGGATTATAGATCTTCAGCTTGGCCTCACAATTATCCGCGAGAAACGCAACCAAGTCTTCATAGATTGCAGTTCTTAGATTCTCGAAGCTCCCACCCTTTCCTTTGGTGTCTTCAACATTGTCGCGATCTACATCAGCAGCGGCTTGTATTTTCTCGATGCACTTGGCCTCTCCCTCAGAATCGTAGAAATCCGCCAATTCATGGGCATATTGATCCGTAAGATCGAGACAGACAACCTTGACGCCTGCTGCGAACATCCGCTCAAGAAGCTCGATTGCGACGAACGATTTTCCCACCCCCAAGATACCAAGGATAGCAGTATTGTGAGTTACTAGTTCATGGACACTTTTGATTGAAATCGGGAAATTGGTCGAAGGCAGTGAACCGATCGCCGCGGCATTCAGCTCATCCTTCGGGCCACGACTTTGAAACACCGGCGAATGCATATTCGGGATCCATTTTACTAGCTCAAAACTCCCTTTGGTCGGATTCCATCGACCTATCTTTCGGGCCTCTGCGCGTGCGAACCCTCGCGTGTTCTTCTGGAAGACAACCTCTTCTCGCGTCAGCCCGTCAGTAATTTGATAGAGGACTGGGGTGCCTTTGATAGACGCCTCTAGAATCGCTCCTTCGCTCACTGCTGCTTCTTGTATTACTTCGACATACAGTTTGTTGATCGAAGTGTTTTCGCAGACTAATCCTACCAAGTCTTCGACCCTTTGAGTGTAGCTCTCACGGTCTAAAACGCTTTTTAGCTCCCCCTCAGGAGTAATGGTCGCCGCACTACCGGCGGGAACCGATGTCGCTGACGCCGTAATGATCTTCTGTGCGTCCTTTGGTAAATCGAGGAGCTTGGCTCGCAACAACATGCCCGAATCTCTGCCAAAATAACCTAGAACTTGAGCGAGTTGAGGCTGAATTCCTTGGTCATTTATTAGTAGATACTCGCCAAACTTAGCGCTTTTCGCAGACTGTCTTACGAGAACAATGCCTGGCTCATCGAACCCGGCGATCTCTCCTGCAATGCCAGTCAATTCCGAACTCCCCCAGATTGCTCTGATCTTACTGATTACTGTCGCGAAGTGAGTTTCGGGGCGGAGAAGGACGACAATAATCAGAAGCCGAGAGAATTATGAAAACTTGCAGTGCGTTCTCCCGGTGGAACAAGCCGACGGCACAAATGATTACGGCACTGAAAAGAAACCGATCGCTTCCAAATTGGTCGGCCAGTTCTTTCGCTGTTGTTCCGATTCGAAGAGACAAGCCCTCTTCTTTCGTCCGCAAAACCAATGCGGTCGCTGAGGCAATAGCTACCAATAGCAGATACACCAGTAGAGACGCTGCGATATACGACTCGGCTCCATCGAACGCGTTCCAGTCGAAAGATAGCCAGCAAGCAACAGCTGCCGCCACCGCCGAGGCAATGTGGTTTGCAGGTCGCTCGAAATAGGGAGTTACTAGAAAGCTGCCAAGCAGCAGGCTCAACACTCCAGCAGCAAACCAAAGGCTTTGCTCGTTTGTGGCAGGAACCCACGAGCCAAATGCAATCCTGTTGGCGCAAAAAAGAGCCCCAGGTAAATAAGTAGGAAGGCAAAACGCGTTTTGCTGCTCTCAATCGTTTTCATGGTTTAGAATTTTCCGCTGAATGCCGAAGCTAGCGTGGATTGGCGGAGGCGGTTGGCGCGGGTGATCTGGCGGTCGAGTTCGGCTTCGAGGTGGTCGATGGCGGTGGTGCGGGCTTCGACCTCGGCGACGATTTGGTGTTGTTCGGCGAGTGGCGGCAGTGGAACCGGAAGCTTTGCAACCTTGCCAACGCTCAGTGTGTAGAGACCTGAGGTTGAGCTTGCGACTCGTTCGATGTGAGGTCGACCACTAGGCGAAAGCATCCAAGCCATGACGAATTTACCGAGTTCTGGCTCGATCAAGCGGACTTTAATCAGGTGGTTCTGATGGACGCAGGGTTCGAATGCTGCCATCCCAGATGGCTAGGCGGCCGATCTGATCTTTGCTTCCGTTACCTTCGACAATTAGAAGATCACCCTTCCGAACAAGCAGTTTATCAAGTTCCGATTCTGAAACACCGATCTCCTTGATCTCGTCGAGCCGCAATTCGTCGGCGTATACGTTGGCCACGCGAAGATACGGAAGCTTCGTTGCATCCGAGTTTCGTTTGCCGTTCTTGGTCAGGCCTCCAATTACCAATCCAAGTTTCTCCATAGTCGTCCACATCCAACCAGTTGGGAGTGTAGAAAAATCGACCTGGGTCGTGCCTTCAGGCTCGTTGTATTTTCCTTTACCATCCCATTGTTCGCTCCGTTGTTCGAGAATCCGCTCAAGCAGATCTTGGGCGGGTTCGGTGTCCGGATGTTGTTCGCGCCAGGCTTGGGTGAGTTGGCCGGTGACGGCGGCGGAGAGGACGGATTGGCGGTAGCGTTGGAGTTGGGCTTTGGCGTGGCGCAAGGCGGCGACGCCGGCGTCGAGCCGCGAAAAGAGTTCCTCAATCCGCGCCACGATGCGGCGTTGTTCGTCGGGCGGCGCAACTGGAAGTCGAATCGCCTTGATCTCACCTTGGTTTAGGCGAGGACGCCCCACTCCGTGAACGATAGCCTTGGCACGGCGTCTGGTCCCTGGGGAATTGAGCGCATACTCCAGAAATTTGGTGGAGTGAATGGGATTGGGCTTAAAACGAATGCAGTCTGCTTTGACAATCGCCGGACCGAGCTTTGGCGGAACGATGCATGCCCGGGGTGGATCTTCGCCCATCGCGGCGATCACAATGTCACCGGCAAAGACTCGGTGACTCCGGAGCGATTGATAGTGCTCTTCAGATATGTGGGCTTTTGCATCGAAGAACTCGCCGTCCCCGATGTTCTGAAGACGAATGACCCGTGGACCCTCATCGGTGTAATGAGCGGTCTTCAACTTCGAACCAAACGGCCCGTCAGTGATCGAACGCGGCTCATCGGCGGCAAGTTCGGCTACCGTTTGCCATTTCCAGTCTTTGGGAAGCTCACTCATGCCTCATTCCCGTCCTCCAAGTTGCCAATCACCGGCTCCAGCCCCATCCTCGTCGCCCCGATGGAGTTGCGGCAGGAAGGCGTCCAAAGCTCCACGAAATTTGGACATGATTCCGAAACGTGTCCAAAGAATGGACAGGTTCCTGAAGCGCGTCCAAAAAAACGCCGAAAATGGACGCGCCGGAAGAACGTGGGCATGGAGTGGACACGATCTCGGACTCATTCGGTCAAGATCCGGAGAAGCGCGGGATGTTTGTAGATCATTTCGCTGCCCACTTTTTCACTCTCGAGGATGCCGAGCTTCTTGAGCTCCTGGAGGTATTTTGAAGCGGTCTTGCGCTCGACCTGACACGCCGCGCCCACGAAGGCGATCTTGCAGTAGGGCTCGGCGAAAATGGTGTCGATGAGTTCCCGGGAATAGACACCGCGCGGCAGGGCGTCCCGGCATTTCTCGACGGTGACCGCATGGAGATCCCGGATCGAAGTGATGCGGCTGGTGGTCCACTCGGCGGTCTCGCGGATGGCGGCGAGCACGTAGAGAATCCAAGATTCCCAGGCGCCGTCCTCGGTGACGGCCTGGAGGTGCCGATAGTAGGCGTTTTTGTTCTGGATGATGTAGCGGCTGAGGTAGAGCACCGGGATGCTGAGGAGCCCGGTGTGGAGGAGATAGAGGATATTCAGGATGCGACCGGTGCGGCCATTCCCGTCGGTGAACGGATGAATGGCTTCGAATTGGTAGTGGGAGACGGCGAGCCGGATGAGAGGGTCGGGTCCGTCCGGAGCGAGCAGATAATCCTCGAGATTGCGGAGTTTTGCGGCAATGACGTGATCCCCCACGGGCGGTGTGTAGAAGGCCTGTCTGGTCGTGGGGTTGCCGATGATGACTCCCTCGGTGGCGCGGAAGCGGATTGATGCGTCGTTGCGGAGGGTGCGGCAGAGCCGCTCGATCAGCGCGAGGCTCAGGGGTTCGTCGTGGAGAGATTCGTAACCCTCGCGCAGAGCGGTGCGATAGCGGAGGACTTCCTTGGCGTGCGGGTCGGTGGCATTGGCCTCATCGAGAGCGGCTTTGAAAAGTTCGTCCTGCGTGGTGACGATATTTTCGATCTCCGAACTCAGGCGCGCCTCCTGCAGTGGGATGGCATTGATGAGCATGGCCTGATTCGGGATCGTTTCCCCAACGCCCTTGAGTTCTGCCAGAGCTCGGGCCGCATCCACGCAGCGCTTGAGGACGGCGGGGGTCTCGACCTCGTGCCCCGGGGGGAGATCCGGCAGATCGTTGTAAGGGGTGGCGGGATCGAAGGGCATAGGATTCAGGCGACGAGAACGCGATTCAGTTCCTCGATAACGGATTTCGGGTCTCGACCAAAGATGCGTTTGGCGACCGCGAGCGGGACGCCTTCATCGGAATCGACGCTTTGCCAGGCATCGAGGTAGGCGATGGGATCGTCGGTGGCGAAGGCGCCGTTAAGGGCGACGTAGTTCTTGATGATATTCAGCCAGTGGAGCTGGGCGGGGGTGAAGGTGGCAGATGCGTCCCGCTTCTGATCTTCTGATGAACTGAGGGATGAACTGAGGCGGAACGCCTCAGCCACTTTCTCAGCCACTTTTTGCTTCTGGGCGAGCCATTGCTGGTAGCGGGTCTCGACGAGTTCCGGGAAGGGAGCGAGCGGGGTGAGCTCGGGGTCGGCGGTGTGGCGGACGAGAGAGATGAGATTGGTGAGGATCTTGACGTGGTTCCGGGTGAGCGGGCGTTTCTCCAGATGCTCGTAGGCGGACCAGACTTCGGCGGGGGCGATGCGGTAGGGCGGGCGGGCGATGGCTTCGGCTAGCGCTTTGAGTTCCTCGTAACCGAGGTGCCGCGTCGCGTGGGGTTTTTTGTAGAGGATCTGGAGGGCGGTGATTTCGTCCTGGTTGTCTTCGAGGAAATGTTTCCAGTTGGTGATGAGGCCTTTGGCTTTTTCCTCGTCGTAACCGGCGGAGACGAGTTCGTCGCTGGCGAGGTGGTCGATGGTGATCTCGCGGTCGCGGCGTTTGCCTTCGAGGAGGTCGCGGAAGGCGGGGTTGGTGGCGATGGGGGCGGCGGCTTGGTTCGCTAGAGTGGCTGCTGCGTCCCGCCGCAGTTGTTCCTTTGAGGGACTGAGGCGGGACGCCTCAGCTACTCTGGAAGCTACTTTGTCATGGGTCCGGATGTATTCGCGGAATTTATCCAAGCTACGCTCCGACCTGACGATGTGATCCCAAGATTCCTTCTGCCATACTGTGGGAGCGGTAGTGAGCTTCGCGGCGATGAGAAGTTTGAGAAGCTCCTTCCCAGTGAAGCTTTTCCATGAATGGAGGATATCGCCGAGTTGATGCCCTTCCTTCGGTGCGACAAGGACGTGGACGTGGTTCGCCGCGACGACAAATTCATCAGGGATGTATCGATCCCCGTTGAAGTGGGTGGTCGCCTTGGCGACCAGGTCTTTCGCCTGCGCGTCTTTCAGGATCATGGAGCCATATCCCAGGTCGAGCCACTGCTGGAGTCTCTGCGGGAAGCGCTCGTGAAACTCCGCTTTCTGTTCGGGGCTGTGCGATTCCGGGTTTTGCTCCATCCGGGTCGCCCTTTCTTCTGAGAAGGTCTTGAGTTTTTCCTGAGGTAAAGAATCTGCGAGGCGGAAGGTGACGAAGTAGATGACTCCATTCTGACTCCAGTGCGGGAGATAGGCTCCTTGGGTTTTCTCGGTCTCTGCCTCTTTGTCGAAAAAGTTGAAAGTGGCAGAGGCATCTTGCCTCTGATCATTGAATAAACTGAGGCGGGACGCCTCAGCCACTCTCTCAATTTCGTCCGGGTCGGTTGCCTTGAGAAGATTGGAAGCCAGCTCCTTGATGAATATCCCACCGGCGGCTTTCAGCTCGACGCGGTCGGTGTCCGTCAGGGAACGATCTAGCCGGGCGGGGCGGTTGGCGAGGCTGCTGAGGGTGTCTTCGTCGCGGTGGCCAATAGCGATGTTTTTGAGAAGCTGGTCGAACTTGACGGTGGGCTTGCGCTCGAGGGGGCGGGAGTCGGTCTTGTCGGACTCGGTGCCGCCGACGGCATCGACGAGAACGAAGCGGGTCTTCGATCCGGCATCGGGGGTGACGGTGGCGAGGTCGGTGGGATCGATGGTGCGTGTCGCCCGCCCTTTCATCTGCTCGAAGTAGAGCTGCGAGCGGACATCGCGCAGGAAGAGCAGGCATTCGAGTGGCTTGATGTCGGTGCCGGTGGCGATCATGTCCACGGTGACGGCGATGCGGAACTCGGGGGCGGTGCGGAAGGCTTTGATGATGTCCTCGGACTTGCCGCTGGCGTTATCCCGCACTCCGTGCGGGCTCTGCAGTGTCCCTTCGCTTCGCTTTGGAGGATTGAATGCGCTATCGCGCTGGGCAGTGTAGGTGACCTTTTTACAGAAGTCGTTGCCCTTGCCGAATTCGGCGCGGACGTGGTTGACGATGTCCTCGGCGTGGTTGTCGTCCTTGGCGAAGATGAGGGTCTTGGGCACCCAGGGGGCGGGCATTCCCATCTGCTCGGCCCGCTGAACCCGGTCGGGAAAGAGATCGGTGAAGAGTTTTTCCCGGAAGGTGGCGATGATCTTCCGGATCTGGTCGGGAACGACGACGGAGCGGTCGAGCTGGGTTTTCTGGAAGGATTCCTCCTCGTCCTGGACGGCCCAGCGTTTCTCGCGGGTGAGGCGGTCGCGCTTCTGGTAGTCGAAGCCGGCATCGAGCTTGGTGCCCTGCTCGGAGACGCGGGTCTTGATGCGGTAGATGTCGTAGCCGACGTTCACGCCATCGGCGACGGCCTGGACGTGGGGATACTCGGTGACGAGGTTCTGGTCGAAGAAGCCGAGGGTGGCCTTGCTGGGGGTGGCGGTGAGGCCGATGAGGAAGGCGTCGAAGTATTCGAGGACCTGCTTCCAGAGATTGTAGATCGAGCGGTGGCATTCATCGACGATGACGAAGTCGAAGGACTCGATGGGGATGCGGGGATTATACCGCACTTCGCGCGGGCTCTGCGGTGTCCCTGCGCTTTGCTCCGGTGAGGGTGATGCTCTGTCGCGCGGGGCAGTGTAGGTGACTCCTGCCGATGGCGGCGCCATATCCCAGCCGGAGTATTCGTCGGCTTCATCGTCGAGATCGATGCCCATCAATTGCGAGTAAAGGCGCTGGATGGTGGAGACGGTGACGCTGCAGACGGGATCGATGCCTGCGGGGCCGAGCATCTGGACGTTGTAGAGATCGGTGAAGCTGCGGCCGTCGTCCGGGGTGGTGAAGTTCTGGAACTCGCGGACGGTCTGGCGGCCGAGGTTTCCGCGATCGACAAGGAAGAGGATGCGCTTTGCTCCGGCGTGCTTGATAAGGCGGTAGGCCTGGGTGACGGCGGTGTAGGTCTTGCCGGAGCCGGTGGCCATCTGGAGTAGAGCGCGCGGGCGGTTGTCGCCGAGGGATTTCTCCAGGCCGGTGATGGCGGAGATCTGGCAGTCGCGGAGGTGAGCCGTTTGATCGGGTTGCCCCACGGGCCCAGTGAGCGGATGAGCAAAGGAAAGGAATCGAAGCCGCTCGCGGAGGGTATCGGTCTGCTGGACGAGTTCGAGCAGGTGGTCCGGCTTGTGGAAAGCAAACACGGGACGCGACCGTGAGTCGGGATCACGCTGGTCGCGAAAATTCGTCTCGATGCCGGTGGTTTCGTAGGTAAAGGGCAACGGATCGGCCCAACATTGCGGAATCCATTTGCGAGCATGGGAGTAGCGCGCCGACTGCTCAGCAACGTGCGACAGCGTCGATCCCTCCTTCTTGGCCTCGATGATGCCAAGTGCCTTTCCCTGCACGAAGAGAACGTAGTCGGCCGGGCCGCCTTGGGACTGCATCTCGCGGACGGCGACGCCGAGCGAGGCGTGGAGATTGAGTTCGGCAATGCTTTGAACCGTCCAGCCACTCTGACGAAGCATCGCATCGATGTTCTCGCGCGCCTGTTGCTCAGGATTCAGCTGCGGCCCCATCGGATTATCGAACCGAAGCACTCCGAAGCCGGGAGCACATTCTGAAAAACCATTCTACCGGGGGACGCCTCATTTCGATACGGAGGCTTTCTACGGAGATCCTGTCTCAATGCCCATGCAAAACTCAGGGAACTCGCCGCAAAGAGGCGCGAAGGACGCAAGGAAGGGGTGAGTCGAAGCTCCCAAATCGAGCCCCGGAGCGATGGGATCGCTCGTGGCAGCCTGCCGAAGGAAGTCCGCAGGACGAGACGCACGGGAGTGAGCGAGGCCACATTTTGTCCAAGGCCAACCTGATAGTCTCTCCACCCGACGCCGTCATATTCCGGGCTTTTTCTGCTTTTCGAGTTTGGCGACTTCCTTGTCGAAATCGCTCAGGAAGCTTTTGTCCTGGATCGGGCGGAATTTCTCGAACTCCGACTCGGCGTAATCCTTCGCCAGCTTCGCGCTGATCTTGCCGGCATCCTTCAACACCTCGCAGTCATCAAACTCCAGGAAGGCGTCGAGGCGCTTGGCCCAGTCCTCCATCGTCATCGGGATCTGCCGGCGGGCGCGGTCCTCGGCGAGCTCGAGGTAGGCATTGACGATGCGGCCGAGGGACGCGAGCTCGTCCGCGGAGAGATAGTTCTTGGCGGTGCCGACATCGGTCTTGAGCACGCGGCCGTCGGGAGCATTCTCCCAGGCGGTGAGGCCCATGTGCGGCTTCGCGCTGTCGGCCCGCGCCTTGATCAGCTCGCTGGCTGTGTGGCCGTGGATGGCGAAATGGAGCTTGTTCTGCACCTTGGCGAAGAAGGCGCGGGTGGTGGGCGCGTCCTGATGGTAATCCATGCTGGTGGCGTAGACATCGGTGATCTTCTGGTAGAAGCGCCGCTCGCTCAGGCGAATCTCGCGGATCTCTTCGAGCAGGCGCTCGAAGTAGTCCTCGCCGAGGAACGTGCCATTCTCCATCCGCTTGCGATCAAGCACGTAACCGCGAATGGCAAAGTCGCGCAGGATGCCGGTCGCCCATTGGCGAAACTGGGTGGCGCGCACGGAGTTCACCCGGTAGCCGACCGAGATGATGGCATCGAGATTGTAGTGCTGGGTGTCGTAGGTCTTGCCGTCGGCGGCAGCTATTCGGAATTTCCGAATAACTGATTCCTCCTGCAATTCCTGACTGGCGAGGATGTTCCTGAGGTGCTCGCTGATCGTCGGGACGGTGACGTCGAAGAGCTGTGCGATAAGCTTCTGGGTGAGCCAGACGCTCTCGTCCTCGTAGCGCACTTCGAAACCCTCCTCGCCCGACTGCGCGGTGAAGATCAGGAACTCTACCGTGCTGTCGCGAATTTGTTTTTTCTTTTCGCTCATGATCGGAAGGGAGCTTCGATCCCCAATTCGGCGCAGAATCCGGCGATTTCCCCGACGGTTGCGACCATGCTCTGCTCCAAGGACGGGAGTTGCCCGGCGACCGCGGCGAGATCGTCGTCGTGCTCCAGGATCTCATCGGCGAAGAGGTGCATCCGCTCGGAGAGGTATTTGTAGAAGATGAACCCGAGGATGTCGTCGCGGAACTCATGGGGCCCCATCTTGCCCCGCAGGGTATTGGCGATGTTCCGGAGCTGGGTCTGGAGGGTCTTCTTGTGGTCGTCGGACATAAATGACTACAGCGAAAGGGAATCAACGGGGAACTGCCCGATTTCGATACGGAGCCTTTCTACGGAGATCGGGTCTCAATGCCCATGCAAAATTCAGGGATCTTGGCGAGATCCACCACCACCCCCTTTCTTTGATGCGATTGCTCAGGGTCAACAGCGAAAATCCAGCGCCTCCGTCCTTCGATCCGCCCAATGACACGCGCGATCGAACGGCTCGCGTAGGTTGATTCACGAAAGCCTATTTCGATCGTTCGGAACGATCCCATCTCCCATTTCGATCCGCCCGCCATTCCAAGCTTCCGGCTTGATAGTCCGGCCGCACTGGGCTACTCCGTTTCCTCGTGCTCGTTTTTCGCCGCCACCTCGCTCTCATCTGGGTCCTCGCGGCCCTCTTGATTGGCGGCACCCAGCTCCACCACGCCCACGCGGACCTCGATGCCACGCGGACCACTCGACCGAAACGAGTCAGCGGCAGCACGGACGACCCGACTGCCCGGTCGAACACGCCTGCTGCCACGCTCACGCCCCGGCCTATTTTTCCGCTTCGGACGATTCCGGTTCGCTCTTTCTGACGAACTCGATCCGTCCGCTCCCCACCCGCGATCAGCAGCCCGTCCAGGGTCCATCGCGGGAAATCGACTACCCTCCTCAGTTGTCCTGATTCGTCGCGGGCGCAGCGCGTCCACGACCAGCGTTTATCGCGGCCCTGCGGCCTTCCCTCCCGGCAGTTGATCGCCGGATCCCAAACCCCGCGCAACCCGGAACCCTTCCGGCCCGCACCATATCAGGACCACTTATGAAAAAATCTCTCAATCTCGCCGCCCTCGGCTTGTCACTCACCGCCGCGACCGCCGCTCCGCTGTCACTCCAAGTCACGAATGCCCCCGGCGGCACCCTCGACAACAACCACCTTGCCAAACGCGGGGACAAGCTCTTCGTCACCGGCAGCCTCGACCAGGCCCCTCACTCGTAAGCGCCCATGCGCACGCTCTCGATTCTCACGCTGATCACGGTCGCCCACGTGGCGACCGCCCAGCCTCCCATCACGCCCACCGAAGCCGCCAGCCAGGCCCGCGCCACCAACCCCGAGCTGGTCGCCGCCCGCCACCTCCTCGCCGAGGCCGAAGGCCGTGCCCGCACCACGGGCCGCCTCGCCAACCCCAACGTCGAAGTCGAACTCGGCGCCGGCCCAGAAGCTCAAACCCGCGTTGAAGTTGCCTTCACCCAACGCTTTCCCCTCACCGCCCGCCTCGCTCTCGAGCGCCGCCAATCCGCGATCCAGATCGAAATGGCCCGTTTCGAAATCGCCGACCGTGCCCGCCTCATCGCCGGGCGCGCCCGCGTCGCCGCGACTGAATTAGCCAACCTTCGCGAGTCCATCCGGCTCATAACCGCGCAAACCAAGACCCTTGAAACCTTTGCCGCCTCGCTGAAACTCCAATCCGCCGAAGGCCTCTCCTCCAGCCTCGAAGCCACCCAGGCCGAACTCACAGCCGCCTCGCTTTCCGCAGAAACTGCCGCCCTCACCGCCGCCGAGATCACCGCCGCCGGGCAACTCGCGACCCTCCTCGGCCAATCCATCACCGACCCGCTCCCCGTCACCCTCCCCCCACTCCCATCTTCCCCACCCGCCCACCGAACCCCCACCACCCGCTCCGACCTTCGGCTCGCCGAGCTCGCGGTCGAATCCGGCGACACCTCCGTCTCCCTCGCCCACGCCTCGCGCTGGGACGACGTCGGCGTCGGCGTTTTTTACGAAGGCGAACGCCTCGCCACCGACGAAAGCGATTTCGAGAACGAAGCCATCGCTGGCGTTCGCGTCAGCATCCCACTTCCTCTCTGGCAGGACGGCAGCGGGGCCGTCGCCGAGCAGACCGCCATCGCCACCCGCCGCCGAGCCGAGCTCGCCGCCCTCCGCCTTGCCCTCCGCAACGAGACCGACGCCGCCCACCGTGTCCTCGTAGCCACTTTCCAGACTGCCCGCGCCCTCGAGACAGACCTCCTCCCCGCCGCCCGCGATCAATTCACCGCCACCGAGTCCGCCTACCAGCGAGGCGAACTCGTATTTCAAAGTCTCCTGATCGCCCGCGCCCAAGTCGCCAGCGCCGAAACCTCTGCCCTCACCGCCCGCAAAGCCTACCACCTCGCCCACGCCAATTGGCTCACCCTCACCGAGCAATGACCCTGAACCCAATCCATGCTTCAACCGCAGATTTCGCAGATCGCGCAGACATCAACGGAATGAGTGACCGGGATCATGCGAAGCTCATTCACCATCTGCGCCATCCGCGCAATCTGCGGTTCCTGATTTCTTCATTCCGGATCGCCCCGCTTTGCCCGTCGATCTTACTACTGCTCGTCAGTTTGGCGGAGCTTCCCGGAGCCGCCGAACCCGCGATCATTCTCACCGACACTGCCGCTGCCAACCTCGGCATCCAGCTCGCCACCGCCTCCGAGACCACCTTCCAAGAGACCATCTTCGCCCTCGGCGCGATCGACGTCCTCCCCGGCCACCGGGCCGCCGTCAGCAGCCGCATTGCCGGACGCGCCACCGACGTCTTCGTCCAGCACGATCACTTCATCAAAAAAGGCGATCCGGCCGTGATCGTTGAAAGCCGCCAACCCGGCAACCCGCCACCCACCGTCACCCTCACCGCCCCCATGAGCGGCCTCGTCACTTCGACCAACGTCGCCCTCGGCAAGCCGGTCAACCCCGACGAATCTCTCGCCGAGATCATCGACATCGGCTCGGTCTACGCGATCGCCCGCGTCCCCGAGCACCTCGCCGCCCGGCTCTCTCCCGGCATTCCCGCCCGCATCACCGTCCCAGCCATCGGTCCGAAAGTCTACGAATCCACCCTCGAGCACCTCGGCGCGCACGCCGACCCCGAAGCCGGCACCGTCGAAGCAGCCTTCGTTGTCAAAAATCCCGACCACGCCCTCCGCCCCGGTATGCGCGCTGAGTTCTCCATCGTCGTCGCCGACCACAAAAACGTCATGTCGGTCCCACGCGCTGCCCTCCAAGGCAATCCGACCGACCGAGTCGTTTACGTCGCCGACTTCGAACTCCCCAATGCCTTCCACCGCACCCCCGTTCGGGTCGGTCTGCGGAACGACGAATCCGTCGAGATCGTCGGCGGCCTCTTTCCTGGCGACGAGGTTGTCACCACCGGCAGTTACCTCCTCGGCTTCGCGGGCGGCAACGCCAGCATCTCGCTCAAAGAAGCTCTCGACGCAGCGCACGGCCACGAGCACGCCGAAGACGGATCCGAACTCACCGAGAGCGAGCGGAGGAAATCGAACCACGAAGGGCACGAAGCTCACGAAGGGGGTTCGAATTTTAATTCACTCACTCGGTTTTTCGCCATCACCTCGGCTGGACTCTTTCTCCTCCTCGTCGCCGCCCTCGTCCGCCGCCGCTGATGCTGAACCGCCTCATCCGCTTTTCGCTCGCGCACCGGCCGCTGATTCTCATCGGCGCGCTTATTCTGCTCGTGCTCGGCGCCCGCACCGCGACGCAACTCCCCGTCGAAGTCCTCCCCGATCTCACCAAGCCCACGGTCACCATCCTCACCGAATCCCCCGGCCTGGCCCCCGAGGAAGTCGAGACTCTCGTCACCGTGCCGCTGGAAAACGCGCTCATGGGCGTCTCCGGCGTCACCCGCCTGCGCTCCACCTCCGACGTCGCCCTCTCTCTCATCTTCGTCGAATTCGACTGGGATACCGACGTCTACGCCGCCCGCCAGCGCGTCTACGAGCGGATGCAGACCGTCGATTTTCCCGAAGGCATCACTCCCTTCATGACCCCCGTCGCCTCCCTCATGGGCGAGATCCTACTCGTCGGACTCCGCAGCCCCGAGAACGTCGTTGCCCCGGGCGACCTTCGCACTCTCGCCGATTGGACCGTCCGCCAGCGTTTCCAATCCATCCCCGGCATCGCCGAAGTCCTCGCCATGGGCGGCGGCGTCAAGCAGATCCAAGTCCAGCCCGACCCGAACCGCCTCCTCGCCTTCGACGTCACCCTCGACGAAGTCAAAATGGCCACCGCCCACGCGGCCACGAACACCACCGGCGGCTTCCTCACCTCCGGTCCCCAGGAACTCATGGTCCGCAACCTCTCCATGACCACCGACCTCGACGCGATCTCGCGCACCGTCGTCAAGACCGTCAATGACCGCCCCATCACCCTCGCCGACGTCGCCACCGTCACCTGGGACGTCGAGCCCATGCGCGGCGACGCCGCCGTCAACGGCACCCCCGGCGTCATCCTCAGCGTCACAAAATCGCCCGGCTTCGACACCCTCACGCTCACCGACGAAGTCGAACGCGCCATCACCGAACTCCAGACCGCCCTCCCTGCCGGAGTCGAGATCACCCCACTTTTCCGCCAGGCCGACTTCATCGATCACGCCGTCCACAACCTCGTCGAGGCCCTCCGAGACGGCGCGATCATGGTCTCGCTCGTCCTTCTCCTCTTTCTTTTTAATCTCCGCACCACCCTCATCACCCTCACCGCCATCCCGCTCTCCTTCGCCATCACGCTGCTCGTGTTCCAAGCGTTCGGGATCAGCGTCAATTCCATGACCCTCGGCGGCCTCGCCGTCGCCATCGGCATGGTCGTCGACGACGCCATCATCGACGTCGAAAATGTCTTCCGCCGACTCAAGGAAAACGCCGCCCGCGACGTGCCGCACCCCCGCCTCGAAGTCATCGCCCGAGCCTCCGCCGAGGTCCGCAACTCCATCCTCTACGCCACCATCTTCATCATCCTCGTCTTCCTCCCGCTCTTCGGCCTCAGCGGCGTTGAAGGCCGACTCTTCACCCCCATTGGCGTCGCTACCATCGTCAGCATGGCCGCCTCCTTCGTGGTCTCCCTCACCGTCATCCCCGTCCTCTGCTCGCTCCTGCTCCGCCCCAAGCCCGGCCATACCCGCACCGACAATCGCTTGGTCGCAGCCCTCAAGAGCCTCCTGCGCCACACCTGGCTCCGCCTCGCCCTCGACGCCCCGCTCCTCGTGCTCGCGGTCGCCGGCATCCTCCTCGCCGTCGCCGCCACCATCTACCCGCTCATGGGCAAAGACTTCCTCCCCGCCTTCCAAGAAGAGACCGTTCTCGCCGCCCTCACCACCGCTCCCGGCACCTCGCTCACCCAAACCAACGAAGTCGCTGCGGTCGCCGACCGCATCCTCCTCGCCATCCCGGAGGTCCGCTCCGTCGGACGCCGCGTCGGACGCGCCGAGCGCGGCGACCACGTTGTCCCGGTCTCGACCGTCGAATTCGACATCGATTTCAAAGCCGGTGGCCGCCCCCGCGACGAAGTTCGCGCCGACATCCGCGCCCAGCTCGCCACCATCCCCGGCACTTTCACCGCCCTCTCCGGCCCTCTCGCCGACCGCATCGGCCACATGCTCTCCGGCGTCTCCGCCAAGGTCGCCGTCAAGATCTTCGGCCCCGACCTCGCGACCCTCCGCCGCCTCGGCGACGAGATCCAATCCCTCGCCGTCACCATTCCCGGACTCGAAGACGCCCGCGTCGAGCAGCAAGCCCTCATCCCCCAGCTCCGCCTCGAAGTCGACCGCGACCGCGCGCTCGCCCACGGCCTCACGCCCGGCACCATCAACGACCAACTCGCCACCCTCATGGGCGGCGAGTTGGTCGCCGAACTTTACGAAGACCAGCGAACCATCGACCTCGTCGTCCGCCTTCCGGACTCATGGCGCGAAAACCCCGACCGCCTCGCGGACCTGATCCTCACCACCCCAACCGGCCGCCGCGTCCCCCTCTCCGCCGTCGCCGACCTCCGCGAAGCCAAGGGTCCCAACGTCATCCAGCGCGAAAACACCCAACGCCGCTTCGTTGTCAGCATCAACCCCACCGAACGCGACCTCGCCGGCCTCGTGACCCAACTCCAGACCGCCGTCGCCGATAACGTCACCCTCCCCGAAGGCTACTTCCTCAGCTACGAAGGCGAATTTCTCGCCCGCCAGGACGCCGCCCGCCGCATCGCCCTCTTCGCCGCGTTGGTCGTCATCGTCGTCGGCGTCCTTCTCACCCACTACTTCGGCACCCCCGTCTTCGCCCTCCAGGTTCTTGGCGACATCCCCCTCGCCATCATCGGCGGCCTCCTCGCCACCTGGCTCCTCGTCGACAACATCAGCATCGCCACCCTCGTCGGTTTCATCGCCGTCGCGGGCATTGCCGCCCGCAACAGCGTCATGCTCATCTCGCATTACCTCCATCTCATGCAGCACGAGGGCGAAGAGTTTGGGAGAGCGATGATCGAACGCGGCACGTTGGAGAGATTGATCCCCGTCCTCATGACCGCCCTTTCCGCCGGCTTTGCCCTCATCCCCCTTGTCCTCGCCGCCGGAGAGCCCGGCAAGGAAATCCTGCACCCCGTCGCCGTCGTGATCGTCGGTGGCTTGTTCACCAGCACGCTCTTGGGCTTAGGCGTCACACCGGCGATCTTCACCCTCTTCGGTCGCAAGGCCGCAACCCGAGCCATCAACCGCCAATCACCAGCAACGCTATAATACGAATCCATCTTTAACCGCAGATTACGCGGATTGCGCGGATAGTTTCAGAGCATTTGTATTATCCGCGCCATCTGCGAGATCTGCGGTCAAACCTCACCCCCAAAAACCATGAAGAAAACAGTGATTCTCCTCCTCTTGGCAATCTCTGCGGTCCACGCAGCCGACGACCACAAGCTCGCCGGCCCCAACGGCGGTCGCGTCATCGAAAGCGTCGAACCCCACGCCGAGTTCCTCGTCCTCGAAGACCGCCGAGTCCAATTGACCTTCCTTGACGAAGAATTCACGCCCATCCCCCCCGCCGACCAGACCGCCAAAGTCATCTCCGGCGACCGCTCCGCCCCCACGGAGCTGAGCTTCACCAAGACCGAAGACGCCCTCATCTCCGACGTTTCGCTCCCCGAAGGCGACCGCATCCCCGCCGTCCTCCAGATCACACCGACGCCCGACGGCGACACGATCACCGAGGGCATCACCGTCAACCTCGCCCAGTGCCCCACCTGCGACTACGCCGAATACGCCTGCACTTGCGCTCACTAGCGCAAGCTAGGGAGCGCGGGCATCCTGCCCGCCCCGCCGGGTGTAAGCCCGGCAGACCGATCCCAAACGCGCGCCCTCGCAAAACCAAACCCTTGCAGCCCTCCAAAATCTGCAATACGGGTCTTGCCGTCTCATACCGCAGGATTCCAGCTCGCGGGGTGATGAAACGAGCCATTGCCCTCGAGCTTCTCACCCTCCTCGGTGAGCATCCTATCGTCACAATTCTACTTCACCGACGTCGGACTCCGCGAGAGTCACGAAGCCAAGATCGCCGGCCCTGACGGCTGGCGTCCAGCGCAGCTTCCTCGACCAAGACCTCGCACCCCTCCGCCCCGCCGAGCAGACCGCGAAATTCCCGGTCAGCGGCGGAGGGTGAAGTCCACGGGGACTTCGATGGTGCTCTCGACGGCCTGGTCGCCGACGGTCTTTGGGCGAAAACGCCAGCGGCGAACGGCAGACACGGCGGCACTGTCGAGCACGCCGTAGCCGGAGGAGCGGACGGTAGCGGCCGCGCTCACCGTGCCCTTGGCCGTCACGCTGGCGCGGACGATCACGGTGCCCTCCCAGCCGTTGCGGCGGGCGGTCTCGGGGTAGCGCGGGGGTGGATTGCGCCGAGCGTCCGGCGCGGCTTCGGTGACGGCCCCCGACGGTCGGGCGGCGGGCCGTGGTGTGGCCTGCGGCGTGGCGGTGGGAGCGGGCCGGGGTCGCAGAGTTGGTTTCGGGGTCGGTTTTGGCGGGGGCTTGGGGGTCGGGGGCGGGGTTGGTTTGGGAGTTGGCGTCGGCGCGGGCGGAGCCTCCGGTTCCTCGGTGGCCAGAACCGGGGCTTCCTTGGGAAGCGGCGTCGGTTCGGGGGTCGGTTCGGGTGTTGGTTCTGGCGTCGGCTCTGGAGTTGGTTCGGGTGTGGGTTGCGGCGTTGGCTCCGGCGTGGGTTCGATCAGGACGACTTCGATGCTGGTGGGCTGCTCGGCAATAGCGATCTCTGCGGGAACGATGCCCACCGGGGGCAGGCTGAGAATCCACCCGTGGGCGGCGAGCGAGGCGACGAGGATGGCCAGAAAGACCCAGCCGCTCTGGGGGCGCCCGGATTTCATTCCCCCCCGTTCGAGGATCGTGGATGAGATTGAATTGGGAGGCCCCGGCGGCGCGGGCGCGGTCCATCAGATCAACGAAGACGCCGTAATCAACCGTCCGGTCGCCGCGAAAATTCACGGTCCGGTTCTCACGTCGGTCGAGGCTGGCGCGAAGCGCGTCGGTGAAGGTCTCCCGCGTGACCGGTTGGTCGCCGATGGTGATGTCGCCGTCGGCGTTGACGCTGATGATGAGCGCCTCCACCGGCGTGTCGGGCGATCCGGAGGCGGAGGGAAGTTGGAGTGGAAGCGACGGCTCACGGAAGGCGGACGTGAGCATGAAGAAGATGAGCAGGAGAAACACCACGTCGATCAGCGGAGCCATGTCGATGGCGTGGCTGGGGCGCTTGGGGCGGCGGAACATACCGGCGGAAAAGCTGAGGCCGGGCCTCAGGCGATGGTGGACCAATCTTCGCTGACCGGCTGCGTGGCTTCGTCTTCGGTCGGGACTGCCTGGTTCGGCGCAAAGACGTCGTTGAGCGCGGTGACGGCGAGTTCCATTCGGCTGGCGATCCGGTCGGCGTGGGCTTCGAACGCGTGGAAGGCCGCCATGCTCGGGATGGCGACGGCGAGGCCGAAGACAGTCGTGAGCAGGGCTTCCCAGATGCCGCCCGCGAGGTCGGCGGGCCTGACCGTGCCTTGCAGGGACTGGATCTGGGCGAAGGCGACGACCATGCCGATGACCGTGCCGAGCAGACCGACGAGCGGCGCGAGGTGCGCGGTCGCGGCCAGCACCCGAAGTCGTTTCTCGACCTGCTCGAGCGTCAGAGCGGCGGTGCGTTTGAGATTATCCAGCCGGACGTTCGGCGGACGGTGCAGATTCTCCAGATACGCTTGGACGACGCGGGCCACGGGGTGGCGCGTGGCACGGGCGCGCGCGAGGGCTTGCTCGGTTTTCCCTTCCTGGAGCAGATCGAGACTGCCGTCGAGCCAAGCATCGGGCTGCTGGCCGTAGCGCAGAAAGACGATGGCCCGCTCGACGATGACCGCGACCGAGAGGACCGACCCGCCGAGAAGCACCCACATGAGCGGGCCGCCCGCGCGGAAGTAAGCTAGGAGTGAGAATTCGGTGTCCACGAGGTCGTTCTCCGAGTTCGGCTGGATGAATTCAAGTGTAAATGAGACCCAGTCGCAGAAAGATCTTGCCTAGTTGAGAATGAATCTCGTTTCCTCCCGCCATGTTGTTCAAAGCAAAAGGTATTGAAGCCCGCGGCGGTCTGCCCCGCTCGATCGCGCTGACCGTCGGAATGAGCTTGGGAACCTGGGCGTCCCCCGGGATCGCGCAAGAAGACGCGGTCGAGCGGATGGACGCGGTCGTCGTCTCGGCGGACTACGACACTCGGATCGGCGGGCCGTTTCTCCCCGACGTCGAAGGGACGCGCATCAACGCGGGGAAAAAGACGTCGAACATCTCGCTGACCGAGCTGCCCGAGATCGCGAACGACAATTATCGGCAGGTCATCGCGAAGACGCCGGGACTTTATCTGTCGGAGGAATCCACGCCGCTGGTGAGCATCGGCTACCGGGGCTTCGAGCCGGACCGGATGCAGTTCTTCCAAGTGCTGGAGGACGGCGTGCCGATTCACGCGGATATGTTCGGCTATCCCGAGTCGTATTACACCCCGCCGCTGGACGCGGTGGAGCGGATCGAATTCGTCCGGGGCGGGTCGGCGCTCATGTATGGGCCGCAGCCGGCGGGCGCGATCAATTTCGTGATGAAGAAGCCTCCGCTGGACAAGCCGTTCTCGCTGGAGTCGATCAACACGGTCGGCAGCTTCGGGCTGTATTCCAACTTCACGGCGTTCGGCGGGACCGTCGGGCGCTTCGGGTATTACGGTTGGTATAATCACCGCGAGGCTGACGGCTTTCGGGAGGCGAACAGCGATTTCTTCCTCAACGCCTGGGGTGGCACTTTCGCCCTCGATGCCACGGGGCCGTTCCGAACCTACTTGAACCTCACGGCTTACGACGAAACGCACGGCGAACCGGGCGGACTGACGCTGAGCGACGGGCCGGGCACGGTGAACTACACGAAGGACCGCACCGCGACCTCGCGCTTCACCGACCGCCAGCGGATCAGCCGCTACGCGTTGGCGCTGATCTTGGAATGGGACGTCAGCGACCGGACGCTGATCACCTTCCGGGGGTGGTGGGACTACTACTTCCGCTTCAGCCGGCGGCAGCGCGGCGGTGGCTTCGGCACCCTGCCGACGGGGCCGGATGCGGGGACAAATTCCATCCAAACCCAGCAATTTTACACCTTCGGCATCGAGCCGCGCATCCGGCACGACTGGGACTGGCTGGGTGAGACGCACACGCTCACCGGCGGGGTGCTGCTCTACAACACGTATTCGCCGCGGCGGGACGAGCGCGGCGACAGCCCGGCGGCGCAGCACGGGCGCACGCTCACGCAGAGCAATCGACACACTTGGTATACCTCCGTCTTCGCGGAGAACAAATTCCAGATCGGAAAGCTGTCGATCACGCCCGGGGTGCGCCTCGAGAACGTCTGGCAATCGGTCAACGAGACGGTGAACGTCGCGAAGGACGCCGCCGGCCAGGATCGGGCCAATGAGACGGTGTACAATTTCGTGCCGCTCTTCGGACTGGGAATCGAATACGCGTTCACGCCCGACATCCAAGCTTACGCAAATGTGTCCCAGGCCTACCGACCGCCCGTCTTCAACCAAGCGATCACGCCGGACCCGAACACGGTCGTCGCGGGCGACCTCGACGAAAGCTTCGTGTGGAACTACGAAGTCGGTCTGCGCGGCGACCCGAAGCCGTGGCTCAATTGGGACACCAGCGTGTGGTTGATCGACAGCTCCGACCAGATCGGCGAGCGCACGGCCGACAACGGAAATCTCACCATCATCGAAAACGCGGGCCGCGCGGTCACTTTCGGTTGGGACGTCGCGGCGGAACTGGATTTCGTCGGGCTGGCCGACGAGCTACTTAACCAACCGGCTCCCCTCCCCGCCCCGACCGACGCGAAGTCCGACAAAAAAACGTTTGCGCCCCTGCTCGCCGAAGGCAACTGGGTGGACCGATACGGATCGCTCAGCGCCTACGGGTCGCTGACCCTCATGGGTTCGGAGTTCGTCAGCGGATCCAACGACGGGAATACCCCGGCCTACACGCCGGACTACATCCTGCGCTTCGGCCTGGTTTACGATTGGCGCGACCGGTTCAAAGTAGCGCTCACCAGCAGTTTCACCGGATCGAGCTTCGCCGACGACAGCAACACGGCGCAGCGCTTCGTGCCCGCCTACGACGTCTGGGATCTCACGGTCGAGGCAAAGGTCTACCGCGACACCGTGAGTGTCTTCGGCGGGGTGAACAACCTCTTCAACCGCGACTACTACTCGCGGATCACCTCCAGCGGCATCGACCCATCCGCCCCAAGAAATTGGTATGCGGGGCTAAAGGTGGATTTCTAAACAAGCGCACCCGAATTGCGGTTCCACGCAAAGAAGAAAGTTCGATGGCTGCTCGGACGGCAATCACCATCAATTGAGATGTTCGACCTCACTCATTCTCGATTCAAGATGCAGCTCACCGACTTCGCCCGCTACCCGTGGATGAAAAACACGTCCGTCTCCTCGCCCTCGTCCACCATCGCCACCTCGATCGCCAGCAGTTCCTCCATCGCCAGCGCGAACTCCCCGTCGCCCACCGATTCCGAATATTCCGCCCGTAAGCTCTCCAGCACCGTCTCCCGCGGAACCCGCAGTTTGTCGATGTGCAGCAACTGATACCGCTGCATGACCGCAGCGATCCGGTACGCTAGAATCGAGGGCACGTCCGCCTCGGTCACCCGCCAGACAAATTCCTGATGCTCCTCTTCGTCCCCCGACAGATCCAGCACCTCGAAATCCTCCGCGAACCGGATCTTCCCCCACACCTCCGAAGGCCGCTCGAAAAACTCGACGATCTCCGCCGCCCCCAGCGCCCCGAGAAATGCCTCCAAAAACTCACGCCGCGCCGAAATCATCTGCCGCAAATTACCGCCAAAAGGCGCCCGCTTTGGCAATCGGATTTTGCCCGCTAGAACGACGTGCTGGGAAGAGAAATGGGACGGCGCGGCGCAGCTCTCTCCCGGAGCGTTCGAATCTCATATCAAATTCGGGTGAGTCTTCGTCCGCCGCCCGTCACAAGTCTCCCTTCCCGCGGCCTATCCTCCGGGCAGTAGCGCCAATCCCAGCTCCGCCAGAACCGCGTTATGCTTCCGCGCCGCGTCTCGGACCTGCGCTTCGATCGTCACTAATTGCTGGTGCGTTTCTTGGAGGTCGACCTCCGCTTCGGCGACCGCGGTGCTGATGTAGCGGGAGATGTTGAGATTGAAGTCGTTCTTCCTGGTCTCGGCCAGCTCCACCGGCGGGAGTAGCGGGGAGCTTCCCTTCGGAATTGGTAGGTGGCGATAATCTGCGCGATGTTCTCCGCACTCAGTTGGTTCTGACGTTTCCCTTTCACGAAGTGCTCGGCGGCGTTGATGAAGAGGACGTCGTCGGGCTTCTTGCATTTCTTGAGGACAAGGATGCAGACCGGGATGCCGGTGGAGTAGAAGAGGTTCGCGGGCAGGCCGATGACGGTGTCGATGTGGCCGTCCTCGAGGAGCTCGGTGCGGATGCGTTCCTCGGCGCCGCCCCGGAACAGCACCCCGTGCGGCAGGATAATCGCCATCACGCCTTCGTCTTTGAGGAAGTGGAAGCCGTGCAGGAGAAAGGCAAAATCGGCGGCGGACTTGGGCGCGAGGCCGTGGCTTTTGAAGCGCACGTCGTCGGCCAGCGCTTCGGTCGGTTCCCAGCGGTAGCTGAGCCGAGCGGAGCGAGACAGAGTGCCGTCAGGCAGCCCGAAGGGTAAACGCGGAGGCGTTCATCAACGGCGGATTGGCGCCAACGGCACCTTGCGGGCGTCTCCGCCCACGTCCGGGTAATCCCGCCCCAGTTCCTTCTTCGCCGCCGTCTCGTAGTTGTCCGAGAGGTAGCGCAGGAAGAGGAAGGACAGCAAGTAGTCGCGGAAGTCGTCCGCATCAATGGCCCCGCGCAATTGGTCGGCGATGCCCCAGAGGGTGGATCCGCAGAGGGTGGATCCGAGTTGTTTTTGATTGGTGTCGGTCATCGAAGGTGTGTGGTTGGGGGAATCAGTCCCAGACATAGCGTTCCTCGTATTCGATGCCGTATTTCTCGAGAAAGGCGCGGTATTCGTCCTGAAAGGAGCGCGTGCGGCGATGCTCCGCTTGGGTGTCGATGTAGTGGAGCAAAGCATCCAAGGTCAGATGGTCCCACGGACAAGGCACCGTAGCCGCGTTGAAGTTCCCCCGAATCAGTGGACAGGCAGAGCGCAGACCGTTGAGAAAGGAACTGCAATATGCCGAAAACACATCGAATCTATGACAAGGACTTCCGTCAGGAAGCAGTAAACATGCTGCTGAGCGGCAGTCGCCCGCTCAAGCGGGTGGCGGCTGATCTGGGCATATCGGCCAACTCGTTGCGGACTTGGCGGGACAGGGCACTCGGCAACGGGGGCGTAGCGCAGGCCGCATCGACGCAGTCGAAAGGCCGGAGCGGAGCCCCCGTTGCCGACGCGGCGGGGGAGATCCGCCGCCTTCAGAAAGAAGTTGATTACCTTCGCCGCCAGCGAGAGATCTTAAAAAAAGCAATGAGCATACTCTCGGAGGATCCGCAGCGCGGTATGCGCTGATTGAATCGATGCGGAAAGACTACTCCATCACCGAACTCTGCCGGGCGCTGGACGTGTCGGCCAGCGGCTACCATGCCGCCCGAGAACGAGCACGCAGCCCGCGCGAGATCGAAAGCGCCAAACTTATTCAAGAAATGACCTCCATTCATGCACATCGGCACACCCATGCCTACGGCAGCCCGCGCATGCGCCACGAACTCCAGGCGCGGGGCCTGCACGCCTCGGAGAATCGCGTCGCCAGGCTCATGCGCCAAGCTGGGTTGCAAGCCCGTCCCAGGCGTCCCTACCGCCCGCGCACGACCCAGCCCGATCATCGTGCCCACCCTTCACCCAACCTGCTGGCTAAGGAGCAGAGCTCCTTCCGCCGTCGGCACCCACCTTGTCAGCGATATCACCTACATCCCGACCCGCGAAGGTTGGCTCTATCTCGCTGTCGTTATCGACCTCTTCTCCCGGGCCATCCTGGGGTGGAAGATCGCCGACAGCCTCCACGCCACCATCGTCAGCGACTCCTTGCGACAAGCTTCTGCAAACCGACCTAATTCCCTTCGATGCCATCTTCCACTCCGATCAAGGATGCCAATACAGCGCCATCTCCACCCGAGAACTCCTCGCACGCAATCATCTCCGACAGAGCATGAGCGCCCGAGGCTACTGCTATGACAACGCTTTCGCCGAGAGCGCCTTCGCTTCCCTAAAAAGCGAACTCATCCCCGATAGCCAACCCTTCGAATCAAAGGCCGTGGCGAGAACCGCCGTCTTCGACTACATCGAGTCCTTCTACAACCGGAAGCGCATCCACACCGCCATCGGCTTTCAATCCCCGCTCGCTTTCCTCAACTCACTCTCTACAACCCAAAAACATAACCTAAACTAACCTGCGCTCCACCTCTCCGTTTTTTCGGGGGACTTCCACGTTGCCATGCGAAGGAGGCCAGTGTCTGAGATTGGGACTTGAGCCACTTGGAGGACGAGGTTTTTAGTTCCTCGATGAGTTGGGCCATGGTGATCGTCCGCGAGAGACGCACAGCGAGATGAACCTGGTCCGCCACGCCGCCGACGCGGAAACATTCGCAATCCACATTGCGGGCGACCGTCGCGAGATAGGCGTGCAGCGCAGGTCGCACCGTCACGTCGAGCACAGGAGCCCCGGTCTATGCCGATGCCACGGAGTCCAAGCGCATCGTTTCCTGCCGCCGTTTGAACTACCGAGGATTCCACGGCAGTTCCCCTCCGCAGTTGTTCGGTTTGAACCGTCAAGGATTCCTCGACGGTTGCCTTGGCTACGCGGGGTGAACAAGACCTCCGCTACTGACCTCACCGATGCCGAGGAATCCTCGGTGACTGGGCTTCGCCTCCGGTTTGAGTAGTCAAGAAATCCTTGACCACCGAGGCGCTGATAGAATCTCGCAGCCGAATTTCGCTGCGCGATCACTTGCGGGACCATTTTCGTGACGCCACGAGAATGCTTCGATTGGCCTCGAGGGCGGCGAGATCACGGATGTCGGGGCGGTCGGTGTATTTGAGGTCGCGGAGCTTCCCGATGAGCGAGTCCTCGATGTCCCCTTCCCTCACGACGGATCGCTCGGAGTCCAGGGTCTGCACGTAGCTGATTGGTGAGGATGTCATCTTTGGTTTGCCCCGCATTGTCGGCTCTCATCACCTTCGCCTGCGGGAGGTGATGGTGGCAATGCGTATGCGGGTCTCGCAAATCGACGGCCTCTGGGGTGTCCAAGATAATTTTTTGGAAAAAATAAACAGCCCGCAGACTCGACGGGACCAATAGCGGAATGTAGTCCTCACCATCAACTTATGAAAAAATACCATTCGATCATTGCGATCACATTCGCCGCCGGCTCCGCTCTCTTCCTTTCCGCCTGCGACTCCAAACAGGAAAACCTGCGTGAGGATGCCGCTGAGGAGAAGGCCGACGCGATGGAAGATTCTGCAGACGTCACCCGCGATGCTGCAGAGAAGAAGGCTGATGCCATGGAAGAATCGGCCGAGAACATGTCCGACTCGGCGGAAGACGCTCTGGAAGAAAAGGCTGATGCCGTGCGAGATCGGGCTGAGGAAGCCGCCGATGCGAAGGAAGACGCCGCTGACGCGGTCCGCGACAACGCCGATCAGTAGTCGGAACCCTTGCCAAAGCAGCGGCCCCGTCATCCGACGGAGCCGCTGTTTTTTTGTCCACGCGAACCGGAGGTGCCGGACTCAAGCTGCGGCTTGTTCGAGAGGCAGTCAGGCTGAACTGTCATAAGGCCGAGTCCCGGCTACCTTGTTCGGGGCAACAAGCACGTCCAACCGACGCGCGTCCGCCTGCGGGCGACCAGGATTGGTTGCTGCACTTCTCAGACAGCTCGTCTTCAATCGTGGCCGCTACGCGACTGGGATTTCGCGCGATTCCGCAGAGCCGCGAGCGGGTCCCAGCGCCAAGACTCTCTTCTTGGCTTCACGCCAGCGCGGTTGTCCGCTGGATCCCGGCTTTAGAAATCAGATCTCCGCGAACTGACTCAGCATGCGGAAGGTCTGGTAACGGTCGGCGATCTGGTCGTCGGTCACCGTCTTCAGCCGCTCCAGCGAAAACGCTTCGACGTTGAAGCTCGCGAGGACACTCCCGTAGACGACGGCTTGTTTGAGGCGGTCGAAGGTGACAGGTTCGTCGCTTTTCGCGAGAAATCCCGCGACGCCGCCCGCGAAGGTGTCCCCCGCCCCGGTCGGGTCATGGATGTCTTCCAGCGGATACGCCGGGCAGCTGAAGAAGTTGTTTTCTCCGAAGAGCAGGCAGCCGTGCTCGCCTTTCTTGATCGCGACAAACTCCGCGCCCATCTCGCGGATCTTCCGTCCGGCGCGGATGAGGCTCGTTTCGCCAGTCAGCTGCCGCGCCTCGCCATCGTTGAGGATGAGCATGTTCACCCGGCCGACCAGCTTGACGAGGGACTCTTTGGCGATGTCGATCCAAAGATCCATCGTGTCGGCGATCACGAATTCTGGAGCGCTGGCTTGATCCAAGACGTGGTGCTGTAGGTCCGGCCCGATATTCGCCAGCATGATGATCCGCGCGTCCTTGTAACGGTCCGGAAGCGTCGGCTCGAAGGTCTCGAAGACGTTGAGCTCCACCGAGCGAGTCTCGCGGACGTTGAGATCCCACATGTATTCGCCCGACCAGCGGAAGGTCTTACCGGGGACAATTTGCAGGCCCTCGACGTCGATGTTCCGACTTTTGAGGAGCTCAATGTGTTCTTTCGGAAAATCCTCGCCGACGACGCCAACGAAGTTCACTGGAGCCGAGAAGCTGGTGGCGACCGCCGCGTAGGAGGCCGAACCGCCAAGCAGGTCGGCGTGCTCCTCCACGGGAGTTTTGATGGTATCCAGGGCGATCGAACCGACAACGAGAACAGATGACATGAGGCACCGAGTCTGCGAAACCGCTCTCTTGATTGACCAGCGAAATCCGGTCCGTGGACCAAATCCCCCTTTCACGCTCCGCGAATTTGTGTAGCGTCAGACCGACCTGCTGGTCGTCCCATAATATGAAAATCCCATTCCGAAATCACCTTCTCCTCGGTGCCACGCTCCTCGCGTCCACCACGCTGCTCGTCCCGACGGCGCGTTCGGCTAACGAAAAGAATCCCACTCCGGCTCCCGAAAAGAGTGCGACCGAGAAAAAAGCCGTCCCGGCTCGCAAAGCTGATAAGCCCAAACCTGCCGCCGAGCCACGGGAAGCGGTAGCCGCCGAGGCTGACGACAAGCCAACGCCCGGATCGGTCATCGATTCTAGCTTCGATTCCCTCGTGGGAGTCCTGCAGAAAGCGCGCACGCAGGTCGAAGAAGCTCTCGCTCAGCGCGACCTCGCGATCAAGGAACTCGACAACCGTCGTGAGCAACAGGCCGAGATGCAGAGTCGTCTCACCGCCGTCGAGGACGAGCTCGCCGCTGTCCGCGAGAGCGAGGCGAAGTTCAAGGCGCAGGCTGAGACTTACCAGAAGCAGCTTTCATCCGGCGAGGAAGCGTACGCCATGCTCGGCAAGTTCCGCAGCGAAATGGACGGAGCGCTGAAGGAAGTCGCGACGCTCAACCAGCAACTCGACAACGTGAAAAGCGAGCTCGATGCCCCCGCCGAGCGCAAGGCCCTCAAGAAGGAGAACGCCGAGCTCCTGAAGGCTTCCGAGTCGACTCAGACGGAATTGGAAAAATCAAAGACTGCCCTCGCCGACGCTCAGAAGAGGAGCAAAGGATCGATGCAGAAATTAGCCGCTCTTGAAAAAACCAACACCGAGCTCAAGAGCCAGATCAAGGAATTGTCCGCAGAGAAGTCCGGCAGCCGCGATCAGGTCAACAAGCTGACGGAACAGGTGAAGGGTCTCAAAGCCACCAAGGACGATCTCACCACTCAGACTGCGAGCCTCAAGAAGTCTCTCGAAGATTCCAAAGCCAAGGCTGCTGAAGCCGAAAAAGCCGTTTCGTCCAAAGCTGAGTCGACGGAGAATGCAGCCCAACAGATCAACCTCTACCGTGAGCAAAGCAAGTCGGCCGCCGCTGCCAAGCAGAAGGCCGAGCAGATGCACGCCGCCGCGAAGAAGCAACTCGACCAAGTTGCGAATGAACTCAAAGCAAGTGAGGAAGCCCGGACGCAACTCAAGCAGTCGCTTAGTGACCAAGCGGCCCGCCTGGATCGACTGCGTGCTCGCATGCGGGAGATGAACAGCGGCGACCAGGCAAAGGCTGGCACGAAGCTCGAGGATCTCTAAGTCCGTTAGGTTCCCAATCTTCCCTCGCGGACACGCGAGATTGTCTGAGCGGAGGCCCACCCGGGCCTCCGCTTTTTCGTGCCCTCCGGTCGGCCGCCTGACTTCCTTCTGCCCCCTCGCTTCCACGGGGATCGCCCAGCGTCCACCGCCCGTCGCTAGGCCGGTTGACGCCCAGCCGCAGAGAGTTTGATTCGTCCGTTCGCCGTGACGGCAGGGGTGCTCGGGGACTCGCGTCTCTCGATCAAATCTAGCTCGCGCCACGCGCAACGAGTCCGTCGAGGAATCGCTTCGGGATCCCGCCGAGGCCCACCGCCGCTCCGAGCAAGGCCCCCACCACCCCGGCCCGGTGGCAATTATCCCCTCCAACCATCGCGTTCGCAACGACACCGCTCTCGAAGTCATCGGCGTATTTCCACGCGAGGTAGAGCGCCGCCGGAAACGCGTCGTCGATGTAGCACGCCGGACTCAAGCGCCGACCGATGACCATCTCATCCGGCTCCCGTGACCACGCCTCGATCTTTCGCCCCGAGATCCAATCCGTCCCCAACGCCAGGATCGTCGCCCGGAGGTCCGCGCCTGCGATGACCGCCACCAGCATCCGCATCAAGGCGTCGCCCGCCGCCGCGACATCGGCGCTTCTGGTGGGTGAGACCGATGTGCTCCCGCACCGCCGCCCGCGCCCTGGGTTCGTCCTCGGCGAAGGCTGCCGCCAGCGCCCCCAGGTGTGCCAGCCCGCCCACGTGGACGTCACTCCCGGCGCAACTCCGAGGCTTCTTCCCGCGCGCATACGCGGTGAAGAATTTGCGGTGATACTCCTCCACGTAGGTGTCGCGGTGGGATCCGGGCGTGAGCATGAACGCAATGTAGCGGTCCAGATAATCATCGCCATCGTAGCAGCCCCCCGATGCTTCCACTGAATCTTCGAGCAGGCGGGCCAGTCGGAAGTTGAGGGTGTTCTCGCCAGCGCTGAGAAACTGGTGGTAATGCACGCCGCGCCGACCCCAGAAGCGCGCTTGGTCGTGGAGGATCTCGCCTCGCCCGTTGAGCGCCGTGTATTCCGATCTCCAAAGGATGCTGTCGGGATGAGGATTCTTGGGGGTAAAAAACTCGCGGACCGTCCCGTAGTCACGCCGAAGTGCGACCCGGTCATAATACCAATGCACCGGCATCGCCAGCGCGTCGCCGACGAGCGGCCCCCACCGCGCCCCTTCTCTTCGATCAATCGTTTCCACTCATGATCTACGAAACTCCGAGGCACTGGGACCGATCAAATCGGATCGTTTGCATCCGATCCCACGACGTCCCCGCGGGGTTCGACGCCGACGAGCGTCTCGCGCAGGCGCTCCATCTGCAACGGCTTGGTGAGGTAATCATTCATTCCTGCCCCGAGGCAGCGCTCCCGATCCTCTGGCATCGCGTGCGCCGTGAGAGCCACAATCTGCCCGGGAAATTTCCTAGCCCGCAGCCGCTTAGTGGCCTCGATCCCATCCATGCCCGGCAACTGGACGTCCATGAGTATGACGTCGTAGGGCCGCTCTTCGCACCGCAGCAGGCACGCTTCCCCGTCGACCGCATGGTCGGCCGCGTAGCCCAGGAGGCTGAGCATGCGAAGCATCAACTTCCGGTTCACGGGATTGTCCTCGACCAGCAACACCGAGAGCGGCCGAGCGCTCTCGGGTTCGGACCCACTCTGCACGACCGGCGTCCGCTCATCGGACGGTGCAACGTCGGAGAAGATGCGCTCCAGGCTCCTCCAGAGCGCAGCGAGATGCACCGGCTTGGCGATCCGGGCTCGCTCGCCGGGCAGGTCCGCCGCGATCTCCGATCCGCTCCCGTTGGACGGGAGAGCCACCAGCACGGGGATGCCCGTCTCCGCCGCGAGCTTAGCCACCGCCAATCCGCCATCCCGACCCTCAAAGGTGTCCGTGGCGGAACTCAGCAACACCAGATCAATGCCCGAGGATCCGGAGATCCAGCTAAGGGCCGAGCGAGTCGTCGGGCAACCGACCGCCACGACCTCGGCTTGTGTCAGCTTCTCGACCAGCTCGTTTCGCGAGACCTCACAGCGGTCGATCACCAGAACCCGTCGCCCGGGCCAACGCGGTTGCGGCGGGGCGGGACTCGATTCGACCGCAACGATGGAAAATTCGATGACCGTCCCGCCATCGGAGGATCTGAGAATCGCGATCTTCCCGCCCATCGCCTCGACCAGCCGCCGGCAAATTGCCAGACCCAGTCCCGTCCCACCGTAGCGTCGAGACATCGAGGCATCGGCCTGGACGAACGGCCGGAAAAGCTTGCCAGCTTGTTCCGGCGGGATCCCGGGCCCGGTGTCCTCCACTCGGAAGGCGAGCGTCACTTTCGCCCCGTCTCGCTCCCGCAGCCCCCCCTTCACGACCACGTGGCCTTCGTCGGTGAACTTCACGGCGTTCCCGATCAGATTCGACAGCACCTGTCGGAGCCGCGTGACGTCGCCCAGGATCTCGGCGGGCAGGTCCGAAGCGAGACTCCCGACGACGTCGATGCCCTTGTCGTTTGCCCGGTGGGCGTGCACGTCCAGCACGTCTTCGACGCATTCACGCAACTGCAGGGGTCGGCGCTCGATCTCGAAGTGACCCGATTCCAGACGGGAGAAATCGAGGATGTCGTCGATCAATGTGAGTAATGAATCGCCGCAGCTGCTGATGGTCCGCAGATACTCGTCTTGAGTCTCGCTGAGCTGCGTCTGCCGCAGCAGGCTGGCAAACCCGAGGACACCATTGAGCGGCGTGCGAATCTCGTGGCTCATGACGGCAAGAAATTCACCCTTGGCGCGATTGGCCGACTCGGCTGCCTCCTTGGCCGCCTCGAGATCGCGCTGCACCCGCAATCGCTCGGTCTCGTCGGTGAGAATGCCCGTCGTGCCCACGATCTGCCCGGCCTCATCGAGCAGGGCGCGGCACGACCCTTCGACGGTCCGAAATCGTCCGTTGTGCGAACGTAGCCGCATCTCGAATCGCGAGGTCTCGGATTCCCCCGCCAACTCCCTCGCCCGCACCTCCTGTAGCTTGGGCAGGTCGTCCGCCGCGACGAAGTGCGAGAAATTCTCGCCAAGACTCGTTGAGACTTCGAACCCGGTCACCCGCTCCCAAGCCTCGTTTAAGTAGGTCCAATTGCCATCGGAGTCTGTCTGGTAGACGATCTGGTGCAGAGACTCGACCAGGTGACGGTGGCGAGCCTCGCTCGAACTCAGCTTACTCCTGGCGGCCTCGACTTCCCGCAGATCCCGCCACACGACCAACATCGCCTCACTCTCTCCACCCCGCGCCATCATCGAGGTGCTCACTTCGACGATAAATGTCTCACCGCGAGCGTTCAATTTGGTGAGGATGACTCGACTCGCGCGGCCGCTGCGTGCCGCTTCTGCGCTCTGCTCGGCGACCTCCCCCGTCCGACGCCCGTCCGGCTGCCGCTCCGGCCAGAACCGCCGAAAATCCGAGCCGATCAGATCCATTTTGTCAGCGACTCCCAGCATCCGCACGGCTGCATCGTTGCACTCCAAAACCAGGCGCGAATCGACGATAAAGTGCGGGTCGCGCGAGTCGTCGAAGATGGATCGAAAGCGCTCTTCGCTCCGCTTGCGGTCCTCGATGCCCGTGCACACGCCATCCACGCTCGTCAGCTCGCCCTCCGCGTCGAAAGTGAGCGCGCCCCGGTCCAGGACCCAACGGTAGAGTGCCCCGCGACTCGAGCGGATCCGATATTCGGCGCCCCAGTTAGACCGCTTCGCCTTCGCCTGCGCAAAGCAAGCGAGCACCCGGTCGCGATCCGCAGGGTGAATCATCTCGATCCATTCGTCCTGCGTCGTCCCCATCTCCGAGATCGTCCGCCCACAGAGGACCTCGGTATCGCCGACGTAGCCGAGCACTCCGGTCGTGACGTCGTGGTGATAGACGACATCGCCCAGGGCATCGATCAGCTTGTTCTGCGCATCCTTCGCGCTCTCGGCCGCTTCCCGGGCCTTCTCGAACGCCGACGCCACTCGACTTCCCAACGCCGTCATCCCCACCGCCAGCAGGCAACCGACCACCCCGGCTGTCGGAGGACTGACGTCCAACGAACGAAGGCCCACGACCGCAGCCGCCGCCGAGAGGGCAAACGCTGCCAAGTGAGCGAGGACAGTTGGGATGCGCAAAATCTTCGGAGAGCTGGCTTGAACCGAAACGATCGACCTTTCACCATTCCGACGGACCGTTTGGTAGTTGAAGGGTCCTTCAAAAACAAGAATTTCGTCGTTCCTGCCGGATCGGCTCAATCTCTGCTTCTGTCCCCTCCGGGGTTGCGCCGTTCTTGCGAATCGTTTAGCCCGTTTCCGCCCAGAATGATCGCCATTTCCATCGAGAACCTCACCAAGAAATTCGGATCCAACGTCGCGCTCGACGGTCTCACTTTCCGCATCGAACCCGGCGAGCTCTTCTTCCTCCTCGGACCCTCTGGTTGCGGGAAGACGACCCTTCTCCGCAACATCGCCGGATTCTACGTCCCCGACGGCGGACGCATCCTCTTTAACGACGACGACGTGACCCGGCTCCCGCCGCACCAACGGAACACGGGCATGATGTTTCAGAGCTACGCGCTTTGGCCGCACATGACCGTCGCGCAGAACGTCGCGTTTGGCCTCGTCGAGCGCAAGGTCGCCAAGCCCGAGATCGAACAGCGCGTCAAGGAGGCCCTCGCCTCCGTTCACATGGATGCCTACGCCGAGCGCAAGATCGGGCAGCTCTCTGGCGGGCAGCAGCAACGCGTCGCCCTGGCCCGCGCGCTCGTCATCCGCCCGCGCTGCCTGCTCCTCGACGAGCCGCTCTCCAACCTCGACGCCAAGCTCCGCCTCGAGATGCGCACCGAGATCCGGCGCATCTGCAAGGAATTTGGCCTCACCGCGATCTACGTCACCCACGACCAGAAGGAGGCCCTCTCGATCTCCGACCGCATGGCCATCCTAGAGAGTGGTCACATCGCCCAGATCGGCACCCCGACCGAAGTCTACCGCCGCCCGACCTCCCGCGTCGTCGCAGATTTCATCGGAGAAACGAACTTTGTCTCGGGAAAAATGATCGCCGCCTCGACCGTCGAGACCGCCATCGGCACCTTCGAAGGCGTGGTCGCCGAAGCGGACTGGAGTCCCGCCCCGGGCGAATCCGTGACTCTTTCGATCCGCCCCGAGGCTTGGACCATCCGCGATACGCCCGCCGACCACAACTCCACCCCCGGCCGCATCGGCGAGTCGATCTACCTGGGCGAGGTCGCTCAGTATCAATTCCAAGCGGGAGCCGCAGCCCTCAAGATCTTCGAACTCAACCCGGACCTCACCCACCGCTCCGCCGACCGCGACCTCCACGCCACCGCCGCACCCGACGACGTCGTCATCCTCCGGAAGTGAGATCATTTCTGCGAAACCCACGAGATCGGCGGTCGAGACCATGAAGCTCCGCATCACCCTCGTCCTCCTCGCTCTTGTCGCCATCGTCGGTGTGCCGTTTGCGCTCAAGCCGACCGAGAACCTCCTCGCCGCCGCGGACGACACGGTCATCATCGTGACGCCGCACAACGAAGCCATCCGCTTTGAGTTCACCCAGGCCTTCGACGCCTACTACGAGGCTCGCACGGGTCGCACCGTCCGCATCGATTGGCGGTTGGTCGGCGGCACGAGCGAGATCGCGCGCTACCTGCAGTCGGAATACCACACCGCCGACGAACGCATCGGCGGCGAAGGCCCGCCCACGGCCGGCATCGGGATCGATCTTTTCTTCGGCGGCGGCGCCTTCGACTTCATGCAACAGGCCGCCGCCGGTCGTCTCGTCCCGAGCGACGTCATCCGCGCGCACCCCGAGTGGTTCAACGATGGCAGCATTCCACTCTCCGTCTCGGGCGAACCCTACTACGACCCCGACGGAGCCTGGATCGGCACCTGCCTCTCGTCTTTCGGCATCTGCTACAACTCGGATTCGCTCGAGCGCCTCGGCATCGAGCGACTCCCCGCCGGTTGGCAGGACCTGACGGATTCCCGATTTTACAAACAAGTCGCACTCGCGGATCCGACCAAGTCGGGTTCGGCTGCAAAGGCCTTCGAGATGGTCATCCAGCAGCAGATGCAGCAGGAGGTCGACCTCGAAGACGAGACGCCCGCCTCGATCGCCCGGGGTTGGGAACTCGGCCTGCAACTCATCATGAAGGCCTCGGCCAATGCCCGATATTTTACCGAAGCCGCTGGCAAAGTGCCCATGGACGTCTCGCTCGGTGATGCCGCCATCGGCATGTGCATCGATTTCTACGGACGATTCCAAAGCGAAGCCGTCAAGGTCGGGGACGCCCCCTCCCGCATGGGCTACTTCACGCCGGTCGGCGGATCCTCCGTCGGCGTCGATCCGATCGGACTCCTCCGTGGCGCACCGAACCGCGAGGTGGCCGAGATTTTTATCGAATTCGTGCTCTCGCTTGAAGGCCAGAAGCTGTGGAACTTCAAGATCGACACCCCCGGCGGCCCGACTCGCTACGCCCTCCGCCGCCTCCCCATCCGCAAGGAACTCTACGCCCCGGAGTTCACCCCGTTTCGATCCGACCCGGATGTCCTCCCCTACGAAGAGGCAAAGTTTTTCACCTACCACGAGGCCTGGACCGCCCCGCTCTTCTCAGCCCTCCGCTTCATCATCAAAGTCACCTGCCTCGACGCCCACGACGAGCAAGCGTCCGCCTGGAAAGCCATCATCGACGCCAACTACCCACCCGAAGCGCTCGCCAGATTCACCGATGTCTCCGCGATCAGCTACCGGCAAGCCTTCGACGTCATCAAACCAACCCTCCGAGACCCCGACCGCCTGAAGGAAGTCCAACTGGCCAAGCAGCTCGGAGACCACTTCCGCAGCCAATACCAAGAGGCGAGACAGCTGGCGGAGGAAGGGAAATGAGTGATGATCTCACGCGAAGCCGCGAAGCCGCGAAGGAATACGATGAGGAAGCGATCTCAACCATCGTCGTCGATGCCGCGTTTCAACTACACTCAGATCTTGGTCCCGGACTGCTCGAGTCAGTTTACCAAGTGATTCTGGCTGAGATTCTCACAGACCGAGGACTCGGGGTTGATCGGGAAAAGGCCGTCCCGATCCGCTACAGGGGAAAAACGTTCGATCTCGGTTTCAGAGCGGATCTTTTGGTCGAAAACAAGGTTTGCCTGGAACTCAAGTCCGTCGAGGCACTCGCGCCCGTTCACGGAAAGCAGCTCTTGACCTACCTCAAGCTCCTCGATTATCGCCTCGGCTTGCTGATCAACTTTGGAGCATCCCGCATGAAGGACGGCGTCAAGCGGGTGGTCAACGGCTTCGACTCGTCATCGTATCCCCTTCGCGGCTTCGCGGCTTCGCGTGAGAAAAAATCACCATGAGCAAACCCTTCGCTCTCACCGTCTACGCGCTCACCGCGCTGTTCTTCGCGTTTTTCTTCCTCTACCCGATCGCCGAGACGCTGAGTGGGGCGTTCTTCCTGCCCGGCGGCGGCTTCACGCTCGCTTACGTCGCCGAAGTCTTCCAGAACCCGATCTACCTCGAAGGCCTCTGGAATTCGTTCCTCATGGGCATTTTCTCGACGCTCCTAGCCACCCTCATCGCGCTCCCGCTCGCTTTCCTCTCCGACCGCTTCCTCTTTCCGGGCAAAGGCATCCTCGGCGCGCTCGTCCTCATCCCGATGATCCTCCCCCCTTTCGTGGGTGCGATCGGGGTCAAACAAATTCTCGGCCAGGAAGGCGCGCTCAACGCGCTGCTCGAATCCATCGGTCTCATGAGTGCGCTCCACCCCGTCGACTGGCTCGGCCAGAGCCGCCTCGCGGGAGTGGTCATCATGAACGCGCTCCACCTTTACCCGATTCTCTACCTCAACCTCGTCGCCGCCCTCGCCAACGTCGACCCGGCCATGGAAGAAGCCGCCGAGAACCTCGGTTGCACTGGCTTCCGCAAGTTTCGCAAGATTACCCTTCCCCTCATCATGCCCGGCTTCTTCGCCGGCGGCACCATTGTCTTCATCTGGGCCTTCACCGAACTCGGCGTGCCGCTCATGTTCGAATACACGCGCGTCACCTCAGTGCAGATCTTCTCCGGCATCAAGGACATCGGCGGTAATCCCTTCCCCTTCGCCCTGGTCGCCGTCATGCTTCTGGCCACGGTCATCGCCTACGCCGCCAGTAAGTTTCTCTTCGGTCGCAGCAGCCATGCGATGATGGCCAAAGCCACATCCGTCGGCGGGCCAAAAGCCCTCCCCCCCGCCCAGGCTTGGCTCTGCACCCTCACCTTCGCGCTCGTCACCCTCATCGCCGTGCTCCCGCACATCGGCGTCATCCTCGTCTCCGTCTCCGGCGATTGGTACAATAGCATCCTTCCGACCGGCTGGACGCTCGGGCACTTCGAGGGAGCCCTGGGCCATAATCTCACCCTCCCCTCAATCCAGAATTCCCTCAAATACGCTGGGCTGGCGACGCTGATCGACATCATTCTTGGCATTGCCATCGCCTACGTCGTCGTCCGCACCACGCTCCCCGGCCGCCAGATCCTCGACGCTATGGCCATGCTTCCGCTCGCCGTTCCCGGCCTCGTTCTCGCCTTCGGCTACCTCGCGATGACCCAGGAAGGGAAGCTCTTCGGCTTCATGAACCCCGCCGTCGATCCGCTCATGATTCTGGTGATCGCCTACGCCGTCCGCCGCCTTCCCTACGTCGTCCGCAGCGCCGCCGCCGGATTTCAGCAGACCAGCGTCACCCTCGAAGAAGCCGCTCAAAATCTCGGCTGCCCCCCGCTCCGCACCCTCCGCAAGATCACCATTCCGCTCATCGCCGCGAACCTCCTGGCCGGCGGACTGCTCGCCTTTTCCTTCGCGATGCTCGAGGTCAGCGACAGTCTCATCCTCGCGCAAAAACAAGAGGACTTCCCGATCACCAAAGCGATCTACGAGCTCTACCAGCTCCTCGGCGAAGGCCGCTTCATCGCCAGCGCCCTCGGCGTCTGGGCGATGGGCTTCCTCGGCATCACCATCATCGGAGCCAGCCTGATCCTGGGCAAAAAGCTCGGCGCGATCTTCCGGGTTTGACGCCCCTTAACCAAGCGTCGGATTGAAGACCCGCAGACCTGCCAGCTCTGCCATCGCCAGCTGACGAGCGTCGGAGGACGCAAACTCTCTCGTTCCGCTCAGTGCGGCGCACGCCACGTGCAGAGTATCCAAGGTCCGCGACCCCGCCATCGCCACCTGCGCCGTGGACAGCTCGCGACGAGATGGGTCAAAGTCCGCGCCACCTCCGTTCCAGCGCACTCAGTGCGGAACGGCTTCAGCTGCAAAGCCGAGGGAAATATCGCCTGGTGGACCCGGTCGCCACGTTCGTCACGAGGATGCACGAGCCGATCCGCCGGGTGAAGGCGAGCGCCCGCCACCCAGCAATCGGCCTCCCCCGCTGAAGTTCTGCGTCCCCGGCGCGTAACCCGACGAGCCTTCACCGCGAAGGAGAAACGCGTCCTCCGCGTGAGCGCCGTCGAACCGAACCCGCCACTTCCCGGCGAGGTCCGGCGGGATGGGGCATTCGTAAAGGGTACCGTGAGGGTATTCGAGCGGGCCGAGGTGGAAAATCACGAGGCTCGCCTCCGAGCGACGCTGGCGGTACCGTCGACGTGGCAGGCGGACACCGCGATCCGGGGCGCGCGCTGGTCCTCGTCGATCTCGGTCGTCTCGCGAAAGATCGCGCGCAGCGTCGACATCTCGCGCCGGTGCCGATCGTGCAGGGCGAAGATCTCGCGTTCGGTGAGGCCCGTCCGCAGCCATTCGCGCATGTCGGTCGGTTCGGGTTCGGTCCACTCCATCCGCCAGCGACCGGGTTCATCGAAGCGACCGAGCGCGACGGAGTCGACGGCTGGCGGGTAAATGTAGAGCAGCGTGCTGGCAAACATGGTGAGCGCTTCGGCGGCCCGCACGCGCTTGCGGACGAAGTCGAGCGCATCGCGCGGAGCCAGCAGCCGGGCGGCACCGAGTTCTTCCGCGACCTGCCGGGCGAGCTGGGCCGGGTTGGCCCCGTAAACCCACGGCACGTGCGGGCGTCCTGCGGCGATGTGTTCGCCGCGCCAGCATTCGTCGTGCAGCACGGCGTAGACCGATTCGCGCGCCGTCGAGTGGGTCGTGCCGTTGATCTCGTCGGCGATGCGCCCGATCTCGGGGAAGCGAGCGCGCGCCAGGTGGCGGGGCGGTTTGTAGAGCTCCTCAACCGCGGTGAATCCGCGCGGGCAGTAGGAGACGTCGATCAGGTCGCGGACGGCAGCATTCCCCGCCGTCGAGAAGGCTTCGCCGATGACGATGGGCGGAATCGTCAGCCGGTCCAGCGCGGCGCGAAGCTCCCGCAACGAAGTCTCGCCGTAGTTCGTGCCCCGTCGCGAATATTGCAGGATGATCGCATCGACGTAATCCACTCGGATGACTCGCAGGCGAAATCGCTCGACGAATCCAACGATCTTTCCGACGAGAAATTCCCGCACGTCCGCGTTCGCCAGGTCGAACATCCACGTGCCGTAATCGCGAAACAGGTAGGGATCTGGATCGACGAAAAGTTTTCGGTCACCCGACGCCGACTCGAGCGAATCCATCCCGACCGGCGACGGGGCCTTCACGAAGTGCGCGAAGATCATGTCGGGAACGAGCGCGATCTCCCGCGCGGTGAGCGCGTCCAGGAGGCGGGTGAGCCGGTGCGCGTGGGCTGGTGAGTTCCATCGAACCCGCCGGCGACCGTGTAGAAGCGACGGTTAAGATTCCCGATTGAATCGCCGCCGCGGAGCGTCCAATCGCCAGCGTTCTTTTGGAATCTGAACCAATGATCGGACGGCCCCCGGCGGTTGCTTGGAGTCAGCGTGATCGGTTGGGCGGGAGTTTGGCTCGGGTTGTGGCCGTTGTTGCGACGCGGGGGTCTCGTTCGCTGGTGGCCGTGATGGAGACGGTGATTCGCCGCTCGGCGAAAAAGCCTCGGATGACGTGTTGGCGGATCCGGAGCGTCGTCGATTGCCCGGGGGCCAGCATCGGCGTCGTCGCGTTGCCTCGCCCGAAGGGTCGGGAGATTCGCTTTCCGCCCAGCCGGTAAACGGTCCGGAAGACCGGCCCATCTCCGTTCGTGTTCGCGCCGCTGGTGTTGAAGACCCGGCGGGATGGATTGAGGCGGAACCGATCCGCCGCCGCGCCGTCGTTGCGAATCGCGAACCTCGCCGCCCGCTGGCGCGAACCACTCGCGCGCACCGAGACGGACGCCGTCGGCGGCAGGGGCGGAACGAACGATCCCGGGACCGCCGTGATTCTCAGCACCCCCGTCCCCGCATCGAACGCCCCGGCAAATCCCGGGTCCGAAAACGCAACGGATCGGAAACTGCCACTGGTCATCGTCGTTCCGGCCCCACCCGAGGGAACGAAGAGGTCGAACTCCGTTCCCACCTCCGGTCGGTAGGAACCGTCGACGAAATCGATCAACAAAGTCCCCCCGTAGGTCACCGTCGATGCCGAATCCACCGTGATCCGGTCGAAAGCACTCGCCGAGGCGACTTCGAAATCCGTGCGACTGCCCGGCTCCAGCCGCAAAGCGACGCCCTCCAAAGTGAGAGTCCCGAGTCCCCCCGCTCCGGGAGCCAGCTTTCCGTCGCTCTTCAAACGCAGACTGCCTCGGCTGACCCGACCCCCACCGACCAAGGCGGCACCAGCCGCGACGGTTACGTCGCTGCCATTCAGGCTTCCGTAATCAGCGATTAGCAAGGTCCCGGCTTCTACGAGCGTGGCTCCGGTGAAGGTGTTGTCGCCTCCGAGCCCTAATGACCCCACGCCCAGTTTCGTCAATCCGCCGTCGCCAGTCAAAGCGACCCCCGTCGCAATCCCGACGGTGTATTCGCGCGTGTCGATCGTGCCACCCGCCCCGGTGAGCGTCAGAGCGCCCGCTTGGACCTGCAAAAAGAGATACCGCTCGTTGCTCGAAAGTTCCAGCGTGCCACCGTTAAAAGTGACCGCCGCACCCGAATAGGTTGCCCGCAGGGATCCGGTGGTGAGTTTGCCCCCGAAAAGGTTCAGCGTTCCGCTGGAGTCCGGATTCTTTGCGAGCTGGATCAAAGGTGCGATCACCGTCCCCCCGCTACGGATCTCCAACGAGCCGCGCCCCCCGATTCCGACGAAGAGTTCCTGCGAATTTCTCCACGTGCCACCGCTCACCAGCACGGTCCCCGTCCCCCGGCTGAATCGGCTCTTCCCGCTGCCAACGAAGCTGGTGACGGTCGAAAGCGTGCCGGCGCCAACAATTTCCAGCGTGCCGTCGCCGGAGTCGCCGACGAAGAACTCCCCCGAAGTGCCCGCTCCGACTTCCGCGCCCGCTTGATCGATGATCACCGTTCCGCCGTTGTTGATACTCGCATTTTGGGTCGAGGAATCCGGCACGCCGTTCGACCAATGCTCGGCAACGGACCATTGGCCGGAACCACGCTCGATCCATCGGCTTTGGGCCTGCGTCGCCGCAGCGGGAAGCCAAGTCAGCAGCACTGCGGCGCATTTCAGTCCCGTCGATTGGAACCCAGGAACGCTTCGTTTTCGGCTCTCTTTTTTCATCAATTCAGAGGGTGTTCGTGGCGACCTGACACTTGGGATCTTCGGGTCGAGGATCGACTTAGCGGGGAGACGAGCCATCAGGGATCAGACCCAGGACCCCCGCGTCGGCGCCCCGTCGCCGACGACGCGTCCACGCGGCGAAGGCACCAACGGCAACGAGCAGAACGGCCGTGGACGGCTCGGGAACCACCGCCAAAGAGTAGGCCGATCCGGTGTTGATGGTCGACCAGCTCAGACCGTTCGCGAGGCCGGGCAGGTCGAAGGTCGTAAAGTCGCCGATGATTCCGTCGCTCGCGGAGAGAAACGTGAAGGTGTCGCCGAAGCTCGGCGTGAAGCCACCGAGCAGGCTCACGCCAAGCGTGCCGCCAAGGGTGGCCGTCCCGAACGAGACGACCTGGTCGTATTCGTTTCCGGCCGATCCTTGCAGATCGATCTTTAAAGTCGCGCCCTCTTCAAAGGAAAGGGAATTGGCCACGAGGAATCCGTTCGGGGAAGCCGTCGCCCCGCCTCTCACGAAAACGCCTGACGCTGCCGCGAGCAAGTTTCCGCCGAGGGTCGCGCCGCTTTCGACCGTGACGGTTGGCGAGTTCAAGAGTGTCCCGTTCATGATGAGGGTGCCAGCGTTGATCGTCGTAGCCCCTTCGTAGTTCATTGCGCCTTCGATGGTCAGCTTCCCCGTGCCTTCCTTGATGAGCGGGCCGAAGCCATTCAATCCGATCCCAGGCGCGAACACGGTGAACTGCTGAGTGTCGATCGTGATTCCGCCAGCTCCGAACGTCACTTCACCCGTTGAGAAACCATTGAAAAGCTCCGGCTGATCGCTCGACAGGCGGAGCGTGCCGCCGTTGAGCAAGACCGTGCCGCCCCCGTTGCCCTTGGCAACTTGCGAAGTCGTCAGCGTCCCACCTGCCAGGGTGAGATTCCCCACGGCGGTCGAGGTCTGGGCGACGGTGACTCGCTCGGCCGACACGCTCCCGGCGTCGGAGATCTCAAGCGTTCCCTCACCCTGCGCACCGATGACGAGCGGTCCCGAGCTGCTCCAGGTCCCGCCACTCACGCGCGCAACGCCTTTCGATCCCGTCAAAACACCAACGTTGGCGTTCCGGTTTGAGACCACTCCGTTCCCGCTGATCTCCAACGTCCCGTCGCCCATGCGACCGATCTCGAGATTATCCCCATTCGTCCACGATCCTCCGGACACTTCGGCGACTCCGATTGATCCCGTCACCGCTGCCACGGTGCTCGAATCATTCGAAACCTGGCCGGTTCCGCTGATTTGAAGAGTCCCGTTGCCCGAACTGCCGACCGCAAGATACCCCGCCATCGACCAAATTCCAGCGCTGACGCGCGCCGTGCCGTTGGAATTGGCATTCACTCCGATGAATCCTGCGGCGCTGCTAATGGAACCATTGTTTGTGATCGTCAGGACCCCGCTGCCAGCGGTGCCGACATACAGATCTTCCGTCACCGACATCGATCCCCCGGTCACGTCGAGATCCCCGCGGGAGGTGCTGCCCGACGCGATGTTCATGCTTTGCACACTGAGCTCACCCCTACTCCCAATGTTCAGGGTGCTGTTGTTCCCACTGAGGCGGAAATTTGCGCTCTGGGCGCTGTCATCCGAAATGAGTGCCCCAAAACCGTTTTCGATGGTTGCGTCATCCGAAGCGGTCGGAACGCCATCGCTCCAATTCGCGGCCGCGAACCAGTCCCCATTGACGGGCGTCGTTGAGATCCAACTGGTGGTGGTCTGTCCGCTCGCGACGGGCGAGCTGACCAGCAGGATCGCGGCAGCCGCCGAAGCGCTCAGCTTCATCCAGCCGCAGCGGCTTCTCGTTGAAAAAAGGTCTCGCAGGGTGGCTTTCACGGCCTCAGCGGGTGTTTGGTTTGGTTTGGTTTGGTTTTTGTCTTTGTGTTGCACAATCCCTCATCGGGTTAGGCGCGCGAACGCACGACCTCCGGTCGTCGTTCGACGCCGCCGTCGAAGGCCCGCAGCCAGAGCCGCCACCGCGACGGGCAGGAAGGCCAACGAGGGTTCCGGGACCGCGGTAATCGTGAGGACACCCGTCAAGCCGTCGAAACCGCCGAGAACCCTCGGATCCGAGAAACGGATGGAATCAAAACCGCCCATCGCGTTCGTCGGGTTCGAGCCGCTCGAAAGGTCGAAGATCCTGAAGCCCGTCCCCACGCCCGGCCGGTAAGAGTCGGCGAAGTCGATGAACAGAGTGCCCCCGTAGATCAACTCCGAACCCGACAGCGTGATTCGATCGAACCCGTTCTCGCTGGCGATCTCGAAGGTCGTTGTGCTCCCCGACTCGAGGGTCAAGGCGACATTCTCGAAGGTGAGCGTCCCAACCCCGCCCGCGCCGGGGCTCAGAGTCCCGCCTGCTTTGACGAGAACGGTGGCGTCCATCACGCGCCCCTCCCCGCCGAAGGTGCCGCCCGAGGTGACGGTCACGTCGTTGTTCTCGAGGCTTCCGCTCTCCGCGATCAAAAGACTCCCTTCCTCGATGAGGGTCTCGCCTTCGAACACGTTCGCGCCACCGAGCGTGAGCGTGCCCGCCCCTCGTTTCTTCAACCCGCCGGTGCCGCTCATCCCGACACTCGTCCCCACGGTGAAACCTTGCGTGTCGATCGTGCCCCCCAACCCCTCGAGCCTCACATCGCCCACCTCGAAGCCGACAAAGAGATTCGACCGGTCGGCCGAGAGCTGAAGCGTCCCCCCGTCCATCGTGACCTTGCCCGTTCCCTCGAGGAGGACGACTTGTCTCGTCGTTAGGGTGCCTCCTTCCAAGGAGAGTCGGCTCTCCGAACCCTCAAAATACGACAAACCAACCGCGCGGGCGGACACAGAGCTGCTGCCGCTGATCTCGAGTGAGCCGTTCCCCGTGCCACCAACGTAGAGATCCCGGTCGATCTCCAGAGTGCTACCTCGCACGCTTACACGTCCGGTCGTCCCAGAACCAGCCCAGGCGATAACTACAACCGGACTTTTGACCACGCCTCCATTAACGACGTCCAACGAGGCATTCCCGGCGCCACCGACGAACAAATCGCTCGAAGCGGTCCAAGTGCCGTCATCGACGGTCACCGATCCAAGGGAATCCAAATTCGAGGCAATGTTGCCGATCTCGACCGCCAGCGATCCCCCGGCTCCGATGATCACGTTGCCCGGAGTCTCCGTGCCAATGAAAACGTCTTTGGCCACCGCCGGACCATTGATCGTGGCGGTTCCATCGTTCTCCACCAGCGCTTCAGTGACACCATCCGGAGTGCCATTCGACCAGTTGGCACCCGCGAACCAGTCTCCGGTGTTGCTCCCGAGCCAGGTCGTAGTTTGCGCGGAAGCGTCTGGTGGGCTGATCGATAACGTTGCCACGATCAAGGTCGAGGCGGGGATCATGAAACGGCATCTCGTTTTCATTCGAACGTTCGCGTGGTGGTTGGGTTGGCAGCGAGGCCGTGACGTCGGTTCGGAGCTGATTTGGTTTTTGTTCACAGAGAATCGAATTCGGGTTCAGGCCGGGTGCGTCCCAGGTGTCCAGCGCGACCGTCGAGCCGACTCACACGCTCACCGCCGAATCGGTTCCCGAAGGTGTCGATCCCGGCTCCGTCGACTCCCCGGTTGCGGGACGAGAGGGTGAGAAACGGAAGTTGCCGCCGATCCGGAAACGGAAGCGTTCGTCCGCCCAGCGGTTGGTCGGTCAATCTGGGGATCGCGGATTCCGGCACGGCGAGCGGGATACCAAGACCCCGAGATCCTGCCTATCCGTGAAAATGCCTAATTTGCGTGACAAAATCTTCGGGTTGCATTCCTAGCAACTTTTCCGCCGGTCCGCGTCGACCGGACGGAACCCGGCTTGCCGCCGTCGCCTCTACACGGCGGACCGGGCGATCAACGCTCGGCCCATGATCGATCCCGACCGGCACCTTCACATCGCCTCCCTCCTCTTCGAAGGCATCGACCAGATCGATCCCACCGGTCCGTTCGAGATCCTGTGGCTGCTCCCGAGCACCACCTGCCGCATCGACGCGACGACCATCGAACCCGCGAGCGACGTCAATGGGCTGAGAATCATCGCGGACGCCCTGCTGGAAGACGCGCCCCATCTCGATGTCCCCCACGTCCCGGGCGGATTCGGGCAGGAGGACTTGATGCGGGACGAACAAGTCCTCGCTTGGTTGAAAAGTCGAGCCACCGAAGCGGATCACGTCTTGTCCGTCTGCAACGGCTCGCTCCTCTGCGATGCCGCATGTCTATTGGTAAGCCGCCGCGCAGCTCATCGAAATGAGCGAGGGCTACGCGCCCGGCTGGGAATCGGCCCCGCCCGACATCCTCGAGTCGGCCCGCCGCTTGGTCGCCGCGTTGACCAGCCGCCGCGAAGCCACCGCCCAAAAATTCGTCGAGTCTCACCCGCGCCCCGCGAGTGCCTGAACATTTTACGCACCGTCCGCGTGCAAGTTGAAAACCAGGCGCAACTCACCGTTTCTTTGCCAAGGCGATCCGACCTCAAACCAGAAGGCTACGCGCCAATCGCCACGGAGGACGAGGCTCGCGCCGAGCTACCGCCCAAGAGGGGGGGGCATTCGTGACTCTGGAGTTCGCGGTCAATCCCCCACGCCGCTGCTCCTTGAACCTCGACTCGAACCACCGAACACTCGCCACGAATGCGATACGAAGACCTCGCCGACGAATGGAAGGAATGGGTGGACCTCACCCCAATCCAGCGCTTCGAAGAGAGTGAAAAAAATTTCGCCCAATACCTAGCCCTGGGAGGCAGCCTTGATCCCGACCCCGATCCGACAAGTCCTTTCCACGATCCAGCGACATCGAGTTGAGGCGCTGCTTATGGGCGGCCAGGCCTGCGTGTTCTACGGCGCGACGCAGTTTAGCAAGAACGCCGACTTCGTCATCCTCGCCAGTGACGAGAATTTCAAACGCCTCCACGCGGCCCTCGCGGCCCTCGAGGCCGACCGGATCGCCGTCCCCCCCTTCGATCCGAGCGTTCTGGCGACGGGGCACGCGGTTCATTATCGCTGTCGTGTCCCCGAAGCCGCCGGTCTCCAGCGACCTTGACGCCCTGCGCGCCGCCTCGACGCCGCGGTCCGCGTCGAACAAGCCAAGGATCGCGCCTACTGGGAACCCCTCATACGCAAACTCGAAGCCTTCCGCCGAGGCGAACGCGACTGAATCACGCTGCGCGCAGAGCGTCGAGCCGCACCGCCGCGCCGCCGCTCGAGATCGTTCCCCGCGCCAGCTCCAACCCCGTACCCAAGTCCGCCGCCACCCCCGCCACGACGAGCGCCGCCGCCGCGTTCCAGCAAACCAGATCCTCGATCGGCCCCGGCAATTTCCCCCGCACCAGCGCCTCCAACTTCGCCGCGTTCTCCGCCGCCCCGCCCCCCCGCAACTCGTCCAAACTCGGCACCGCGATCCCGTGCGACTGCGCGCTCACGCGGAACGCTCCGATTTCCCCCTCCGCCAACTCGACCACCCGGCTCTCACCCAGCGTCGACATCTCGTCCAGCCCGCCCTCGGGCGTCTCCCCGTGGACCGCCCACGCCTTCTCGCGGCCGAGTTCCCGAAAAACCTCCGCGTAGACCGCCGTCATCCCCGCCTCGAACACCCCCGCCAACTGCCGCCGCAGAGCAGCCGGATTCAGCAGCGGCCCCAGTTTGTTGAAAACCGTCGCCACGCCACGCTTGGCCAACGATGCCCGCACCGGCCCAATCGCCTTGAACGCCGGGTGATACAGCGGCGCGAAGAGAAACACGCACCCGACCTCCTCCGCGATCCGCGCCGCACGCTCCGGCGGCACCTCGATCTCGACTCCCAGCGCCTCGAGCACGTCGGCGCCTCCACATTTCGAGGTGATGCCCCGATTCCCGTGCTTCACGACGGTCACGCCACCCGCCGCAACCAGAAACATCGCCGCCGTCGAGACGTTGAAGAGTCCCTGCTTGTCCCCGCCGGTCCCACAGATGTCCATGACCGGTCGGTCGCTCACGATCTCGATCGGCCGCGCGTGCCCGATGAGAGTCCGGACAAACCAAGCGATCTCGCTCGCCGTCTCGCCCTTCTCCGACAGCGCTTTCAACAAGGCCACTCGCTCTTCGACGGCGACCTCCTCGTCCATGAGCACCCGGCAGATTTCCGCTACCTCTGGGCCATTGAGTTCGCCCCCGTCGCGCAGCTTATCGATCAATCCGCCCATCACCAAATCAGAGTAGGACTAAGACGACCGCCGCGAAAAGCAGGATCGACCCCAGCAACCGCCGTCGCATCACCCCCGGCCCTGCCCCCTCTTCGTGCATCGCGAAGTAGCGCCCCAGCATCCACGCCAGCACCACACTCCAGACCGACCGCGACGAATACACGATGTTCACCGCCGTGGCGTTGCCGTAGTAGCTCAGCGCCAGAGCCATCCCCAGCGCTTGCACGCTGAGAATGACCGCTCCAGCGAAGAGAAACCCACGCGCGGGGACCGGCACAGCAACGATCCGCCGCCCGTTCCTCGGCACAAACACGCCCACGGACAGCAACGCCACGACGGCAAACATGAGCGGGATGAAAGCCGCCACCCCGAAGCGCCCAGCCCATTGCCGCACGAGGACATCGGTCACCGCAAATGATACCGCGGCGGCGAGCGACATGACTGCATCCGCGCGGAAGAGCCGCGGCACCAGCGTCCGCCAACTCGCCCCCGTCACCAGGATCACGCCCAGCGAGCTCGCTGCCGCCCCGATCCACCAGCGCAATTCCAGCGACTCGCGGAAGAGCGTTGAACTGACGACCGCGATAAATAGCACCTTCATTCCGAGCAGAGGGGTCGCCACCGACACGTCCCCGTGGCGCAGGGCTTGAAAGGTGAAAACCTGACCGAAGAAAAACGTGACCGCTGCGGTGACCGGCATCCACCAGAGCGCCCAGTCGACTTCTTTCGCAAAGAACCCGAGCGGCAGAAACAGCACCGCCGCGCAGACATTGACCGCCAGATTGACCTGCGATTGTCTCGCCCCGGCCAGAATCGCCCGCTTGAGCAGCAGGGCCGCCACGACGTAGAGCGCCGCCGAACCCGCTGGCAGCGCGAGGATCCACTCCCGGTCGACCACCCCGATCAGACCGTCCGCGTCAGCTCATCCAGCCGCACGCGCAACTCCGCCGCCGACCATTGACCCGGCACGATCGATCGCTCGATCCAGCCGTAGTTGAGCACCGATCCGCCCGCCGCGAACAGCAGTCGCGACACCTTACCGAACCGCCCCATTGCCATCGCGGCCACGGGAAGCGGGGCTTCTTCCAGCAACTCGAGCACCGGCGTCAATTCGGATAGCCGCCCCGGCGTGAAGGCGATCTTGAAGACGTCGGCGCCCGCGTTCACCGCTCTGGCCACCATTTTTTTCAGTGCCCGGCGGTCCGGCGCCCCCGTGAAGTCGTGCACCGACAAGATCAACCGAGCCTTCGCCGATCTCGCCGCAGCCGCCACCTCCTCAAGCGCGGGCAGCGAGGCGAGTTCGAGGTCAATCGCCTTCGCCACCCCCAACATCCTGCGGTAGAGTTCCACCCGCCGCGCGTCGTCGATCCCGCGAGCCCCCCCCTCGCTCTCGGCCCGCACGGTTGCGACGATCGGGACCGGCAGCGCCTGGAGCGATTCGGTCCGGGGCACCGCCCCGAACAAATCCAACCGCAGCTCGACCGCGTCGAGCTTGCGTTCCGCGAGCCGACGGGCTGCCGCGAAGCCCGCTTGGGATTGGATGATCCCGACGACGTTCGCCCGGTCGAGCCGCAGCGGTCTTTTTCTTTGACGCATGTTCCGTGCTTAAATGTAGTGCCGACCCCCCCGCGGTGACCGGAGGTCTTGTATGCTAGCGCGAAAACGGGAAATCAACCTTCAACTCAACGAGCTGGTCGACGCCGTGCTGTTGGGCTTTGCGTTCTGGATCAGTCACCTCCTGCGCTACCACGGGATCATCAGCCTCGACTCCTCGCCGGAGATCCCCGAGTTCGCCTTCTTCTTCTGGGCCCTGGCCGTCATCATCCCCTTCGGTCCCTTCCTGCTCGAACTTCAGGGCTTCTACTACTACCCGCTCGAGAAATCGGTCTGGAAGTCGCTCACCCAGATTCTGCGGGCCGGCGTCGGGCTTTTCGTGCTGGTGGCAATCGGCGGGTTTCTCTTCAAGTTGGAATTTCCCAGCCGATCCGTTGCGATCATTTTCGCCGGCACCGCCACCGCTCTGCTCATCGCCAAGGAGCAAGTCTTCACCCTCGTCTACAAGCGTCGCCTCGCCCGAGGTGCCGTGGCCGAGCGCATTCTCATCGCCGGTGAGCCCGAAAAAATGGCGGAACTCGAGAGCGCCCTCACCGACACCCAGCGCCTCGAGATTGCCATCCTCGAGCGCATCGACCTCGAGGCCAACGACACCGAGGCGCTCGTCGCCGCGCTGCACACCCACTCCGTTGGCCGCGTCGTGCTCGCCTTCAGCCACCTGGAACTCCAGGCCGTCCAGCGCGCCATCGCCGCGTGCGAGGTCGAAGGCGTCGAGGCTTGGCTCTGCGCCGACTTCATCCGCACTTCGATCGCGCGACCGACCTACGAAGTCCTCGGCACTCGGCCGATGCTGGTCTTCCGCACGACGCCCGACATCTCCTACGCCCTCCTCATCAAAGGGGTCTTTGACCGCACGCTGGCCGGGCTGGCCCTGGTGTTTCTCCTCCCGTTTCTGCTCCTCGTCGCGGGACTCATCAAGCTGACCTCCCCCGGTCCCGCCGTTTTTCGCCAGCTCCGCGCCGGGCGTCACGGGCGGCCGTTCACCATGTTTAAGTTCCGCTCGATGCGCACCGACGCCGAGATGCGCCGCGCCGAGCTCGAGGCTTTCAATCTCATGAGCGGCCCCGTCTTCAAGATCGAAGACGACCCGCGCGTCACCCCGCTCGGACGCTTCCTCCGCAAGACCAGCATCGACGAGCTCCCCCAGCTCCTCAATGTCCTCCTGGGGCACATGTCGCTCGTCGGACCACGACCGCTTCCCCTCTACGAGGTCGAGCAATTTGAATCCGCCGCCCACCGCCGCCGCCTGAGCATGAAACCAGGCCTCACCTGCATCTGGCAGATCCGCGGGCGCAACCAAGTCACCCAGTTTGAGGATTGGGTCGAGATGGACCTCGAATACATCGACAACTGGTCCCTCGGTCTCGACCTCTGGATCCTCCTTCGGACCGGCCCCGTCGTCCTCTTCGGGTTCGGCGCGAAGTGATCGTCATCTCCGACCTTCTCCGACTCTCCGCCGCCGCCCGGCCAATGCCGCCAAGGCGACCACCAACACCGCCCAAGCACCCGGCTCCGGCACCGCAGCAAACGACAGTTGGTAGTCCCCCGCCCCGTTGTGAAAAACGTTGGCAACGTGCAAGCCATCCGTCCCCGTCACGTTGGCAAATGAAAACGCGCCCCCCGAGTCCAGCACGTTATCGAAGAGCGTGTAGGTCTCGGCGTAGCTGAAACCAAGGCCCATCCGGAGAGCGAGCGTCGTCCCGGTCCCCTTGAGCGATGCCGCTAGATTGGTGAATGCGATGAGGTCGGACGTCGCTCCGAGTTCGAACTCAATCGTTCCGCCGTCGAGTCGTAGCTCGCTGCCCGGTAGACCAAAGAACTCGGCGGCTGCCAGATCCAGAGTCAGGGTGCCGACCCCGTCCCCCGGAGCGATGACTCCGCCCGTCAGCGTGATCGAGCTGAACTCCGATCCCGTCCCGATCTGCCCACTTCCGGTCAACTTACCCCCGGCGGTCACACTCAAGTCACCCACGAGCAATCCTCCGCCCTCTCCGCCCTCGACGATGAGCGTGCCTCCGTCGATCGTTGTCTGCTGGGCTTTGAAGGAGTCTTTCACCACGGTCGCCCCCGCGCGGAAGACGGTGATCACACCATCGTCGGTGGGGTCACCCGAGCCGTTGTCGACTTGGATCGCGCCCCCGGTTGCCGTCCCGTCCCGGGAGAAGTGGTAGGGGTCCGCCTCCGTCGCTGTGTGGTTGAAGTTGATCTCGCCAAAAACCTGCACACTTGGGGCATCGACGATCCCCGCCGCCATCGGAGCATTCCCGACGGGCGCTCCGACGTTTAACTGGTCCGTGACGATGGCATCCGCTCGGATCACTCCCCCTTCCGACGCGTCCAGGTCGCCCAGCTTGTCGAGGGTGCCCGAGATCTCGAGCCTCGACCCCGCACCTTGCACCGAGAGGGAGCCACCGATCGAGGATCTGCCCGCCGCTGAGCTTCCCGCCCAGACGACCCCGCCGCCCGCGATCCTAAGACTCGAGTCGCGCGCGCTTTCGAGATCGCCACCGAGCGCAAGTTCGGAGCCGCTCCCCGTCACCACGATCCTCCGCGTCCCGACGGTTGCCCGGGTCTCGCCTTCTCCCGAGCTAGAGACGACCCCACCCGCCTCGATCAACAACGATCCCTGACCTCCCAAATCTCCCGCATTCGTAATCTTCGAGCCGACACCACTCACGCGAGCTTGTCCCGTGACCGAAAGCCCGCCCGTCGTGACGGCCCCGCCAGCTTCCACCACGAGTTCCCCCAATCCTGCGGAGTTCGTTCGTTCACCGACGCCGAGACTGCCCACATTCGTCCACGTCGAACCCGCCCCCCGCACGGTGACCGTTCCATCCTCGATGGTCGTCGTATCCGTGCCGGGACGGTCGTTCGGCGCGCCGACGACGAGCGACGACCCCTCGATCACGTCGATCATCCCGTTGGCCAATCGCAGCGTTCCGTCCGTTGTAAATTCACTCCCACCCGACAACCGAAGTTCCCCATTGCTGCCCCGGCCGAGGACCACGTCCCCGCCGGTGGTCCGCACAATGGCTCCGTCGGACACCGCCAACGCACCTTCGCCGCTCCTGCCCACGGTAAGATCGCCCACGACTTCCCAGAGCGATCCGCTGTCCGTCACGGTGACCGTGCCCGACGAACCGCTGCCGCTGCCGATCGACGCTTCGCCGCTGTCGAGTCTTCCCCCGCCTTCGACCCGGAGCGTGGCACCCGTCGCCTGCCAGCCCACCCGCAGCTCTTTGGACACCGACCACGAAGAACCCGCCCCGCCGATGAGAAGGGCTCCCGATCCATCCGCGTCATTACCCCGCCCGACCTCGCCCGTGTCGCTGGTGACCGTGCCACCGTCAGTGATTCGCAATTCTCCCCGAACGACGGCGTCGAAGGCCTCCCCGACTTGCAGAAAATCTCTCACGTTCCACTCCGACCCCGCGCCCCGGACGTTCACGACGGTATCCGTCCGCGAGGTGGCGGCGATGTTACCGAAGCCGCTCGAGAGCGTCGCCCCATTCAGAATGTCGATCTGGGCATTCCCGGCAAACATGCCGATATCTGCGGCCAGGGACGACCCGGGTCCGTCGACGAGCACGGTGGCAGATCCCACGCCGGCGACGCCAAACCTCGCCGCGCCCAACGCGGCAGTGGCCCCACCCGACACCTCCAACGACGCCGCGCCCGCCTCGCCAAACCCGGCAAAGGACGCGACTTCCAGCGAGGAACCAGCGCCCCGCACCGCAACTGCTCCCGTCGACCCTTCGCTGAGCGCGACCGTGAGGTTGTCTGCGCCTACGCGGCCACCACCTGTCACGGTCAAATCCGCCGTTGACCCCGTCGGCCCCCCAACACTTACGCCACTCGCCGTCACCAGCGAGGCATTTGCCCCGGACACCGCCAGCGTCCCGCGAGAGTTCGCCCGCCGCGCTAAGTTGACCGATCCGCTGGATACCACCGATCCGCCCGTCTCGACGACCAGATCCCCTACGCCGCTCCCTCCGACTTCCAGCGAACTCACCGCCAGCGACGCTCCCCCGCGGACCGCCGCTTCGCCGCGCGCACCCGGCTGGACCCCGAGCGCCACAAATCCGATGTCGGCTGCGCCACCCTGGTCGATGGTCAGCGAGCCTCGACCGGAGTCGCCAAAGAAGACGCTCGCCCCGATCCCTGCGTTCGTCCACCGCGAACCCGCTCCCCGCACCAGCACCGTCCCGACGGCACCGGCCTCGACACCGACTCGCGCGCCGATGTCGAGTGTCAGCGTCCCGCCATTGATCACCTCGAGCGTACCCGTCCCAGCCTGCCCGACGAACAAGACATCCGCCATCTCGCCAACCCGCCCGACTCGGGCGGTGCCACCATTGTCGACAAGCGCTCCAGTGGTAGCCAACGGTATCTGCCCCCGGTCCCAGTTAGCCGGATCGTGCCACGATCCGGTCCCAGCATTGATCCACGTTTCGGCGAGAGCGGATCCGGACAGAACGACAAGCAATGCAAAGGTGATCGCCATCCCGGCGGTGGATTCGATTCCCCTGCGCCGAAACGGACGTTGCGTGAGCCGAAATTTATTTATGCCGCTTGATATCCCAATTCCGGGTCCCGGGACATCCGTAGAAACACGCATTTCGTGTGACAAAAACGCCGAACGCGCCGTTGCCGACCGCGACTCCGCGCTCTCATTGATCAACCGGCCCACCCTGGGGCCAGCAACATCACTCCGCGACGGCTTCGGCCATTCGGGAGTACGCCGTGCGAACCATCTCTTCCGCCACTTTACCCTGCACGGTGTAGCCCACGCTCCGGTCGCGCTCCGGCACGAGGTGCCACTTCCAGAGAAACCCACCCTGGAACCAATCGCGCTCCGCATCGTTCCACAGAGCCCGGAACAGCTCGTTGAGTGCCTCGCTTTGTTCATTCGGGGCTGCCTTCCGCCCGTTGACTTCCTCCCACGGTCGATCCCGCGTCCCCTCGACGCTCCGATAACCAAATTCCGTGAAGACAATGGGCCTCCCGACTTCCTCGGCGAAGCTCTCCATCTGGTCCTTCCACTTTGCCCAATCCCCGTCCGCTACGGGGAAATAAGCGTTGATCCCGATGGCATCCAGATCCTCCCAGAACGCCGGCTCGCGGTAGGCATCCCAGTTTGCGGCGTAAGTGATCGCGCCCGGATAGACTCGCCGCACGTCGCGGATCAATCGTCGCCAGAACTCAGGCCGCCGCCGCACCGACGTCTCCCACTCCGTTCCGATGCAAAGGGCATCGGCGGATCGGCAAGTATCCGACTCGAGATAATGAAAAAGATACGCCCGGTAGGAACGCTCGAAGTCGAGCCACTCGGCGTCCGTGCCGAAGTCCAGCTCGCCCGTGTAGGTCCCATCCGTCAGCCACACCTGGGGCTTGAGCATCACGAGCTGACCCAGCTCACGCGCCGACCGGATCTGCCCTTCGGCGCCCGCGCGGCTCTCTCCCCACCACTGCCGCTCCCCACCGAACCGCACCGTCGCGCTTTTGGGAGCAATGAAGCCATACGGCACGACGGCCACCCAATTGGTCCGCAGGGACGCCGTCGCTTCTGCAAATTCGCTCTCCTCGTAAGGCCGCGGTGGCGCCTCCATCGACAGTCCATTGACCCACTCCGCCCGGGCCCAGATCGACGCGAGACCCAAGGCCAATCCAAGACCGCAAACTAGACGCACTCTCACGACCGCAACCTACCACGCGACCGAAATCTCGCCATACGTCCGGCAGCTCGCGCGGGACCGGAGGCCCTCGTGGCGGAGCTTAGCGTCGACCGCAGCGGCGGCGTTGTCGAAGGATCCGCCGAGGAAGTCCGTTATCCTGTCCGCCGTCGCCGCCGGCTCACGAAGCGCGTCGCTGTATTCGATATCGGGGACGTCGACGATGCCCTCCCGCCGCAGATGCGTCACCAAGGTCCGAACCTGGGCGATCTGTTGCCGGAAGACGCGCATCAGGGCCTCGTCGGTGCTGGCCGCTCCCGGCTTCCCGAGTCGGTCGAGCATTTGTGAGCCCGGACACACCGCCCGCAGCGAGCATCTGCATCGACATCGACGTGCCGGACCGCAGCAGGCCGGTCACAACGATCATCGTATCCTCGCGCGGCGGGAGCGCGGGGGCTGGATCGCTTGCGTCTTCGACCACCGGCTCGCCGAAGGCCCTCCGGGCCTCGGCCCAACTTCGGCGCGCCGAGTGGACGTCGCCCATCTTGAGATACAGGCTAGGCAGGCTGGCGGTCTGCGCCTGCGCGGCGGATGCCAGCGTAGCCAGCACCTCATCGTGACGACCTTCGAGGTGCGACAGGAAGCCTTCGAGGTAACCGAAGGCGCGCGCCGTTGGTATCGTCAAAGGAGCCAAAGAAAGCCTGCAGGCTACCGACAAAGGAGTTGACCATCTCGAAATCATTGGTCCCGTCGCCGGCGACTTCCCACGAAGTCTCTCCCGGCGCGGGCGGCGGGACGATGGGCGCGGTTGCCGGTTGCACGACAGCTGCCGTTGATTCGCCCGGAGTACCGGCCGCCGAAGCCGCACCGCCACCGACGGCGAGGCGGGGTTGCCCCGACCAGCGGTTTAGCAGAGTCTCCTCGTCTGAGGACTCTGCCGATGAAAACTTCTCCTGCCGCCCTGCCCACCCTCTACCTGGTTTGGCTGATCTTGCTCACGGCCTTCCCGCCAGCTGCTCGCACCGATGCCAGCGTCGGGACCGCATCGGCGAACATGCCTGTCGTCTACGCCGGGATCGCAGCCGAGCCGGTCACCGTCAGAGCGACCGCACCGTGACCGCGACGAACGGGCGGATCCAATGAACGAACATTCCGAGCCACAACAGAAAATCGAGTCATCGCTGGTCGAGTCCGCCGCCCTTCGCCGGTCGATCTTCGGCTACGCCGTCTTCGGCCTGCTGGGCATCGGGTTTGCAACCGTCACCCACTCCAATGCGATCCTGCTGGATGGCTACTATTCCATCATCGCCGGGATTGTCTCGATCCTCGCGCTCAAGGTCAGCCGGATGGTCGCACTGCCCGAAGACGACACTCATCCTTTCGGTTACGCTGGTTACGAGCCGCTCCTCAACGCGATCAAGGGCCTCCTCATCCTCGTTCTGTGCCTGTTCGCTCTCGGCAACAGCGTCGTTGCGCTCTTCGACCAAGGCCGGGAACCCGTCTTCGGCATCGCCATCGTCTACAGTGCCATCTGCACCGTTGGCTGCTTCACGCTGGCTTGGCTCCAGCGGCGCGCCGCCAAACTGACCGGCTCGAGCCTGCTCGCCGTCGACGCCCGGAGCTGGGTCTTCGACGGCATCCTCAGTGGACTGGTCGGGGCTGCGTTTGCGGGCGGCATTCTGCTCAGTAGCACCGCTTACGCCCACTTCGTTCCCTACGTCGATCCGGCCCTCACCGCCGCGCTCGTCCTCTTCCTCCTCCCCGTTCCCATCAGAACGATTCTGGAAGGCATCGGACAACTCGTCTTCGCTGCCGCGAATCGTTACGTCACGCGCCAGATCGTTCCGGCCTGCGAAGAAGCGATCCGGCCTTGGGATTCCACCGACTCGCGCATCCGCGTCGTGCAAATCGGTCGGTCCATTTACGTACTCATCACCGTAGCCTTCGAGCAAAACGCCGCGACGCCCGCGATTTCCGAATTGGATCGACTTCGATCCAATCTAGCCGGGCAATTTCGTCAATTCGCGCCGAAGGTGGTCGTGGACATCATCCCCACCCACCGGGCGGAATTGCTGTGACTCCCCGCGTCCCGCGCGACGGCTCACTCCTGCTGCTTTCCGATGTCTGGCTGATAAGTTGGGCTAAAACCGACTCAACATCCGACCCAACATATCTCATCCCGCCCCTCCCCGCCGCCAGCCTCAGTTTGACCGCTGCGGCTTCCTGAAGACGGTCGCTGGTGCTGCAGCCTTCACCGCGACGTGCACCCCGTCTCGCACCACCATTTTCACGGGCCAATTCCCGGCCCGACATTTGTCCTTCGACCCACTCACCGAGGACATGGAACAATCTCTCGCCGAGCACCAGCTCGACCCCACGCTGCCAAATCTCGCCACCGTGCTCAAGGGCGCGGGTTACGAGGTCGTCTACAAGGGCAAGTGGCACATGAGCAAGCAAGTCGAGAATTGCGATGGAACCACGACCGAGGATGACATCGCGCGCTACGGCTTCGACGCCTGTGATCCACCCGATGCCGGCCAGGACGTCAAGGTTGAGGACTACGGTGGCGGCACCGCCGACAACGACCCGCGCTTCATCAACGATGCCGTCGCCTACCTCGAAGACAGAGTCGCCAACCCCGGCACGAAACCCTTCTGCCTCGTCGTCTCGCTCGTGAATCCCCACGACGTCCTAGGCTATCCTGGGAATGAAGGCACCGGCGGCTACGGTCCTGCCGACCTGCTCGGCGACATCGAGATCCCACCGAGCGTGACCGAAGATTTGTTGACCAATCTCAAACCCAGCGCCCATGAGGGGCTGCTCCTTCGCTCCAATGGACGCGGACCGATCGTTACCGATTCCCAGCCAAAGGATTACATCAATTTTTACGGCAACCTCATGAAGCTCGTCGCTGACCAGCTCGGCCAGATCCTCGACGTTTTCACCAAGCCGGGTGGTTCCGCACTCCGCGACAATACCTGGATCGTCCGCACCTCCGATCACGGTGAAATGGGCATGGCTCACGGCGGCCTCCGTCAGAAGGCACTCATGGCCTACGAAGAGGTCGTTCGCGTGCCACTCATCTGGTCGAATCCGGTCGATTTCCCCACCGGACGCACGAGCGACGAGCTGGTCTCCCACGTCGACCTTCTACCGACGATCTGTTCGACGCTCGGCGTCTCGGGTTGGCAGGGCTACAATTTCGTCGGGATCGACTACCGCAGCCTCATCGAGAGTCCCCTCGCCCCGGCAGTTCAAGACTACGTTCTGTTCACGCTTGACGACATCTGGGCCGGGCAAGACGCCGCGGGCAAACCCCAGGGCGTCGTTCCCCCGCCGAACAGAATTCAGATGATCCGTGAGAAGGATTTTAAATTCGCCCGCTACTTCGATGCCGAGGGCATTCAGACCGAGCAGCAGGAATTTTACGATCTCCGCCCGACCGCCCTCGGCGGGACCGACTACGACAACGCGTTCGGGCAGCCGCTGGAACTCCGCAACCTCTCGGTCTGGGCCGAGGCGCTCCGCGTCTTCTCCGGCCAACCGACTCTCGCCAACGCAGCCCAGATCGCCAAACGCACGGCCATGGCGCAGGAACTTCCCAACATCGTTGCCGCCCGCCTGCAACCCCGCCAAATCGGGGCAGCCGTGGCACCGCAACATTTCCAGACCGCCCTCGTCGGCGGATCGGTGCAGATCTCCTGGGTCTCACGCTCGACGACCCAATACCAGCTCCAGCAGACGACCGACGGCATTTCTTGGTTGAACGTGGGTGGCCTCGTCGTCGGCAACAATGGCCCCATGGCGCTTTGCCAACCCCTGGACCCCAGTGTCGTCGGCTATCGCCTGGCGTGGAACGCGGCCGGATCGTCCGCACCAGGACCCGACATCGCCGCTCCGACCATGAAGATTCGCGGCAAAGGCGGGCGCACCTCGGAGCAGCAACCTTCCGCCCGCCGACCGGTCTGTTTGCCGAGACACCGACCTCGTCCTCCGCCCGCTTCTTGCTCGTTCCGCCCTTTCTGCTCGCCAATCTTCCGCGACCCGCCTAATTCCAAGCGCTCCATGTCCGAAGCTACCGCGCAAAAAGTTAGTGTCGTCACCGGCGGAGCCGGTTTTCTGGGTTCACACCTCTCCGACCGCCTCCTCGCCGAAGGCCACAAGGTCATCGCGATTGACAACCTCATCACCGGCAACGTCGCCAACATCGAGCACCTCGCTGGAAACAAGGATTTCAAGTTCATCGAGCACAACGTTGCGGAATACATTTTTGTTCCGGGCGAAGTCGATTACGTCTGGCACTTCGCCAGCCCGGCGAGCCCCATCGATTACCTCGAACTTCCCATCCCCACCCTCAAGGTCGGCTCGCTCGGCACCCACAACGCTCTCGGCCTCGCCAAGGACAAGGGCGCATCGTTTTTCCTCGCCTCGACTTCCGAGTGCTACGGCGACCCTCTCGTTCATCCGCAGACCGAGGACTACTGGGGCAACGTGAACCCCATCGGCCCTCGTGGCGTCTACGACGAGGCCAAGCGCTTCGCCGAGGCCATGACGATGGCCTACCACCGCTTCCACAAGATGGACACCAAGATCATCCGCATCTTCAACACCTACGGCCCCCGCATGCGCCTCCGTGACGGCCGCGTTGTCCCCGCTTTCATCGGCCAGGCTCTCCGCGGCGAGCCGCTTTCCATTTTTGGCGACGGGTCGCAGACGCGCAGCTTCTGTTTTGTCTCCGACCTCATCGACGGCATTTACCGGCTGATGATGAGCGACTACCACGAACCCGTGAACATTGGGAATCCCGGGGAAATGACGATCAAGCAATTTGCCGAGGAGATCATTCGCATCACGGGCACCGACTCAAAGATGGATTTCAAACCTCTCCCGGTCGACGATCCTAAGGTTCGCCAGCCCAACATCGGGCTAGCCAAGCGCATTCTGGGTTGGGAACCCAAGGTCGACTTCGAGACCGGTATCACCAAGACCATCGATTTCTTCCGCGACAAGGTTTGATCGGTCGGCGGTCCAAATTGTTTTTAACAAACAGGTTTACGTTCCCCGGCAACTTGACTACGATCCGCGACTTTAGCACCCCCCACCCACCCTCCTTCAACTCATGAGACTCTCCTTGCTCCCCGCCCTCTCCTCCCTCGCTGCGGTCGCACTTTCGCTCCCCTCGTCCGCCGAAGCCCAGAACACCGGTTTCATGGTCGAGGACATCGCGATTTCCCTGGAACCAACTCCGGTCTACAATCTGACGATTGGTCCACAGCGGAAGGCGAAGAGCCAGGATTGGATGATGGTCGAGACCAAATTTTCCTACGAGCCGCTCGATCGCAACGCCGATCCGTTTCTGGATGAACTCACGATCAATTACTACGTGCTGCTCGACAATAAGAGCCGCGAGAATCCAACCGGAACGCTGCTAACGGGCACCGTCACCCACGTCGCCATCCCGCCCGGCAAGGATCTCAACTCAGTCGCCTTCGTCAGTCCGCGCACGCTCCAGCGGTTTTTCGCCGGGAAGACCCCGACGAAGACCCAGGCGACCCAAGCCGTTGGGATCACGATCTCTCGCCAGGGGCAGATCGTCGCCGAACAGAGCATCGGAGCCGGGAAGGGCAAGCCGCAGTGGTGGAACCAGTTCCAACAAACCCCCGGTTACGTCCTCAGCAAAGACGAGACGCCCTTCGCGCCGCTCTTCTGGGATTATTACGAAGCTCTCAAAGCGCCGGTTAGCCGCTAACGACCTTCAATTCCACCCCCGCTTTTTTCTTTCTTTAAGTCAATGGCCGCTACGAACCGCACCCGTGTCCTGAACCTGGGCATGCAGACGGTGACCCTGGGTGAATTCCAGGCATCGCCCAACGGATCCCTGACCCTGCTGAACTTCGACTCGACCGAACTCATGGCCGATCCCGGGGCGGATGCCACGCGTTCTGGCCAACTGAAGGTCGCCGTCGAGCAACTTCGCCAAGCTGCCAAGATCAAGTCCGGTCCCGTCAACTACGCCCTCCCCTCGCAAGCCGTCTTCGCCCGCTATCTCTCGCTGCCCGGCTCGACCCCCGAAGAACTTGACCAGATCATCGGCTTCGAGGCCCAGCAGAATATCCCGTTCCCGATTGACGAAGTTGTTTGGGACTACCAAGCGCTCGGTGAAGCTGAAGAGGGCAAGCTCAACGTTGCGCTGCTCGCGATCAAGACCGACACCCTCGAGGAGGTCAACGGGTCGATCGAGTCCGCCGGCTTCTCTCCGCGCTTGATCGACGTTGCGCCCATGGCGCTCTACAACGCTTTTCGCTACAATTACTCCGATCAGCCTGGCTGCTCGATCCTCATCGACATCGGCGCTCGCACAACGAATCTGATCTTCATCGACGGGGACAAAGCCTACAGTCGCAGCATCCCCATCGGTGGAAACACGATCAGTGTCGCCGTCGCCAAAGAACTGGAAGAGCTCGTTGAGCGCGCCGAAGCCCTCAAGCGAGAGCGGGGTCTAGTTGGTCTGGGCGGATCGTACGCCGATCCGGAGGATCCAGTTGCCAGTCGGATCGCCAAATTAGCTCGCACGACGATGACTCGCCTCCACGCGGAGTTGGCTCGCTCGATCAGTTTCTACCGTGCGAATCAGAAGGGGAATCAGCCCGTGCGTGCGTATCTCGCTGGAGGCACCGTTGCGATGCCTTACATGCTCGAGTTCTTCGCGGAGAAGATGCAGATGCCGGTCGAATTCTTTAATCCCTTCCGGAATGTAGCGATCGCGCCCTCGGTCGATCAATCGGCACTCTCCAAGCATGCTCCCGCTCTCGGCGAATTGGTTGGTCTAGCCTCTCGGCAGATTGGCAATGCACCAGTTGAGATCAACCTTCGCCCACCCACCGTCATCCGAGCTCACGACCTCGAGCGCCGCAAGCCCTACCTCATCGCTGCTGCGCTCTGCGTCTTTCTGGCGCTGGCGCAATGGATCGTTTACTTCACCCAAGCGGCCACCATCAAGAGCGCAGCCCTCGTCGACGTTTCCCAAGAGGTTGGGAAGCTCGAGACTTTCGCAGCGGCCTTCGACCAAGCGGAAACCGAAAAAACTCGGATGGAGGCCCTCGCAGCACCGCTACTCACCGCGGTCGCAGAACGGCAAGTCTGGCTGGATGTCATCAACGACCTCGGTCAAAAGCTGCCCGCCGATTTCATCTGGGTGACGCAGATCACCCCCCTTTCCAACGCAGCGCCCGTCACCGTCGACCCTTCGATGGCGCCCAAGGGTCCGGCACGACCTCCCGCCCCGGGTCCAGTTGCCCCAGGCGGCAACGATCAACCGGAGCTCCCGGCCATCGACGCCCTCCGGATCGACGGTCTCTACTTGGATAATCCCGCGCAAGCCAAAGTGATCGACGATTTTGTCAACAACCTCGTCTCGTCCTCCATCTTCGACGTGAACACGGGCGATAACGCGAAGATTGTGACCAAGCGCAGCACCCCAGACGACAAGTCCTGGGCTTACACCTACCAGATCGTCCTTCCCCTCAAAAATCCCATTGCTCTGCCATGATCTGGGCCAAAAACAATCCGTTCCTCGTCGCTTTCCTCGTCGTCGTCGTTCTCGTAGCGGCGGGACTCGGCTACTACCTTTCGACCGCCTACTCCGCTTATGCGACCGTGTCGGCAGACTACGACGCTCAGGTCAGCAAACTTCAAAAGCTTCAGAACCGGGCGCCATTCCCAAATGCCGCGAACAACGACGCGTTTACGGCCCTCCTCGAAGACTACTCTCGCGGGACCAACTTGCTCTTGACCAAACTGACGGAAGCGCAACTACCGCAGGAGGAGATCTCGCCGCAAGGATTTCAGGATCGCCTTCGCGCCGTCGTGTCGGAGGTGCAAGCCGCCGCTGAAGTCAGCGGCGTGTCCTTGCCGGAGGACTTCTACATGGGGTTCTCGCAATACCAAGGGACCCTGCCCAACGACCGGGCAGCCGGACCTCTCGCTCGCCAGTTAGCTGCTATCAAATTGGTCGTTGATCGGGTGATCGAGTTTCGTGCCACTGCGATTAACTCGATTGATCGCACTCCCCTCCCGTCTGAGGCGAGCCGCCCACCGACTCCGCAGCCAAACGGGCAAAATCGCCCCGGCGGACCGCTGGCGGGTGAGCTTCCGCCAATCATCCGGAAGGCCCCCTTCAATCTCGTGTTTGTCGCCGAACAGGGGCGAGTGCGGCAGATTTTGAACTCGATCGTCGGCGCCGATCAATTCTTCATCATTCGCAATCTGACAGTCGTCAATGATGAATTGGCAGGCCCCAGCCAGACAGACAAGCCGATGTCTGCGTCGTACGCGTCAGCATCCGATTCGGATGACTTACCCCTTGCCCCCGGCAATCTCAAAGTCATCGTCGGAAGGGAAAAACTCACCGTCGCAGCCCTCATCGAGATGGTCACCTTCACCCCACCGGAACCCACTTCCCAATTGACCCGCCAGCCCTAGCTGGTCGAAATCCTCCTACATTCCACATGGATTGGCTCAAAAAGTATTACGACCGTGTGATCCTCGCGGTTCTCGGCCTTCTGATGATCGCCTGCGCGGCGATGATTGTTCTTCAATCTCTTTCGTTCTCCGAAATCTTTGAGGAGCGGAACAGCCGGAAACCCCCATCAACGACATTTGAACAACCCGACATTGCCTTGGTGCAATCGGAGATCGAATCTCTCGAGACGCCGGCAGAGTGGACCCCGAGCGAGGGGTCGCTCTTCGTCTCCAAACCCTACGTGATCGTCGACGGCGCCCCGGTCAACCCCCTTGCCCCCGGAAGCCGAGCGCTCCACCCTCCCATCCCGAACGAATGGCTGGTCAAATACGATTTGGACTACTCCCTCGGGGATATCCTCCAGCGGGATCCCGACAACGACAAATTCTCGAACCTTGAGGAGTTTGAGGCCAACACTGATCCGACGAGCGCCGCTTCGGAGCCGCCCTACATCACGAAGCTGCGGCTCAAAGAATTCATCCAAATTCCTTTTCGGCTCAAGTTCAGCGGCAGTCCCGACAGCGGCGAGACTTTTACGATCAACACGCGGGATCTCAGCTCTCCCACGCAATTTCTCAAGCTGGGAGATGCGGTGGCCGGCACCGCCTACAAGGTCACCAGCTACGAGCCGAAAAGCGTGGAGAAAGATAGCGGGCTAACGGTTGACGTCTCGGAACTGACCGTCCAGAACCAAGAGACAAACGAGAAGATCGTCCTCGTCTATGACCAAGAGGTCAACTACCCCACGGGGTTTGCCCTGTTCCAGTATCTTTGGGATGGCTCGGAATTTCAGGTCAAGAAGAACGAATCCTTCTCAGTCCCGCCGGAGCCAGATGTCAAATACAAACTCGTTGACATCGGCGACGAGGAAGCACTAATACAGCGCGCATCCTCCGACGAAGAAATTCAAGTGCCAGCGTTGAAGCCATGAGTCGGTCCGGACCCGCCCTTGATCCAAGATCTCCTTCTCACCAACTCTTTCCAGTTTCACCCCGCCGACTGTCTTTATGATACCTAGAAAACCCCTCGTCGTAGCCGGAGCGCTCGCTTTCCTCTCCGCAATCCCCTCCCCAGTATCCGCTCAATACACCGGGGTTCAAGGTGCCGCTGAACGCGAGATTCGGAAGCGTGAGGTCAATCGAGACTTTGCTCAATCCGCAATCAACAAGGGCACAGATGCTCTTTTGAACAACGACTACGAGTCCGCCTTTGCCTTTTTCAAGACGGCGGTCGACGCGCTCCCCTCTGGCGGCGACGCTTCGCTGGAAATCCGCGAGACAGCGATGAACGGCTTTAGGCGATCCGTCGTCAAGTTGACGGAGCAAAGGATTTCCGAGGGCCGCTACGAGGATGCCGAGACCACTGTCCTTGTCGTACTCGATGACCGCTACGATCCAGAATATGGGCCAGCACTCGACCTTCTCGCGAAACTCGAAGAACCCGACCGTTTCAATAAGACCATTACTCCTGGATTCGTAGCCGACGTTGAACTCGTGAAACAACTCCTTCGCGAAGCCGACGGTTTCTACCAAAGCGGCCGCTTCGATCTCGCGTTCAAGCGCTGCGAGCAGGTTCTCAACGTCGATAAATACAACATCGCCGCTCGTCGCTTGCAGGAACAGATCAACGGGAAACGACAGAACTACGCCGAGAACGCCTACAACACCACCCGCAGCGAGATGCTGAACGACGTGAAAGGCGGCTGGGAACTGCCGGTTACAAAATACGACGAAGGGCCCAACCAGATCATCGAACAACCAATCATCGACGCACGCGGCACTTCCGCAATCAACCGGAAGCTCGATGACATCCGCATCCCCAGCATCAACTTCCGGGAAGCCACGGTCCGTGAAGCTCTGGACTTCATCAAACAACGCTCCCGGGATCTCGACGACTCAGAACCCGATCCGAACCGCCGCGGTATCAACATCGTTCTCAAGCTGGATCAAGCCAGCGCGGACGCGGGGCAGCGAATCACGCTCTCTCTCACGGATGTCCCGCTCCGCGAAGCACTCAATTACATTGCAACCGCAGCCAGCCTGAAAACCAAGGTGGAACCCTACGCCGTCGCGGTGGTTCCCCTCAGTGAGCGCACCGACGTCTTAATCACCAAAGAATACAAGGTCCCTCCCGGCTTCATCTCCAACGCCCCCGCTGCGGGCGGAGACACGGGTGGTGGGTTTGGCGGTGGCTTCGGTAGCCCAGCCGAGACGGCAACGGTCGCAAGGTCCGGCGCACGCGAATTTCTCGAAGCCCAGGGCGTCGAGTTCCCCGAAGGCTCCAGCGCAAACTACCTTGCGAGCAGCAGTCGTTTGATCGTTCGCAACACCCAGCCGAACCTCGACCTCGTCGACCAACTCGTCGACTTCGACGCGACCGTCGTGCCGAGTCAGGTCGAGATCGAGTCCCGCTTCATCGAGATCACCCAGACAAATTTGAAGGAACTGGGTTTTGACTGGCTGCTAGGGCAGTTCGCTCTCCCGTTTGGGACGGGCGTTTACGGCGGCGGCGGAACCTCTGGTGGGACAGGCAGTATCAATCCCGCGAACTATCCGATCATCTCACCGAGTTCCGGACTCCCAATCGGGGCAAGCTCCGCTACTTCGGGTCCCCTCACCGCCGGGAATCGAAGCGGTTCGACCGCTATCAGCGCCAACGCGATCGACGGTCTGCTCTTCGCCGGCCCGGCTGGCCCCGCCTCGGGTGTCCTCGCCTTAGCCGGCGTTTTCAGCAATCCGCAATTCCAAGTTGTCCTGCGGGCTCTTGATCAACAAAAGGGTGTCGATCTTCTCTCGGCGCCGAAGGTGACGACCAAAAGCGGTCAACGGGCGACGATCCAGTTGGTCCGGGAGTTCCGCTACCCCGTCCAGTTTGATCCCCCGCAGATCCCGCAGACGGCGGCGGCGACGAACATCACGTTCACACCGACGACTCCTTCGCAATTCGAGACTCGCAACATCGGCGTCGAATTGGAGGTCGAGCCAACGGTGGGACCAGATGGCTTCACGATCGAGTTGAACCTCTCTCCGCGCGTCACGGAATTTGACGGCTTCATTAATTACGGGAGTCCAATCCAAACGTCCGTCCAATCAATCATTGGAACGCTCACGGCTACCGGCAACTCGTTTCTTACGACACTCGGGCCAGCCACAACGCTTCAGCTCTCGGAGAATGTCATCAACCAGCCTATCTTCAGCGTCCGTCAAGTGACCACGCAGGTCACCGTCTATGATGGACAGACGGTCGTCCTTGGCGGACTCATGCGAGAGGACATCCAGAAGGTCGAAGACAAGACTCCGATCATCGGCGACATCCCCTTGGTCGGGCGACTCTTTCGCTCCTCCTCAGATCAACACATCAAGCGCAATCTCGTGATGTTCGTGACGGCCACCTTGCTTGACCCGGCTGGCCAGCCGTTGCTTCGCACAGACGAAGAAGACGAGATCATCGCCGCGCCGGACCCCGATGCTCTCGGATCCGAAATTATTTCTGGCGATCCCCTGTCTTCCCCTAGCTTTTAATCCGCAGCCGCTTCTATTCGATGACCAAACCCCTCTCACTCACCGCCAAACGTCTCGGGATCAATCTCGCTTTGCTTGCTACCCTTGCCCCCCTGGGTCACGGCCAAGTCAAGGGCCAGACTTACGTTGGAACTTCCTCCCTTAGCTCTCAGTCGGACCGCGAGATCATTCGAAGGCAGGAAGACGTGCTGATCGCTCGCCAATTTATCGCTGAAGGAGATCTCGCGTGGGAGAAGGGTGACTATGAAATCGCTTACCAAAGCTATCTCAACGCGCTTGATCTTCTGGGACCAGGGGCCGCCACGGCTTCCGAGCAATCCGAGACCCTTGGTAAGTTCAGCGATGTCGGGATCGACTATGCAAATGAGCTAATCAACAACGGTCGCTACTCGGACGCCGAAGCGGTCGCGAAGACGATTCTTCTCGAGCGCTACAATCCGACCTATCGCCCAGCGGTCGCTTTGCTTTCCAAACTTGAACAGCCTGATTACTACAACAAGACCGTGACCCCACAGTTTGCTGCTGACCGCGACGAAGTCGCCCAGCTGCTCATCGAGGCCGAAGGATTTTTCACGACGGGTCGTTACGATCTCGCCAAAAAACGCTACACGACGGTCCTTGGCATCGATCGCTACAACGTCGCTGCACAGAAGGGAATCGAGCGAGTTGAGAACGCAAAGGGCGACTACTACGAGAACGCCTACAACGAGACTCGCAGCCGCATGCTTTGGGAAGTCACCGAGCGTTGGGAATTGCCCCGCAAAAAGTTCCAAGGTGGCAAGGACACGATCCGCGACACCACCCTTTCGGAAGCGGCGCGCAATGAACAAATCACGGCGAAGCTCAATCGCATCATCATCCCCCAACTCGACCTTCGCGATACCACGATCCGCGAAGCGGTGGAGTATCTCCGCCAACTCAGTCAGCAACTCGACACCCTCGAACCCGACCCAGCGAAAAGGGGCGTAAATATCTTCCTTAAGGTCCCGTCGGGGTCCAACGTAGTCAGCACAGACGGTCTGCTCGGCGTGCCCGGTGAAGACGAGCCGGTCGCAGCAGCACCGACTGCGACGGAAGACACCACCGTGACCCTTGCGTTAAACAGCGTGCCCCTCTACGAGGCCCTTCGCTACCTCGCTGACCTTGCGGGGCTGAAGATCAAGATCGATTCCGTCGCGGTTTCGATCGTTCCTCTCACGGAGGTCACCGAGGAACTCGTGACGAAGGAATACCGAGTCCCGCCGACGTTCATCCCGTCGCAGGCGGGGACGTCGGAGACGGCCTCCATCTCGTCCTTCACCTTCAATTCGGACACAACCCCGGAAGAGCGCATTCGAGGCCGACAGAATGCCCAGACCTATCTTGAGTCTCAAAGCGTTCCGTTTCCTCCCGGATCGAGCGCGAACTACATCGCTGCAGGCAGTCGCTTAATCGTCCGGAACACTCAGGACAACATCGACCTAATCGATGTCCTAGTCGACATCACCGTTGGGCAAGCGCCCACGCAGGTCGAAGTCGAGGCCAAGTTCGTCGAGATCAATCAGAATAATCTCAAAGAACTTGGATTTGATTACGCTTTGGGACCCCTTCAAATCGGCGGGACCAACAGCCCGATCTATGGAGCCGGAGGATCGCCCGGTCTGAACTCTGCAGCCTTCCCTTTCAACTCTCCTGGTGGTGGTGTGATCGGGCAGAATAACGTGACAAGCGGTCTCCGCAGCGGACAGGGTGCGGGGGGCAGTTCTGCCATCTCCGTCAACGGTATTGATGGTCTTCTCTCGGGAGTCCCGGCGGGCGTAGCGCCTGCGATTTTCGGACTGTCCGGCGTCTTCACTAATCCCCAGTTCCAGTTCGTCATTCGGGCGCTCAACCAGAAGAAGGGCGTTGATCTCATGTCGGCGCCTAGCGTGACGACGAAAAGTGGCTCCAAGGCGGTCATCAATATCGTCCGCGAGTTCCGCTACCCCACCGAGTTTGATCCCCCGCAGATTCCCCAATCCACGGGCGCAGCTGAGAACGAAAACATCACGTCGGGATTTCTCACCTCTGGAATTGTGACGCCGACCACCCCGACAGCTTTCGAGACCCGCAATACCGGAGTGACACTCGACGTGACGCCGGTCGTCGGACCAGATAACTACACCATCGACTTAGAGCTATCGCCCGAGGTCGTCGACTTCGAAGGATTCGTCAACTACGGCACCCCGATCCGGGGCATCGATCCAGGAAACCTAGCAAATTTCTTCACTCCTAGCGTGATCGATATCACCGATAACGTGATCAACCAGCCGATCTTCAACACTCGGAAAGTTACGACGAACGTGACGATCTGGGATGGGATGACAGTCGCTCTCGGCGGACTGATTCGCGAAGACGTGCAGAAGGTCGAGGACAAGGTGCCTCTTCTCGGAGACATCCCGCTGGTTGGTCGACTCTTCCGTTCGGACGTCGACCAGAAGATCAAAAAGAATCTCATCATCTTCGTGACTGCCCGCCTGATGGACGCTGAAGGCAAGCCCGTCCGGTCCGGCGAGGAAGAGGAAGAGATCGTCGAACTTCTCGGCGTTCCCGAATCGGTCCCTCCACCCGTCTATCAAATCAAGGGGGGCTACAAGTAGGCCTCGGGGCAGCGTAAGCGCAGTTCGGCGGGCGGGGGGGGCTCTCTCTCGCCGAATTGCTTTCTAGCAGCGTCAAAGGTTCAACGCTCGACCTCCGCGCGTTCCATTTGCCGACCACGTTCTCATCATGCCAAGCATCGGAATCACCGGTGGGATCGCTTCGGGGAAAACGACGTTTCGAAAACTTTTGCTCGAGAAGATACGCGCTGATCTGATCGATACGGACTCACTGGCCCACGATCTCTTGCGCTCAGACCCGGCTATCAAGCGGGTAGTCGCTTCCCGAATCTCGCCGGACGTATTTGATTCATCGGGTTCCATTGACCGGTCCGCCTTGGGCGAAATTGTCTTCAACGACAAAGCAAAAAAAAGGATATTGGAGCAGCTCCTTCACCCAGTCATCCGAGATCACTGGACGGCAGCGGCGATCCAGGCCGACCGCAGTGGGACTTTCCTGGTCGTCGAGATCCCCCTTCTGTTCGAGTCCGGCGCGGAGGCGCACCTTGATCGAACCATCACCGTAGGATGTCCCCGCTCGTTGCAATTCAAGCGTCTGACAGAGATCCGGAAGATCGCTCCCGATCTTGCCCGGAAAATCCTCGCATCTCAGCTCAGCCTCGAAGTTAAATCGATGCGGTCCGATCACGTCGTCTGGAACGATGGACCACCCCACTTCTTGGAAGCCCAAGCCGACCGGTTCGCCGACTTCTTGAACTCATCGCCATGACAGAATCTCCCGAGTCGCCGACGAAAGCGCCTGGCCAGGCCAAGACTATTTGCCTTAACGATATCCACCAGCTCTCTCGTGCTGACCTCGTCGAGCGGGCGGGCAAGTTGGGCGTCCGCGTCCGAACGGACGGCAGCCTTCACCATCTCGTGATGGACCAGATTCGCTTCCATCTATCTCAGGGCGATGCGGTGGAAGCAGAGGGGATCGTCGAAGGCGACGGTCAGTCATCCATGCTCCGGTGGCCTCAGTTTCACTTTAAGGCCTGTCCGGAGGACATTTTCCTACCTGCGGCGCTGCTTGATCCGCATGGGATCCAACCCGGCCAGGCGATTCGGGTGAATACCCGCCTCTCCGCGCGGCGCGAGCCAGGACTCGAGGCCGATTCGATTCTGACGGTCGAAGGTATTCCTAGCGTCGAATGGAACCCCACCGTCAATTTTGAAAAGATGACCGCGCTCTTCCCCAACCGGCGGATTCTTCTCGAGGTACCGGGAAGCCCGGAGATAGCTCCTCGAGCCGTCGACCTCATCGCTCCGCTCGGGATGGGGCAACGGGGGTTGATCGTTGCCCCACCGCGAGCGGGCAAGACGGTGCTGTTGAAGCAACTTGCCCGGGCCATTCGCAAGGCAGAACCCGAGATCCACCTTATCTTGCTTCTCGTGGACGAAAGACCCGAAGAAGTGACCGATTTTCAGCGAGAACTCGACTGCGATATCTTCGCCAGCACGTTTGACGAATCCCCTGCCCGCCACGTGCAAGTTGCCGAACTGGTCTCCGCACGCGCGAAACGTCTGGTCGAGATGAGAAAAGACGTCGTGGTGCTACTCGACAGCATCACGCGCCTTTCTCGCGGCTACAATAATCTCACGCCGGGGGGGAAGAAGGGCCGCACCATGAGTGGAGGCATCGACGCCAAAGCTCTCGCCCGCCCCAAACGATTCTTCGGAGCCGCCCGAAACATCGAGGAAGGGGGATCGCTCACGATACTCGCGACGGCTCTAGTCGACACCCGTAGCCGGATGGATGATCTCATCTTTGAGGAATACAAAGGCACCGGCAACATGGAGATCCACCTTGACCGTTCGGTCGCCGAGCAACGGGTCTTCCCGGCTCTGCACGTCACGAAGTCCGCCACGCGCCGGGAGGAATTGCTCTACCACCCCGACGAACTCGACCGCGTCTTGATGATCCGAAAGCAGCTGGCCGAGATGCCACCGGTCGAAGCCATGGAAGTCTTCCAAACCAACTTAGTGAACACGTCGACCAACGCCGAGCTACTATTGAGCGGGCTTCAGGGCACGTGACGACATCTCGCTTCCCCGGCTCGTTCCAGCGGCTCGGGGGAAAAATCAGACTGACGTGTCGGCATTATGCCATTTGCGAGCTTCTGGTCCTCTGCCTGCCTGCCCTCGTCCTGGCGTTCGTTCTCCGGGCGTATCTGATCTGGCATTTCCCCGTGGCATTCAGCCACGACGACAGCGCGTCGCTTCTGGAAACGGGGCATCATTTGCTGGAGAAGTCGGCGTTCGCGACCGAGGGAAAGAAGACGCCCCTGGTCCCAGCCCTCTACTGCATCCCGGCACTCATCAGTATCCCCGTGCTCGCCTTCGCAGCGGCAGTTCAGCACACCCTAGGACTCGTCTCCGTGATCGTTGTCGGATTGCTCGTTCGGGCTTGGTTTGATCATTGGAAGGTCTTCATCGTGCCGATCACCACGTTGATCGCGTTGCATCCCACTTTGCTTTGGTATGAGCACGTTGCCCTCGCGGAGACTTATGCCGTGTTTACCGCTCTGCTCACGCCGCTGGTGGGGTGGCTTTACTACAACCGACCTACTTTGGCGACCCTCGCTCTCTTTCTCTTGTCGTTGCTTCTCGTGGCGACCGCCCGCCCCGAGGGAAATTTATTTGCCCTGTTCGGAGTTGCGCTCGTCGCGTGGGTCAACTGGGGCAAAGGAAAAACGTTTGTCGTCGCGACCAGTGCTTCCTGCGTCTGGGCGATCCTTCTTTTCGCGATCACTCAAACCTCCCAAAGTGGAACCCTCCTTTTCGCTTCCGTTGTTCACCTGACGCCAGACCGGTTGCTTTTCTCACCGGGGATCGCCGAAGCCGTGAGCCCCTTGCGGGAGGCGAGCCGCGCCGAATGGACAGACCCTGGCGTCCCCGGCCTAGTGGGCATTCGGAAATCACTCCAGCAGGCGGTCCAGTCCGAACTTGTTTCGCGGGGCCTGTCAGAGCGCACCGCGCGCGCCCAGTCCGACGGGGTCTGCAAACTTGCCGCTTTGGAAACCGTGCTTCGCAACCCGCTGACGATTCCACCGCTCGTGCTGAAAAAGTTCGTCGTCGGCCACCACGAGCCGCCGGCACCTGGATTCAATGAGTATGCCCGGCAAGGGCAGTTGAGCGCCCTCTTCGAAGACGGGGTGCCGCAGAAAGGCCTCCGCTATGCCAAACTTGCGTGGGGAAGAGAATTTGGCAGTCGAGCTGAGGCGGAAGCCTACTTTGCGGCCACGACTAGCCTGGTCCCCGGCGATTGGCTTGGAGGCTACCTCCGATCTTTTCAACGAATCTCTCTCCTCCCTATTCTCCCGATCAAGTTGCCTGGTGCCGACACACCGGGGGTCGACCTGCCGGGGATCCCCTGGCTATACGCTTTGGCCATCTGCGGAGCGGTCGCACTCTGCCTGCGACCACCTCACCCGGTCAATTTTCACGTTCTGTTCGGCGGGTTCCTTCTCGGACTTTTCGTGGTTGTGATGCTGACGGCTAACGTTCGCGCTCGCTTCCGGCTCACGTTCGAACCGTTTTGGTTTCTCTACGCGGCTGCGTTCTTGGACTACGTCTGGATGATGTGCCGCCCACGGTCCCGCAACCTCGCCTGACATTTTGAAAAGCCGCCCCTTCTACGACTCGATCCTCCTGTTCTTCGGAGCTTTTGCGGTCAGCTGGCTGTACCAGACACCTCCTTCGCTCGGCGACGATCTGAATTATTGGGGCCTCGCGATGGATCTCCACTTGGGCGTCCCGGGGGCGTGGAGCGCGGAGTCGTTTCACGACCTTCGCTGGCCGATCTGGGGGTTATGTTGGTTGCTGCAGATCCCCTTCGGATTCGACGCGCTCTCGTATTATCTCCAGCCGATGATTTACCTGGGCGGCGGAGCGGTCGTCGTCCGGGCGTTGACGCGCGAGATCGGAGGAAGTCTGGACACGGCCCTGCTCGCGGGAATCCTCTTCCTTTTCCATCCTCAAATCGATTCAGTCATCGACCGCCCGATGCCGGATCTCTCCGAAGGCTTCTGGGTGGCGTCGGCATTCCTCGCTTGGCTCAAGCTCATGCGCTCGCCGGGTAAGGCCCCCGCCTGGGGCCTCGCGGCTCTCGTTGGACTCTGCCTTGCGGTAGGCCAAGCCAACCGCATCACGGGTGTCTTCGCGATCCCGGTCCTCCTCGTCTGCACGCTGGCGTTCTATCCCCGCCGGATCCTTTGGCTCGCGTTGTGCGGTGGCTTTGCGGCTGGATTCGTCTTCATCGAAGCGGCCATCTACCATTCTCTCACGGGAGATTGGCTGCACAACATCCACGCAAATCTCAACGCAACGGGGCGGAAAGGCACCGAGTCGCAGCCGCTCTGGCAGCTCCCGTTTCGCTTTCTCCCGGCATTCTACCGCCGCTATTCAGACGTCGTTTTCATCATCGCCTCCATCATCGGCATTTACGCTGCCATCCGTTTTCACGGCAAAGCGGGACGAGCATTGGTCGCCTACGGTCTCCTCTATCTCCTAACCTACAGCTGTGCTCTCCAGAGCCTGTCGCCGCCCCGCCCCTTGGTTCGCGACGGCGACAGATTTCTGGCCAGTCTCTCCTTTCCGCTCTCCGTCGCCGCCGCCCTTGGGATCGCTTTTCTTCTCACGACGGGCAAGCAATTGCTCGGAGAGAGATCTCGCCGTTGGCCCCTTCCCCGCCCCGCACTTCTGCTCACCGCATTGACCGTCGGACTCATCCCGTTCGCCACCCGTCCCTTCCGAAGCGCCAACTACCTCACGGAGATCTCGGAATACGTCAGCACGGTTGCCGCCGGCAGCCGCATCCTGTCCAACCCGGCGATGCATCACGTCGTCACGATGGCTGACCCCCGTCAAGCAGCCGAGTTCGATTGGACCTTGAAAAAAGATCTGCTCAACCCTGGCACCGAGACGCTTCTTGTCGCGGATCGCTCCGATGAGATCTGGTTCATTCGAAAATGGATCTGGACCGGGACGCGGAAGACGTCTGAATACGATCTCGTGGACGGCATCGGCGCCATTGCGCCCTACCTCCGACCGCCGCTCGAAGATTGGACGGCCGCGCGCGCCATTCCCAAGGGCGACGTCCCCGATTTCGTTTTCCTGACGAGGCGCGAAGAGGGCCACCACCTTTCTGCCTTCGCACCTGACGGACGTTCCCTTCGAGAACTCTTTGTCCCGCAGCTTCCCCTCGCTGGGAATTGGCAGCTGCCCAACCGCGATACGGATCCAACGGAATACCCACCCCGACGGATCCCACCGGAACTCAGCGGAAAAACCTTGCTGCTGGGCCTGCGTTATTCCTCGGACGAGACCGAACCGGTGCGAGTGAACGTCTATTTTTATCGGGACGAAAAGCGCATCCAGGAACTCACTCTCAAGCCCTACCTTTTCGCTGAATCCAGCGAAGATTTCTTTTTTATCACCATTCCCGAAGACGCCGACTCGCTCAGTTTGCGGCTCCGAATCAAACCAGAGGCCAAACGCTTCACTCTCGACCGCTTCGACCTCCTGATGGAAGTATCCTCGAGATGAAACTCCGCGAAGTTGCGAAATTGATTGCTGGTCGCGTCAGCACCGAACACGAAGATATCGAGATTGCCGGACCCGCCTCACTCGCGGAGGCGAGCACCGGGAACGTGGCGTTCTACGGAGACGCCCGTTACCTCAACGCACTCCGCGCCACCCGAGCGACCGCTGTGCTCGTCCCGGAAGGCTTTGAGGAACCGATCAGCGCCGCGACGATCTGGTGCGAGGACCCCGCGGCGGCCTTCGCGAGCATTCTCACCGAGTTTGCTCCGGCCCCGCGGCACTTCCCGCCAGGTATCCACCCTTCAGCAGTCGTCGCATCCAATGCGGAGGTGGACCCCAGTGCCCACGTCGGACCATTTTCCGTGATCGGGGGCGGCGTGCGGGTCGGCGCGGGCTGCGTGATTCAATCCCATTGCGTCCTCGGAGAGGAGGTCGTCCTCGGAGCAGATTGCCGACTTCACCCGCGCGTCGTGATCGAGGATCGCTGCGTCCTCGGCGACCGGGTCGAGATTCAAAGCGGTGCCGTCATCGGGTCAGACGGCTTCGGTTACGAACTCCGTGACGGGTGCCACGCGAAGATCCCGCAGACGGGCATCGTGCAGATAGGAGATGACGTCGAGGTCGGTGCCAACGCGGCGATCGACCGCGCCCGCTTCGGCCGGACTTGGATCCAACGCGGCACAAAGATCGATAATCTCGTTCAGATCGCGCACAACGTGCAGATCGGCGAGCATTCGATGCTCTGCTCGCAGGTCGGAGTCTCCGGCAGCACCCGCGTTGGCAGATACGTGACCCTTGCGGGCCAAGCCGGCATCGTCGGGCACTTGGAGATCGGAGACAGGGCGATAGTTGCCGCGCAAAGCGGGGTGAACAAGAGCGTGCCAACTGGCGAAATCGTCGGCGGCGGCCCCGCCCGCCCCATCAAAGAATACCGGGAGAACTGCGCCCAGATCTCCCGCCTCGGAAAGCTCTACAAGCGGGTTAAGACTCTCGAGAACAGGGGGCTTCTGAAGCCTGATCCATCGTCGACGGCAGCATAACGACCGCTGCAACAGCCGTGTCGCTCGCTCCCATCCCCGTTGCGCCCGTGGCTATCGGACAATCTCGGTCCCAACTCCCGCGTTGGTGAAGATCTCGAGGAGCAGGCAATGATGGACCGCGCCGCCGACTAGATGCACCTTGCCGACACCGGCCTCGAGAGCGCGAATCGCCGAATCGACCTTGGGGATCATCCCTCCAGCGATGACCTTCTCCTTCATGAGCGCCCTGGTCTGCTCGACGGTGAGGCTGGGAATAAGAGAATCCTTCCGGTCCGGGTCCCGCATGATCCCCGGAACATCGCTGACGAAGATCAATTTCTCCGCAGCCAACTCCGTGGCGAGAGCCGCTGCGGCGACGTCTGCGTTGATGTTTAAGACTTGGCCAGTCGCATCGGCGCCGATCGGGGAGATCACCGGGACCCGCTCGGTATTGATCGCTGCACGGACGTCGACGGTCTGGACGGCGGTCGCTTCCCCCACGTGACCGATATCGATCGCCTTCCCGCGCTCCGCTTCGATTGGAGGCAGACGGGTCGCGACGAAGGTCGCCTTCCCCGAGAGTCCGGTAGCGCGCCCCCCGTGCCGGGCAATGATGGCGACAATCTCGGGATTGATCACGCCGTCCAGAACGTCCTCGACGATCCGAACCGAGGCTTCATCCGTCACCCGCAGCCCGTTGACAAACTCAGGAGCGACGCCTGCCGCTCGCATTCTGGCTGAGATCGCCTTTCCTCCTCCGTGCACGACGACGGGATTGATGCCAACCGCTTCCATGAAGACCACGTCGCGCAGCAAGCGATCCACTTGCTGCTCATCCTCCATCGCGCTGCCGCCGTATTTGATCACGAAGATCTGGCCACGAAAGCGTTGGATGTAAGGCAATGCCTCGATCAAGCTCTCCGTTCGGGCTAGGGGTGAAAGTCCGTTTCGCATCGTTTATTCGCCCAGATTGAACCGGACGTATTCTTCGGTCAGATCGGTCGTCAGCACGGAATAGGACTCCTCGCCGGCGTGGAAATCCACGCTTACGACGAAGGCCTTCCTCGCGGCGACCCGCTTCAGCCGAGCGACCGGGCCCGGTGCCGGTTGCCCCCCGCGAACCGCTGCCACGCTGTCGTAGTCGATGTCAGTGAGATCCGGGTCGAACTTCGCACCCGAATACCCCGCCGCGTCGATGATGCGACCCCAATTCGGGTCTCCGCCCGCCCAAGAGCATTTGACGAGCTGAGATTTGGCGACCGCCTCAGCCGCCCGCCGAGCGTCTTTCTTCGATCTCGCGCCCTTCACAACCACTTCGACAAATCGACTTACCCCTTCGCCATCAAGGACAATTTGTTTTGCGAGATCGAGCGCCACGCCGTCGAGTGCCTCCTGGACGGCGGACAAATCAGCCCTCCCAGCCACGCCGCTGCTAAGCAGGATAACCGTGTCATTGGTGCTCATGTCGCCATCGATGGTGATGCGGTTGAACGAACGCGCGACCGCCAGCTTGAGGAAGCGAGCGGCCTCCCGCTTCGTCAACGCCACGTCCGTCGTGATCACGCTCAGCATCGTCGCCATGTTGGGATCGATCATTCCCGCCCCTTTGGCCATACCACCGACGCGGAATGAAATCGCTCCATCACTGACGTCGACCGCCGCCTCCTTGGGAACACTGTCGCTCGTCATGATCGCGGTCGCCAAAGCCTGGCCCGACCTCGTGTCCAGGGATGCAACCAGCGGCGGGATCGCCTTCCGGATCTTCTTGATCGGCAGGGGCACGCCGATCCGACCCGTCGAGCAGACCAATACTTCCTCCGGTCGCACGCCTAACGCCACCGCCGTCTCGGTCGCCATCGCGCGCGCGTCGGCCAGTCCATCGCCACCGGTGCACGCGTTTGCGTTTCCGCTGTTCAAGATGACGGCCCGACACGATCTCGCGGCAACGTGTTCTTTCGAAATCAACACTGGCGCGGCTTGCACTCGGTTCGTTGTAAATGTCGCTGCAGCGATGCACGGATCGACCGATGCGACGATGCCGAGATCCGCTCGCTCTTGATTTCCCGCCTTGATCCCGACGTGAACAGCTCCGGCGACAAAACCTCGTGCCGCGCAAACTCCACCCTTTATTTTCTTCGTCTTCATAAGTTCATCACCAACGGCCCCACCACTTCGTTCCGACGTTCGGCCCCGCACCTTCCGACTCACACCAGTCCCGTCGCCTCGCCAAAACCCGCCATCAGGTTCAGACACTGCACCGCCTGCCCGGCCGCTCCCTTGATGAGATTGTCCTCGGTGCTCAATAGAATCAAGCGCCCCGTCCGCTCATCCCACCTCGCCGCGACGTCGCAGAAGTTGGTCCCGACCACCCATTTCGTATCCGGCAGCCGGTCGCCAAAACGAACGAACAGCTCGTCTTCGTAAGCCGCCTCTAACGAAGCGGTCACCTCTTCGAACCGCACGCCCGCAGCCAACCCCGCAAAGGTTGTCGTGTGGATTCCCCGCGTCATTGGAGCCAAGTGAGGCACGAAGGTAATGACCACGGCCTCCCCCGCCGCAGCGCTGAGTTCCTGCTCGATCTCGGAGAGGTGGCGATGCTTCGGCAGCCCGTAAGCGCGCAAACTTTCGTTACATTCGGAATACAGGAACGCTTCCGCAGCTTTCCGCCCAGCGCCCGACACCCCACTCGCGCTGGACACCAAGATCGACCGTAAGTCCAGCAGACCATCCCGCAAAAGCGGCACTAACGGGAGCAAGATGCTGGTCGGATAGCATCCCGCCGACCCCACTAGCTTCGCCTCGCGAATTGACCCCCGGTGCAACTCTGGCAATCCGTACACCGCTTCCGCCAACCGATCTGGCGCTGGATGTTCCTCCCCGTAGAATTCCGCAAACACCGCCCCGTCCCGCAGCCGAAAATCTGCACTCAGATCGATTACCCGTTTCCCCTCGTCAACCAATGGCAAGGCGAACTCACTGGCCAACCCGTGCGGCAAAGCGAGAAAAACAAATTCCGCCTCCCCGCCGAACAAGCCCTCGCTCTTCGGATCGATGAACGCAAGATTCCCAAGGTCGCCGACGCCATCGAGCCGAGGCATCACGTCGCCTACCCGCCTTCCCGCGTGTTGCCGAGACGTCACGGCCACCACCTCGACGCCAGGGTGCCGCGTCAGGATCGAGCACAACTCCTCTCCCGAGTATCCATTCGCCCCGACCACCGCCACCTTCACCGTATCCATCGAGCGAGTATGCCGATCCAAAATCCATTGACCAGTCCCGACCCAACGACTTTAGTAGGACCAGCCTCGGCTTCCTGAGGCGACCGTCAAACGACGGGCTGTGGCTCAGCTTGGTAGAGCGCCTGAATGGGGTTCAGGAGGTCGTGGGTTCGAATCCCGCCAGCCCGAGGCGGAATCAGGGTTTCCGGACCACCCGGAGCCCTCTGTGCTAGAGCCGCTGTGCTAAAAACGGATTTTTGGAAGCGCCAGTGGATGTCCGCGTGCTTCCGGTGTTTTCGACTTTCCCCAGAAAAACACGATCTTCCGCGGGCCGCCTTGACTGATCCCCCGCATGAGAAATCGACGCTTCGTGGTTCTTCGTGCCGCGGAAGCTGCGGCATCCACCTGCGTTCGTCACATTTGTTTCCAGTCGGAATCTATGACACTCGGCCGATTTCTCGTTCCTCGGAAATCGGCGCGGAGATTATCGTCACGTGCGCGCCCCCCAATCGCCCTGACCGCGCCAAGAAAACACTCGCCGAATATCGGAGGGGCAGTTCTCCCAGATGGTTGCGGCGCTATCGTCGGCGCAACGCACCGAAAGTTTGAGGATGGGATCTACCTTGCGAGCAGGGAGTGGCCCTTCGGGCAAGTAAACGATCTTTCCTGCGCGGAGCGCTCGATTGCCTCCGCCTCAAATCAACTTCCGAGGGAAGGGGCGAGCCATACTGCGAACCAGAGGTTCTCGCGGTTTGACTCGCCCGACGCATCACCGGGATCTCGACGGCCAATCCAAGACCGAGAAGAACCCTTTCCGGTAGGAAGCGCAGACTCTGCCAGGAAACCTTCGGCTTGTGCCAACGTAGTCGGCCTGCATCTTCCGACGACCGAGGCGATCCGCCTTCCCCAAGTCAAAAGCTTCATTCTCATTCTCCAACCACTCGGCAGGGTCGTATTCTGCGACAATTGGATCCCCGAGGCAATTATGGTCCAATGTCGAACCGTCATCGAATACTTGCCTTCCCAGTTGATCTCGCCGAACTGGACGGGGACGAGATTCAAGGGACGAACGACGAATGTAGATCTGTGCCAATGATGTCTTTTTCATAGACCCAAAAGATACTGACCGCCGGGTCTCCAGTTATACCCCATCCCATCCCATTCGAGCAACCTCGAGAGAGGACCGCCCGAGCAACGCTTAAAGATATTTTTGTCGCTTCGACCTCAGAATCGCTTTTCGTTCAGAGAGCGTATTTGACAAATGCTGCGAATTGGCTTCGGAAGAGAGGAGGTGCGCTCCATCGGACCCCATCGCGGATTCGGCTCACAGCATCGCGGGTTCGAGGCCCGCTAGCCCAAAATTTGCTGTCCCGACCATCGCGAATAGATGCGGAATTGATTCTAGCTGTGATCCAGAGCACCGCTCTATGCTGGCGTTGCACTGGGAATTCTCCGGCATAACAGCCGAATTCACAGTCTTGCCTTATTCGCTATTCGCGAATAGCGTATATTCCGTGATTGCCAAAGTCGCTCGATATCTATGCACTCGCCAAGCTGCTTCTCGAAGACGGATGTCGTCCCTATGCCACCGTGGCATCGGAACTCGATATGAGCGTTTCGGAATTTCATGCCGCAGTCCAGCGACTTGGCATCGCTGGATTGGTCGATCCAAAATCCCGCACCGTCCGCAGAAGACAGGCGCGCGACTTCCTGTTCTCCGGACTCCGATACGTTTTCCCGGCACCACGGGGCGTTCTCATACGCGGGATACCCACGTCTTTTGCGGCCCCGCCACTCGTCAATCTAGTTTCCGCTGGCAGTGAAATTCTTCCAGTCTGGCCCTACTCCGCCGGGGATCAGCAAGGCTACACGATCGAACCTCTCCATCCCTCCGCTCCCAAAGCAGCTCTCCGCGACGCACATCTCTATGAACTCTTGGCCCTTCTCGACGCCCTCCGCGAAGGCCGACCTCGAGAATCCAAACTGGCTCAGGAAGAAATCGCGAAACGTCTCAGAATCCCATGACGCCGATTCAAGCGATGCGCATAGTCGCCCGTCATTTCAACGAACTGGAATTGCCCTATGCATTTCTAGGAGCCGCTGTCTTGCCGCTTCTCGTGGACAACGCGGACGTTCTCGAAATCCGGCCGACCATCGATGTGGATCTGACTGTGGAGATCGCCACGCTCAGCGACCATTACCGTCTCGAAGATCGTCTTCGCAAACGCGGTTTTCAGAATGACACCAGAGAAGGTGCGCCAATCTGCCGATGGATCGTCGAAGAGGCGACTGTGGATGTCATGCCTACCGAAGCCAGCGTTCTGGGACTTTCCAGCATGTGGTTCAAGGAAGCCGTGAGCCAGGCAATATCTCTGGACTTGGGTGAAGGCGTATTTGCCCCCGTTATCACTCAACCGTATTTTCTCGCCACAAAATTGACGGCCTACAGCGATCGCGGAGCGAAGGATCCGATTTTAAGCAAGGATCTTGAAGATATCGTGACCCTCTTCAATGGGTGCAGTCCCGATTCCTTGCTGTCCGATTGCTCCGAAGAGATCAGAGAATTCATCGTCCAAGAACTGCGCTCCCGCTTGGATGATCCTGAGTTCGTAGACGCAGCGATGGCCAACTTTCGAACTGATTCCATTTCGCAAGAGCGAGCCGCCCTCGTCTTTGAGCGGATGCGCAGCCTGAAATAGCCAAATTCGAGCGAGGCAACAAAAGACTGAAAATGTTGCCTCTTAACGGGGGAACGGTTCAAATTCCAAATTTATCAGGCGAGGTGCAGGCGGGCAAACTTGGCCTGACTCACCCTGCCCCTCGCCCGCGCCTCTAACATCACTTTATCGGACCACGTGAAGTCGTTCAGAAGGCTCGCCCGCTTACCATTCATCAAGCGAGCGCCATAGCGCCGTTGCCAAACCCAGGCCGAGGCCCAGCGTTGCGATCCACGCCAGATAAGGATGGAAATAGCCCAGCACTCCAGCCAGCACCCAATGGGCGACCCACACTGATCCGATCAACCAGCCAGCCCGCAACGCCACCAAACCCAGTGGCACGACGATTGGGAGTACCGCGACGAGAAGCGCGCCGCGCAGCAATACGACAATCAACCCCGCAGGCGATTCGTGAGCGTAACCCAATTCAGTCAGCCGAGAAGCGAGCCCGTCAATCCCGCCCCATAGCTGGAGGCCCAGCCAAGTCCATGGCACCGCCCCGGCGATGCAGGCCGCGTTCATCGTCTTGCGATTTTGGTCCCACGAACGAATCGCGAACGCGAGGGCGTATGGAAACCAGAATGGAGCTAGAAACCAGACCCATCGCTTCAGCTTCTCGCTGAACGCACTCGTAACTGTTCGAGAGGCTTCGTATCCGTCGAAATCTGGCTGCGGTTCGGGTTCTGGCTTTCGATCAAGGAATCCGACACCCAATTGTTCGATCTCGTCCAGTGTATCCCCGTCGCCACGCTCATAGGCTTCGATAATGTTCCGGGTGAGGTCACCAAAAATGACCCGCTCCATCGGGTCAGTCGTCGTGTCAGGGTGAAATCTACGCAAGAGGCGGCGGTAAGTGGGCTTCAAGGAATCATCTTCACTCATGAAGACGAAGATACCGGGCAGCCTTTCAGCTCTACGGGAGCACCTCGTAATCGGGAAGGCAGCGGAGAAATCCATCCCAGCAACTCAGAAGCTCGGGTTGATATTCCACATAGGAAGACGCTGCCCTAGACTCCAAAAGCAGAGCTTACCCAGCTACAGAAAGCGTCTCCGCTTGCCGTTCAAGATTTGAGGTGCGTGAACCCGAATATCCCAAAGAAACGAGCAGGCAACGTTTTGGATAATTTGTTGCCTCGGTGATGACATTAACGATTCGATCGCGGTCACAATAGTCACTCTCCCCTTCTCAGAGTTACCGCCTTGCTCCAGATCTCGGATGCTAATGACTGCGGTCTTCACTGCCCGTTTATGATCCGAAACTTTACGATTGCCCGATCCAGCATTGTCGCGCTTGACGGGTTTTCTGGTATGCCGAGCATCGAGATCCTGCGTTTGGAATAGCGCGATGTCTGGTTCGCAATAGATTCATTGAGGTGGGCAAGCAGAAATCCAAAACAGCCACGCGCCGTTTGTTCCCTATCTGCCCGGCTCTCGAAAATGTCAAAACCGTATGCGAAGGAATACGGCCTTGTGATTCCCAACGTGCGCAATAAGGACATCTTTAAGGGCCGCGCAAATTATTTTCTGTAAAAGTAGCTTCTGACAGTTGCTGAGAGGTGGGTTCTGGGTGTCTGTGTGGTTTTGTTAGGAGAGTTTGATGTAGGATTTTCCGGTTTCCCAGGTTTCGGAGATTTCGATTAGGACGGCGGTAACGAGGCGCAGTAGGGAGGGCTCGTTGGGGAGAAGACCAACGACGCGGGTGCGACGTTTGATCTGGCTTCAGTTGAGCGTTTCACAGGCGTTTGAGGTGCGGGTTTTGATGCGGTGAGCTTCGGGAAGACAGAAGACGGTGAATCGAGCATAGCGAGATCGACTGTGCGAAGCACAGCCCGAAGGGCGACTGGAAGGAGTCAACCCTTCGGGGAGGTTGATTTCGGCCCACTCAGCGAGCTTGGGTTGGGTCTGGGAGTAGGTCGTGACGAAGCTTTTGAGGCGGGCCTGGGCGAGGGGCCGATCATCAGCGTTGAAGATGGTGGCGATGTGAAGTTCCCCCGAATCAGTGGACAGGCAGAGCGCAGACCGTTGAGAAAGGAACTGCAATATGCCGAAAACACATCGAATCTATGACAAGGACTTCCGTCAGGAAGCAGTAAACATGCTGCTGAGCGGCAGTCGCCCGTTCAAGCGGGTGGCGGCTGATCTGGGCATATCGGCCAACTCGTTGCGGACTTGGCGGGACAGGGCACTCGGCAACGGGGGCGTAGCGCAGGCCGCATCGACGCAGTCGAAAGGCCGGAGCGGAGCCCCCGTTGCCGACGCGGCGGGGGAGATCCGCCGCCTTCAGAAAGAAGTCGATTACCTTCGCCGCCAGCGAGAGATCTTAAAAAAAGCAATGAGCATACTCTCGGAGGATCCGCAGAGCGGTATGCGCTGATTGAATCGATGCGGAAAGACTACTCCATCACCGAACTCTGCCGGGCGCTGGACGTGTCGGCCAGCGGCTACCATGCCGCCCGAGAACGAGCACGCAGCCCGCGCGAGATCGAAAGCGCCAAACTTATTCAAGAAATGACCTCCATTCATGCACATCGGCACACCCATGCCTACGGCAGCCCGCGCATGCGCCACGAACTCCAGGCGCGGGGCCTGCACGCCTCGGAGAATCGCGTCGCCAGGCTCATGCGCCAAGCTGGGTTGCAAGCCCGTCCCAGGCGTCCCTACCGCCCGCGCACGACCCAGCCCGATCATCGTGCCCACCCTTCACCCAACCTGCTGGCTAAGGAGCAGAACCCTCCTTCCGCCGTCGGCACCCACCTTGTCAGCGATATCACCTACATCCCGACCCGCGAAGGTTGGCTCTATCTCGCTGTCGTTATCGACCTCTTCTCCCGGGCCATCCTGGGGTGGAAGATCGCCGACAGCCTCCACGCCACCATCGTCAGCGACTCCTTGCGACAAGCTCTGCAAACCGACCTAATTCCCTTCGATGCCATCTTCCACTCGATCAAGGATGCCAATACAGCGCCATCTCCACCCGAGAACTCCTCGCACGCAATCATCTCCGACAGAGCATGAGCGCCCGAGGCTACTGCTATGACAACGCTTTCGCCGAGAGCGCCTTCGCTTCCCTAAAAAGCGAACTCATCCCCGATAGCCAACCCTTCGAATCAAAGGCCGTGGCGAGAACCGCCGTCTTCGACTACATCGAGTCCTTCTACAACCGGAAGCGCATCCACACCGCCATCGGCTTTCAATCCCCGCTCGCTTTCCTCAACTCACTCTCTACAACCCAAAAACATAACCTAAACTAACCTGCGCTCCACCTCTCCGTTTTTTCGGGGGACTTCCAAAACTAAACACCCCCTTCAAATCGCATCTTGAAGACCACGCCGTCGTCAGCGGAAAGTTTAAACCTAGCAACCATCAGTCGTGCCATTCGCTTGTTTGTCTGAATGTATACGTTGATTCGGTTTCGGAGGGCAAACTCGATCACTTCGCAAGCTTTCGGGATTAAAGACTCCGTGATATCCAGCTTCCAACGAAGCCCCTTCCCCCCGCGAATAAATCGCCAGCTCTGCATGCTTGAAACTTGCGACGTCGTCATGAATTTCAAGCATGCAGCTCAAAGAGTTGGACCGTCCCAGTTTGCGAACCTCGTTTTCATATTTACGCAATATCCTGAGTGCGCTTTGTTCCTTGGCAAGTCCACCCCCGGCAACCTTCTCAGCTTCAAGGCCCAGCCTTATGGTTGAGGGCTTCCCATGAGTGCAATCCAGCCTGACTTGAGACCACCCTCTGGAATGAGCACGAGCGTCGATCTTTTCAGTGGGTGGTAATCGGAGAAAAGCAACGGCAGTCCCAATATATGAGTATTCCGTTACACTCATACTTCCGTGCCCAAGTCGGCGAGCAAGGGTGGTCATGGCCGTATGATAATTGCCTCGCAACAATTGCGTCCGAATGATCTCTTGCACGGAAAATACCGCGATGTGATGTCGGAGATCATGAGGCGATATTTTTCCCTCACTAACTTTCCCTAATGACCTGGAAATGGCTTTCGAATCACTTGCCGGCTTTTTGAAAAGGGCCAGCAATGGGACTTCAAGATCACCTATTGGCCGCTTCATCACGCGTTCAAGTGAGGGCAAGAAGCGGCCAGTGATCGGATGCGGTGCCTGAGTGACAACCCTTCGACTATTCTGCGTTTTCCCGCGTTTCACAAATAGATATGCCGAGTTTCCCACCATAATCGACTGGCCTCGTAGTAGCCGAATGGGCTCTGACAGACGAAAGCCGCTCTCGCTCAGGAGATTCAGATATTGGGGTAATGCATCCTGACGATTTGGCAGTCCGACGCGAAGATCCATATTTTGCAAGGTCACCTCGGCCGCGGCGACTACTTCGTGCATTGCCTGTTTCGAAAGGAGAGGCAATTCCGATGTGTCCACCGCATACCCTGCGCAAAGTCTCTCGGCAAAGATCTCTTCGGCATTGATTCGAAGCGACAGCGTCCGCAGAAGAGACCGGACAATCCGATAATTTGGCTGTAGCCCCTTTCGGTAGATGAGCGCGGCGATGGCCGCAACCCGATCTTTTCGCTTTTTTGGAAGTGCCCGCTTCCCTATCCGCAAATCTTGGAGCAGCGAATCAACGTCCCTCTGAGTGACGGGCGGCTGATCATGGATTGGGGGAATCGAGGCTCTGGAAACCAAAATTCTGGCCTCGAGCTTGGCGTCGATTAAGGCAAAAAGATCGTCGATCGAGTAACTATTGAGGCCCCGCCGGGATTGGGCGCGCATCGCTCCGAAGACAATCGCCGGATGTTGCCAGGCACAGACAATTTCCCCCAGCCGTTGCGACAATGCGTGGCGATGGGAAGCGTCCAAGCGCTCTTTAATTGGCCGATCTCTCAATAAAACTGCAAAAGACTTTGCAGCTGAATGCCGGCAAAGATGAATCGCTGCATGAAACCGAAAATGGGAAGAAGCCTCCTTCCCTCGGCTCTTCATTTGTTTAATAAACTTGCTGCCCTCGGGAATTCGAGTCGGCACCAACATTGACCTTTCAGCCAGGTTGCTGTCGCGAACTCCGGGATTGATCGCCTTCAACCGGTCCCACATACGTCGGACGATGACTGCAAACGCCTCCCCGTCCTGATCCCGGCACAGCCTCAATGGGAGGCGGGAAATTCCTCCTTTATCTTCATGTTCGAGCGGCATCAGGATGTAAATCCATTCCCCAAACTCCACGACGTCACGAAACCGGACGTATGGAGCCATACGCAAAAGGGTATTCACCGGCACACCGAATCGGTAAACCAAATGCATAGCCAGCGATTGCGGAGTGGCCTCGACTTTCTTTTTGTCTATCTCGTTTCGGACTCGCTCGATGAGCCAATGCTCGATAGGCAGTGGCGGCGAAATGGAACCCGCATCGAGATTCGCTCCAAAATAGCAGACTCCGTGGCGCGGTAGTTCAGGTGATCCTCCGACCGACCGGTCGATCCGACACCGCTGACAGTGCCGGCGAATTTTCTCGGCGAGAATGATTGCTGTCTCATTTATGCCGCATTCGGCGAAAATACCTCTGAGCGCTTCCCGGCTTTGTCGGATCCAATCTCCGACGGAAAGCAATCCGTGCTCCGAATAGGGTTGAAAAATACTGGTTCCATGCCCCATCAAGACATTCCGAATGGCTTCGCCACATTCTGCGCGCAGAAGGGCACTGAAGAATGCCGTTCGACCCTCTTGCCTCGCCGAGCTGAAGTTCTCCAGAATTGAATCCAGCGTCTTCCGACCGCCGAATTGCTTAAACCCGACCAGTCGACCGTTCTCTTCATAGAGCATTTCGGGAATTCCTGGGAATTTTTCGGAGCAGGCTGCGGCAAGATCGCCGATCTCATCGGTAATCGGGATATACCGAACGCGATCCGTGGCATTGACTGGCTTATCGAGAATTTCCAGCGCGGGTTCCGGCTGCTCCACGATGTAATAACTGGGCTGGAAATGGCGCGTTGCATGGCGAACGCTCAAACCGCGCAGGAATCTGACGGTGCATGCGATGAGTTCGTTGTGTGATTCTGCCTTGAGAACACATTCCCTGGTTCGATCCCAGTATTGCTTGAAAGTGGGGCAGTTCGTTCCCCTCATACGTTTGAGTTTCTTGATCAGGGGCGGCCCATTGACAAATCTTGGGGCTTCGAGACCGGCCAGTTCTCGTAGGGCGGTGCGTATTCGGTAACTCGCTTCCAGAAGCTCGTCGTGCCCAATACTCACATAGCTGCATTCGGCTTGAGAACCCCGGAGTGGCTTGGTTCGCAGGAGGCCGGCAATCGGTCGGGGGACACCCGCATCCAAGAGTGCGACTTTTTCCCAAAGCTGATGCAAGTAAGTAGATTGCACGGCGAATCCAGGGACTTTCTCTCTTACGTAGCGCATCCATTGATCCCGGAATTTCTTTGGCTGGATCCCGATCAGATGGCCAATTGTTCGGGGAACTTCGATCGTTTCCGTCAAGTCGAGGGTCTGGAATTTCGGCGCGAACCGACGCTCGGCCTCGCGATAAAGTTCCCACAGTTCTTCAGACAACGGCTGAAATATCTGGGAACGGTCGAACGATCGCTCGCCTGATCGGTAAAAAGTAGATCCAACGTTGAATACAATCAGACCCTTCCCAATCCATCCCAAGGGAGAATTTTGGCCTGTTCCCAGGTGGAGCACATCGCGCGGTGGAATCCCGTGTTCGATACTCAGCATAGCTACCAGGAAGAACGCCACGTCTTTATCGTCGCATGAAGGGTCCGCCCATTTTCTTTCGTTGATTTCTCGAAGGAGGAATATCCCAGGTGCCTCGATGTAGCTGTGGACGGAAAGAATGCTCGTGCAGACAGATTCTCGTTCGAATTGTCGAAATGCCTCCGGATTGACCGGGCTCTCTCGGTCGCGATGGAAAGCGCTCAAGTGCTTTCCCCGCCGTCGTTTTTTCGATTCGAGCACCTTGTCCTCCGCTTCGGAAGGCTCATCGATGGCCAAGTTCACATCCTCATATTCTGATTCATCTGACCCACGATGATTATCTCGCCATCTCTCCTCCGTTCCATTGACAGAGAACAGGTAACGTCCAGAGAGGAGATTGCTCAGCCTCTCTTGGAATTGCGTCCATTGAGCGTTGTCAGTCGCATCGTAGCTTTTGTTTCCCGGCCGGATGTCTCCCCTAGGAAACCAGCCTGCGTAGTCTCTGCGACGCGGCGATGAACAGGCCGATTCCTCTCCTTGCCCGGCCAACCAAAGCAGATACCTCCTCGCGACCAGACTCACCTCATCCAGCCATCTTCTACGAATCGAGGGCGTGGACGCTCGATTAAACATGTGAGGGAAATCAACCTCTTGGAAATACACCCCGCGCAAGACTGCCGTCACCTCGGGATGGATCCAGCTATTCTCCCTGAAATACCTTCGCCAGTCATCGTTCGTCAGCGCACGAATCAAACCCAGAAGCGGGTTCTGTGTGTGGCTGGCGGCAATCGTCGTTCCGGTTCTTGAGGCGTAGAACTGCTTCTCAAACCACTCCTCGATTCCAGGGGGAATCTCGATTCCCAGATCGCGTAATTGCGTGAGGGAAATCGAAATTCTGTTCCGATCATATACCTTCGAACTCAATTGATCAAAACTCAACAATAGCGTAGTTAATTTAAAGTTTAAAGAGTATTTCTTTGTCCTAGACATTACGAGATCTCCTCCACCCTGCGCAAGCGCATCACCATCGTGCATCACCCAAAACGCCAATTTTGGGTCGTCGAGAATCCACCAAAACACGTTTGGCCCCCTATTCTAGCCCATTACACCCTCTGATCACCTGTCCGGTTTTGCTCCGGCAAGAAATCCGGTTTCGCTCCGTTGCCGACAGGGCGAAATTATTTCATTGACCAGTAAATCATTTCGAGTGCGAGAAGCGAGTAGCTGGTGACGAGAACTGGGTCATTTTCCATCCAGCGGCCCTCCGTGTTGATCCAGAAGCCCTCACCATCCTGCTTCGAGATCAACTTCAAGCCCAAGTCGCGCCGCCAGTCGACCTTCGTTCCATCGGTGAGGCTCAATTCTCCGACTCCCGACCGGGTGAGCGCCTTTGCCATGACGTGATAGTAGTAAAAAAGGCCCTGGAGACCCATGCCGGGATTTTCAGAAAGTGTGTAATGCCTCTGCAGCCAGTCCATGACCGCCGTCACTCGGGGATCATCGGGTTCCAAATCGGCGTAGACGTAACTCAACAGTCCCGCGTAGCTCATGCTGCCGTAGGATCGGAGGGCGACCTTGCCGGAATCCAAGGTCGTCTCCCCGGCCATGCTGTGCCCCGGGAAATAGATGAAGCCTCCCACATTCTCGGGATCATCACTCGCCCAGCTTTCGGAGTTTGCGGACGGTAGGTTCTGGGTTCGTTCTATGAAGCCAATCGCGGCATCCCAGTCCAAGGTTGGCTTCTCCCGCTGGCCTTCGGGCGGCAAGACCTTGCCTGCGTAGTAGAGTGCCTCCAGAGCCATAACCGTATTCGACAAATCGGGGTGCTCACGGTTCGTGCCGTCGGGACCATATCCGAAGCCACCGTTGAGTGACCGATTTGGCAAATTCGACGCCTGCATCTTCGACACGTAATGCTGCGCGTTCTCGATGATTTGGTCATAACCCGGGTCGCGTGCAAGGACGAAGGCCGTTAGCGAGATCGCGGTGTTGTAGTTTGACAGCCCCTTCGCGTAGATACCGCCGTCGTCTTTCACCGCGCTGACGAGGAAGTCCAATCCGGCTTTTACGCACGTGGGTGGAGACGGCGCGGTTTTTGCCTCCGGCGCTCCGAAGAACGCCGCAAGCACCAAGCCGGTGAGGGCAGGATAGTCGGCGTTGGACCAAGAGCCGTCCGCATTCTGTTCCGACTTCAGCCAGCCAAGGCCGCGACTGATCGACGTTTCGATTTCGTTCTTGATGGACTGATTCCGCTGTGCGTCGGTGATAGCTGCCGGATCAGCTAATTCTGCGTGAGCAGTACCTAAGATCAGAGAAAGGGCAATCAGTGTGCCGCGAGAGAAGAGGTGTTTCATGGTGAATCGTTATCTGGCTTTGGTTCGGGATCTTGGAGAATTTTGATCGTTACTTTCACTACTTGATCCGGTTTCGGAGTTGTCGCCCCGTTAACGGCCCAGACATCATCACGGATCCGATCCTTTCCGGCAAAATTGATCAACGCCTCGGGGTCGGCAACGAGCGAAATAATCGACCCGGATTCCTGAGACAGCAACGATCCCGCCGCGATCCGTGAGCCCGTATAGATCCAGCTCTCCTCGACCGAATCACCGGACTGCGTGTTTTCAACGAGACTTCCGGCCGAATGTTTAGCCTCCCTCCCGTTGGCGATCCACGTCACACGGACTTCGACCGGCGTGCCTTCGGGCTTCGACGAACCAGCGAGAAGCTCGTTCGTTATGTACTGAGCCGATCGATCCTGACTGATTTCCTCCGCGTCGTTCGCACCCAGAAGCAACATCGAAACATGGATGTCGCGCGGTGAGACATCTGTGGTGAGAACAGACTCGTGCGTTTTTCCGCTCGAGTGCACGAGAAGATATTCGACGGCCCCTTCCGTGAGGCACCCTTTTGCTTCGAACGTCACAGAGCGAGCTTCCGCGTCGATTGACACGCCACCAATCACAACGATGGGTTCGTCGGGTGTTCTCAAGACCGCGAGCGTTTCTGGGGCGGCACTTTCGGCAGAACAGATTGCGCACGAGAAGAAAGTTATCAGAAGCTTACGGACCGTGCCGCGAGCGGGCAGGCGCGTTGACAAGACAGCTCCACGCATTAGTCCGCTCCTCGATGGCGGCGACCTTCGGAGAATTTATCGATGACCCAGGCATATTCTGCGGCAATGCTTTGCTCGATGGAGTTCGAGCGGAGAAAATTTGGAAACACGTCGAAGGTATACGTCTCGATCTCCCAATGATTCGTAGCGCGGCTCATCGAATCGAAGACGGATGGAGTCAAGAACTTGGCGGTCGAGGTCAGGCCGCCCGGCGAGTCGGCAAATAGCGGGACGTGAAAATGCACGCGGATTTCCTCGAGGTCGCGTGGTGATTTGGCCAGATAACCGGGCAGGTCGAGCCAATGCACGATTTCGCCTTCTTTGGTCTTACCTCGCACCTGATGAAGATAGGTCGGCTCAGCAAATCGGGCTAATTCTGCGTTGTGGTTGGGAGTTGCGGATAAAGCCGCGCTGATCTGGACCTTAGAGATCTTGATTCCCGCTTGCTGATAGCGCGAGATTGCCGTTTCGGCATCTTCAAATACCACCGCACTGTGACAGGTGTCGAAACAGACTCCGAGGTGTCGTCGAATAGCTTTTTCCGCGGTGCTGCGCGACGCTCCCATCAGGCTTGCAAGCATTTCCGATCCCTCTGGGAGGATTGCCTGCTCGAAGAACTCGATCGTTTGGCTGCAGGTTTCAAGAAAGCAGGAGGGTTCGGGTTCAAGTCCGATGTGGATCTCGACGCCGCGCGTCGCCCTAAGCCGATCGAGGTGAGCAATGCATTGGCACAGGCGTTCCACCATCCGCGAAATTTGATGGGGCGAACTGATCCATTCCGCGAAAGAGCCAGGCACCGTGCTGATGCTTCCGGTTTGCCCCTCGGGAAGCAACTCACCCAGAATGTCCGCTAGGAGGATCGTATAATCTCGTCGTTCCTCACTTTGCCAGTCGGGAGAATACACGGATTGTTTAATGGACTGGCCGTGAAACCGGCCGTAGGGAAAGCCGTTGATGGTAAAAACATAGAACCCGCGCTCTTCCAGCCAGGATCGAGCCGCACGTGCGTCTGACCGGCTTCTTAGGTCTTCCGCTGCCGCGGCGCCCAGTCGCAATCCGAGTCCGAACGGCTTGGCTTCGGATCCGATAAGCGATCGCACGGCAGATGTCTTTTCCTCGATCGCGCACTTTTGCTCATTCCAGCTCTCGCCAGTGTGAACGTTGAGGCAGTAAGTCAGGTGGAGATGGTCGCCAAGCTTCACGGGCGGCAGTCGGTTGCGATCCACTTCAAGGCGGACTCGATTTCGGACTCGTCGAGCGTGGTTTCGTTCCGGCATCGGCCGACCCCGTCGGGAAACGCAACGCAGAGTTCGCCGCCGAGATGCTCGCGGAACTCCTCGATTCCTCCGAGTATCCGGAGGGCACCCGTGCGATCGCGTTCGAGCATTCGCTCGCTGAAGGGCGGGAGACCGGCGACACGCATCGCATCGAGCAGGGAGTGGAGATCGTTTTCCGTAATCCACCCTTGTTGATAGGCGTATCGACTGTCCAAGCGAATCCCGGACGCGACGGCTTCACCATGAGAGATCGAAAATCCGGAGAGGGTCTCGAGTTTGTGGGCCGACCAGTGACCGAAGTCCAAAGGTCGCGCGTTTCCAAACTCGAACGGATCGCCGCTGCTACCAATGTGCTGCAAATGAAGCCGAGCGCACCGGCCGACCACCTCGCGCTGCACTTCGGTTTCTCCGGCACCGAGCGCGGGGGCTCGTTGACACAAGAAATCGAAGAACTCTCGGTCCTTGATCATGGCCACCTTGAAGGCTTCGGCGATGCCGTCGTTCCAGTGGTGCTTGCTCAAACCGCGGAGGAGTTGAAAGTCATTGATGACGCAGAATGGGGGAGCGAATGTCCCCAACGCGTTTTTCAGATCGCGGAAGTTGATGCCATTTTTGACGCCGACCCCGGCATCGGACTGTGCGAGTGCCGTGCTCGGCACCCGGGTCAACCGAACCCCGCGGTGAACGAGAGCGGCGGCCATTCCTACGACGTCGAGAAAAGCCGCGCCGCCGACTGCGAGGACATGGCAATGCCGGGATAGCCGTGCCTCGATCATGCGCTCCGTGAGCCGATGGACCATGTCCCAGCCTCGTTTGGAGTTTTCGCCGCCCGGCCACACCTCCGGCGTCGACACGAACTCGATCTGTTTTTGCCAGGCTCGAGCGTAGTCGTCGGCTTGTAGCGCAAGGTTGGGCGTAAGCTCGACCAGCCCCGCATCGAGAAGGACCAGCACGCGGTGCCGCCGCCACGGCTCGAGCCGCGACATCGAGTCGACGAGGACTCGGTTGTCGGGATCGAAGACGTGATCGGTGAAGAAAACCGGGAGATCGTAGTTGACGACCAACGTCTGCCGACTCTCCGGATTCACGAAGCCGACTCCCTATCCAGCCAGGCTCCGATTGCAGTTCCCAGAGCGACGTGGTCCCGGGGGGCTCCAAGGTCGATCGAGCTATCCCACGCGACGGGACAGGAGCGCCCGTGCGTTCCTTTCACCCTCGTTTCGTCCCGACTGACCGAAAGCGGAGGCCAACCGAAGAACAACTCGCAAGGATCGTAACCCGGCTTGTTGTGGATATCGACGTGCGAGGCGAAATCTGGCGCGCGCGACTTTTCTGTCCACCATGGATAGGCAAACCAGGCACCGGGGGCCGCCACCAGTAGGAGGTCGCCGCTGTTGGCGTGCTCCAAGCCGATGTCCTTCTGAGCGGAGCGGTCCAGGACGAGATCAACGGCGGGAAGTTGGGCGAAGAGTTCCCTAGCGGTCTGCAATGTGGCTGCGCTGTCGGTATGGATGTGTGCGACAGCGTGGTCGGTGATGGCAAAAGCCCTCGCGGTGTGGAAGTCGGGATAGAGCATTCCTCTTACCTCACGAGTCGAGAGGAGCCCCTCCCTCGCCAAAGCCCGGTTCGGGAAGACCGCACCGTATGTGACTTGCTCGATGGAATAATCGCCAAAAAATACGGACTCATAGCCGTTCTCGGTCGCAGAGGCTTTGAGTTGTTCGAGAAAGGCAGCTATCTCGACTTTCGCACGACTAGCTTCGACGGAGTCCGGTCCGTGCCGCTGAAGATCATAGTCCAAGTGGGGTAGGTAAGTCAGCAGGACTTCGGGTTGCTCCGTCCGCATGACTTCGTTGGTGGCGTCGACGATCCATCGAGTCGACCTTTTGGAGGCCAGCGGTCCCCAGTAGTTCATGAGGTTGAAAGACCGCCCCACTCGGTCCCTGAGTCTCTGCTGAAGCTCCGCCGGCGCGGTGTAGCAGTCCTGAATCATCCCGCCACCGTGTTTGTGGATGGGGGCTGGAGACACCACCAGATCGACATTTTCACCAAGCGACTGCTGCCAGAACATCATCCCAACCTTCTGCCCGGCGCAACGCGCTGGATCCCAGATGCGCGGTCCGCTCACCAGTGCGGACGACTGCTCCCAGAACATCACCTTGCGAAGGTCCCGAAAATACAGGCCGTTCCCGACCATGCCGTGGGCCGAGGGCGTTGAAGCCGTGCGAACGCTCGCTTGCACGGTGCAGGTGACGGCAGGAATCGAGGCCGTCATCTGTCGGAAGCCCTCTGGGGCCTGGTCCGGCCCCAATGCCGCCACCTGAACTATCAGAAGTCTCCGCACGTCGAAATTGCCGGGCTAAGTTACGCAACCGCTGTCGATCTCGCCCATGACCCGCTGGAAATTACCGGAACTGGAGAGAAAGCGATGAGGAGTGCGGAATACGATTTGATCGATCACGTCACGCGAATATCCGCGCCTTTGCATCTCCCACGCAGCCTTGGGGACAGCCATTGGGTCGGAGTGGCCCCAATCGCAGGCTGAATTCAGCCAGAGCCGATCGACTGGATACCTATCGAGCATGTCGACCGCACGGGCGCTCGAGCATTTCGACTCAGGATAAAGCGTGATGCCGGCCCAGAATCCGGCGTCTAGAACAAAGTCGATCGTGTGTTCCTCGACGTGATCGATCAGAACCCGGCTGGGGTCGATTCGCGGGTCGTTGGCCAGCTCATCCAGAATCAGTCGCGTCCCCTTGAGCTTATCCTCGAGGTGGGGCGTGTGAACGAGGATCAATTGGTCGTAACGCGCGGCTAAATCGACATGGCGCTCGAATACTTTCAGCTCGTTGCGCGTGTTGCGGTTGAGCCCGATCTCCCCGATGCCCAGAACATTGGGACGGTCGAGATAGTTTGGCAGAAGCGAAAGGACTTCGTCGGCGAGGGTCAACGATTCCGACTCCTTGGGATTAAGGCAAAGCCAAGCGAAGTGGGGAAGTTGATACCGCGCAGCCCGGGCAGGCTCGTGCCGCGTGAGCTGCTCGAAGTAATCACGAAATCCCTCCGCCGATCCCCGGTCGAAGCCAGCCCAAAAAGCCGGTTCGCAGACCGCACGGCATCCCCCCATTACCATGGCCCGATAGTCATCCGTCGTCCGGCTGATCATGTGCCCGTGTGGTTCGATGTATCGCATCGCGTCAGGTCTTCACGTGATTGCAATCAGCCGATTCACGGGAGTTCCACACCCCACTTGCGACCGAACTGGATGCGCCTGCAGATGGCTCCGAGGTGGGATCGCTGAATTGCCGCAGTAATGCGCCGGCACCAGCGCTCGGGTCCTGCCCCAGCGATTCGAGGGCACGACAAAAGCTGTCGAACCGATGGTCGACGTCACCTTCAGCCGTGAGGACTCGCTGGAGAAAAGCGGCGATGTCCAGCAGTTGAAATCGCGCTTCGGCGAAATAGAGATCGATTAATTGCTGGCGCGACATGGGGTTGTAAGAGAAGAGCATGTGTGTGTAGATGGAAGTATGCGGCCGCTCAAGGGGCAATTGGGGGGGTGGCTTCGCCTGGGAAGGATTCCAAATCTTTTCACCGTCCCCGGCGATCCGATAGCTGGCGCGCTGGTCGCAGGAGGGGCGGACGATGGATGGGCTGCGGCTGGGCTTGCCGTAGCGGTATCCATGTTACTCTACCTCGCGGGGCTGATCATGAATGACCTCGTCGATATCGAAGAGGATCGACGGGATCGCCCGATGCGTCCGCTTCCCTCAGGAGAGGTGTCGCCGCGAGCCGCCGGATGGGTGGCCGGGATTCTTGTTCTTCTGGCGTTGATCTGCGCAGCTTTGGCGGGTGGGCGAGTGCTCTTTCTGGGCTCTGGCTTGGCCGGACTAATTTTCGCCTACAACATGTGGTGCAAGTCATCCGGTTTTTTGGGCCCATTGGTTCTGGGCGCGTGTCGCGGGATGAGCTTCCTGCTGGGGGCGGCGGCGGTGAGCTTCGAGATTCCAACGGTTGCGATCGCGTTGGCAGGTGTTGCCTGCCTCTACATTTTTCTGGTCAGCACCATCGCCCATGGCGAAATGGACCGCATTGCCCTGCATCCTGCTCAGCGATTCGCGCCGACCGTCGTTCCCCTGATCCTGATCGTATTTTTGGCGGTGCAACCGTCCTCTTTCTCGTTGATCGAGACCCGTGGCTTGGTCGAGATATTCTCGTGTTTCACTCTCCTTCTGGTCTGGTTGGGGATTGCGTTGACGGCGGGGAAGCGGGCGGTCGAGGTGCCGCGGGCGGTGGGTATTTTGATCCGCTGCCTGCTCGTGTTTCAGGCCGCAGTCTGCGCTTGGACCGGCCCGACAGGAATGGGGGGCACCTTGGTATTCATCTTGGCGTATCCTTGCAGCGCGCGGCTCGGAAAGACATATTATGCAAGTTAGTGAACTCGATTCTCCTGTCGCCCCACCCGAGCAATCTATGAACGGAACCCGCACATTCCCAAACCTGCCACGTGAAGCTGATCCCTGGGAGTCCAGTGTTTCTGGTTGCGGCCGCCATCATCAAAGCCGGATCGACCGCGTGTTCGTTCGACGCTTTATCGCGGTAGTTTGCGTTGCTTTCCTGTCCTGTGCGCTCGCCTCGGCCGCGCCACCGAGCGTCGAGCTGCGAAGCGCAGCGATGACGGCGGTCGTCTATCTACCGGATGCCAAGGACGGTTATTATCGAAGCTCGCGGTTCGACTGGTCCGGCATGGTGGCTGCCGCGAAGGTCGGAGGACATCAGTTTTTCGGAGAATGGAAAGTCGTTCGCGCTGTGGATGCCACGGATAACGGCATCGGCACGGTCGGAGAGTTCGGAATGCGATCTCCGCTTGGCTTCGACGACGCGAAGCCGGGTGATCAATTTTACAAAATCGGAGTTGGCAAACTCGTGAGGCCGGATCTCGAACCCTACGATTTTACTAAACCCTACGTGGTCGAGCCGCTACCGTGGTTGGTGACTCACGGCGAATCGTGGATCGAATGCGTGCAGGAGTTGCCCACTGAAGATGGATGGGGATACCGATACGGGAAGCGAGTGGAACTGCGTGAGGACAAACCGGAAATGATCGTTCGTTACACGCTCGAAAACACGGGTGAGCGCCCGATCTCCACGGATTATTACTGTCATAATTTCGTTGTCTTCGACGACCGGCAACTGGACCCGGGAATCTCGGTGACGCTCGATTTTGCGCCGCTCGATCAATCCCCGATCAAGAAGGTGGCCGTCGTCGACGGTCGCGTGCTTCGGATCATTTCCGAGTTGGCACCACGGCGATCGCTTTATCGAAAATTTGTCGACCTCCCGGCCGACGCGGGAAGGCGCATCGAATTTTTGAATCCCGCGACGGACACGGCGCTCCAGATTACCGGCGACGTGGCTCCAAAGGAACTCGTTTTCTACGCGATTGGGAAGGCCATCGCCATCGAGCCATTCGTCGAGATTCACCTCGAAGCTGGCGAAACGATGACCTGGAGCGACCGCTATGAATTTCTGGTCCCGTGAGTCCGTCGCCGCACGCGGAGGGTGCTCGTCATCCCTGGTAAGAGCTCCTTCTTCTACAGACGCGGGGTTCTCGGTGCCAGCTCAGGGCCAGAGCCTGTCCAGAATGAGCGAATCAAGCGTAGAAGGGGGAAGAAAAGTCGGGGCATGAAGCGCGGGAGGCGGGCGCTTTGAGGGCGGCGGTCCACGGCTGCCAGCCGAAATCCGTGGGACGGCCTGAGACAGATTGCTCGAAGAGCAGCCCCAGGGGTGCGGGAGCCGAGAGGCTCCGGCATCAACCTGCAACGACAGCCACCCCACCGCCCGACGGTACCAGGCGGTGGAGCCGCCCCAGTAGGCCGACCGGTTGCCTCCTTCAACTCCCAGGACGTCGCGCGGCCTGCCTGACTTTTTGCCCGGCCCGCTGGCACGAGTGGCGAGGCGACAACAACAAACGCCCCCTACCTTCCACGGGGCTTTGTCGTTGTCGCCCTCGTCAACTGGCATCCCGCGCTTGCACGGGGCGTGACAGGCCCCGGCTCTGCGGGGACTGGCGCGAGCCGTGCGCGCCCGCTCGGGCGGGAGGATGGTCGGCTCTGCAGACCACCGGACCGACGGAGCGGCTGGATTACACTCGGGAGCGGACCGCGCGGGGACTGGGCCGCTCTGGGCACCGGCCCGGCGGGGGCTGCAGGGCTCGTCAACCGGGCATGGCCGCATGGCGTGGCTTCTGTATTGCGGCCTGGCGCGGGACCTGCCCGACCTGCTCTGGGGTCGGAGGCATTATATCACCCAACTCGCGGCAACGTATTAGCCGAGGGAGTCCTTCGCAGCGCTCTGGCTGCGGAGGGCGACCGGTGCCGCGGAGGGTCCCTTCAGGGAGGGGCCGCATCAGGCACGGCTATACGGTGGCGCTGTTGGGCGATGTCATGCCGCGCAGGTCCCGTGACAGGCCGCAATCGTAACCCAACCGGAGCGCTCTGGCGGAGGGTCGAATTTGCAGGACGGACGTTGCCGGAGACGGCGAGAGTTCGAGTTACGATAAGCGAGCGTCGGCGCGACGGATGCCGGGTGGCAGGGGCAGTAGCATCCGGCGTGACGGCGCGGGCGGCGGGCACGTTGAGTATTTAGTGTCAGCTGAGCCAATCGACAATTTCCTTCTGTCTGATTACCATTTCTTACTCTCGCCTTTCGAACGTTGCTGGAGGCCATTGCGTCAGCGATTTGAGATAACTCTTTTGCGCGGGTTTAAGTGATAAAATCTTTGCCGTTTGAAGCCGCGCCACACCATCTGGTTGATAGGAAATCACTCCTTCTATGTCTGCAAATGCCGAAGTTGAGCCTGATTCACGAGTTACATCCGAGTGCTCAGGTTGGGATTGAAGATATGCGTAAACTTCGGCTGGCAGATCCTGCGGTGCCACAAGTAATTTTTTTCCAGGCATTTGTTCCGGACAAAATATCGCCGGTCCAGCGCCTAGGTTATAGTGACCTTGTAAGCGCACTATTTTACCCTGAGATGCTGTCGTGCTGCACGAGATCAGTAGAAAATGACCTAGGATCCAAAACATACAGCTACCGCGAAATAGCTGACGGACAGAATTTGCGTGAGAACTCATAATTCAGTTACATCAGGGAGAAGGGGTCCCGGATTTGTCGGAAGTCCGAGTGGGGTTTGTGGGGGGTCGTTACGTCCATTCCCTCTATTACCTCTGGGGGCTCGACTCCAGAGTATTGGATGCGGATAGGAACCGAATTAACACTGAATTTTTCTCGGGTGTTTTTCATTAGCTCCTTCAAATCTTCCCACTCAGTTGTCGAGGTCAAAGTCGGGCAACCGTGCGAACCACGATAACTTGCATAATGCATTGTGATATCCCCGCGACTTGTGCCGCTAGTGTTAATCGGAAATCCTTTTCCTGGGCGCGAAGTGCTTATAGTGAAATCCCCGCCCGGAACTGCGCTATCGTCTCCCTGTGGATTATCGTCACTTGGGCCTCGAACCGTGGAATCACGAGTTCGCATTCCGCCTGTTTGAATGCCACCGGTCCAGACGTTTCCGTCTTCGCATTCGACCGTCACGTCGCCAACAAAGACTCTTCCCGTTGGATTATTCCAATATCCATCGCTTGAAACAGGATATTCGGGGCGGTCCTCCGTCCCATTGAAATTAACAATCAGTCGTTTGATTTTGCAGCGAGTGTCTGCCAAGTGTCTCCACTCGAAGCGCACGTCTTAGCCCACGCTGAGTCTGATTGCCTCGTCGGCAGTATTGATCACAGCTAATCCTAATGGATCAATGACATTGACTGGATCATTCCCAACGAACCCATAAAGATTCACCCCACCCTTCTTCCCCGATCGGATCGCGGTTGAGCCATCTGCCGGTATCGGGGTTATAGTAACGATAACCATAATAAGAATATCCCGTCTCGGCATCGACCGGCTTCGTGCTGAATCGCCACGGATTGACCGCAGCGTAGCTGCCGGTCGAAACAACTTCGTCGCCAAACGCGTCGTATTCGTAGTGCGCGGCGATCGCGCCGCTGGCGGTCAACACTTCGCTGACGTTTCCGTTGGCGTCATACTGGAGCGTGTAATTTCCGGCGTGGGGGCCGACGGATTCCTGCACTCCAAGCAATCCGCCAACACCACCCGCACCTTCGAGCGTTCCGCTCAGGTCGCGGCCCCAAGTTTGGGTGTTCAACAAACCGGACGAGGCGTCGTAGGTGGCGACGCGATTCCAGCCATCGTAGAGATAGACTTCCTCGCTCGCGCCCTGCGGAGCGGCACCGGTCGTCACGCGTTTCGCCCGTCGCCCCTGGCCGTCGTAGGTGTAGGTCGCAAGGAGCGTGTTGCTGGCATCGCGCACTTCGACGAGACGATTTTCACCGTCGTAGGAAAACTCGCGGTCGGTTCCGTTTCCGATCAGGTTGCCGTCGTCGTCATAAGTCGGCGTGGCGGGCGTGCCCGGATCGACCTCGGTGTATTGATTGAGCAGATTCGCGGTGTAGTCGGTAGTGAGACCCGCGAACGTCGCGGTGTTGCGGTTGCCGATGCCATCGTAGGCGAAGGCAGTGTCTCGCGCGGTGTCCACGTCGTGCGTCGTGCTCGTGACTTCCCCTTTCGAGTTGTAGCCGAAAGTCTCGCTGGCCGACGCGGCAAAGGCCGTTCCGCTCTGGCTGCGCGCGGTGCGCTGACCGATGGCGTTGTTCGTGTAGGTGTAGGCGCTCACGGTGGTGCTCCCGACTTCGTTGGTGATGCTGGTGATCGCGTTGCGACCCGGCTCGTAGGTGTAGGTTACCGTCCTCGCGCCGGTTGTCACACTGGAAAGGAGATTCGGAGCGTTCGCGACGAACCCATAGGTCCAGGTGGTGTTGGCATCGGCCACCGTGGCGAGGCGTCCCGCTGGGTCGAACCCGTAGGTGACGACGTGGTCGGCGTCGGGATCGGCGCTGGTGCCGAGTTCGATCCCGGTCGGGCGATGCAACGAGTCGTAGGTGCGCGTGAGGATGCGACCGCCGTAGAAGGTGGCGGGCAGCGTCTCGGTCTCCGGCTGCAATTGCGCGTTGTAGCCAATGAGCCGCGTGCCGGTGGCGTCCGTGGTGCTGGCCACTCCGCCGAACCGCGTGTAGCTCATCGTCACATCCGGCGTGGAGTCGGAGTAATCCGTCGAGGTCAGGTCGCCCGCTGCGTTGTAACCGTAGGTCGTCACCAACGAGTTGCCTCCCGCCGTGCGAGCCCACGTGCGCGTGAGCAGCCTGCCGCCGGGCGTGTAGGTGTAGTCGGTTCCTCGGTTGTCGGCGTATTCCTTGCGGTCCAACCAACCTCTCTGGGGATTGTAAATCCACGTGGTGGTCGCGTTGCCCGCCTGCCCGGTGGTCGTCATGGTCAACAGGCGGCCCTGCGGATCGAAGGTGGAGGTGACGTCGTATTGCTGACTTCCGCCCTGGCTCGTCGCGTTGCCGCGCAGGTCATAGCCGGTGGTGGTCACGCTATTGTCCGGCAAGGTGACGCTCGTCCGGCGGCCCATCGCATCGTAGCCGTAGCCGGTCACCAGCGGGCTGCCGCCACCGGTCGCGGCGGGGGCCGTCTCGGTGACGACCTGATCGCGGTCGTTGTAGGCGAAGGTGGTCGTTCCCGTCCGACCGTCGGTCTGGGTGAGTTGACGCCCGTGCCCATCGTAGGTCACCGTCGTGGTCGCGAGAGTCGCTCCACCACTGGCCTTTTGCTCGATGGCAGTCGGTCGCGTGTCGGTGATGGTTTGCACGGTGCTGGTGCCGTCGGGATTGGTCGTCGTCACCGTCCACGCGCCGTTCGAGGGCGTGCTCGCCACGGTGCTGGATGCGTTGCCGAAGCGCGTTTGCCACTGGCTGCGCCCGTCGGTGCTTTGTTCACTCACGCTCACCGTCGTCGGTGTGCTCCCGCTCGCATACACGCTCGTCGTGGTGCGATTGACCGTTGTCCCGTGCGCGTTGGCGACCGCGTGAACCGTCTCCGTCACCCGATCCGCGGCCAAATCGATTGCCGCGTTGCCATTGAGATCAACGGCCTGTCGAACCACGCGTCCGCGCCCATCGTATTCCGTGAGCGTGGTCACGCCGTCGGGGTCCATCTGTTGGGTGAGCTGACCCTTCGCATTGTAGGTCATGCTGGCAAACGCACCGTCGGGATACTCCATTTTCACGGATCGCCCCGCGAAATCCGTGTAGGTCTTCACCCACTCGCTCGTGGTTCTAAACTCCTGCGTCCACTCGCCGCCGCTCCAGGCCCCGTAAGCATAGGACGCCGGATTGGCCCCGGTCCCGCTGATTTCCTGGAGCCGTCCATCCGCGTAGCTCGTCTCGATGCGCGTTCCGCCATCGGGATGGGTGGTCGTGGTCGTGCGACCATCCGGGGAGTAGCTGACCGTCGTAATCCCGCCCATCGCGTCCTGGGTCTGCGTGACCCGACCGGCGAGGTCGTAGGTCGTTTCTTCCTGCACGATGATGCTGTTATCCGTCCCAATGCGTTCCCGCTTCGTCACCCGGCCGGCGGCGTCGAGGGTCACCTTGTCCGAGATGCCGAGCCGGGTGGTGATGGTTTGCCGACCCAGCGCGTCGTAACCGTAGCTGGTCGTCACTCCCTGCCGATCCGTGTGTGAACTCATTTGGCAGCAGTCTTCGCCCGGCAGGCCGAAGCTCCAGCTTTCCGTCGTTCCATCGGAGTGACTGGCCGCCGTCACCCGTCCTCTGTCATCGGTCGCAGTCGCCGTCCAGGACGAGAGGGTCAAGCCGTTGGGAATGCTCGTTACAGCTTCGGAAATGACCACTCCGTATTCGTTGACGACACTCGTGGTGCGCACACCGTCGGCCACGGCGATGGAGCCCGCATTTGGCATTCCCGTCTCCCGCGTGGTGGTGCGCTGCGTTCCACTCTGGCTGTAGGAATAGGTGGTGAGCTGACCGTTCTCCGAAAGACTCCGCTTGGGTAGTCCGCGGAAATTGCCGCTCGTATAATTTTCGCTCAGCGACACCAAGTTGCCTGTATCGTTCCACGATGCCGCGGCAGGATCGGTCGCGCGAATTGTTTTGGTGGCGGAGCCGTCTCTAACCAGCCAGCGGCGCGAAACCACTTGGCCGGCCACCGTCTCGACCTCGGTCTGGACGAGATCACCGGAGCCGTAGGTGATGGTCCTCCGGCGCACGTTGCCCGTCTCTTGCGGACCCGCGTTGCCCAGCGGGGTGATTACTGCACTGCGTCGGCCATTCCCGTCGTATTCATACCGCGTCCACGATCCGTCAGGCCGGGTCTCCTGTTTGATCTGCCCGGCTCCCGTCGGCGACGACGGGCCATTCAGATAGTATTCGTAAGTGGTGACCAAGTTCAGCCCTTGGGGGTCCTCAATCCGCTCGATCACCCGCTCGCCGAAATTGAATTTCCGCAACTTTTCCGAAGTTCGACTCACGACAGGGCCGTCTTGCGCGCGGACCTCAGTGATTTCAGTTTTATAGTTCCCGCTGACCGTCGTTTCTTTCTCGGTCACCACGCCGCCCTGAGCGAGCGTCCAATCCTGTTTGGTCGCATTGAACGTATAATCGTGGCGCAGTTCTCCGCTTGCCCCCGGGTTTTCAATCAAGCTCACGACATCGCCCGTCGGAGAACCTTCCACCCGCACCGTCTTGCGCGGCGCCACGGACGGCGCTCCGTAGATGCCTCCGTTGAGTGATCCTTGCTGGCCCGCCGCATAAAAGCGCATCTCGTAAGCCGCCGGTCCGGTGGTCACCACGTCGACAAAATCGGTCTGACTCAGCACTTGTCGTGGCGCATTGTTTGCGTCCCTGATCAGCGTGATGTCGGGCGAACCCAAAAAGTTTAGTCCTGAGGGTTGCACCAGATCGGCTGATGGCGTGTTGGCCAGCACCCAGAACTGCCCACGCGAACGCCCATTCTTCCCGCCAGCCACCCCGACGCTGAACTTCAAGCAGCCATTTTCCGCGTTTACCTTGGCGGAACACGATCCACCGCTACAACTCCCACAAGCAATCGTCACATCCACGCTGCCCAGCGTTTCGTTGGGATCCAGGCCCAGCGCCTCCACTTTGATCGTCTGGCCCACAAAACTCTTTGTGTCCGTCGCCGCGCTAAAGGTAATCGAGTCGATCGCGTCCCGAGTGAATCCGCTACCATCAAATGATTCTCCTTCCTGCTGCGAGCCGTCGGGAAGAGTCGCCCGCCATTTCAAATGCGAGGAAAATACCGTGTCCTCGTCGCCAGAACGATACACTCCGTTGGTATCCTCGATCGTAAACGTCATCGAGATCGTCACGTCTCCCTTATCATCCGTAACCGCTTCGTAATCGCCCTCCTTGCCCTGCTTGAGTGCCTGCCCATCCTGCATGAGGTCAACCGTCACATCGGTGTCCACTCCACGCGGCGGGTCCACAACGGGATTAAACAACCCGGTAATTTGGGCGTGCGAAGAAATGCAGGCGAAAGCCAATAGCCCGAAAGCGAGAAATGTTTGCCGAATCGATTTTGTATTCATCAGAGATTGGTTGCGGAAAGTTGAGCGAGGGTTTGCAAAGCCTGCTGACGGAGTCGGGAATCACTGGTTCGAGCAAGGCCTTCCAAGACGCGAAGAGATTCCGCATCGCCGCTGGTCCGCAGGATGGGCAGGCAGGCGGTGAGTAAAAACGGGGAGGTTTCGTTCGCGGCGAGGTGTTTGGCGAGAGCCAAGGCTTCGTCTCCGTGAAATCGCCCGGCGACATTCAACGCGGTGGCCCGCGTGGCGAGAGGCACTGAGTCATCTGCTGCCAACGACCGAGCGGCTTGACTCAATCGGTCCCGCCGGGTTTCGAAGTCCGGCGCGTCCGGAGCTTCAGCCTCGATCTTGCGAGCAAGGCCCAATAGAGCGGTTCCCGCAAAGGCTTGGCCTCGTTCTCCGGCAGCCTGCCAAAAGACGTTTTCACGAGCGCGGGCAGCGTCTTCGCCTTCAGCGGGCATCTCACTCAAATGCTGAATCGCGTAATCGCGCATGACGGGACTTTGCACGGGGTCGTTGACCATCTTCGCCAACGTGGTCGCCAGTCCATCGACCGGGGGCTCCTGAATGCGGAGGACGTTGAGGATGTCGTTCTTCAGCGCGTCGCGCTCGCTCTCACTCAGCCCGTCGTCCGGGTGGGGATCGACCAGGTAGTCTTCGAGCAGCCGGCGTTCGACGGGGCCAACCGTCGCGTCGAGCGACTGCACTTTCCGAATACGGGCGTCGAAAGCCAGGTCGCCGGCAAAAAGCGCCTGTCGCGTGGTCGGGGCGGGCGCGAGGGCCCGGTCCGATGGCTCGCCCCGCACGAGAACCGGGAGAGTGGGAATCTCCACCGCTTTGACCACGCGGGGTGGAACATTCGACTCTGCCTGCGTCCCCGCCTCCGCCTCCGGGGACGGGGCACGCTTCGTGAGCATCACCAGCCCGACGACGCCCAGGATAAGGACCGCGAAAGACAAAACGACGAGGAGTCCGCCGCGCCGAAGACTCCCAACTGAGGAACGATTGGCCATGGTCAGTTTTTGCGAACTTCGAGGAGTTCCTCGCCTTGGTAGATGTAGAGCCGGTGGCAGATCGAGGTCGTCACGCCCGGAGCGCGCAGGAATCGCACCGTGAGCTCGCCGAATTCGTTGAAGTCGTCCTTCGTGAACCACTTCACCGTGCTGCCGTCCTCGAAGGTGACACCCGCGACGAAGATTTCGAATTTCAGCCTCAGATCGTCGGGGATGTCGCTGAAGACGACCCGCATTTCCACGAGTTGCGTTCCGTCGGGGTATTCATCCACCAGATAGATTCCGGTCTGGGAGCCGGAGCTGGCCCGCACGGCGTTGATCTCGGCGCGATCCAGGATCGGCCCGCGGGTGGTGCCGTCGTCGAGTCGGGACAGGACGATCCGCGTTGCGGCGGCATCCGCGCGGAGCCGAAATGCCCGACCACCCGCGGCGGGTGGCGGCAACTCCAAGACGTCCATCCGACCGTCGGATTCGATCACGGCATCGAGCGGCAGTTCCGGATTCAGCCAGTCGCGATAATACCCGAGGGCCACGACGGGATCGGGATCGGCGAATTCCGCCGCCTTCACGTTGACGGTAACCGAGTGGGAGACGGCCGGGTTCTGGCCGTCGTCGAACGTGGTGCTGATGCCATACGATCCCGCTTCGGCGAATTCCTGAGGGACCTTTGTCCCGGCGTTCAGCGTGAGGGTGGTCAACGGAACGTTGTCGTGGGTGATCGCCACCGTGGCCGTGCCCGAGGTCGCCGCCGCCGGGGTGGCGGCCAGCAGCAGGCTGTCGCCCGCCCGAATGGTCACGCCGCCGGAAACCAGAAGGTCCGTCGGGGTCCAGGACAAACTTTTCGTCGAAGCGAGAGCGCCATTTTCCTGACTCACCTGCACGTCCGTCGGCCCCGAGGGATCGAGCGGCACGTTGGCATACCAGCCTTCTCCCACGCCGCGCAGCGGCTCGAGCGGCGCGCCCGAGGCCGAGAGACCGAGGCTGAGAAAATATTTCGTTTCTCCTTCGAGGCAAAACGGCGACGTCGCGCTGGCGGGAGAGCGGTCGTCGATGCGATTTTGGGCGGCCAATCGCGCCTCCTGCCAATCGGGAATGCCGTTGCCGTTGGTGTCGGGGCCGCCGATGGATTCGAGCCGAACCTCCCGGAACGAGAACGTCCGGTAGATGGAAACGTTGTCCAAAAACAAGCGCACGGTGTGAGTCCCGGCACTCAACCACGGGGTGTAGAGGAAGGCGGTCCCGGTCTCGCCCAGGTGCAGGGTGTAGCGAACCCGTTCGAGCCGCTGTCCGTCGAGCGACACGATCACATACCAATTTGGATCGGACGTTGCGTTGGCGCGGGGTGCTCCCGTGACGGCCAGACGGTAGATGCCCGCGGTGGGCACGCTGATCGTGTAATCGACCGCGCCCCGCACGCTTCGGTTGAAAATTCCGCTCGCGTCCGTGTCCCAGAGTCCAATCGCGGGCACGCCAGACCAGCCCGCCTGCACGTCCACCGACTGCGGGGCCGTGAGATCGGCGACCGTGGGATCGCTGTGCAGAAATTCGATTTCCTCCCAACTGCTGTAGCCGTCGCCATCCGGGTCCGCGGTCGAGCCGGTGTCTTCGTCGTCGTAAATGCCGTCGCCATCGAGGTCCACCCGCACCGAGATCGAATCGAACGAAGTCCGGGCGAATGCCAAGCTGTCCGAACTTCCGGCGAAGACGCCCAACTGCACGACCCCGTCGAGGGCCAGTTGCGCTTCGCCCAACCACGCCCAGTTCTGCCCGTTCTGCGACGTGTAGGCGTAGACCCAACCATCAGCCCGAACGAGTCGCAGCCAGATCGTGCCGAGCCGCGAGCCGGGAGGCGATGTAGTCAGTTGGCCGTCCCGCACGGTTCGGGCTCCAAACACGACATTCCGAGATTCATCCGTGAATACAGCCGCCATGGGTGAACCAGCTGCAGAATCCTGTCGCATCATCAAGCCTGCCTGCGCCTTATCAGGGTAGGACGAAAGGCCTACAAATCGAACAGTGATTTCTCCGTCACCCGCGAGCGCCTGCCACACGAAATGCACGTCGTCCGAATTGTCCTCCGCACGGAACGAGGCAGCATCAATCGTCAGGACTCCGTTGGCATCCATCGTCGAGACGCTCCGCAGGGCATTCCACCCCCGATTTGCGATTACGTCGGTCCGCTGCCAGGGCTCGGGCAGCGGCGTGGGCTTGGCGACGGCAACCTCGTCCGCCGCCATCAGTGCTGTGCTCGGGAGCGAATCCCAGTCGGTGGCACCCGGGGGTTTCCACCGCAATGACAAAGGGGCCTGGGCACCGTCACTCATCTTGTGCACCATCTCGAAGTAGTACCTCTGGCCTGCCGCCAACGTGGCCGACTTGGTTTGACTCACCTTTGCAAGCAATTTTTGGAGGCTTGCTGCCGAATCATTGCTACTCAGATAAAATGCGCATCCCCCGCGCCCGCCCTTGAGATTGAACTGATGAATTCCGGAGACCGTCGGAAGCAAATACCCACGAGTCACCCACGCCGAATCCTGCGAACCGGCGATCTGTTCGTTCACTTGGGTCGACACGACTCGACCGTCCGGCACGCGTGAAGTCCGCTCGCCTGCCATGAAGTCGTCCTCAGAGGTTCCCTGCGATCCCAGCCAATACTCCACGGTCACCCAGCCCACCTGACCTGCGGCATCGCTCTGCCCATCGCTATCGGTATCTGCTGACAAGGGCGAAAGCTGTGTCCGGGACTCATCCAAGTTTTGAATTCCATCACTATCGTTATCTTCCTGAGGCTGGGGTGACAAATCGCCGAACCAAGCTTGCTCCCATGCGTCCGGCAGAAGATCCGCATCGGCGTCATCCTCCGCTCCAAACGCCACAAACGCGGTGTTCGGAATCAGTTCATAATCCGTCGCGCCGGGAACTTTCCATCCCACTTGGAACCACATGCGCGAGCTCTTCGTTTTGTTCAAAATCTCGAAATAATACCTTCGTCCGGCCTCCAGAGTCTGCGGTATCGACTGCTGCATGCTCTTCTTCGTCCACTGCCCGACGCCAGCCCATCCATCGATGCGGGACACCAACCGACGATTCCAGCTGTGCTCGTCGGGGCTCAGCCACAGTTCCACGTTAAATTGGCCCGTCACCGATAACGAGTAATCACCCGAAACCGAAGGGACCAGATACCCCCGGACTCGTCCACCGCCCCACTGACCTAGGGACGCAACGGGGACTTCGGCGGCATCGAGAAATTTCGTCATCACCGGCTGGCCGGGAAAGGGCACGTATCGCCGGAGAGAAAGAACCTGCGAATTCACCACCTCTTGGCCGATTCCTCCCCACTCTTCGTAGAGCAGGCGACCGGGACTCCCCCGCCCATCCGTGAGCCCATCCTCGTCGCTGTCCGCCACCGAAGGATGAAGACCGCTGGCAAACTCCTGCCCGTTTGTCAATCCGTCCCCGTCAAGATCGGCCGATGCATTCAACCCAGCCGCCCCTCCATAACGAGTCTCCCAGTAGTCGGGCAATCCGTCGCCATCGCCATCCAGCGAAGTATCCAGCGGTAAAAACGCGCTCGGGGGAATCGTCGCGCGGCCCCGACCGGGCACGGACCACTCGACCTCGATTCCCGAAGGGGTGGAGGAATTTCGATACTCGAGCACGAACTCGACCGGCACTCCGACCGTGAGGTTCAGCGCCACCGCCAATTCCTCCGACTCCCCAAGCGCCGACTCGCCCAACACCAACACGCCGTCGAACCACACTTTCACCGAATCGTTGAAGGTGACAAATAGCTCGTGCTCGCCCGTCACGTCGGGAACCAGCGATCCGCTCCACCGAACGCCGAAATCCGTCGCACTCGCCCCCGGCACCGGTGGTTCCTCACCCCAGTCGAGCCGAATCGCACCATCGAGTCGCGAGGCGAGCAACACCCGCAAATCGGACGTCCGATAGTATTCCGCAAACAACCCCCGCGCGGTGGGTAAATCCACCAGACTGAGTCCGCTGAAGACCGCCTCGCCATCCGCGACCGCTCCTCCCGAACGTGTCGCGGCACTTAAATCCACCCGCGCCGAGTCGGCATACAGCCAGCTCCCGCCCTGCGAGACATAGGCGTCCACCCGGTCGTCGAATCGTTCCAACCGCAGCCCCACCGGTGCCGTCACGCCCGCAAGTTCGGTTTCCTCCCAAGGCGAACCGTCCTGCGAGCGGCTGAGAAACATCGCGCTCCCGTCGGCCCGCAATCCCAACCACACGCTGCGGGACGAAACAGTGGCGGTGCCGGGAGAAACCATCAATCCAGCCTCGGCAGTGCCCGGAGCCAACCACGCCTCTGCCCGGACAAACCTGCCCGCCGGAGCCGACAAAAAATAGTAACCCGAATACAAGTCAGGGGCGTCGCTGAACAAACGCACATCGGCACCTTGCCAGACGGCTCCACCGACATTCGTGGCACTTCCCAAGTCGCTTCCCGACCAATCCGTGGCTGGTGCTGGCAGAACGGTCGCCGCTGCGAGAAAAAAAGAGAGGCCTCGGGGGCCAAGCGGACGCATGCGCAAATGTCGACCCACCCGGCCGAACAAACCCATTGTCAACACACTGTCGCGTCCGCTCGTCTCTTTCATCAGCTGCGGTTATATCCAGAATTCGAAACCTTACAACCTGAATCCAAGCGATTAAGACGCAACATCAGATTCCCCACCTCCCGATCTCCAGCGTGGGATAGACACGTGTCGCTTTCTACAGCGATCAAGGCTCCTCCGGGACAAGACGGACAATTTTTCCCAGAGCGTCAAACACGACGTAAAGAGAACCGTCGTCGAAACATCGGACATCCCGAATGCGGCCAGACCCACTCAGCAGGATTTCTTGATGGACTACCTGCCCGCCAGCTAGCTCCAGCCGGATGAGTTGCTTGAGCGTCAAGGCGGCGACAAACAGATTGCCCTCCCATTCGGGAAAGACGTTTCCGATGTAAAACGCCATGCCGCACACCGCGGGCGACGGCGTCCAATGGACGACGGGCGGGATCATCCCGGGGGCCGCTGTCCGCTCGCTGATCACCTCGCCATTGTAGTTGATCCCAAACGTCACTACCGGCCACCCATAATTTTTCCCCGCCTCGATCAGATTCAATTCGTCACCACCGCGCGGACCATGCTCGCTCGCCAACAGTCGACCCGTGCCCGGCTCAATGGCCAGCCCCTGCGGATTGCGATGGCCATACGACCAAATCGACGGCTTCGCGCCCGCCGTCCTGACGAAGGGATTGTCGTCGGGAATGGAACCATCGTCCTCGAGCCGATGCACCTTGCCCTTCACGCTGCCGAGCTGCTGCGCGGGATTCTTCGGCGTGGTCGGGCCACCGCGGTCACCAATCGAAAAAAAGAAATGCCCCGCGTCGTCAAAAACAATCCGCGTTCCGAAATGCTGTCCCAGCTCGCTCGCCTCCTCCGCTGGTGGATCGAAAATCGTCTCCACATCCACCAGTCGATTTCCCTCCAAACGCCCGCGAATCACCGTCGTGAGCGCGCCCTTCGGAAACGGCTTCGAAAACGCGAGATAGATCCACCCGTTCTCCGCGTGGTCCGGATGCAGCCGCACATCAAGCAAGCCACCCTGACCTTGCGCCCAGACCTCTGGGACCCCCTCGACCGGTGCAGCCAGCAGTCGGCCATCCTCAATCACCCGCAGCCGCCCCGCACGCTCCGTGACCAGAAAACGCCCATCGGGAAGCCGCACAATCGCCCAGGGATGCTCCAACCCCTCGGCCACCGTCTCGACCCGAAACGCGACCTTTTCTGAACGTTCCAGCTTCCCCACCGTGGCTCCTGACATGGAGAGTGAACTCAAAACCGCCGCACTTGAGACAATGCGGGAAAACTTGCTGAAAATTTTTATCGCGGTCTGCACATTTCTACCTCCGATCTTGAGTTTTTCCGAAAAGAGCCCACCCCAAGTAATTGCCGTCCCCATACGAAAACCGTCCTATCTCTGTGGGTATCAAAACACCGAGTCCGTCGGACAACCATCTGCCACACGCAGGGGAAGATCAGAAGCGGCATACGAAGCGAGGCAATAGACAACATAATTCGGTGAATGGCTCTCGTCGCGTTGATTGCGATCAGGGTTAGGAAAGCATCAGCGTCCGGAAAACCGAGGCATTCGTCCTTGACGAAGTAGAGATCCGGAGCCATGCGACGAAGGAGGAGGTTGCAGACAGGTTGGTGCGGAATGGCCCCACTCCGATCGAAAGATGGGGATTCGCCGCGGTGAAGGATTGCTGTCACTCGCCCCGTCAGCGTTCAAATCCCCGACAGCTCCTTTTTACCTTCTTTCCGGACAGAGGCCGCTAGCTATCCAATGTGGAACTCCAAGCAAGCCACCCCAGGGCACTCCATCGTCACATTTGCTATCAGCTGCCCGTCAATCATCTCTTGAGGGGGTATCGGGGCGGTCTGTAGAATGTTCGCCGCTCGCAAGCTTGCGAGCTCCTCTCGTGTCGGATACGGCGGAGATCCCATCTCCCGCCAGGAGTTGACAACGTTGTTCTCAAGCGAGCCCAGCCTCGTGAGGGCCACGTTCGATGCGTTAAATGGCAGGGTGATATTCACGTTGATCGTCTTCGGCTGATCTCCGGGACTGTCCGGGTATGCGGAGACCAGCACACATCCTCGGGTTTCATCGATGGTCGCGATGCTGGCGATGCATCGGTCGCTGACGAGTGTCGGGACGCGACTGCTGCCGAGTCGGTTGAGTAATACATGCGCGAACCAGCCAGGTTTTCGCAAACCATGCAAACTGAGGAGGCCGTAATTTCCTTGGAACTCGGACGATTGGAAAGCGACCTGATCGTAGATGTCCGACAGGCACCAGAAGGCGAATTGGTCCGCAGCCTGCGAGACATCCGCCATGGTGCGGACGATAAATGCCGGCTCGAGCGCAGTCTCCTTCGCTGGATCGAAAGGAAACCACGAACGCCCCCACTCGTTCCAATGCACCTCGCCGACCCACCCTCGCTCGTCGAGCTCCTTACGAAGTCCGCGGATCACGCCCGATGCGAAGTCGGGCGAGTCTTTCACCCGATGAGAGGCCGGACCATCGAAAGGTGAAAGCGGTTGGCTGTCGGAATCGTTGTTGTAGACGTGCGTGATGATGTAGTCCGGGGGAGTCCCGTCAGAGATCGTCCAATCGAGGAATTCCCCGACCCACTCTCCGCGAGCGGTCGAGGGCCCACCAATCCGAAGCTCCGGATCGACGGACTTGATGGCGTGCCACGTTGCCGACCAGAGTTGAAAAAACTGTTCCTGCGTCCCCGAGAAAAAATTCGGTAAATTCGATTCGTTCCAACACTCGAAATACCACGTCCGGAGTTCGTCACGACCGAACCGCTCCTGATGGTGACGCACTCCCCCGGCGACGAACTCGGCCCACTGCGCGAGGTCTCGCGGCATGCCGACGGGGTTGCGGTCCGGCCAGGTCGTCGTAAGGTCATCAGTAAAGCCTACGGGGTTGAAACAGGTCGTGTAGATCGGCTTGAGGCCCAGAGCCAGCAGGTGCTCGAGGGAGATATCGACCAGCTGCCAGTTCGCCCGACGCTCCTTGCCTTCCGTCGGACTATTCCAATCCGTCAGGCCAAACTCCCAAACTCGCATCTCGGGCGAATACATCGCGGCCGCTCGCACGTATCGGATTCCAATCTCATCTCTCGCCATCTCCAGATGTCGAAGGGTGTCGGCACGACCCAGCCACCGGAATTGATCGATATTCCCCAGTGACGCCAAGTGTGATGGAAGGGACTGGTGGGTTCGTTCCACGCGGGTGCGGTTTGGTAAAACGGTGGATTCTTCATCAAGCGGAGGCATTTCCGGGGAGGTGTTTCATCCTCGGCACCAAAAATCCATCGCGAAGCGATCGAGGATCCATGCGGAACACACATCGAAATCGCGCAACGATGCGTTGAATTAACCTTTGATCATCCAAGCCATCATCCTAGCAACGAGGACACTTGATTCGCGAAACGGCTGACGCCGCCTGCAACCTTCCCCTACCATGTCGAAAAGCCGTCAGTTGATACTCGCGCTAGGTTGCTCCTTCGTGCTGGGATGCTCCGCTTTAGCGGTTTCCACTGCGCAGAATCGCGAGGCCGAGGAGGCCGAGCGGGTGGCCAACGAGGCGGTCGCCAAGGGGGACTATGCGACTGCGGCTCCGGCTCTGGAGACCGTTCTTGCCCAAATTCGGCTGATCACAGACCAGTCGTTGCTCGCGGCGATCGTGCCGAAGATCGAGCGGTTGGAGTTCCTGCTCGCATTCTGCTACGTCGCGAGTGGGAACTACGACGTCGCGATTGAGCAACTCAAGGAATTCCGGAAGCGTTATCCCAACTCGCCACGCCTCGCGCAGGTTCTCTCGCTCCAGGTCTTCGCCGAGATGTCGTCCGAGCAGGTAGAGGGTGCCGTCGAGACACTGCAGACGATCCTGACGCAAGTCCGCACGCCCCCCGCCGAGAAGATGGAGCTCAACCTGACCCTGGGCCGGGCCTACGCCGCCGCCGGTAAAAACCGCGAAGCGGTCCAGCAACTGCAGAACGTGATCAAGTATGCCCGCGATCCGGCGGTGCGCTTGACCGCAATTTCACTGCTGCTGGCCCCCATCATCGCCCTCGACGATGAGACGTTGCTCTACGGTCTCGTGCCGAGTCTGCAGGGACAAGTTTCTCCCGCTCGATTCACGCTGGAATTCAACCTCGCCGCCATCCAAGCCGCCGACGAGTTCATGAAAGCGAAAAAATATTCCTCCGCCTTCGTGCTCTACAAGCTCTGCCGGTCCCGCGCCGAGATCGCGGCCGGTCTCGACCTCGTGAAAGCCGCGCTCACCCGGCAGCAGGAGGCTCTCAAGGCAGATGGCAGCGCGATCATGTCGAACTTCTCGGAGGTCGTGGCGGTCGACCAGCGCCTGCAGAAAGTCGACGCGGAGATCGCCGCCATCAAGACAGCCGACGACTATGACGAAGGCCTCGCCTACCGCAACGCCCAGATCCTCTTCGAGATGCAGCTCCTCTCGGAAGCTTACTGGGCCTACCTGGGCGTCCTGAAGGACTTTCCAAAGTCAGCCAACGCGGCCAATGCGCTTTACGCCGCCGGCACACTCGCCGCGCAACTCGAGCTCCCAGACCGCGCCGCCGAGCACTTTACCGCTTTCCTGCGCACCTATCCGGATCACGAAAAGGCGGCCGAGACAGCCTTCAATCTCGCCTACCTCTACCAGCGCAGGGACGAGATCGGGAAAATGAACGATCTGATCGGTGATGTGATCGACCGGGGCGTCGTCACGAAAAACGACAGCGATCGCGCGCACGCTTACTATCTCGCCGGTTACGGCAACCTTTTCGCCGACCGCTATGACGAGGCGATAACTTGGTTTTCGAAGCTCCGGGATGAGTTGCCAGATTCGACCTTCCGCGAAGATGCTGACTATTGGACCGCCTACACAGCGCTGTTCACCAACGAATACGCCGAGGGCGAGAAGCTCTTTCTCGACTACCTCGCGAAGCATCCCAAAGGCCGCTATGCCGAAGATGCCTCCTATCGCGTCGCACTGGCGCGCTTCGGCACGGGTGATCTCGAGGGCACGCGGGAGCTTGCCACCGAGTTCATCGAAAAATATCCGACCAGTTCCCTTCGAGGGGAGGCGCACAATCTTCTTGGCGATGTCCTCGGCGGGCTGGGCGACACCGAGGGCGCCATCGAAGCCTACGGCCTCGTCGAGCAATTCACCGATCGAGCGGATCAAGTCGAAGCAGCCGTCTTCAATTCCGCTCGCGTGATGGAGGCCACCGGCGAGTGGGAGAGCCTTCTGCGACACTTTCAGAGCTACCTCGCCCGCTATGGTGAGCAGGGTCAATACACAATGGCTGTCTACAAGATGGGCGAAGCCCTGCGCAACCTCGGTCGCGAGGACGAAGCCTCTCAGCTTTACTGGGAGACGTTCGAACGCTTTTCGAATGATCAGAGTGCCCTCGGTGCTGATCTCGTCCTCCGCGACTACATCGACGCGCAATTGAAGTCGAAGCCCGGCGACCAGACGCTCGTTGCCCAGCTCGAGTCGGCACTCGCCAAAACCAAAGGCGAGGAGGTGACACGTCGGCTGCGCCTGACGTGGGGCCTGACGTTGGCTGATCCTACCGCACCGGTAAAAACCACTTTTACAAACGAAGAGATCGACGCCGCATCGCCCGCTGTCCTCGCCTGGATGGCGGGGCACCTTCGCGCTGCTGGGCATCCGACCGAGGCAGCCCGCGCTCTCACCCGCATCACGACCGATTTTCCGGAAACCGACTTCACCGCCGAGGCCATGGTCGGTCTGGGTTACGTCGAGCAGGACGCCGGAAGCCTCGACCAGGCCCAAGCCCACTTCCAAGCCGTATACGATCTTTTCCCGACCGGGGAACTCGCCGGTGAAGCCTCGATGCGACTCGCCGACATTCTCTACGAGAAAAAGCAGTTCGCCGAAGCGCGGGCGAAATATGAGGAGATTCTTCTAGTCCGCGAATGGCGTGGTCCACTTTGGCCCGAAGCACTCTACAAGATCGGTCTCTGCGCCGACGCGCAGGATGAGACCGAGGCTGCCTTCGCTTATTTTCAACGCGTCTACGTTCTCTACGGTCAGCACCACGAGTGGGTCGCCAAGGCCTACCTCGCCAGCGGTCGCGCCTTAGAGAAGCTCGGGCGGCCAGCGGATGCCGGGAAGACCTACGAAGAGATGCTCGCCAACAGCGACCTCGCCTCGCTTCCCGCTGCGGTCGAAGTCCGGAAGCGACTCGCCAGTCTGCCGAAATCAACCGCCGCCGGGAGTGCCGAAACACCGTGAGAATTCCCTCCGCATCTCGCCTCGCCTCTTCGCGCAACGCGCGTCTCGTCGCCCTCGCTCTCACCCTCGCGACGTTTGCCCCGAAAAATTCCGCCGTCGCTGGTCCTTATCTCATCGGCAACGTTCGGTTGGAAAATTCTCCTCAGACCACAACCGCGGAAATACAGGGTGTGGTCGCCGACAGGATCGTTCTGCAGGAGCAGGGAAAGACTTTCGTCGCTCAGCTCCCACTCGACCGGGTCGCCGAGATCGAATTTCTCCCGACCGCAGAGATGACCGCGGGTCTCGAAGCTATCCAGTCCGGCGAATGGGCCGTCGCCAGCCGGGCACTTCAGTTGCCAGCCAATCAGATCATTCCATTCCTCGGCGTGCCGGAAACGAACGCCGCTCCCATCATCGACGCCTACGCCCAGGCTCTGCTCGAACTCGAACAATTCGACGGGCTGCGGCGGTTCTATTCAAAAGTGGTCGCTGCCACCTCTACTGAAGCCGCGCGGACCGCCTCAGCTTGGCTCGCCTATCTCGACGCTCGCACCGGCAAATTCTCCGACCTTGAAGCCACTCTTGAGAAAATCGGAGCCTTCGAATCGACCGAGGAAGGTTACGCCCTGAGCGAACTCGCACTCTCCTACGCACGGCTCGCGGGGGGCGAATTCCGAGCCGGCGGCGACCATGTCGCAAAAATTGTCGCGAACGGCGATTTAGCTACGCGGTTCTACCCCGAGGCTCTCTATCTCTCCGGCCAATGCTACGATGGGCTGGCACTTGAGCGTGACGCGCGTCTCGCTGCCGAGCGTCAGGTTGAAGTCGATCGCCAGATGCTGAGCGAACGAGTTCGCGTCGGTCGCGAACTGCAGAGCGCTGCCGACAAGGCCGGGGGTGAGCCGCCAACCGAGCAGGAGATTCTGGCTGCAGTTAACCGCAAAGCAGTCGAAAGCAAGGTTCCCGCAGTTCCGCCACGCTCGGAGAATCCTTTCGCGACCACCGCCCAACGCCTTTACCGCCTCATCGAACAAATTTACCCAGACACTGGCTGGAGTAAAAAGGCTGGAAAATCTCTTTCGGCTGAAGTCACACCCACTTTGCCCAACTCTCGCTGAGTTTAACGCGCATCCCATTTACCTCGATCAATCATGAAATACCTCACAACTCTCACGCCTAAATGGATGGCCCTCGCATCCCTCCTCATCATTGCGTTTCTGGCCGCTCCCGATCTGCTTCTAGCCCAAGATGCCCCCGCCCCGCCGCCTGAGACCGCCGCATCAAACGCAGCGGAGGGCGCTCCCAGCGAAGAAGCCGCTCCCGCCGCCAGGTCCACGACTTTATGGGGACTCTTCCAGCTCGGCGGCTGGTCGATGTGGTTCCTCCTCCTTGGCTCCGTCGGCGTGGTTGGACTTAGTATTTTCAATGGCATGAACCTCCGCACCTCGAAGTTTCTTCGACCCGACGTTCACCGACAAATCATTGCGTATGTGGAAGGACTCGATTTTGCCGGGGCTCGCGATTATTGCTCCACTCAGAAGGCACCCATTGCTAATATCGTGCATGCTGGTCTCGACCGCGTCTCAGGCTCCGAACTCGATATCGATTCCGTAGAGAAAGGCATGGAAGAGGCCGCCACCGAGGAGGTCACCGGCAACCTCGTCCCGGTCAACTACATCTCCGTGATCGCGGTCATCGCTCCAATGATCGGGCTACTCGGCACGGTCAGCGGCATGATCAAAGCATTCGGGAACATGGCCTCCGCTGGTATGGGTCGCCCCGAAGTGCTCGCTGATAACATCAGTGAGGCGCTCATCACGACCGCTGGCGGACTCATTCTCGGCATCCCCGCCATGATCATCTACTTCTACTTCAAGAACCGCTACACCGGCCTCATTTCATCGCTCAATCGGATGAGCGGCGAAACTCTTGAAAAAATCAAACAGTCCGCCCGCCGCGCGAGCTACGACCTCATCACGCATGGTGAGAGCGCGCCAATCGAGGCCGCTGAGGCCCCCGCCGCCTACGCGGAACCTGTCTCCGACGAAGCACCGCCCGCAGAAGGACACCCGTCCGCGGATCCTCAGGGTCCCCCACCCGCTCCATTGAGCTAGTCCGCAGAATTTCGATCAAAAATCCGCGATGTCCCTCCGATGAAAATCAAGCTGCCCACCGACAGCGAGCCAGGTTTCCAAATGGCACCCATGATCGACATCACGTTTTTGCTTATTATTTTCTTCATGGTCGTCGCCAAGCAGACGCAGACCCAATTCAAGAAGATCGAAAACCCGGTCGCAATTCACGCAAGCATTGCAAAGGAACGTGGCGACCGCGGTGTCATTACCATCGGCGATGACGAAGAGATCTACCTTGGCTCCTACCCGACCGATCTCGACAACATCCGCAAAGTTCTTTCCGACCGCATCGCCGACAACCCGAAGTTTGTCGTCCAACTGCGCGTCGACGCCCGCGTGAAGCATGCCAAAGTCCGCGAGATCATGTCCGCCTGCGCCGAAGCTGGTGCGCTCGACATCATCTTCTCAGCCTACCAAAGCGATAAATAGAGCATGAAACTCGACGTTCTCAATCTCACCGGCCAGAACAGCGACGACGAGGAATTCCAGATGGCACCCATGATCGATATTGTGTTTCTGCTGCTCATCTATTTCATGGTCACGACAACACTCATCAAACAAGAAGCTGACCTCGGGATGCAACTTCCTGGCACCGTTCAGCAGAGTGCTGAAGTCAAAATGCCTGACGAGCAAATCATTGAGATACGCGCTGACGGACGCATCATTCTGAATGGCCAAGTTTTCGACGGGGTCGACTCGCGCAAGATGCCCGAGCTCACCGGTGTGCTCGTTCGATTTAAACAATCCTCAGATCTCACGAACACACCAGCAATGATCACAATCCAGGCCGACGATGACTCCGCCCATCAGAGAGTTATCGACGCCATGGACGCCTGCGCAGCGGCAGGAATCAAAAGCGTGTCCTTTGGGATGGGTGGATAGTCAGCCGTTTAATCTAATAAGCCCTTCATGAAGCTCACCAAAACTGACTCCTCCAGCTTTCCAGCGATTCCAAAAGCTTCGCCGGTTCATTCCCACTTGCGTTGGTTTATTTTCTCTTCCTTCTCGCTCGATTCCTTTTCTTCCCAACAAGTCATGAAACCCTCCAGAGCAATCATCCGGTCGTCTGGCAATGGCCCTCAACTTTCATAGGTGCAAGCAAACGCCTATCCCCATCTTATGTCTGATCCCGCCTCCGTCGAAGCCGTCACAGAAAAAGTCGTGGAGTCCTCTCAATGGGTGGACCGCATCTATGCCGAAATCCAAAAACGAATTGTCGGCCAGACCTATCTGGTGGATCGACTTCTAATAGGCATGCTGGCCAACGGCCACGTCCTGCTCGAAGGTCTGCCGGGTCTTGCGAAAACTTCTACGGTTAACGCTCTGGCGGAAACCTTGGATTGCGATTTCAAGCGTATCCAATTCACTCCGGATCTCCTGCCTGCGGACCTGACGGGGACGCTGATCTACAACCCGCAATCGAGTGAATACACCACACACCACGGACCGGTTTTCACCAACATCGTTCTGGCCGACGAGATCAACCGGGCTCCCGCTAAAGTGCAAAGCGCCTTGTTGGAAGCGATGCAGGAGCGACAGGTCACGATCGGTGACCAAGTGTTCAAACTCCCCGACCCTTTTCTGGTGCTTGCAACACAAAATCCCATCGAGCAGGAGGGCACCTATCCGCTACCCGAGGCGCAGATGGATCGCTTCATGCTTAAAGTCAATGTTGGTTATCCGAATCGCGACGAAGAGCTTGCGGTGCTCCGACTAATGTCCCGAACGCGACCGAACAATCCAATCAACCCGGTTATCAGCCCGCAGGAAATCATTGGGCTGCAACGTTTAATCGACGAAATTTTCATCGACGAAACGATTGAGAATTACATCGTCGATTTAGTCATGGCGACGCGCAACCTGAAGGATGTAGTTCCCGACATGGCGGCCTATTTGAAATTCGGCGCATCCCCTCGCGCTACCATCAACCTCACCCTCGCAGCCAAAGCCTGCGCCTTCCTTTCCCGGCGAGGATACGTCACTCCGGACGATGTAAAAGCTATCGGGATGGATGTGCTACGGCATCGCATCCTTCCGTCGTTCGAAGCAGCGGCCGACGAGGTCAGCCGCGAAGATCTCGTTGCTGCTATTCTCGATAAAGTTCCAGTCCCCTAGGGGTTGCCTTATGCTGCCCGCAGCCTGGCTCAAGCGCATCCGGCAGGTGGAGGTCAAAACCCGCCTGCTCTCCCAGCAACTCCTGACTGGGGATCATAGTTCCATCTTTCGGGGGCGAGGCATCGACTTCGACGATGTTCGGCCCTACGAACCCGGTGACGACGTGCGCCGCATTGATTGGAACGTCACGGCGCGGATGCGGCAGACGTTCGTCAAACGCTACCACGAGGACCGCGAAATCACGTTCATCGTGATGGTGGACCTTAGCGCGTCTGGCCAGTTTTCGACCGCCTCACAGAGTAAGCTCGAGCTGGCCGCCGAGCTGGCTGGAACGTTGGGATTCAGCGCGGCCAAGTCCAATGACCGAATCGGCCTGCTCGCGTTCACCGACGAGGTGGAGAAATACATCCCCCCTTCCAAGGGTGCCAACCACGTGATGCACATCCTAAGGACGATTCTCTTTCACACTCCGAGCTCCACGGGCACGTCCTTGCAGAAAGCGCTGCATTACCTAAACCGGGTGCAATCGCGCCCCGCCGTTGTCTTTCTCATCTCAGATTTTCTCGACCAGGATTTCGAACGCGCACTCATGATCACAAGTCAGCGTCATAGCCTCTCCGCATTCGTAATCCGGGATCCGGCAGAGTTGACGCTCCCGGACGGAGGTTGGATGCGGCTGGCCGATCCTGAAAGCGGCGATCTGATCGAGATCAATACCAGCGACCCGAAGGTGCGCGACGGGTTTGCCGAGATGGCGGAGCCCATCGTCGTCAGCTCGAGCGCGGTCTCAAGCGCGCGGGCGTCCCGGCCATCACGATCGAACCCGGCCAACCCTACTTCGCTCGACTCGCGCTTTTTCTCACCCAGGGCCTGACCCGAAAATTGTCATGAACGAGGAGAGCGAATTGCTGCCGAACCTCACCGAGGACCTCCATCTGGTGGCCGTCCCGGACGGGTGGAGTTTACCGTGGTGGGGATACCTGGTCATTCTCGCCGTGCTCGTGGCGTTCTGCTTGCCGCTTTACTTTGCGTTGCGGAAGCGGACGGCCAAACAATTGCCGCCGCCGCCAGAGCCCAAACCGGACCCCGCCCAAATCGCACTGGAGCACCTCGCCCGCTTGCGGGAAACCGCCGGAGTTCTCAGCCCACGCGAGTTATCCCTGGAAGGGAGTTCGTTGCTCCGCGATTACGTCGAGGCCCGGTTCGGGATTCGCGCCCCGTTCCAGACAACGAGCGAATTCCTCCGTTTGGCGGCAACCACAACGAACTTTCCGCATCACGAGACGGGTGCCATCGAGGACGTCCTCCGGTGCTGCGACCGCATCAAATTTGCTGCCGCGACGACGGACAGCGACACCTTTGGTCCACTCCTCGACACCCTCCACGCGTTCATCACCCGCACGGCTGGAGTTTGCAATGAATGATCCTGTCGGCCAGGCGGTGATCCGCTTCGCGAACCCGTGGCTTCTCCTACTGCTCCTACTGCTGCCGTGGCTAGCCTATTACTTGGGGAAACACCGCGCGAGACCGGCCTTGGCCTTTCCGGCACTTGCTTTTTTGCCGCCCCAATTTCGCCGCCCCCCGGGCGCGAAAGGCGCGTGGCTCCGTGATGGGCTCCGGTTTGCCACACTGGTAGCATTGATCGTCGCCATCGCCCGCCCGCAGATTCCCTACGGAAGTCTGCCCGATCATGCCAAGGGGATCGATATCATGCTTGCGCTGGATTTTTCCAAGTCGATGGATGCGGAGGATTTTCTCTGGAAAGAAAAAGAGGTCTCCCGTTTGGAGGCCCTGACCGAGGTCATCAAGATTTTCATCGGAGATCGAAAAAACGACCGATTCGGAATCGTCGGTTTCGCACAATTTGCCTACTTGGCCAGCCCCCTTACACTGGACCACGAGTGGATCACGGCCGTCATGGAGAATACCGACACCGGCGGCGGCACGGCGGTTGGGGATGGCATGATGCTGTCCATCGATTACCTCGAGGAGAATCCCGATCGCGACAAGACAATCATCCTCGTGTCCGACGGCAACAGCAACGCAGGCACGCCGCCCATGACCGTTGCCAAGCATGCCTCGAGCAAAAAAATTCGCATCTACACCGTGCGGATCTTTCCAAAATTGCTCGGCCCCAATGCCTACAAAAAAGACCTCATGTTCGAGATCGCTCGCGAAACGGGCGGACGTTTCTACCAAGCCACCGACTCCGAATCTCTTCGGTCGATCTACAAAGAAATCGATCAACTTGAGGCCAAACGCGTCGAACAACGGCGGTTTCAAGAGTATCAGGAGCTTTTTCCCTGGTTGCTCGCCCTCGGCGCGCTGCTTTTGCTGATCGAGATTTTTACCCGCGAGTTGTTCTTTAGGAGGATTCCATGAAATTCGCCCTCCCGTGGATATTGGCACTCATCCCATTTGTCGCCGTCGGTTGCCACCTCGTCTTCTCGAGGTCCGACCGTCGGCGGGAACACCGCCTGCGGCTCTTCATGGGCGAGGCTTTCGATCGCCAGAAAGCGCTCACCGCGGCGACGCCGCTGTGGCATCCGCGGAGATATTTCCTCGCTCTCACTCTGTTTTTTTTAATCATTGCCGCCGCTCGCCCCTTCGTTCCTGCTGCCGCTGAGCAGGGCGAGGAACGCCAGCGTGTCGGCGTGGATTTTCTCATCGCCATCGATGCCTCGAAGAGCATGTGGGCCCGCGACACGGAAACCAGCTTAGACCTTCGCGAACAACTGGAGGATCGTCTGCGGGCACTGTTAGAAGACGCCAAGCGCACCAAATCCGGTGATCGAAAGAAAGCTCGTTTCGACCCCAACCTGCCGCTCTCCCGCCTGCAAGCCTCTCAGGAAGCCATCCGCCGCCTGCTGAAAATCTCTCGAGGAGATCGCATTGGCTTGATCGCCTTCACCGAAAAAGCAGCCCTGCGCGCCCCGCTCACTTACGATTTCGAAGCGCTCAATCTGGCACTGGATTCCGTCGATCCTACCAACGTTCCGCCCGGCGGCAGCTCGCTCGAACCTCCCATCGTCCGGGCCGAGCGCGTTTTCGAGGACAAGCATCTTAAACGCCCCATTTTGGTGATTCTCTCCGACGGCGAAGAGTTTGGCGGGAACGCCGCCGCCGCTGCCGCCCGGTTCCATTCTTCACTGAACGGCATCATCTTCACCGTCGGCGTCGGATCGGTGTCAGGCACGCGGATCCCGCTCCTCGACGGAAAACGCGAGAAGGACTTGGTCGACGATTTTCGTCAGACTGTCCTCACCCGCTTGGAAAAATCTTCACTCACCCGACTCGCCAACAACGCGGGCGGGCGCTACGTGGACCTCGGCAAGGACGGCGACGGGCTCCTCCAACTCTACCGCGATCACATCAAACCTCTCGGAGACGCGGCACCGGAAGAATTTCCGCGCACCATTCACGAACTCTTTCAAATTCCTCTCTTCCTCGCACTTCTTGCACTCGTCTGCGAGATGCTTCTTCGGATCAAAACCCAGGAGCACCGAACCCGCGCGATTCTCCCGTCATGAACCCACGCGTGCTTTTTCTAATCGTTTTTGCCCTTGCTCACGTCGGGACATTCGCTGCTCCGTCAGGAGCTAAAGACACCGATGCTGCTGTGCTGCAAGCCAGCGAAGCGATGGACGGAGGCCGCCCCGAAGTCGCCCGAGAAATCCTTCTCCGCGCACTGGCGGATTCGACGGGGAATCCTTACCTCCTCTATAACATCGCCCTCACGCACTACGCCCAGAATGATTTCGCGAAGGCGGGGGAGATCCTCCTCGATCTCGAAGGTCTTACGCTTGATCCCAGCTTGCGCGGACGCGTCTTGGCGCAACTGGGCAATCTTGAGGTGAACGCCGCCAGATCCGTCTCCGCCGACGCCCCGGGCACCACCGTCGACCACCTCCGCCGGGCGCAGCAACTTTTTGCGTCCGCTCTGTCAGTCGATTCCTCCCAGTCCATCGCCTCCGCCAACGAGCCCCCGACCCGCAACAAGTTCGTGCAACTCATTCTCACCAACGCCAGCCAACAGATCGACGTCGCCCGGAAGTCGAAAACCCTCGATGACCGCATCCAAAAATTGATCTCCGTCCAACGCGATTTGGACGAAGCAATCGCTCTCCAACCAAACGACGCAACCGCGAATGCTCTGCACATAACGCTTAGCGACGCTCTCTTTTCCGCTCTCACCGAACTGGGCGATCATCACCTCGGCATTGCCGAAGATCTTCTCGAAGCAGGAAAAAACGAGCGAGGACTTGAAGATGCGCTTACCAACGCCCAAACCGCGACCAATGCCTACCGGGACGGACTTTTGATTCGCCCCGACTCGCCGCAACTCGCCGAGCAGCTCGAGAAAGGCGACGCCCTCAGCGCGCGGATCCTCGTCGCGTTGGGAATTGGCAAATTGGTTGACGCGGAGAAGCTCTCGACCGAAGGCGATTCTACGAAGCCGCCGAGCAAGAAAGAGGCCAAGATCTTGGAATCGGCACTGCAAAAGTTTGACCAAGCTGTCGAAATCAATCCGGACGACGAGAGTGCCCGACAGTATCAGGACCAGACGCGCAAAGCTTCTGGCAGCCCTCTACGAAGAGGCTGCCGAAGCGCAGGTCGCCCGAGCCGAAGAACACGAGGGTCGTGCGACCGTGGAAGCTAAGGACCGCACCGAAGCCGCCCAGAACTATACCGAAGCCCAGCGCTACGATCCAGATAATGCCGAACTCCAAGCACGAACCGCTGATAACGCGCGCGCCCTCGCCGAGTTGCTCAGCGAGACCGGCTCAGAAAAACTCGAAGAGGGCATCAGCCTCACGGAATCTGAACCAGCCAAGGCCGTTGCCACGCTGGAGAGCGCTTCCAATGACCTTGAACGCGCCGCTCAGCTCATGAAGGAACATGGGATGAGCGCCGAAGCCATCGACGCCAACCAAGCGCAGGCGGAGGCCGCCCAAGATCAACTCGCCCAAACTGCAAGTCCCGCAGCGCCGACGGACGAGTCTCCACAGACTCCGATCGCGAAATCCACCACACCCCAAGAAGCATCGGCGCAGGCTGCCAGCGAAGCTGCCAAAGCCGCCGAGACCGCGCAAAGCGCCCAAGCCGCCGCGCAGGCTGCTGCCGAAAAACAAGACGCCAAGGCCGCAAGCGAGGCGGCTCAACAAGCCCAAGCCGCCGCGCAGTCCGCCCAAGCCGCGGCTCAGGCCGCGGCTCAGGCTGCAGCGCAAGCGTCTTCACCATCCGCCGCAGAATCGCCGGCGCAATCGAGCGCGCCAACCGCAGGACAACAACCGCCGCAGCAACCAGCCACTCCGTCCGCAGCCGCCGCTGCGGAGTCCGCTCAACAGGCCCAACAAGCCGCGCAAAGTGCCCAAACCTCGGCTCAAAGCGCTCAAGCTTCTGCGCAACAAGCCATGTTAGGTCAGCTTGCCCAATCTTCGGAGCAAGCCGCCGGAGCCCTTGCAGAAGCCAGAAGCACAGGTCGCCTCCGGGGGCGAAGGGAGCGGGAGCGCCGAGCCAAGCCCCGACACACCGCCGAGCTACAATTCGATGGCCTACGTCTTGAAAGGGGAAGATTTCAACAATGAAAAGGGCGGCGCCAGCAGCGAGTCCCGGGCCAATTTTCAAACCCAAGCAATGAAGAAACCCGCGCGCGACTGGTAAGTTAAAGACCAGGCAGGACGATCCGCTGCGCGCCAGCGTTCGTCGTGCCACCCCGTTGGCTGGCTCCACTATCGGAACTGGTCGGCGATGATCAAACTCCGACAGTTCACCATCAAACCCTAGACCCTATGAAAACCACCGACCCCTCGTTTAACTCGCCGCAGCCCCGCCGGTTGCTTCGTCTTATTTACAAATTCATCCTCATCAGCCTCGCCGTTCATTTGGTCGGGATCGCAATCTTTGGCGGTTATGTCGTTCTCAAGAAGCTGCAGCCGGAAGAAGTGGTTTTTACAGCACCACCGACTCTCGTCCGGGTGGAACCCAAGAAGCGACAATACAAGCTACGGGTCAAACAACAGCAGCAGCGCGCAAGTCGCCCAAAGCTGCAGCCGCGACTGCAATCGACCCGCATGTCGCCCGTCGCTTTGCCGCAACTGAAGACGAAGGTCGAACCGATCAAAAACAAATCGACCAATGTTCCGGGCATGTCGGAGGCCTTGGGCGAGGGCCTGAGTCTGGGCGGAGGTCTGAGCGGCGGCGGGATGATCTTCGGCGTGAACGTCACCGCCAAAAAGCTTGGTGTGATTTTGGATGTTTCGTTTTCGACGCACGATACGATTCACTTGGCGCTGGAGGAGATCGAACGGTCGTTTCCCGATGCAATTCTGGTCCTGGTTCCCGGCTGCGGGATGGTCTCGGTAGAGAGCGGCAAGGTTTACGAAGCTCGGGATTTCGAATCGAAACGTGAGAGCCTGAAGTTCAAAAAGCCAAGGCTGGAAATTCAGAATTTTCTCTTCGATGGTCGATCAAAGGAACCGGGCCTGCTCGAAGCGAATCCGTCGTTTCAGCGATTTTACGCGGCCGCGCAAAAACAGGGGCGAGTTTACATTCTTCAAATCCCGAAAGAAGATTCTGACACTGCGGTGAAGGCAACGCAGGACGCGTTCGAATTCCTGATCAAGCAGGGCGTCGACGGCATCTATTGGTTTGCCGATTTTGAAGACAAGATCGAACCGGACATCGCTTCGCAGCTCATTCGAACGCTCAGTGGAAAGAACATTAAAGTTTATCAACACGTTTTGAATACCGGGAAGGCCGTGGACGAAACCAATCTCAGCTTTGCCAAAGAGACCCAAGGAGAGGTCATTCGGGCCGAGGTTGGCGACGGAAACGCGAAGAAGAAGAAGACCAAGACCAAGAAATAACGGTCCGGCTAGCGCAGACTCGGGAACTCGGGGCTCTCAACCAAAGCGCGGTCTTTACCGCTGATAGAGAGGAACGAGGTGCATCGGCATCGACAGAACATGCGTGTAAACGGCGGTGGTGAACACCGGTCCCAAATCCTGATTTTGCTTCTCGGTCGGCCAGAAGGCAACATCGCCTTCAAACTTCACCCGCTTGAGGAGGATTTTCTCGACGAGGGAATACCAATTCTCCCAGACCAAGCCTCCAATCATCAGGTGAGCCGGAGCAGCGTAGAACAGACCGTAGGTCCACCAGTCGTTCTGATCGTAGTTCTGGAGGATGTATTTCGATCCGGCGGGCACCAGAGGGTCGTCGTAGGCACCGCAGACCTGCAGCGCGTAGATCGCGGCCGAGGTGCGGGACACTCCGGGATCGCGACCGGGTTGGTAGCCGAAGGCCCCTTCACTCGGTACGTAGCAGGAGCGGACGTAATCGAGAGCCCGGTCGATCACATCGGAAGGCACGGCCAAGCCTGAATTAAGCGAAGCCCGAAGCGCGACCAACTGCATGACCGTAACCGAGATGTCGGCGTCGCGGGGGCTGGGACTGTAGCGCCAGCCGCCCTCATCGCTTTGGCTGGAGAGGATGATACCAATCAACGCCTCCAGCTTGGGCCGGATGAGTTCGTCGCGGGTTTCACCGTAGAGTTCTGCGAGGGCGATGGTCGCTATGCCGTGATTATACATATAGTGGCCGCCGATGTTGGTGAAGAGTCCGTCGGGTTGAACGGAGTCGAGGAGATACCGCATGCCGGCTTCGACTTGGGCGGCGTAGGGACCTTCTTCAGGCAGATTGCCTGCGGCCATGAACGCGAGCAGGGTGTAGCCGGTCATGGCGATCGGGTGGCCGGATTTCCCAGGCTTGAACGACCAGGAGCCGTCGATATTTTGCTCGCGAGCCAGGAACTCAAGCCCCCCGTCGATTGCGCGCTGGGCCTCCGGGCTGATCTCGACGACAGCACTTGGGGCGTCTTGGCTCGCGCCGGAGGGGCGAGCGGGAGCGACGTGCTACAGAGGAGGACGGAAAGTGATTTAAGGAGAGAGGCTTTCATCGGACAAGTTCTGCAGGTATTGCTCGACGCGCCGGGAATACTCCGGCGGATAAGCGGTGGCTCGGGACTGGAGGATGGTGGCACGGTCCCGTGGCGGCAGGCTAAGGTATTCGCCGCTAGCGGCCACGCTGCCTGGGGCCGCCTGCGAAGGATCGAAGCTCCCCTCGCGTATCCCGCCGCCGCGCTTCGATCCGGATGAGCCGGGGGGCCCGCGGCCCCCGGTGCTCGATCGGGTGCGGAATCTCCCGAAGGAGGGCCAGCCAAGGAAACGCCCGCCTGCGCTTGCGCCGCGGCGGCTTGGGCTTGGGCGAGCGCGGCCTGGGCACCTTTCGCGCTGGCCTGCGCGGCAGCGGGCTGGCCAGCAGCCGACTGCGCCGTGGCGGCAGCCAGCATCTGCGTAGCTTCCCGGATGGCGCTCTGCGCAGACGTTGGGAGCCCGCCCGCCGCCGCCGCTGCCTGGCTGCTGGCCTGCGCGGCACTGGCCAAAGCGGGTGCGGCGGGGGCCGCCGACGAGGGTGCGCTGGACTCGGACGCAGCGGCAGCTTCCTGGACCAGAGCAGCGACCGCTTCGCCGGTCTTGGCTTGCGCCTCGGCTAGTTGAGCGGCGGCCATCGCGGCGGAGGACGCCGGTTCCATGCCCAAGGCGGCCAGGGCGGCGGCCTGCTGCGCTTGCAACCCGGTTTGCGCGGACCGGAGTTGCTCCAATGCTTCACGTTGCAGCGGGTCGGCCGCGCCGACGTTGGTCTGCCCCAATTGGCTCGCGGCAGACTGCATGGGCGTGAGCGCAGCGATGAGGGCAGGCTTGGCGGACGCTGCCGCAGTATCGCCGCTCAGGGCAGCCACCTTCTCGAGGAGAGCGGACTGAGACGCGGCGAGACTCTTCGCTTGCACCATATCCGGTTCCAATGCTGGCGCGAGCATGGCGGTGTCGCTCTGAAGCTGTTGCTGGGCGTCGACGATACTGTTCAACTGCTGAAGCACCTCTTCGACGGCGGCCAGATTTTTCTGCGCTTCGGCCAAGGCGGCTTCACTCTGCGCGAGGTGCGCATCCGCCGTGGCCAAAGCGGCCAGTGCTTGCTGCTGCGCCTGCACCCGAGCGGTCGGTGTATCGGCTTGAGCTGCCTGCTGCATCCGACCGGCGGCTTGATCGAGAGCGGCCGCAGCTGGTGCCATGGTCGGCTGAGCAGCCTGCGCGGCCGCGGCAGCTTGAGTGGCGAGCGCCCGCTCCTGCGCCGCCACCGCGGCGGGATCCTGGCCGGGCTTCATCGCCGTCGATTGCTCGCGCATCATTTCCTGCGTCTGCTCGCGGAGCGCAGTCGCTTGCATCAGGGGATCGACCGCAGCGTCGTCTGCCGCGCCCGCGAGGAGGTCCGCCTGCCGCCCGACTGCTGCCTCTGCGCGCCGAAGCTCCGCGAGGGTAGCTTGTTGGGAAGTGAGTGCTGCCGGAACTTGGCCATCGGTCATCTGTTCCTGAGCTTTTTGCGTTGCGGCCAGCGCTCCTTGGAGGGCCTGCGACGCGGCTGGCGCTGTCTGCTCGAGTTCCTGTCCCAAGGTGTCCGAGCGCGCCGCCATATCGTCCTGCCGATCCTCCACAACGGCCAATGCCTTCTTCGTGCGGCGCGTCATGTCCTGATAAGCTTGATCGGCTTTCTTATCCTGAAGTAGCTGGGCAAGGTTTTTGCCGTTCGCCTTCCGGGCTTCGAGACGCTTGGCGGCGGGCGAGTTGGGATCGGAGAGGGCCTCTTGGAGAAAGTCTTCCTTCGTCTGCGGGAGGGCCTCGACCGTCGCGGCGACGATGTCTTCCTGTTCTTCGACCATCCGCTGGAGTTGCTCGCGCGCTGCGGCCAAGGCTTCCGCATCATCGCCCGGTGCCAGTGTGCGGGCCAGGCGCCGCATGGCGTCCCGCGCTTGTTTCTCGATCCCGATGGCTGCGTCGAGTTGATCTTCCTCGAGCGCGGCCGCGGCACGATCCGCGGATGGCACGATCTTTTCCATCTCCGCCAGTGCCTGATTGAACCGCGCGGCTACTTTCTGATCGACGGGATCCGCCACAAATGTGCGCATCCGATCACGCAGGAGTTCGAGCTCGCCGGCGATCGCCTTCTGCTCGCTTGTCTGTGCCTCCAGCGAAGCGGACGAAGGATCGTCTTCGCCTTTTTTCGGTTTTTTCCACGCGGCGACGACGATGCCTGCTTGGAGATTTGTCGCCTGCCGATCGGCTAGATCGGACAGCCGCCGGGCGAGCACAGTCGCTTCCTGCTCGCGATCGTAGGCTGCCAGTACGGTTTTCAACTCCATTAGCACTCCTTTCTGCGCGGTGTAAGCATTGCCGATGGTCTTGATCGCGGAGAGTGGACTCTGGTCGTCAGAGGCTCGACCGAGTAAATCGACAATTTTTTCCATCTCCGCCTGACTCACGCGACCGAGCACCTCGCGCAAAGCCGTCAACGCTTCGAGGTCGTCGCCGACCAGACCGTTGTTTTCGTATTCTTCGATGGTCGCATCCAGCCGGACGACGATGCCTTGCGAATCGGCTAGGATCTGCTGCTGCCGAACTTCGCTGGCACGGGCTTCGTCAGCGGCCGATGCGTGGACTTCGGAAACAGCAGTCAGGAGCAGCGCGGTGGCGGCCAACCACGGCAGACGGTTGGAGGACGGGCCGGTCAACTGTAAGTGGCTTGAGAAATTATTCTTCATTTTTTTGGAATATCAGTTCGCCCAATTCACGGTTGAGCGTTTCCTGCGTGTCGGTGACTTCCGATAAACCGCTCATGGCATCGTTGAGCCGGTTGGTCAGATCCGCGCGCTTCTCGTCCTCGGAGACCACGCGGATCTGGTAATGCTCGCTTTCGCCTATTCCAGGCCCGGCCTGGGTATTGCCATCCCAGACTTCGATAAAGTAATTCAGCGTGACACCAATGGCGAGCCGTGGCTCTAAAGCGCCCAGGTCCCACTCGAAGCGGCTCTTGACGAGCCTCTCGGGCTGGCCGGGCAGATGAAATTTGATCTGCTCTTCCGCCGCATCGCCTACTTGGTAGTGAAGCGTCGCCTGAGCGACACCCAGGTCGTCGCTCGCCTCGAATGCGATTTGCAGTTGGGTCCGCGGCGTCGCAAGCTCTTCGCGGCGGGTTGGTTCGACAATTTTGACGCTCGGGGGCTGGTCGGACTGGACATCGATCCGGTAAAGGGCGCCGGGAACAGAGTGCACGCCAGACGAGTCGACCAGCCGGACCGAGAAACCGGTCAGCGTTTGGTCGTCGATGGCCAGGGTGGCGTGCAGTCGCGTGGCGTCGCTCGGATCGACGGTCAGAGGGACCTCACCATCTTTACCGGACAAGATGAGCTGACCATCCGCGATGGCACTGGTCGCGCGGATGTCGATCTCGAGTCGACTGCCCAGCAGCAACGCAAAGTCACCCACCTGTCTCGGTTGCGGAGGAACGTCGACGTAGATTGGATAGTGCTGCACCGCCGAGAGGTCCGCTACCGCCGGAGGGGTCAGCGTCTCGACGTCGAACGCCTCCGAGGTGGCATCGTTGAGGCGCACGACGTATTCGAAGCTCTCCTGCGGCCGCTGCACCACCGCTGTGTAGAGCGAAGGATCTTCGGTGGATGGCAGAAGTTCTAAGTCCTGCTTCCGCCCACCCACTGAAGTGGTTTCCACCCGCCCCCCCGGAGGTAAGACGCCGCTGGCTCTTACCTCGATAATAAACTCTTCTCCCACTCCAATGCGGGCGGAGCCGGTGAGCACTTCGATCTGCGTCTTGCTCGGGAGTGGTTCTGTCGAGAGCAGGGCGCGGCGGAGCAGAGGTGCGCTCGCGGGACCTCCCCAGTGAAATGCCAGCCCGACGAGGGCCGCGACACCAGCCGCGGCCAGCAGCGATTTCCACATCCGTCCAGTGCGCACCACCGACCGATAGTCTTGGCGCGCCGCCAGCGTGCCGGTTTGTTCCAACAGAGCATCCACTAGTGATGGCGAAGAAGAGTTGTCTTCTCGCCCCAACTGGAGCGCCGAGATGTAGCGGCTATTGAAGACAGGGAGCGCGCGCTCAATCAGAAGAGCTGCCGAATCTTCATCCAGCTTGGCGCGGAGCGGTCGGAGAGTGCACTCGCGCAGCGCCCAGGCCGTGGTGGCTAGGGTCGCGCCGAGCACAGCGGCCCGGGCGACCCAAGGCAGCGTGACCAGCCAATCGAGAAGCCCTTCCGCCAGGAGAGCCGCGAGCAGGATGATCGTCGCTTGGGCAATGCCCGTCGCCACCGTCACCGTAATAAACTTCCGCCGGATGGCGACAGCTCGTTGCCGCAGCTGGGCGAGGTGGGCAGAGGGAGCGGAAGCGATCGTCATTTCAACTCCCATCGTTTCCGGAGGATCCACTCCGAGGCAGCGAGACCGAGGAGCAACACAAAAATGAATGGCGAGGCCCACACGTCAGCATCCACGATAGTCTGGATGCGCTCGTCGTTAGCCTGCAGCACGTCCGGCAGTTCCGCGAGCGACTCCTCCCGGAAGAATTGGCCGCCGCTGAGCCGCGCCATTTCCTGGAGCACCGGCAGGTTCATCGCCGTCTCCGCCAGCTCAACGCGCGGCTCTTTGACTTCGAACTCGACCGCGCTCTCCGCGTCACCTTCGACCTTGAAGCGGTGCAAGCCTGTCTGGCTGGCGGTGAACTCGGCGCGATACATGCCGGGCTGCTCGGGCACGGCGCGCAGTGTCACCGCGGCTGGCTTCGACGCGGCAGCGCCTTCCGCCTCAAGGGCGTCTGTGCCTTCGATCCGCTCGCGCACGATGGGCTGGTAGGATTCGTCGTAGAGTCGGGCCATGACCACGACCGACTCTCCCGTCGAGTAGCTGGGACGATCCACCGAGAGCTGCGTTCGCTTCGATCCGCCGAGGAGGTGGGGCAGCGCGAGGCGCTGCACGACCTGCGCCCAGAACTGGGAATAGTAGCGGAGGTTAGCACCCCGCCGCCAACGCCAGGTATTGTCGGTGGCCAGGAGGAGCGTCTGGCCGAGGCCGTAGCGTTGGAGCACCATTATGGGCATGCGCCCGAATCGCGTCGTCCTCGCGGGATCCGCATCCTCCAGCAACACTTGCGCTCCCGGCTTGGCTCGACCGACCGGGGCGGTCCATTGGATTGGCGGGAGCGACTCCCAGATGCGGAGATTTTCGACGTCGTCGGAATCCAATCGCAGCATCGGATCTTCCCGGCCTGCCGGGCTGGGCAGCACCTGCGTCGAGCGGCTGGGGCGCTCTTCCGTGGTGCCGAACTTTTTCATCTCCACCGGAAGCAGATTGGCCAGCGGCGTGTCGGCGTAAGCCTGCGGATTGGCGCGGCGTCCCGCGATGAAGCCGAGCGCTCCGCCGAACTTCGTCACGAAGTCTCCGAGGTCGGCGAACTGCTGCGACGAAAAGGCCTCGGGCGGCACGTCGCCAACGAGCACAAGATCGAATTCGAAGAGCTCTTCCCGCGTCGCGGGGAAGCTGGGAAGATAGGGTGATCCTGGCGCGGCCACGAACTCCGGAGCGGCATCGCGCAGCCAGAACTTCGTCTCGAGCCGACGGTCACGCGTCAGGGTGTTCTCCAAGTGGCGGAATTCCCAGCGCGGCGTTTCCTCCACCACCAGGACACGGATCTTGCGGTCAATCACCCTCAACCGCTGACTGGCGGCATTGTTGTCCCGCACGGTCTCGTCGTCGCGCGGCTCCACCGAGGCGGTGAGCTCGAAGCTGCCCTCCCGCTCCGGCACAAAGCGGAGGGGCACGACCATCTCTTCCCCGCTGCTCAGTTCGATCTCCTGTGAGGCCACCTCACGGTCGCCGAGCTGCAGGCGCAGGATGGCCTTCTCACCATCCAGTCCCTGCGCCCGCATTCGCACGGTGACCGGGACCTCGTCGCCAAGAAACGCAATGTCTGGCGTAAAGACTCCCGCTACGATGATATCGCGGGGCGACGTGATGCCGACTCCGTAGATGTAAAGTGGCAGGCCTTCGCGCCCGGCTATGATTGCTGCCTCGAGCGGCTCGACCCCCGCGTTATTCGCTCCGTCTGTGGCTAGGAAAATTCCCGCCACCGGCTGCCCGCGCTCTTTCTCGGCGATCTCGCGGATGGCCTCACCCAGCGCGGTCGTCTGGCGATCGGGCACGAGCGCGGCCACCTCGGTCGTGTCGGCTTCGATATCGGCCAGGGATGTGCCTGCGACCGTGGCAGCAAAGCGCCGAAAGCTCACATCGTAGTGCGCGCTGAGCCGCGGCAGCAAGTCGAAGGCACTGTTTCCAAGCGCGGCGCGGAGCAGTGCCGAGCGCGAGAGCCGCTGCAGGTCGTCGGTCTTGTCCGAATCGATCTCGTCGTCAATCTCCCGGATCGCACCCGTCGCAAGAGCGGCGCGCTTCAGATCGATGGATTCCCGACGTGGGTCCTGAAGCTCCATGCTGCCGCTATCGTCGACCAACACGATGAGCAAGCGCCGCAGCCGATTCTCGATGGTGAAAGAAAGCACCGGGCGCAGAAGCAGGAAAATGATGAGCAACAGCAAACTGATCCGCAACGCCGTCAACCAACGCCGATGCCCAGCGGAAAGGCTGCGATGTCCGCCAACGTAGCGGTAGACGTACCAAGTGCAGCCGCTGAGCAGCAAAGCGAGGAAAACCATCCAACCAAGCCATGACACATGGCGAAGTTCCAGCGCGACCGAAGACACTTGCTGCGCTCCATCGACTTCGACCCCGAAAAAATTGAGCAACACTTCGATCATCGCGACGCGCTAAAGATTCCTCCCGCAAAGGTTTCCACGCAGGCCACGATCAGGGCGACCAAGGCCAGGATCGCCCAAAACTCCCGCGTCCCGCCGCCGTGGTCCCCGCGGGGTAAATCATCCGACTGGCTACCGGTCCAGCGCACCACGCGAGCGAACTCCTCAATTCGCCTCACGGCGACCGGGTCGAGGGGAGCGAGCTGCGACTCCGCGCTATCCATCTGCACGGCGAATCCAAGCTTCACCGTCGGATCGGTCGCCACCTCCACGTCGTAGCGCCCAGCTCGCCCGGTCTCCTCGAACTTCAGGGTCGGTTCACCGTCGGCGAGACCGATCCGCCGCAGGACGCCTGGCCCGTCGTCTTCTGGAGGGCGAATGCGGGCGTCGCGATTGGCCCACCCGGCGGGACCGACGTAGCGAAACGGCGTGCCCGCCAAAATGTTGATTTGATTGTCCTGCCGCCGAAGAATACTGCCGAGCGTGCGCTCGACCAACGGCAGGAAGTTTGGCCTCACGGGCAGGTCGTTCCACTCCGTGTCGGCCGTACTTCCGAACAAAATCACCCGGCCTTTACCCCAGGTCCGCTCCATCACGGCGGGGGTGCCATCCTCCCACGCAATCACCATCATGGGCTCGCCGGCTGCCTCCGTCGTCCCGCTCTCGGGCAGCAGAGTGAAGGACTGAAAAAAAAGCGCGTCCCCCAACGTGCCCGCTGCCGGCTCGTTCCAGACAGAAACGATATCGTGTTGATAGTCGCTGGTTTGCAACTTGAAGTAGTTATCGCGCTTGTTGGCATCGCCGCGGACGGGCCCTATGCGCGCCGGCAGCAGAGCCCGCTCCTCGACGAAAGCGCGATTGTAAAAGCTGCTATCCGTTTTGCTGCCCGGGAAAACGATCAGCCCCCCCCCCCGACGAACGTAAGTATCGAGTGCCGACACTTGCGCCGTCGGCAGACGGGGAACATTTGCCAGCACGACGGCGTCGAAATCGCCAAGCTCAACGGTGGACATTTCGTCCACGGCGACTGTGCGCGTTTTTACATGATAATTGTCGAGCGCGGCGGCGGCCACCGGAGTGAACGCGTTGCGGAGATAGAAGGTCTCGGCATCGCGACCCGGTTGCGGATCGCCGTCCACCAGGAGGACCTGCACATCTTCCACCGCTCCGAGCGCGACCGAGCGCCGATCGTCCAACGGCAGCGCATCTGGCGCTGTCCTCCCCGTCACGGTGTGAAATCCGGCTGCACGAAAACGACCGAACAGCGCCAGGCTACCTGATTGACCGGGGAGGATCGAGGCGATCACCCCCTCGTCGCACGGTGGTTCGCCGTCGAGGCTCAGGCTGACCGGCACATCCTTCGCTTCGGCGGAGCCGAAGTTGGAGACCGTGATCTGGAAACGCAACGGCGTGCCCACCGCGGCCAACCCACTCGCCAACCGAAGATCGCTTACCGCCAGATTCGGTGTCGGCGCGTCGCCCACCAATACGACGGTCGCGGACGTGCCGCTCTCCCCCAGTGCGGATCGAATGCTGTCGAGGCGAGCCCACCCGAGCGCTTGTCCGTCGGTGAAACAGTAGATCGCGCCCGCGTTCGCGCCTCGATGCGCCAGCGTTTCCAGCGCTTGGCGCACGGCGGGTTCCACGTCGGTAGGCCGATCCTCCAAAGTCGCTTCGCGGATGACTTTGCGGGCAAGATTCAGGTCGAAGGTCGGCTGGGCGATCACGGCCCGCACCCGGTCGGAAAACAGCGTTACCGCCACTGAGGATCCGCTCGGCAAGCCGTCGAGCACGGCTTCGGCTGCCTGCTTGGCGAGATCGAATCGCGTGCCGCTCCCCGCGATCTCCGCCATGCTGTAGGAGTGATCCAGCGCGAGCACGACGGTAGCAGGTCCGCTACCCGCCGCGCCCGATTCGCCCTTCGACGCCGGTCGGGCCAGCGCAAGCGCCAGCAGCAGCAGCAGCAGGCAGCGCAGGACGAGCAGCAGGATGTCTTCAAGGTTCATCCGCTTCTGGCGCCGCTGGACGCTGGTCTGCAGAAACTGCATGGCCGCCCACCGAATCCGCGTGACCTTCCGATTCATCATCAAGTGGATGACGACGGGCACAGCCAGGCCCGCCAGACCGAGCAACAACAACGGATTAAGAAATGTCACGGCTCGATCCCGCCTCCCGCTGGCACCGTGCATCCGGGTGCCGATCCCTTGGCGGCTGCGTCAACCATACCGGTGCTGCCGCGTTGCCAGGTAGCTGCTGAGCACCTCGTGCCAGGGACTGTCGGTTTTGACCTGCACGTAATTGCAGCCGTTGCGCTCGCAGCCGAGCCGCAGTCGGTCAACGAATTCCTGAAACGCCGCCAAGTAGCTCTTCCGCAAACCCTGGGGCTGCGTGGTCACTTTCACGCCGCCTTCCAAGCCGTGGAATTCCACGGTGCCGACGAAGTTGAATGCGACCTCCGCCGGATCGAGCACATGAAAGACGATGACTTCACCGCCCGTGAAACGCAGGTGCTGAATTCCCCTCACCACCTCGTCCACATCGTCGAAGAAATCGCTGATAAGGATAAAAATACCCCTCCGTCGTACCTGTCGGGCCATCTCGTGCAGGACGGTCGAAATGCCGGTCTCTCGCGTCGGCTCGAAGTCAGCCAGAATGCTGACCAGGCTGTGGATGGACGACATGTTATCGGTGCGGGGGTGATACTCCTGAATCCTTTCGTCGAAAATTGCCAATGCGGCGGCATCGCGCTGCAGGAGGATAAGATAGGAAAGGACGGCGGCTATGGTGCGCGCGTACTCGAACTTCGTAACCGCGCCGGAGCCATAGTTCATCGACTCGCTTCCATCGACCAGGATGTTCGCGACGTAGTTGGTCTCTTGTTCGTATTGCTTGATATAGTACCGATCGGATCGGCCCAGCACCTTCCAGTCGAGATGGCGGGTGTCGTCGCCCGGTGTGTATTCGCGGTGCTGGGCAAACTCGATGGCAAATCCCCGGAACGGCGATTTGTGCTCCCCGGCCATGTATCCCTCCACAATGGAGCGCGCCTGTAGACCAAGAGCCTCGGCGCGCTCGATGGCCTCTGGATCGAGGATGTTGCGTTGGGTGGAAGACATGACGCGGTCAGTTCGAAGGATGGCCGCTTAGCTCTGCGGCACCGCCTCCAAGATCATCGCCGTGATGTCGTCAGAAGAGACCCCTTCGCTCTGCGCCGCGAAATTCGGGATAATGCGATGACGCATGATCGGCTTGGCCACTGCGGCGACGTCTTCGCAGGCAACGTAGACCCGGCCGCGCAGAATCGCGTGCGCCTTCGCAGCCATGATCAAATTCAAGCTCGCGCGCGGCCCCGCGCCCCAACTGAGCCACTTCTTGCAGAAGTCGAAGCCTTGATCCGTTTTCGAGCGCGTGCCGCCGACGATTTGTTGGGCGTAATTCAGCACGTGCTCAGCCACGGGGATGCGCCTTACCGTGCCTTGCAAATAAGTGACGTGCTCGTGTCCCAGCACCGCTTGCACGACTTCGTTCGACCCAGAAGTGCCCCGGCGCATAATCTGCAACTCTTCCGTCGGGGTAGGATAGTCGACGTGGATCATGAACATGAATCGATCGAGTTGTGCCTCGGGCAGCGGATAGGTGCCCTCCTGTTCGACCGGGTTTTGCGTTGCCAAAACAAAGAACGGATCGGGCAGCTTGTAGTTCTTGCCTCCGACGGTGACGCGGCGTTCCTGCATCGCCTCCAACATGGCGGCCTGAGTCTTTGGCGGGGTGCGGTTGATTTCGTCAGCGAGGATGACGTTGGCAAACAGCGGCCCCTCCAGAAACTTGAACTCCCGATCTCCAGTGTCGGGGTTCTGGTGGATGACCTCCGTCCCGGTGATGTCGCTGGGCATGAGATCGGGGGTGAATTGGATGCGCTTGAAACCAAGCTGCAAGGCCTCCGCCAACGTCGAGATCAGCAGCGTTTTGGCGAGACCGGGCACCCCGACAAGGAGCGCGTGGCTGCGCGTGAAGATCGCGATGAGAAGTTGATCGATCACCTCGTCTTGACCGACGATCACCTTGGCCAGCTCGGTTTTCAGGCTCGCGTAGGCTCCGTGGAAATATTCGATCGCCTCGACGTCGTCGCTGGCGGCTGATCTCGTATCGCTCTCAGTCGTGGTGTTGCTCATATATGGAAAGTCGGGAGTCCGTCATAACAGTCAGCAAAAGAAGGCGTCAGGTTGCCGCAGCGGAATCGGACGCTGTCAGCGGAAGCCCCTCTTCTTGTCGGACTTTCTCGTGGCGTAGTCGCAAAGTCTCCTGCACTTCTTCCATCCGCTGACGAGTCCAAGGGTAGCGGTGAAGCAAGAGCAGGACGAGCAGGACAAAAAGCGCGGGCGGCACGGACGCCCAAAAGATCATGGTATGAAAAACCTGAGCTGACTGATCCGCCCCCTTTTCCACGTCGAAGCCCGAGATCGTCATGATCACACCGGCGATGATCGGGTACGTCGTCATGTTCATTTTGCCGAAGAAAGCATTCACTGCGCCGAACATACCCTCACGGCGCGAGCCAGTGCGCAGTTCGTCAACGTCTGTGATGTCGGCGAACATCGAGGGCAGTACCTGTGTGATAGATCGTGCCTCCAAATGCAGAAAAGAGCGGAAGAACGAGCGCCAGATACGGCAGGTCCGGCGTGATGCAAAAATATTTGGCTAGGAATCCGACCGAAACCCACAGGACCGCGAAGCGCATCGTGACGTGTTTCTGAAAGCGTCGGCACGCCCAAGCTGCGAGGGGAATACAAGCGAGCGCAATACCCCACTGCACGGTCTGCATCGACCCAGCCAAGAAGCTCCCTTGCACGGCATTCCCGCGAAACACATAGAGGATCAGAATCAGCGGCAGGAACCCTTGAGTGATGCCGTTAGCCGTGCCGATGATTTGGTGGAGGAAGATCATTTTGACGAAGTGCCAGTTCCGCAAGGTCAGCCAAATCGATCTGAAGATATTGGGGTTATTCTTCGTCAGGGTGGCAGCGGTGCGCTCCCGAGTCTTTATAACACAGAGCACGGTAGTGGGGATCCCAATCACCGCAGCGAGTATGGCGTACCAATACATGCCCGTGATGGCAGTCTCGAATAAAGGCATGAAGACGAACATCGGCACCCAGCCCGCCAGCATACCGGCGATCTTGTCCGTAACGGATCGATAGGCCACCACTCGGGTACGACCGTCATAGGAAGGTGCCATCTCGATTCCCAGCGCCCAATAGGGTGTCCAATTCATGGTCGAAAGGACCGTGAAGACCGCCAGGAAGAAGCAGATGTAGATGACCAGTCCGCGCTCCTCTCCCGATTCATCGTCGTGAAAGGCTGAGAAGCCGACTCGCATGCGCTCCCAAATGCCGAGCTTGTTCATCTCCTTGAGAGCGGCGTCGGGATTTTCCGCAGTGGCAGTTGCGCGCTCGGAAGCCGGCGCCCCCGGTGCACTCGGTGACGCCTCGACCACATCCGGAGTCAGACCCGTCGCGACCTGGGATCCTTCGCGGGGCGCGTCGGTCGTCTCGTAGGTCAGCACTTCGCCCGTCAAGGTCGCCTCCCGCTCGACTCGCGCCTCGGCTGCGTGCGCCGCCTGGCGCTGCTCGCCGTCGCGTATCAACTGCGCGTTGGTCGGTGCGTCTCTCGGCATCGGGATCAGGAGGAACATCAGCACCAGCCAGAGCTGCCGGGAGACTCCGCCCACCAATATCCAAGGGCGGCGTCGCCCCCAGCGGGTGCGCGTCTGATCCGTTAATTGCGCCATGATCGGATCTGTGATGGCGTCCACCAGTGTCTTGATGGCGAGCACGAGCCCGAAGAGGATCGGGTTGATCTGGAGCGTGATGAAGGCCACCGTCGAGAGGGCGGCCATGATGCCATTGATCAACGCATTTTCGGCGTTACCGATTGCATAAAAGAAAATCTCCTTGCGGCTGGCGTCGCGCGGATCGTCTGGAGGGCGGGTCTTCATTGGCAAAAATTATTGGCGGTAGGCGAGTATCGCGGCCCCGGCCCGGCGACAGGCATCCGCCGTCTCGCCGTCCGAATCGTCTTTCCATTTCTCGAGTTTGGAGATGGCCGCTGCGTCGCCCAACTTCTCGAGCGCGCCCGGCACCAGCCGACGCACTCCGTAGAAGCCCGCCTGCTCCATCGCCTCGACGAGCGCATCGACGGCCGCGACATCGCCGATCTCACCGAGTGCGATCACGCACTTTTCCTTGATCCGGTAACGCGGAGCGTAATCGACGCGGTTGATCCGCTCGGCGGTTTCCTCCCGCAGGATGCGGCAAAGCGTCGGCACCATGCTCGGAATTCGCAGGGAACCCACCGTATCGATGGCCAGAAGCCGCACACTCCAGTCGGCGTCGTCACAAGCTTCACGGAGTCGATCTTCCACCTCTTCCACCGGGCGCGTGGCGGCGGCAATACAAGCCTGCCCCCGCTCGGCCGGGTCGTCACTGTGCCATGCGAACTCACGCGGCGGTGGGGTCGGAAGAAGCTTCCGCGCCAATTGTTGGCCGAGTTTCAGCGGATTCTCACCTTCGGGCACTTGGGTCGGCAACGGGGTCGAGGCAGTGTGCAGGCGTGCCAGAGAGACGGTGTGATCCACCTCCCCGAATCGCACCCGCACGAGCCCGTCCGATATGGCTTCGACCCGCGGTATCTCGACCGGAATTTTCTCGTGCAGCTTCACCGATCCCGTAAGCCCGACGGCGGTTGCCGGATCGATCCTCAGCACGATCTCCACGTGATCCCGAGCGGCAAAGTCTGCGGGAACTTCTACGAATGCCGGCAGCAGACGCTGCTCCCCGTCCTTCGACAACCCCGCGGCTGGCACCGGGATCTCCACCCCGTCAATCCAGACCCGAACGTCGTGCGGCCGCGGCAGTTCCAGCAACAATGGCGTTCCAGTCGGCACCGGCGGTAAAGCGCAGGTGCGCTGCAACCAAAACGAAGATCCCGACGGGCCGCCGTAGGTATCGGACATCTTCACGGGCTGCAGCGTGTCTTCATTCGGCAGCGCCGTTTCGTCAGAAGGTCGCCAGCCCCCACGCCAATCCGTCGTCCAGTCGGCCAGCTCCCGACGCCCAAGCTGCGGAATCAGGACGGTAAGAAACTCGACGTTCGCCCCGACCTGCGTCTTGCGCAGGTGGTGGCATCGTCCTTCCAGCAACGACGGGTATCCCTCCACGTCGTGAAGTTGAGTGTCGACCGAATCAAGGTTCACGACATCGAGCACCACGTGCTCCGGCGTCACCAGGCGTGCGCCGTAGCTTGTCGCGTCCGCGCCGGCTCGGAGCACCAGCTGCCACGAGTATGCGTGCGGGGTGTCACTCGCGACTTGATCCAGAATCATCCAGAACGCATCGCCGATCAGCGCACTGTTACGGATCATCGACCGCACGTCGTGCCGGTTGCGGTAGAACATGGCAACCTCGGTCGCGATAAGCTGGAAATCGTCCTCCTCTTCCCGCCGCAGCAGGAACCCCGTCGGCGTCTCGCCAGGAAGATTTTCGTAGCCGCCTCCGTCCACCTGATGATCGATGGCATCGTCGATCCACAGAACGCTGTGGGCAGCCAGCGACCCCGCCGCCCAGCTCAGCGTCTTGGGCTGTGGGCCGTATTGGTGTATGTATTGCATCCGTGGATCGCTATTCAGCGGGAAGTCGTCCGTGGCGTTACCATCCACCGTGAGCACCGACCCCCAAGCTTCCAGCAAGAGTGAATTCGGATTCAGGTGCAATCGGACGGGGCGACGGCTGCTCACATCCCACATCTGGAATAGGTGTAACGCCCTGGTGCGATCCAGCAGCGCGCCCGCGACACGAGATTCCGCCCACGACGCGGGATAGCACCCCGCCTGCCCGTCCGATTCTTCCGCGGCCTCCGGAGTCGGCATCCAGATCCATTGCCAAACGTGATCGTCGCGCAACCAGGCAAAGTGTCCGGAAAACTCCCACCCAGGCCCATCTGAAAAGTGCTGATAGACCGATCGGTCGCCAGTGCGGTGGGCGACATATGCGCAAGCCGCTCCTGCCTTCACAAGATGGTAGCCATGCTGATCCCAAGCCGGTAGCAACCCGCTCGGCGGGATGAGCTTGGGACCAAGTTCGAGAACCGTAGCCGCGCTATTGCGATTCGGCCACAACTCCCGCGAATACCACTCGTCGCCGGAGATTGCTTCCAACGTCGCGCAGGCCACTGCCATGAGGGGATCGGCCACCCTGAAAAGATACGTGCTACCCTCCCCGCTGTAACCTCCCGGCGGCAAAAGCGCGATCTGCTGTACGATATGCGGCAACGCAAAAGCCAGCAAATGACGCGCCCGGAGATCACATCCTCGTTTGACGCCGAAGAGGTAACCGGTGATCACGCAGTGGAGTGCCAGAGCCAACCCTTGGTTCGTTGCGTGGGCAGGAACCCGGTGTTGCAGGACGATCCACGAATAGCGCAAAGCTTCCGCCACGAAAAAGTCCGCCAGTCGCTCCCGCTCATCCTCTTCGAGCACCTCGGCGTCCCAGAGCCAATCCAGCGCAATCGCCCGCCGTGCCAGAGCCGCCGCGTAGATCCAGGTGTCGTGATCCTGCGCACCCACGGCGAGCGTCTCGCCGTGCCGGTCGAGCATCCAGACGAGGTCGCGCCGTGCGATCTCCGCGAAGTCACGCTCGCCGGTGGCGAGCCAAGCCAGGCCCGCGTGCATCGGGGTGTCGGTGGACTTGCTGCCATACCAACGCACCGACCGTTTTTCCCGACGCGCCGTCGCCAGAAAAATTTCCCACCGCCGCCTCCAGTGGCCGTCCAACCCTGTGATCTTGACGCGAAAGCTCGAGAGATCTTCGAGGAGAAAGAGTGGTGAATCGGACATGCAGAGACTTTAAGGGCGGTAGGACGTCGCTAATCCCGTAATGGGATCGACGACGACGGTGATGAAATTTGTGGCCGGTCGCCCGTCGCCGGGCGGTGCATTCTCCTGCTTCAGGCTCAGAAACCAGCGATCCGACCCATTTCCAGCTCCCACCGCGTTCAAAGTCGTGGAGCCATTCGGGCGAAAACGCACGGCGCGATACTTCCGGGTTACACCACGGACTTGCATGTCGCCGGAATTGGGATTCGCCGACGAGGTGATCGTCGAATACGTCCCACCCTCCCCACCTCCACCGACGATGATCATCCCGGTGGGCAGCTGCGCGACCGGGCCGATTGGCTCCGGCGGATCCATCCGGTAAAGCTGGAGTGCCCGGTAGGCCAGACGTTCGCCGTCGGCTTCCGGCAACTCGATGAATCGGAGTTCCAGTGATTCCGTGCGACTGAGCGCCAGATTTCGAGCGGTCACGAAGTTGCCCACGACGGTGGCACCCGCGCTGGTAAGAGCGTTGGCGCTACCGATGGTTTGGAATGCCGGGGCAATCAAGGCGGCGAGCACGGCAATGACACCCATCACCACCAGCAACTCGATTAGCGAAAAGGCCGTCGGCCCGCCGCGAGCAGCGTCATCCCTCACGGCGACTCACTCCATTTCGACTGCCGAATCGTGACCTGACTGCTGAAGACGCGGTAGGCCAATTTCTTCTCGTTCAGAAACTCTTCGAGAAGAGCGAGATCAGCGTCGAACTTCGCCCGCTGCGTCTCAAGGTCTTGACCCGTAATTTGGGTGAACAATTGTCCAGAATCCAAGAGCGCCCGCTCTGAACTCGAGAGTTCCTCCAGCCGGGCGGCCGACTCATCGTCCAACACGACCATCGTCACCTGCACGGTGGGAGGCAGGAGATTTCGGCTCACCGAAGCCGCCGGGTCGGACAGGTATTCCCGCGTGTCGTACCGGTAGTCGCTCGTGAGGGGTGTGCCGACATCCGTCCGCGCTCGCTGGGGCCACAGCACGAGCGCGATGACATTTTCGGCGAGCGGGCGGGCTAACTGAGGCTGACTTTCCAGAGGCTTCTTATACCAGTCTCGACCCAAATTCGGATTGGCATCGAGATCAGTTGGACTCACGTCGTAAACCGAGAACTGCTCCGTTGGCTGCCAGAATTCCATCAACCGATAGCGTTCACGGGTCGGGATGATTGATTTGAGAAAGTTCGGGAGTTGCGCGGAATTGCTCCCCCGGTGAACGAAGAACCCCTTCGCGTTCATCAGAGATCCCAACGGGACAGTGTTCGAGGAGGAGCTTGAGGAATACCCGAGTGGAGCACCGAAAAATATCGCGTGTCCGATCGGTTGAATCCAAGAGACGCCAGTGAGCAGATCATTGGCTGGCCCGGACAAAAAGTGCAGGTCCGACCGTCGCACGTAGGAACTCGGCGCACCTCCCGCCGAAATCGGAGGATCGTAATCCCAATACGTATCCAACGTCGCCTGGCTCAATTTGCGGGTGATCGTTTCGAAGGCTGCCCGCGATTCCTGAAATGCCGAAATCGTCCCGCTCGTGCGCTTCCAGACCCGCGCGACCTGATCCGTCATACTCGTCATCAAGACGAGCAGGAGCGAGAGGATTGCCATTGCCACTAACAACTCGACGAGCGTGAAGGCCCGGCGACCGATGCGATCTCGCGATGTTGTCATAAGCCGACATCAGCGACCACGAACACGAAGGTTCGCACGGCCCCGCGCTCATTCTTGAGGGCAGCATCCACCCGCCGATTCTTCGCGATGTCGACCGTCACCGTGCTCGTGAACTGACTCGCGGAAAATTTCGAGGCCGGCGGATTCACGACCGCGTTGTAGACCCAGCCGTCCGGCGCTGTTCCTCCGGTGCCCAGCAGCCGACCCTCCGCATCGAAATAGCTGCGGCCAGCGGTGTCTCCAAGGTCCTCAAATTTGACCTGCTGCGCATCCGAGAAGATCTGCTGTGCAATCCTCGCTTCGACCGTGGCGTTCACGGCACGATCAAAGGTCGCGAGACCGACCGGGAGCATTGCCAGTATCGAGAGGAAGGCAAACGCCACGATCCCAATGGCCAGAGTGACTTCTACCAACGAAAACCCAGCGGACAAAAAGCCACTTTCCGTGAGGCCGCTCAAGGTTCTCGAATTGCGACGCATTGGTTTGCCAGAGATTGGGGGGACTTTCATCGGGAAACTTGGCGGCTACTCACCACCCGCATTTTGTAGGGTCCGAGTCCCGCGACATCACCGGCGTCGTAACTCTGCAGATTGGCGTCGAGGAATCGCTCGATAACGAACGAGCCGCGAAACTCTCCGGTCACCTGATCGATGTCCCGCTTGAAGCTACCCGCCGCCGCGCTGTCTGGCGTCACCGCCAGCATTTGGACCCGCACGTGTACCTGATAGGTGTTTGATTTCGTAGTGACCCGCGGGTAGATCAGCGCATAGGGGCGCTCGATCGCGTTGTCGCCAGTGAGCTGGATCTTGTCCTGCCAAAAGGATGCTAAGGCAGCCTCGATCGCGCTCGGCGCGGCGGCTCCCAATCCGAGGCTGGTCGGCACGAGCGGAACCGTCGTGATCTCGGACGCCGAGATGAACGGTCGGTTCGCCGCAAACCGCTCGTCGAAGAAAGAGAGCGTCGCGTCCGCATCGATCGGGTGCCGAATCAGCACGTCTTCACCGCGCAAAGTCGTGGCGCTGCGGAGTGGGGCTTTGTAGAGCTCGTGAAACTTTTTGTCACCAATGTCTCGGAACGGAGGAAGGGCGGTGATCATGACCGGGGCCAATATCCCGCGCATGCCGGTGCTCCGCTTGATGGAGGTGAATGGTGCGATCTGGTAGTTCAGGTTGATCTTGCCGGCCGTCGAAAACGGCTCACTGATGGCGTAAGGTTCGACCACCGGCATCCAGAACAGATCCAATAAAAGGTGATCAGGAGGACCTCCCGCAGCGATTTCCGGGATGTTCGACCTTCACCCGGGAAGGTAAGTTTTATCCGGACGGAAGAGAAGCGTCTGCCACGGTTGCCGACGTTTGACACCGGTCGGCAGAGATCCGAGGATCACAGGCGACGGAACCAGCCGATTCGGGCTGAAGTAGGTCTGTTCCTGCTCGCCAATGACGATGTCGTCCTTATTACTGGCGTGATGTCCAAAGTACGGGATCTTACTATCCGTCGAAGGAGCTTCGCCCTCGTCCGCCCGGTCGATTAGTGCGCCATCCGGAAATTGACCAACCGCCGTCGACCAATCCCCGGTCCTCGCGAGGTAATTCTTCGACCCCAACATCGGTGTTGGCTGGATAAGGCTGGACGATGTCCGGCCCCTCGTATCGGCGACGGGCGTCGATTCCAGCCGTCAATTTCCCGGTCTTCGAACCAGCGTGGTAGTAGCTGTCTGGGCTTCCCGATCCACTTACCCATCCGCCGTGGAGACTGTGTGCGAAGCGGTCGTGCCCCACCCAAGGGTGTGGCTTGAAGAGTTCGCCAAGATCCTGAGACGACGGAACCGCTCCAATCAATCGATAATCACTGCCGATCACACTCGAATCCGGCACCAGGCTTGCCACCCAATCCGTGTACTTATCCTCCACGTTGGAGCTCGCACCGCCAGCGGACACCGAAAAACGAAAACCCTTGCCATCTCGGATGAAGCCTTGCGACCGGATAAGCCGGTCGTTCTTCAGTCCCGACCAGTCGTGGTCCGGGGGATAAGATGCCGTGCCGCCGGCGGCTTTCATCCTCGAGTTCGGTTCCCATGTCGGCATCGTGAACGCGATGTTGTCAAAATTGAAATTGCCCTTCTGGATCAAGACCGGGGGCCCTTTACCCGTCGGAGGATCATACCAAAACTCTATTTTAACAGTCCCAGAAATCGTCCCCGTGAAATCTTTGGGCAGCACGATCTCACCAACTGGGTAAATCTGGTCCGGCGCGCGATTCAGACCGAGCTTTCCATACCAGTAGAAGCCCATCGCGCCGCCGTTATAGCTCAGGGTTTCGTCGCCAGTGCCTTTCACGAGGGCATTCGGCGAGCGAATCGTGTGAGCGGAAGTTTGAAAGATGCTCTGGCCACCAACCTTGAGTGACGAGAGGTCGGAGAACTCCACCCGAACAGCGTAAGCCATCGCCGGATGACCAACGGTTGGGGAGAAAAACTCGGGAAGCAGCGCAAACTGCACCCGCCGATCATTGCTGAGCGGAAAGGCGTTTGGGTCGCCCGCGGGTTCTTTCACGACAGCCATTAGCGCAAGCTCGCTGAGCGTGAAGTATCGGCCGAATCCGCGCGTGCCGGCACCCGGGGATCCGGGGGGAGGTTCGATCGGCACGACCAACCCGAAGTCGGAATCCTCGGGAATCGTTCCGGCCGTGTAGGGTGCATTGTTCGTTTTATCGATCAGATTCGTGGCCCGCACGTAGTCCACGACTTCCGTCAGGATTTGATCCCGTTCAATCGCCCCCCACTTGGAAGCCGCGGAAAACGGAGTCGTCGTGAAGCCCGGGATCTCGCGACTGGTCAGGTCCTGCAGGTATTCATACAGGGCGCGATTGGATGGCAGCGACCAATCGTCAGTCGCGCTCAGCGGATTCCGCCGCATGAAGTAATAGGGAACGGTCCCCGAGGCACCTCCTGGCTCCTTGAGACTCGCGCAAAACGCGATCAACTTGTCAAAGCCCGACCGGTTAGCGGGATTCTCAGCGACCGGCCAGATCGCGACCCGTGGAGAATTGAAAAGAGTTTGCTCGGGAGCGTTGCTTCGCGCGGTCGCAAAAAACTTTGCAATGCTCAGAAGTTCACGTCGTCGCCCGGGCTGATCCAGTGGGTTTTCCACGCGTTCGCCTGCACCTGGATCAAGGACACTCGAATAAAGAAACTCGTCCAGTGTTGCGTAGAACCGATCGTCGGACAAAGTCAACGACGACCCCGGGGCCGGGCGCTCAGTGCCACCCAGCGAACTCCCCGCGCCGCCCGAGTATCGCGGCGTCAGCTTGTAGATTTCTTCCGCTATATCGGTCGGTGTGGCGGAGCCGCCCAGTTCTCTGGCGATGAAGCTCCCAAATACGGGCGAAAGCGAAGTCGTAGCGGGATGCCCCGGGTAGCGTTGGTATTCGAGTCGCGCGGGTTGAAACCAGGCGAGGTCCAGGTCGAACATCGATCGCGTCGGGTCCGGCTTGTAGGAGGCTGGCATCGGCTGCTTCTCTCGGATGTTCAAGCCGCCCTTGTAGGTGTTTGCGACCGGCGCATCGTAATAGGTCCCCTCGGAGGCTGTGTTGATATTGATCTTCGCGCTTTCGTCGTCGGTCCAATACGCGATTCGAGCAATCGGGGGGTTGTTGGTACTCGCGCCCGCGATGTTTGCGACTCCGGAGCCTCCCCCCTCGGCGACGGCGCGGCTGCCGTCCTTCAATACGTATAGCCAGCGCACCGGCATCGGAATCGCCATTGCGTTTGATCCGTCCGCATTGCGCACTTGCTCCCCAGAAGCGTTCTTCAGTAGCTCGGTCGGCGAGGAGAACCCTTGCACGAGCGAAAGGGCCTTGGGATCGAGGATGGGGTAGACGGGTGCTCCCTCTCCGACAATCGGCTCGTTCAAATCGACGTAAACATCCCGCCCCTGACTTTTCCAATCTCCGGGCACGTCCGTCGGCTCGCCCGATGGGGTTACGGGATTGAACTCCCCGTCGACCACGAGTTCCGCACTTGAGTAGAGCTTGTAGGCTTTCACGGGGATCCCGCTGGAATCGTAGGTTCGAATCAGCCCGGGCTGCGACACCCAGGCTTCTCCGCTTCGCTGACTGGCCTCCTGAATCTGCCCGATAACGACATTGAGAGCCGAATCCGCCAACATCCGCGCGCTGGTTCCACTGGCGTATCCTTGAGAAGCAGCTACGTCGTTTTTAACGGAGCTCAGGAACGCCACCAGCAACCCGCTGATCAGCACCAGCATAGCAAGCGTCAGGACCAGCGCGAAACCGCTTCGAGGAGAATGGCGTCGCGGGGTCATTGAATCGAACAGTTATCGAAGTGAAATCGTTCGACGTCCGGGCGAGACGCCTGCAGGAGTGGGCAATCAACAACGCCATTGGTGACGTTCCGCGCCCAGAGCGCGTGCATTGGCACCGCGCAGTTGCCCGGCCACGTCGCGGCCACGTTCGCGAGCATGAGCTGATCGACGTTGTCGGCGACCACTGCCGCCCGGGCTACCCGCGCCTCGGGACTAAAGTTCGAGAGTTGGGTGCTTCGGCTCCGGGGGATGGTCTCGGTGGGGTCTTCGACCTCCGGGTAGTCCAGCCGGATGTCGCGCAGCGAGATGTTTTCCAGCCGGGCACCATCTTGAGCGGTCATCAAAATGCGCCCCCGGGTCTGGCAGACGATGTTGCTGAACTGAATATTGCGCATCGTGCCGAGATTGGGGTTCTGGCGTCGATACTCCTGGAGGTCGAGGTGAATAACCCGGTCGGTCCCCTGAGCGGTCAGCGCGCGCCCCGTGATGTTCGAGACCACGACGTTTTCCACGTCGCCGCCATCCCACATGATGATTTGAAAGAGTCGCAGCGCATTGCGGACCGTGCAATTGGAGAACGCAACGTTGCGGACTCCCGATCGCGTTTCAGCGCCGATCCCCATCGCCGCGCAGTTACTCTCGAGAATGCAATTGCTCACCGTGACGTGCTCGCAAGACCGCGCGTCTTCCGTCGCTTTGATGATGATCGTGTCGTCGCACGCGGTCAGGCGGCAGTTGGAGACGAGGACGTCCCGGCAGCCATTGATGTCGAAGCCATCGGTATTCGGTCCGTGGAGGTGATTTTCGACCGTAACACCGGTAATGCGCACATGATCGCAGTTGAAAAGATGGAGGGTCCACCCCGGACTCCTTTGCAGCGAGATACCTTCGACAACGACGTTGCGACAATTTGCAATTTCCACCAAGGGACTGATGCGACGTTTCGTCTGGACGTAGAACGGCGAGGGTGGGACCGGTTTGGCCCAAAACTCCTCACCCAACCCGTCGATCACGCCGGCACCCCGGATCGCTACATTGTCCAGATCTCGTGCGACGATCAGATGATACGGCTGGCGGTCCTTGTTGTGACCGCTCGTCAGCCGTGGATAGGCATCGAGATCGAGGTCGGGCTTCAATACGGCACCGGGCGCGAGTTGAAGCGTCACCCGGCTGCGAAGAAAGATCGTGCGAATGGTGAACTCGCCGGGCGGCACGAGCACAATGCCGTCATCCGATTCGGCAGCGTCGTCGATTGCCTGCTGGAGAGCAACCGTCGTTTCGGCGGCTGCCAAGGTGGCGATGTCTCGGGGGAGAATGGTCACTTCGAGGTGCTATTCGGGGTCTCCGCCGACGTAGAGAGGTAGAAACCGCTTATTCGGAACGTCCTCGCGCCGAAGCTCGCGCGTCTGTCCATTCTGCGTCTCGGAGACATAAATTTCGTAGGGCGTATTCTTGCCGAATTTCGTTTCCCGGATCCCCGCAAAACTCGCGGTCGCGTCCTCGATGACCATTAGCGGATTCGGCATCGGCCCCGGGTCGGTCGAATAAATGTGCGCTCCCAACACTTCCGTTTTGCCCCCGCCAGCAGCTCGGACCTTCGTCGTGTCACGCTCCGTCTTCAAGCCGAGGATCCACACGGTCGCTCCTTCGTTGTCGATGTCGTTGCCCTCCCGGCCCTCCGGGTTGATCTGTCGCATCCAGACGTTTTGTCCGGGTTTCATCAGCTTCACCGAACCAGTGAGATCCTCGATGAACAGGTCTCCCGTCCCCTCGCTCACCGTCTCGTTGAACCCGGCGCAGCTGCTCAAGGTCACACTTCGCGAGGTATCGTGAACGAGCGTAACACCGGAATACATGGCGTCGATCCGCTCGAGAATTACCGCAGGAGCCTCACCGTCTTCGAAGATAATCCGACCAGTTCCTTTCTCGCGTCCCGGGCCGGCGAGTTTGCCCTCGCAGCCAATAATTCGGGAGATAGAACCACGCACGATCAGATCGCCTTCGATGCGAAATGACTTGCCGCCAGGAAAATACAGCACCGTCTTTCCCGGCGTGTCGATGGCGGCCTGGATCGCCGCGGTATCATCGCGCTTTCCCGTGCCATCCGCGCCGTGGTCCAACGGACTCACCCACTTCGAGAAATCCGTCTCCCACTCGATAACCGGTGGCTCTTTGATCGGTAACTTCAAAGACAGGCCTTCGGTGGAAAATTGGCGAAGCGGCTCGTGCGAACAGTATTCCGCAATCGACTGACCTTCTGGCGCGGGTGCGGATGCATCTCCTATGTTCTCAATGGCAACCCCGTATCCCGCCACTGTCAGGTTGCGGACGTAGAGCACTCCTTCGTTCGTAATGGCCGCATTCGACGGATCACCTCCTTTGAGCTCTGCATTCAAGAGGACGACACAGGCGGGCTTCTTCATGCTCTGGATCGCTGGCACGGTATTGTTGCTGACGAGTCCGTTGAGCGAGATGTTTTGCCCTCGATTGTAGATACCAGCCAGCCGCTGTTTTTCAAGGGAGAGCCTTTCCACCGTGATGCTATTAAGGGCATCGGTGTAGATGCCGTAGTCGAAACCGGAAATCTCGATATCCTGGAACAACGCGGGGCCGATCTCTCCCGTGTAGGCCAAGTCGAGCCCGCGCAGACCGCCGCCGTCGCCGGAGATGATCCGGACCTGCCGGACAGTGCCTTGATTGCTCGTATTGAACTGAATCCCGTTGGCCGCCGGATTGCCGGATCCGGTGTTGACGGTGAGATTCCGGATGGAATTACGAAATCGCTGGGCCGGCGAGAGTCCCGTCCAGATCACGCCATTTCCGATTGGAACGCCTTTGCGATCAGTCATCGGCGTTTGGAAATCCGGGTTGTTGTCCGACAATTGAATAATCGCCCCGTCGCGTGATTGACCTTGGAGGATCGTGCGCTTGTGAGATTTGCCGCTCTTCGAGTCCGTCTGCGTGGACGGCGGCCACCGCAGTTGTTTCGACACGAGATAGGTGCCATTCGGCAGATAAATGATCCGATTGCCGGCGGGATCGGAATCGAGCGCTTGCTGAATGGCTGCCGTGGCGTCCGTCGTCCCATCCCCAATGGCACCGTAGGGTGGTTTGGTGACGTCGATGACCTCGGCAGAGTCTGGGAACACAATATTTTCGGCGAGCCCGACTGAAATCGGGAACAGGAAGAGCAACGCTGGTAAGATTCGGGGAGTATGGAACAAATTCATCTTCAACACTTCGCTATCCTCGTTCAAGCCCGCCTTTCATCAAATCGACGGTGACACATCAAGATGCGTTCCGCTAAGTTTGTTGCGCTAACCCAGCAGCCTCCTGCAACAAGTTACTGCGGGCAGCGTGGCTATCTGATGCGGCGGTAGAGGTATCCGTCCAGGATGGCGAGGTATTGGCGCAAGTGCTTTCGCCTGACTCAAAAACCCGAGGTCCAAGACCTCGCTCCCACCACAAATCGGACCGTCAAAACCGATCTTCATCTCGTCTGGCCCGTGCTAGCAGCCGATTCTCGAATTAATTTGGCCGCCGTCTCCGCGAATCGCTCCCCCATTTTCTCGTATCCCTCCCGATCATAATGTAATCCTTTCCCGAGGTCGTCCAAATTCACCCATTCCGTCAATGGGTCATTCTCCGCAACGGACACTTGGGCTTGCCTCACCGTCTCCCACCCAGGCCTCTTTGGATCATCAATTCCGAACTGGTTGATCCGACCGACCACCACCATTAGATCGGGACGTCCGAGATCAGCGCGGAACTGATCGATCAGGCCTTTGAGATTCTCACCATAAGCCTGCGAGTTCTCTATGGGTTTGGCATCTCTCTCGCCCTGCATCCACACGAGTGTGACCGAAGCGTAGGGAGTTTCTGGATTCAAGTGCGGTTTCACCGAGACCATCAAGGAGTCATAAAGGTCGCCGATCGGACCCGCCTCGTCTTTGGAAATGCCCTGCCAAGGTTTCCAATCGCGATACCACCTTCGGATCGGTTGACCGCCTTCTGCCTCTTTCACGACTACAATTTCGTCGCCAGAGAGCGCTTCCTCCACCAAGGGAGTGAAGTATTCCTCCACGTTTAATTTCACCATATTCGACTGGCCCGACATGATGATTAGCCGTGGCGCGGCTCCGGCTATCGTCATGGTAAACAGCAGGGATAATCCGATCGCAATGAGAACTGGCGTAGTTTTCATGTCGCGTGTCTTTTTGAAGATTTGCAGCGATTTTTCAAAGATCAGGTCGTCGCATCGATGCTTCGACTTTGAGGCATGCTAATCAGGGAGCGCTGATTTTCAGGCTGGGAAGTGCCACACCCGGTGCGGCGATCCAAGCCGCTTCTGATCCTTGATCGTCGACGGTTTGGCCGTTTTTTTTCCGCTCCCAACGAAGTTTTGCCTCCGACCGCAGCACCGCTGGGTCACCGTCGGACGAGACGATCGTCGCAGCCATCTCGTCGCTGGCTGATACGTCAAACAAGCTGCCCGCTAGAGCCGCTCCGTCGGTCAAGACCACCAGCGGATCCTTGGGGCGAAACGTCCTCTGGCTAACCACAGCTCCCACCAAGGAGTGGCTGCCTCCGCTCGCAACGAGCAGGGGCGCCCAGCCCTCCCGGAGAATCGCAGCTCCGCTGACGGAAGCTCCCGCAACGGAGATCGCGGGGGTGGCTTTATTCACGAAGCGGACGGATTCCAGGAGCAGGGGTTGAGCGCCTCGTGATTCGATCCCTGTGCTGGTCCAGTGCTCCGCGAGCAGAGGGCCTGCTTTCTCAGTGGAAGTGTAATTCCCCTCGATGCAATCGGCGATGGCAACAGGACGTCCGCCATCGTGCTTGATCGTCATATTTGCCATCGTGAAATCGAACCCGTCGATCCAGACGGGCGCCTCAGCGTCACCTTCGACCGTCAACGTGCAGCCGTAAGCCGCCCCACCCCCCTTGCGCAGCGGAAAAAAGGATGCTCCGAACCCGGCGATTCGCTCTACATTTCCGCGGATTTTCACCTCGCCCAAAAGCGTCAGGACCAGATGCGAGGGAATAAGTATCCCGCGTTTGCCGCTATCGATGGCCTGCTGCAGGGCTGGCGCCCAATTCTCGAGTTCCCGATCTTTGTTCCAGAGTTTGACCGTAGCGGTCTGCGGTTTGAAGTCGGTGATGGCCACCCAATCCTCCGGCGCAAGTTCCGGTTTTTTGAAAGCTCGAGCGGGAAGTCCGGGGCTGGAGCTTTCGCTGATTCCATCGACAGTCGAGATTGAGCCGCCCTGCTCAGAGAGCCATGCGCCGCCGTTGGTCACATCCGCTTTGACCACTTTGCCGCCATCCGCCACGACAACCGCCCCGTCGACGATGACGGCACCCGCGACGTTGCAATCGCGCAAGAGCACAACCGTCGCCGCGCCTTCGGCTCGTATTGCGTTGGCGAACCCTTCGACTTCCACGGAGTCAACGAAGTTCGCACCGCTCCGGATCAACAGCCCCGTTGCCTGATTCCCTTCGCCCTTGACTCTAACCCGTTCAACACGTCCACCGGCAAGGCTCAGCCCGGACACTTCGGATTGAGTGGGGTCGATCTCGAGTGTCAAATCCTGCATCGAACCAAGCGGCCCGATCTCGAGGGCGAGCTTCGTAGGTTCCCCTCCCCGCCGACGCTCCGGTGCGACGAATCGGATGACTGTCTTGTCCTGCCCAGCACCAATCAACGAGTAACGAAGCTTCACTGTAGAGTCGATCGCGTAAGATCCTTCGCCCAGTATCATCGTCTTTCCTTCGAGCTTCTTGGTATTGCGCGGTTGAGCTGCACCGAAGGCGCGGACTGTATCGGAGGCACCCGCGCCGGCACCGAGTTTGTCCAGCGAGATAACGCCCGGAAGCTGAGAGATGTCGGCTGCCTGCACTTGCAGGGCGAACAGCAGAGGAAGGATAGCGTATATAATTTTCATGTTTAAGGTTTGGCTGCTTGACCGGTGATAAGGGGGATACTGGCCGCCTGGCCGTAGAAGCCGATCGGGACATCACTGGCTGGATCGCCCCGGGGTGGGACATCGTCGGCCGAGACAGTCTGCATCCCTTCGCTTCCCTCGGCTGCCAGCAATTCCTCGAAGTGGTAGCCTTTGAGCATCCATTCGCCCAAGCTGACGGAAAGGCTTCCGCCGGACAGTAGAATGAACATCGGATCGTGCTCTCGCGCTTGATTCGCGTAAGCCAAGCCACCAAGAATTTCAGTCCGCCCGCCATCACGGGTAACCACCAAAGTGGAATTGCCCTCGGTTTTCAGCCCCAGAACCCAAAGATCCGCCCCGCTGTTGATGATCTTTGGTTGGGTGCCGTATTCGGGATTGAGTTGGCGGGCCCAGACCTTCTGCCCTGGGCGAAAAATCAACCCTTTCTGGACAACGTCTTTGAAGTAGACGGGGCCGGCGTTGGGCCCGGCGATGTAGCGGGCACCGGTCACGTTCGAGATCACGAGCGGCCGACTGCTGTTGTGGCGGATCACCACGTTGGAGTATCCCCAACCGAATCGTTCGAGGAAAACGACCGGCGCCTCCCCATCGCCAATGACGATGTCCACCTGCGGCGCGTAGTCGCCTTCTGTAAAGCTGCACTCCATCCCGGCCAGACGCGCCGTTTTGCCTCTGACAATGATCTCGCTCGATACGGGATAGACTGCCTTCTCGCCGCCGGGGAAGTAAACGGTCTCCGCGCCGGAATCGATTGCTTCTTGGATGGCTGGACCCCAATCGAGATCGTCATCTTTACCCTTCTTTCGTGAGGGCTGTTTTTTGACGGGTTCGTCGTCCGTTTCCTCCTCCATGGCGTCATCGACGTCGGCGTCGGGGTCGGATTCTGCTGGCGTTGCCTCTTCAGCTGCTCGAGCGGCTTGTGGCTTGGGTTGATACGCCCGGACGGACACCCATTTTTGCGGATCACTCCACGGGAGCGTCGGCGTCTCCTTGACTGCCAGCCCGAGCGTCTTCCCGGGCTGTCCGCCCACGGTCACCGGAGCATGCGAGACCCACTCGTCGATCCGCATTCCAGTGGGTGCTGGGCTGCCATCCTTCGCCGAGTTGACGAGCGAGACACCATATCCCTCGACGGTGACATTGCGCAAGAGCATCACGCCTTCGTTGAGGATCGCCGGCTCCGAGCCCCCTTCGCCAACGAGGTTCGCATCAAGAACGACCGCGTGAGCCGCCGGATCTCGATTGACGAAGGCCGATACTGAGTTTTTGCTCGTGAATCCACGCAGCGCCACGCAATGGCTGTGATTGACGAAGCCGGCCTTCCGTTGGCCGCTCACGTGAATATTTTCGAATGTGGTCACCGTGGTGACCTGCGCCGTGCTGACACCGAAGTCGAATCCCTCCACCCAGACATCACCGATGAAACACGGCCCCTGCCCGCGGGCGAAGCCAAGGTCGAGCCCAATGGCCCCTGCGCCGTCACCGCTGATGATCTCAACGCTCTCCAGCGATCCTTGGTTATTGGCGTAGAATTGCACCCCGATCGCTCCGGGATTGTTCGTGCCGGAGTGAAACGTCAGATCGCGGACGTGATTGCGGAACGCTTGCTCGGGATCTTTGCTGACCCACAACATCGCCAGCGGTTCTTTGGCATCCGAGAATTCCTGGCTGCCATTCCGCAACTTGATGATCGAGCGGCCAACCCCGGCCCCCATCAGCATGGTCCGCTTCGGCGGTCGACCGGCTTGGAAGCGCAATTGGTCGCTGATGACGTAAGTTCCTGGGGGCAAAAAGACCATGCCGCTAGTCTCCAGCGCCCGATTGATTGCCCGGGTATCGTCGGTAGCACCATCGCCTTTAGCACCGTAATCCTTCACGCTGCGAAGCCCCGCGTCGGCGGGGTATTCGACAATCTCTCCCCGCACCGTGACATCGAGAGTCGGTTCGTTCGTGGGCGGCAGAGGTTCGGGTGGCCGGACGCCGTCCACGAAGTTCGCCGGGGCGGTTTCCGCTGCCGCGAACGAGATGGAAAAATCCTGAATTTCGATGGTCCCCTTCGTTTGGCTGCCGTATCCGACGGACAGGGCGAACCGCTCACCCTTTTTTAGATAAACTCCGGCGTCCAACGGAACTTGCTGATATTGCTTGAGTCGAAAAGGAATCGCCAGCACCTGCCAGGGGTAGACTGCCGGCGCGTCGGTCAAGCCATCGGGCGACTTCCACTCGACCGTCTCGGCCTCCTTCCGCTGTTTCTCGACGATCCGGACCGACCGCCCATTGCCGTCGTCCTCACCGTCTTCCCGGAAGGCGGTGATGATCAACTTGCAGCCACCGGAACCCGATTCGCGGGTTGCCGAGACTTTTCCGCTGATCGTGTAAACGCCCGTCGCGCCAGCGGTCAGGCACAGAAGGGGCATTCCCGGCTCCGTGTCTCCCCACTCGCCCCGCGCTTTCATGGTCAGCGTCCCATCCCGCAATGACAACTGTGCCCGCTGAGCTTCCCACATCCCCTCCTGCGCGTTCCACAACATCGGTTCCAAGTGAAACCATGCCTCCGGTTTGGCGCGCGGCGCGATCGTCGGCGTCAAAATATGCCCGCCGGGCATTGAGGCTGGGGCCGCCGTCTCCAGCGTCGCGGGTGATATCTTCTCTCCAGCGGCGGCGACGGAGATCGTCAGCGCCGACAGAAGAAACAGGAACGAAGTGATCGGGGTTTTCATGGAGCGGAAGGTAAGGGGGGGGTGGCAAGTGGAGTGACTGGTCGGGGCACGCGCGCCTCGACGTCTTCCAGCCACTGGTGGAGATCCCCGCGGAGGTCGGTGAGCTCCCCGGGATGCGCGGTTGCGAGGTTAGTGGTCTCGGACTCGTCGTCGGCAAGGTTGAAAAGCTCGTCCGGCTTTTCGCCATACCGTTCGATTAACTTCCAGTCGCCCCGTCGAATGATCGAGTAAGGTGTCCCATCGGCTCCCCGGTAATGGGGGAAATGCCAGAAAATTCCACTGCGATCGAGCTGGGCTTCCGTGCCTGTCAGAACCGGCAACAGACTGTCGCCGTCGATTTTCAAATCGGAAGGAAGCGGCACTCCGGCGGCCTCCGCGAAGGTCGGCAGGAAGTCGATGCTCGTCACCGGCTCGGAACAGACCGACCCGGGAGTGATGTGACCGGGCCATCGAACGATGAGAGGGACGCGAAGTCCGCCTTCATAGGGAGAGCCTTTGCCACCGCGCAATGGCGCATTGCTGGTCACACTATTCAACCCGCCGTTATCGGAGGTGAAGACGACCAATGTGCGGGACGAAAGTTCGAGTTCGTCGAGCACCGCGAGAATTTGGGCGAGCGCCTGGTCCACGCTCAGGATCATCGCCGCGTAAACGGCGTTTTTCTGGCCGCCCACGGGAGCCTTTCCCTCGAAGTGCCCGGTCATGCTCGGCTTGGCAGCAATTGGTTGATGCACCGCGTAGTGCCACAGGTTGAGAATGAACGGGCGGTCGCGATTCGCTCGAATGAAGTCGACAGCTTCGTCCGCTTCGCGATCCGTGAGGTATTCCCCTTCGAGACGCGACGGCATTTTCGGGATACCGAGCAGCGCCGGCTCGTTCCACGACTCCTTTGCTGGTCGGTGGAACGGATCGAAGAAACTCGGGGGTTCCCCTAGATCGCCACCCCCCACGTTCACGTCAAATCCTTGTCGCTCGGGTGACCAATCGGCGAAGCCGAGATGCCACTTTCCAACGTGCCCAGTGGCATAGCCGCGCGTTTGCAGCAATTCCGCGAAGGTCGTTTCCTCGAGTTCGAGCCACAATGCATTAATCGGAGTCTCCAGAGCGCGATCTGCGGTGCGCTCAAAGCCAACCGGGTTCTTTCGGTCGAGCGGAATCTCGCCGCCTTGATACTCAGCCCGAAGCCAGTCCGTCATCCCCAACCGAGCCGGATAGCGACCGGTCAGCATCGCGGCACGCGTTGGCGAGCAGATCGCTGCGGCGGCGTAGGCGTCCGTGAACCGCATACCTTCTGCCGCGAGTCGGTCAATGGTCGGCGTCTCGTAATACTCGCTGCCCTGACAGCCGAGGTCCGCCCAACCCAAATCGTCGACATTAATAAACACGATATTCGGAGGCCGTTCCTGGTCACCGGACGACTCTTGTCCCATGGACGGCGCGGTTGCCGAAAGCACTACGCAGGCAGACACCGCCGGTCGTAATACGTATGCCGCGAAACGTTGAAACGACTTTCTAAACAGGGTCGTGGGGGTTGAGGGAAGCGAGTGCGAGGTCATCGGGGCCGAACCGAATCCTCCAAAAGAAGTAAATCTCCGGGAGACATCGCATCTTTGTCCGCAAGCTCGAACATGCCAACCGCCACGATCACGCATCAAGATGCACTCGACCTTCGTTCTTGCTGAGAGCGCTCAGATTACTCACCGCTCGAACGACTCGCTCGGAAGGCAGAGCGTCGACGCTTTAGCGCGACACCCGCTGCGAAGAAAACGGAGCCTATAATGAAAAATTGTGCTGCGGATGGTTCCGGGACCATCGCCAAAGCATAGGTCTCCCCGAGAGCAAGTTGCCCCGCAGAACTGAAATGCAAGTTGTCTGCCTGTAATGCGATCGCGCTGGTATCGATAAAGAAGGAATGCGGGTCTGCCGCGACCACGTTCATCTGGGCCTGCCGGACCTGGGCAAACTCCGCCGCCGACATCCCGTTGACGCCGTCCACTACGGTTGGGACGCCACCTATGAAAAATTTGAGGGTATCGAAACCCTTTCCCGGCAACGCGGTATGGAGATCCAGGCGCAGGCTGGAAGTCAGGAGATTCAGATTGCTCTGATATTGGGCGGTCGTCTGCCCCCTCTGTGCATCGTTTTCTCCCTGTTGCCAGGCAATGCCGAGGATACGGTAGGTGTCGCCCCGGTCAGTGATCTTACCCAGACCGTCGATCGTCGTCCTAACAAATGCATTATACAGTGAGGTGAGCCCCACCGCCGGGCTTCCAGTCGTCCGTGCTGGATAGACTGGTTCCGCCCTGGGATCCTTTGATGATCGCCAAGTTTTCCACTCCAAGTTCCGTCAGTTTACGGCCCAAGGTCATCTCGAAGCCAAATTTATTCCCGTTGAAAGATCGAAGCGAGATGAACTCACCATTCGTGCTGAAGCGGTCGACGTTATCAAAGTAATATTCAATTCCCGCGTCCAAAGGGCTGGCAGGGAGCGCGTTGACCGAACCGCGCCCACTCGCATTCGATTGACCGGCAATGAGGACCACATCGACTACCGCTGCCGGGAGCCGCGATGAAGACAATGCCAGCAGCAGCAGGAGGGAGACGGGAAGGATTTTCATGACCATTTCACACTTTCCATGGAATTCGCGCAGCGCAATGTTGACAGGGCCCTGAAATGAAATTGACCCGATGCCTTCCGACATCGGGTCAACCTCACTGTATCAATCCGTCGGTCTAGCTCACGCGCGGCGACGCCGCCGGGCGAGGACCGCGAAGACTCCCGCAGCACCAAGAACTAGGGCGGTAGTCGCAGGCTCAGGAACAGCAACTACGTCAAGGCGCACGTCATTGTTGACCGTGTCGTAGAAGATGGATGCAGATTGCACTGTTGGATTAGCCGCGATGCCAATGAAATTGGTGTTCGTGAAAATCTCTCCGAGCGTGAGGCCACTCCCACCGTTGATTAAAGTGAAGGATGTATCTGCCGCAATCACCAAGCTCGTCAGATTGATGCTCAACGTGATGTTCTCAGCAGTGGTAAGATTCATCGTGGTGGCGTTAATCGTCGAGATCCCGGCACTGTTAAACACAAAAGCTTGAGTGCCGCCGTTTCGAATGTTGTAGCCACCGGAGTTAGTGATCGAGACGGCGTTTCCGTCGATGGAGAAAGTAGCTCCACTGCCTGATTTATTGCCGACGTCGATCCCGTTGGTAGTCAGCGAAGCTGATCCCGACAGGTTGTAAGAAGCTCCAGGAGCGTTCAACTCGGTGCCGAGCAATGTGGTTCCCGAGACAACCAACGCACCGCCACTGTGGTTGACGGTACCCGCGTCACGCTGCAGCAAACCGATATTCAGCGTGAGTGCCGCTCCCGTCTGAATGTTGACGATTCCGTCAGCTAATGTGACGATTCGATCGACTGTCGGGACAGCGGAATTGATGGTGACAATGTCCCCGGTATCGATTCTGACATCCACGCGATCAGTCCCGCCGTTTGGATCGAATGGAACGCTGTTCGGTAGATACGGAGGATTGACTCCGTTGTTCGTCCAATTACTACCGAGATTCCAATTTCCGTTGGTGCTCAGTTCATAGTTGACATTTGCGGCGTTGCTGGAAGCCGCTGCTAGCACGCTCAATGCGGCAATGGTGAGGATCGGGGTCAGTTTTTTCATGGGGAATCTAAACTTAGGTTGGTCTTGGTTGGTCTGATATTCAGTGGTTGCAGGGAGGACTCTCCGCGATTTCAAAACGAACGCCAACATTCATCTAGCGCATCAAGATGCTGGAAAGAAAGAGCGCCTCGACGGATCGCTCACATGTCCCGCATCCGCCGGATACGGGATGCAGAAAGATGGCTCGAGAGCGGTCCACGAGTGAGCCGGTCTGTTCCCGATGCCGGACGACGGAAGAACTGCGGAGGCTACATCCATGGACAGATTGGAGACAAGTCGGGCTTGGGTTGGTCCAGCTCGGAACCCTCAATTCTCAGTGACCTCGATGCGAGGGGGCGTGGCACTCTCGCGCGATGCGAAATTGACCTGCGCACTCCCGGATGGTTGCTCGAGCGAAATACTCAGCTGACCATCCAACGCTCTTTGCGCGTTGAAGAAGGCCGTCACGTCGATGGCGATTTCGTTGCCGACGTCTCCCGCATTCACCGAAAACAACGCGAGGGTGCTCCCCCGGGCTGGTTTGTTCGTCCAGAGAACGAGATCTTCTTCCCAAGTGTCCGTCGAGACCGTGCGCAGCCGAATCTCCCGATCGATGGCCGACTCCGCCCCAACCGAGGCCACCGTCAGGATCAACAATGCCTGAGCCGTAGCGGCCTGCCCCTGGGGACCTACGTCGAATCTCACGTAACTGATTTGATGACCAGCCTGTTTTTTCCGAACACTCAACAGCGCATCACTGCCAAAATTAACACTTTTGCTGGCTCCGCTCTGAACCATGGCATCAGCAGCGGCGTTGATCGCGCCGGGCGTTGGCAGGAAATCCCAACCGTCGACGGTGAATTCCCCTTCAACGCCACAGGTGAAAAGCAATGGGGCAAGCAGACCTCGCGGTGCCCCCGACTGGGGATTGGCATAATTTCCGACATCACTGATTCCGACCAACAGATTGTTCTCAATGACCGCCGAAAAGGCCGAAGCTGTGTTCACGAGCGGACGGGTTACCCCATAGCACTCGATGATGTTATCGCGAAAGACAACGGTCGAAAAATCGTTCGTCGCCGGGAAACCGAACAAGGCATTGGTCCGCGGGGTTACGGTCGAGTTCGCGATGATGTGGTTATTAGAGAACTCGGCGTTATTGTAGACTCGCTCGGCTGAAAACACCCCGCGGCCCGGGTTTTTGACCAAATTGTTGTGAAAAAGAGTCGGGCCTTGAGCATCCGCACCTCCAAAACTTTTGAGCAGGTTGCCATTGTCATCCGAGAGGTCGAAATCAAACAGGTTATGATCGACCTCGGCCCAGTTGCGTGGCCACTCGATTGCGAAGGACTTCGAGAAGTAGTTATGATGAATCCGGTAACTCCAGCCATCGAGAGGGACGGTTCCTCCCCCAAACTTGGGAACCGATACCGTATCGTGAAAGACATTGTGATCGATCTCGACCGAGTGGTCGTTTTCAAACGGAAATTCAATGGCAAAATCGTCCTCGATCTCGACGGTATTATGATGGATTCTGAGACCACGACCCTGCCGTCCTTTGATTCCCATGACTTTTCGCTCGAAGGTCGTGAGCGTCTTCCGAAAGCGATTGTGGCCAATTTCCGAATCGCGGACGTAGGTCAGGAAGATCGAGCCGCCGGTAGTCCCGCCTCCGCCGGGGATAGCGGGACTGCCATCCTTCCAGCGACCACCTGCGTCGATGAATTCACAGTGATGAATCGTGGCACCATTCATCCGGAAAGTTCGGATTCCACTCCAGAGAAAGTCCTCGACGATCAGGCGGGCGAACTCGGCGTTATCGGCATCGTCTCCGTAAATTGCGCCGTGCAATCGAGAACTCCCCCGCAACGACATGTCCGTGAGCTGGACGCCATCGTTCGATCCCAAGTCGAAGAGATAGGCAGTCGGCTCGATCGTCGAGGAAGACGTCTCGTTGTCGGGTAGCTTGATCGTGCTCGGGGACCAAGTTGCAGCCGGGACGAGGATCGTTTGGCCAGCTCCGGCGCCCCGAATCATCATGCCGGGCTTCGGCTTCAGAGACGCTGGTATGGCAAACAATCCTGGCCCGATTTCAACCGTAGATCCCGGTGAGCCGTTATTGATCGCAGCGACGATCTGCGCCGAGTCGGTGATTGGATTGGCATGCAGTGGATTGAAGAGAGCGACTTGGCTCATGATCAAGATGCAAAGTGATGTGAGTCGAGGGTTCTGGGGTGCTTTCATCGATGGGAGGTCTGGGTTTTGATTTGGGAGGTGAAGTTCGACACCTTGCAGCGATTATGCGACTGGACAGCCGTCCGGGATCGCATCAAGATGCTCTACCGATGTCGCAATTTCCTTCCGTTTCCCTACGTGATATCGCAAAGGAGTGCGGAACCCATATGTCCACGGTCTCCCGAGCTCTCCGAGGAGCACCTGGGGTGGGCAAGGAGCTACGGGATCGCATCGTTGCTCGCGCCAAGGAGCTGGGATACCGACCAAATCCTCAGGTGGCGATCCACATGCGGGAAATGAAGCGGAGTCACCGATTTCCGCGCTTGTCTACGATTGCTTTGATTACTTTCGCGGTCGCGGAGGATGGTCTGCTTCGCCGTTATGTCGCGGGAAGTCGCGAGCGGGCGGAGTCGCTTGGTTACCACTTTGACGAGATCAATTTCTTCCGAGATGTCCGAGGACGCAGTCACCGACTCGAGCAGATTCTCGTGGCCAGAGGCATCCAAGGGGTCGTGCTTACGCCCGCGCCCCGCCAACCGATGGACTTCGAGTTGGACTGGAGTCGTTTTAGCGGATCGATCATCGGTGCGACCCATCACCAGATTCGCTACGGACGGATTTTGCACGATTCCCTGGCCGCGATTCGGGAGATCATCGAGCAAGGTGCGAATCTGGGCTATCGGAGCTTTGGATTGATCGATACGTTGGCGCAAGAAGAGCGGATAGGCTACCTTCGCCGGGCAGGCTTTTTGCTCGAACAGAACCTGGCCGGCGAGCGCAAGGCGGGATTCAAATTCAAAATACTCCCTCCCGCCATTGATGGAATTGTCCGCTGGGCGCGAAACAATGAGCGGGTTCTCCTGATCCCCAACACTGTAGACGAAGCGAAGTCGGTGACCGATGCGGGGCTGGACGTCCCGCACGAAATTGGCATCGCCATGGCACACAAAGGGCGACGGATGCGACAATACGCCGGAATTCTTCAGCAGGCTGAGTTCATGGGCGCGTGTGCGGTCGACCTTGTGACGGAGGCATTGACGTCCTACCATCCGGGGTTTTTCGAGATACCGAAGGAGATCATTGTGCCCGGCATTTGGACGGATGGGCCGAGCATGGAAATGCAGGACAGTCACCCGCCTGCTCCGCTGAGTTCATGAATCCACATCTTCCTCTATCTTTGGTGAGCGCGACTGCAATTCAACTCGGAGAGAAGAACGAGCGTGACGTCGACCCGCAAACTGTTCAACGTCGGCGCTCTTGAAGGCCATTGTCGTTATGTTCGATTCACTGAATCGGCATTCACTCCCTCCTTACGGCAATCCGTCGATCAACGCGCCGAGTTTTTCCCGCCTGGCATCGCACTCAGCCGTTTTCGACCGGTCCTACGTCTGTTCAATGCCTTGCATGCCCGCTCGACGTGATTTTCACACGGGGCGACCGACATTTCTCCACCGAGGCTGGGGTCCACTTGAACCGTTCGACGATTCGCTTCCCGAAACGCTCAAGGCGGCGGGCGTGCAATGCCATCTCGCGAGCGACCATTATCACTATTGGGAAGACGGCGGATCGAATTATCACACTCGCTATTCAACTTGGGAATTTATCCGGGGTCAGGAGGGCGACCCCTGGATTGGCCAGGTCGGGGACCCTCGAATCCCCCCAAACCTCAATGGGAAATCCAAGCGTCAGGATTGGGTGAACCGGCCTTTCACAGACACCGTCGAGACTCACCCGCTCAATCAGACGTTTGCCGCCGGCCTCCGATACATCGAGCGGAATTCGCAGGACGACAACTGGTTCCTCCAAATCGAATGCTTTGATCCCCACGAGCCATTTGTCTGCGCGGATGCCTCGGGGACCCCAAGTTCCGAAGACCTGACGAATCCTCTTTTCGACTGGCCGGGCTACACCTCCGTTTCCGAGACTCCCGACCAGATCGAGCAGGTGCGCGGGAGCTACGCTGCCCTGCTCGAGATGTGTGATCGTCAACTGGGTCTCGTGCTCGACGCGATGGATCGCCTGAATCTCTGGGATGACACGATGCTGATTCTCTGGACCGACCATGGCTACCTGCTCGGCGAGCACAACTGCTGGGCGAAGAATTGGATGCCGCTCTACGAGGAAGTATCCCACACGCCGTTCTTCGTTTGGGATCCTCGGAGCGGCGTCCGCGGCGAACGGCGATCCAGCCTCGTGCAGCCGTCGATCGACCTGGCACCGACGTTGTTGAACTATTTTGGCGTCGAGTCCCGCGGCGATGTCATCGGCAAAGACCTTGCCGACGTCGTCGCTCGCGATGCGCGGACGCGCGACAGCGCCGTGTTTGGCTACCATGGCGATCGGATCAACGTCACGGACGGGCAATACGTGCTCTACGATGCGCCCGCTGACCCTGCTGCACCAGTTTACAGCTACACTCTCGTCGCTGGTGCGACGCGTGGCGACGCCACTTTGGAGGCCCTTGCGAATGCCCATTCCGGCCCGGTCTTCTCGTTCACCAAGGGGTTGCGACCGCTCCAAATCCCGGCAGTCGCGACCACGGCGGTCACGGCTGAAGGAGATGACGAATCATTGCTCTTCGATCTTGCAGCCGATCCCGAGCAGCTCCGGCCAATCGTCGACCCGGAAACGAAGGATCGACTGCGAAAGCAAATGGCCAAAATCATGCGCGAAGCCGACGCCCCGGCGGAGGCATTTGATCGAATGGCCCTGTCTGGCCCTGTCTGGACCTGACGTGAAAAAGCGCGCTTGAAAGGGCCGCGGTCCATCACGAGCGCCCTTGTTCGGTCCGACCGCCAACGGAGTCTCATTCTAATCCAATCATCATCATGAAATCTGTTTCACTTGGCATCATTGGCACCGGACAACGCGGGCGCGCCCACGCGCGAATGTTACTGGACGGTGAAATTCCGGGCTGCGCATTGAGTGCAGTCTGCGACGTCGTTCCTGCGGCAACCCAACCATTTCCCGGGATCCCCACGTTCTGCTCTCTCGCCGAAATGATCGCTTCGGAAAGTTGCGATGCGGTATTGATCGCGACACCTCATTATTCCCACACGTTTCTTGGAATCGAAGCTCTCGAAGCTGGATTGCACGTGTTGGTCGAAAAACCCATTTCGGTGCATAAGGCCGATTGCGAGCGTTTGCTGGCTGCGCATCGATCCAAAAAACAGGTTTTTGCCGCGATGTTCAACCAGCGCACCGATCCCTACTACCAGAAGGTACGGGATCTCGTGCGCGGTGGGGAACTGGGCAAAATCCAGCGGATCAACTGGATCATCACCGATTGGTTTCGACCGGAGGCATACTATGCCTCGGGAGGCTGGCGGGCAACTTGGGCCGGAGAAGGCGGTGGCGTGCTACTTAATCAATGCCCGCACAATCTCGATCTCTTCCAGTGGATCTTCGGAATGCCTCAGCGCGTCCGGGGGTTTTGTCAGTTTGGTCGCCACCACGAGATCGAAGTCGAAGACGAAGTCACCGCCTACTTCGAATACGACGATGGGAAGACGGGCGTTTTCATCACGTCCACCGGCGAGGCTCCCGGAACAAACCGGCTCGAAATCACCGGGGACCAGGGGAAATTGGTCATGGAGGGCGATTCGCTTCGTCTTCACCCGGAACGAAATCGGAGCGAAAAAGTTCTCGCTCACCACTCGGGCGATCTTCAGCAAACCCTCGACGTGGAACGTCGAGATTCCCTTGTCGCCAAGCCGTGGCGACCAGCATCTGGGCATTCTGAAAAACTTCACCAACGCGATTCTCCACCGGGAAAAACTGATCGCTCCGGCGGCTGAAGGCATCCATTCGGTCGAACTCGCAAATGCAATCCTGCTATCGGCTTTGACCGGTGATGCCGTGGAGATGCCGCTCGATGGCCGCCCTTACCAGGAACGCCTTGAGAAATTGATTGCCGGATCGAAATCGAAAAATGCCAAATCCAGCAAACGTCGAGCGTCACGGCCCTCACCTTCCAGAAAGCCAGCGAAATCCTGACGATCCGGTGAATCCGCTGCTCGCAGTGAGTCCAAATCTTGCTGCCAAAATGCGCTGCTCGTGCATCGTGAGGTTTTCCTCAGGCGATGAGACTTCACACCTTCAACCAAATGAAAAATTATGAGTGCTGACGGAATGACTTACGCCCCAACGGGAAAACCTTCACCGGTGTGCAAAAGTGGCGAATTCCCCTTCGCGGCGGTGGCCCTCGATCACGGCCACATCTACGGACAATGCAAGGGGCTGATCGAAGCGGGAGCCAATTTGCGTCTCGTCTACGATCCCGATCCAGAAAAAGTGGCCGAGTGTCTGCGCCGATTCCCAGAGGCACGAGCTGCCGATAGCCTCGAATCCATCTTGGACGATCCGGATATCCGCCTCGTGGCCGCTGCCGCCGTTCCGTCGAAGCGCGGGCCACTAGGCTGCCAAGTGATGGAGGCGGGAAAGGATTATTTCACCGACAAAACGCCGTTCACAACGCTGGAACAGGTCGCGACTGCCCGCGCCGTTGCCGAACGAACGGGACAGAAATACTCGGTCTATTACAGCGAACGATTGCACGTCGAGTGCGCTGTATTGGCCGGACAGCTCATCGAACAGGGTGCGATTGGCCAAGTCCTCCAGACGATCGGCACCGGGCCTCACCGCCTTCGGGGCGGGTCGCGTCCCCCGTGGTTTTACTCGAAATCCGAATACGGCGGCATTCTTGCCGACATCGGGAGCCATCAGAGCGAGCAGTTTCTCTTTTACACCGGCTCTCGCTCCGGAACCGTGAACTACAGTGCCATCGCGAATTTCGACCACCCCGAGCACCCAGAAGCTCGAAGACTTCGGCGAGGCGTCGCTGACCGGCGACAACGGCACATCCGGCTATTACCGGGTGGACTGGTTCACGCCCGACGGGCTGCGCACCTGGGGGGACGGACGGATGATGATTCTTGGCACCAAAGGCACGATCGAGCTGCGGAAATACATCGATGTCTGCGCGGACAGCCTCTCCGGCGATCACCTTTTCCTGGTCGACGATAAGGGTGAACATCGGATCTCTTGCGCTGGACAAGTCGGCTACCCGTTCTTCGGAGAATTGATTGTCGATTGCTTGGAGCGGACTGAGACGGCGATGACGCAAGAGCACGCCTTCCAAGCCGCCGAACTCTGTCTGAAGGCCCAAGACGGCGCCAAGCGCCTCGGAAGCCGGGGTGTTCGTTAGTTTGATAGGTTTCGCCAACTTGCGGCAGAATGCCCCGATCGAGAATTAGGTTTTGATCACCCCGCGCTTCACACCCGATGCCAGATGGCGGACATCGGTTCGAGTGCGCGTGCGGATTCCCCGATTCAACTTGGAGGGGCATCATGATTTGAATAGAATCTATAGTCCGGCGTTACTGTAGAGTGCATCTCGCCAAAAAAAGAGACCACAGAAACCAATAACCAAATAAAACCATGAAACGAATTGCTATTGCTATGGCCGCAGGAATCTTCGCGGCGTCAGGGTATCCTACTACCCTCCACGCGGAAAATGCCGCCGAAACGAGTGTTGTGAAGGAAGAAGTGGAGGAAGCACCGATAAGGAGAAGGTCGAGAAGAAGGAGAAGAAAGAAAAAAAGAAAAGAAAAGCCCGTTCGCTACGATGGACGCAGACGGTGACGGCACGGTGACCTACGACGAGTTTAAAGCAGTCGCCGGAAAGAAGCCGAAGGCCGACGACGCGAAGATGGAAAAGGCGTTCAAGAAAAAGGATGCCGACGGCGACGGTAAACTCACCGAAGAAGAGATGAAGGGTGGGGAGAAAGACAAAAAGGGAAAGAAAGAAGAACCGGTCGCTTCAGAAGACTAAGGTTGTAGAGCCTCTGGAACAATCAGCTCGAAATCGACGAACGCAGAGTGACGGCCCTCGGGCAGTCCTCTGCGTTTTTCGCTGTCTGAGAATAACATCCAAGAGTCTTGAACGAGTCAAACGGGTATCGAGTGAGGGAGTTTGAAAGTGAGGCGGGAGGAGCTGAAAATGCGGAAAAAGACCGTGTTCGCATTTTCAGCGCCACTTCAGGCCAACCATCTGGTGCAACTCGAAGTCTTTGAGACAATCAGCGCCGAGGCGGTGCGCCTGCATCAAAAAAAACGAGTTAAAACCTTGGCTCAAACAATGTTGGTGCATCCCTCCCAAGTCTAACGCCGCCTTTGTCGCGAGCATGGAAGATGTGCTTGAAGTCTACGAACGCGAGATCGATCCCCAAGCGCCTCTGGTGTGCTTGGATGACTTTTGCAAACAACTGGTCAGCGACGTCCGTCCTGCGCAACGCAAGTGTCGACGGCGATATCACCTGGGGAACCGGATCCTACGTTCTCGACGTCCGCGTGCCGTGGAGCGCCGTTGGACCTCGGAGCGGCGAACCGTTCCTAATCGACATCTACGCCCTGCTCAACCCCCTCGGCGATGCCCATTCCGGCGGACGAAGCTCACTCAGCAAGAAATTCGAATCCGACAAGGACATGAGCTTTGCCGCAGAAGCCATCACGCCCACCCCACGAGATCGCTAACGCCCGCTGGATTCCTCCAACCACAGAATCGCCGTGACGCCGCGGGGATAATAAAGACTGCCCTTCGCGATCCCGCTCTTCATCTGGTCACTCCACGCCCAGCGAATATTTTCGTCGGCGAGCAGCCATTTCACGTGCGCCCGATCCGCCGTCGCTGCGGTCGCCGGCGTCCGGACACCGAGAATCTCGCGCACGACGAACTGGCACAGGTAAGCCTTCGACAACCAACAGTAGTCCGCCGTGCTTGAGAGTTTCCACCCACCGCCCGGGTAGAGGCAGACACCCTTTTTCAGCACCTTCCGCGTGTGCGTTCGTAGCGCCCGGACCAATTCTCTGAATGGCCCATCGTTCGACACGATTTCGTCCATCCCCAACACCCACGGAAAAACCAACCCCTCGACCATCGGAATGATCCGGCTCGCGCTCGATTCCATCAGCAACGCGGGCAACTCTCCGTCGATCATGCAGGACGTGATCGTCGCTGCGGCCCGCTCAGCCTGACTCCGCGCCAGCACCGCCTCGCGACCGAATCCCGTCGCCGCGAAAATGCGCTCCAGCGCCAGATAAGCCGCCCAGGTTTTCACCGCCATGTAGCCATTGTTCCGAGCCTGCCCCAGCGACTCGTCGAGACTGTCGTAGGTCGTGATCTCGGCGCCAAGTGCCGTTCGCGAGCTGTCCAGTCCCATCACGCCATTGCGATCAGCCGCCTTCGGCGCGTCGCGGTTGACCATCGACTCGAGGCATTTCTCGAAAATTCCCAGCCGCCGTTTCAACCAGCCCGCGTCCTCCGTTCCGTTCACGTAAATGGCGGCGCACAGGATCCAGTTCACGAGCTGCTCGTGCGTCATGTGCGAGAAGCACCCACTCAATCCCGTCATCTCGTAGGATGACACTCCCGGCGGCGAGAAGTGATTTCGCTGCCCCATGTCGTGCGTAAAACTGATCCCGCCCGGATGCACGTTCTTCCCGCCCGGCGCATGCACCCGGTCCGAGTAGCTGTAGCGGTCGACGAACTGATCCAGCACGTTGCGGACGACCCACGGGTTCATCTTCATCTCGAAAAACACCTGATCCACCGTGAGGTCGAACGTGTTCATCATCCGATACTCGCCCTCGTTCACCACCCAGAGCGGTTTCCCATCGTGTTCGAGAAACTGCGTCGACCCGTAGTAGGAGCGAATCGCGTGGACCAATTGAAACCGCTGTTCCGCGCTCAGATGGTCCGCCGCCACGAGATCGTCACTCGCCACCGCGGCCGTCCGGATTGCGTCGAAATTTTTCAACGAATACCGTCCCACCGCCTCGATTCCATCGAAGTAGCGCGAGTAAAAATACCGCGTTGCCAGTCCAGTCGTCACCACGCCGCCGCGGTAGAAACAAATCGCAAACCGCACAGTCCGCTTCTCGCCCGCCGGCACGTCCGCCATCACGAGACCCACGTTCCCGAGCGCGAAGCCATAATTGAACTCGAACGTCTCCTGCAAAATATCGGTCAGCGTGAACGCCGTCGTCGTCTTCGCGTCCGCACAATCCGTGAAGATCGCCGTCGATCCGCCCTGCCCCACGCCGCGCACTCCGCCGCCCGCATCGATCCGCCGCACCGCGTCACTCCCACCCACCGGCGCGTAGCCGAAAAAAACCCGCCGCGCCTCCCTCCCCTTCCGATTGTCGAACGTCAACTCCGCCAAAATCGACGGCCGCAAGACCCGCATCAAATCCGCCCGCTTCGCCTTCCCGGGATCCGGCACGCCTTCGACCGGAGAGAACACCGAGAACTTGAGATTACCCGCAGTCCACGAATCCACCCCAAGGCCGAAATCTCGTTTCACCGCCCTCGCCTTGGCGTCCTGCACCGTGACCGCCGCCTCGCCGCCCGTGCCCTCTGCATAGCGCAGATGCTCGCCCTCCGCGACCTCGTGAAACGGCAGCACCTCGCATCGCTTCGAATCCAACCCCATCGAGCCGATGTAAACATTATCCCCCGCCGGTCCGCCCAGTTCCAGTCCCAGGCCCCCGTTCCGGCCCTGACAGCCCAGCGTGAAGGTCGAATGCGCCCCAATCGGCGCGTGCATTGCATTGAAGTCCGTTCTCATAAATTTATATAGCACCCTCCGCCGCGTCGCGTGCGGCTGGAGGTAAAGGACCGATTCCCGGCCCCTCGCGGTTGCGAACACATCCCGTCGGGGCGGATGACGTGGTGAAGCAAAGGAGGTTCGGATCACCGCTCTTTTTAATCACGCACCGCTTGCAATCCCCAGCTTTTTCGGACACGTTACAGAAGCGTCATCGTTTGAACCGCGCCCCTCAGTCCATGCTCAACCGCTACTCGCGGCTAGCAGAGGAGACAGACGCCCCCCAATCGATGCTCCACGGCATTGTGAACAGCAACAACTTCGCAACACTCAATCTCCTCTTCCGAATCATGATTCGACTGAAAGTTAACTTAAGCGAAATCTTTCCGGCGGAGAAGCAACTACCGATCGACCATTGTTTTGCGTACTACCATGGAGCAATTTGCAAAGCCGTCGAATCGAAGCGGTAGGGCAGCTCTTTCCGTCAGGCATCCGCTCGATTTGCTGAGTCGCCAAGATTTTTCGACATCTCGATTGATCGTGGGCAAAGTTCAGCATTGGAAGCTTGGATTCACTCCTGACCAACATCGAAGCCCCAGAGGGCCATGCCTTGAGTGACAGCGACCGACCGGCGACAGAAAGAGGATATGAACGTTCCCTAGAAAATAGACGGACATCCAAGCTCGCATTCTCGGCTTTCAGCCGAGGAAAATTACAGAGAGTTGGCAGGAAAAGTGATCGGTCACGGCCAGAATGAGGAAACCAATTTCATCGACGCTCACCGGTTGAGATCCCGACAGAAGCCGCAGCACCTTTTTCCAGCACATCTGGCTTTGCGTTCAGCGTTTGACATTGCTGCTTCGGCGGCTCGCGCCCGGTGCGGAAAGTCAATTTGCACAAACTGGTTCACCCTGCGCCAGACAGAATTGTCGCGCTCCGGCGATGTCCAAACTTTCGGCCAAATATGCCGCCCCGATCAATTCATTCGGAATGAATTCGTCGAACCGATCTCTTTCGACGGTGATGCAGGCTTGCAACAGCTCTGCATCCGAAAATTTTCCCGCCCCAACTTCATGCCAGTGCTGCCTGAAGTCATCGAAAGTGATTTCTTCGTAGGTGATCGAGAGATCGTCGAGGCCCGCCTTGATTTTCGCTGTTTTCGCGAAGAGCGCCAAAGTCTCAAGGATAATCGACCCATTCCATGGATAAACCGCGTGGGACTGGCCATGCGAAAGGACGTCGCGCCCGTCCAGCCTCGCTGAGTTGAACGCAAGTCGGGCTGATGCGAGTAATTCGAGCGCTTTGCTATCGAGGTAGGTGTAGCCACCATCGTCACCGAGGATTTCTTTCATTTTTCCCATCACCACCGAATGGAGTCCATTCCCCTTTCCATTGAATTGGGGCTTTTTCCAACCTTTGGCTGGTTTCACCAATGCAACTTTTTCTCGCTGGTAGATCTCGACGACCTGCCAACGTCGCCCTGCGAGCAATAGAAATTCGCCGGGGTCTGGGATGCTATCCTCAGGTAGCATTCCGATCGCCCGCCCGTCGGACTCGATTTTGAACTCCACGGACGAAACAAACGCGGCATAAAAGTCACGCGCCTCGACGATCCGTTCTCCTTCCAGAGCGAGAATGATCTCGCCGCTGGCGATTTGCTCGATGAGATCCGCCTCTTTGAGGCCGCGTAAGAGCTTTAGGAATTGCGGCGTATCAATGCCGCGAAATGCTCCTCTCACGCACAGGGTCTCGAATAGATTGCTCGCCGACGCGCCACCAGTCTGCCGAAGCATGCTGAAGATCTGATGCACGCACGTGCTGTAGTCGCGCATCTGCGCGGGCGCGGGTTCCAGCCATCGCGCCAGCAACAACTCGATCATCGCGATGCCTCGGATCAATTCCGGATACATTCGCTCAGTCAACGAAGACTTCTCGGTGACCTCATCATCGAGAGTGAACATTCGAAGAATCTGGGGTTCGTCTTCGCGGCGGCCCGCGCGCCCCAGTCGTTGAACCAGTGACGACACCCTCCAAGTGGGGCCGACCTGCCCGATAGCCGCTACGGCTCCAAGATCGATACCCATCTCGAGCGTGCTGGTGCAGATCGCCGTGATTGGCCTGCCAGACTTCAGAGACTCCTCTGCCTCGAGTCGCAGGTCTTTGCTCAACGAACCGTGATGCAGGTAAAACGGATCGACGGCCCAGTGCTCACGTTCGCGAATGCGGCGTAGCTTGTCGGTGAGCATTTCGGTCTGCCTCCGACTATTGCAGAAAACCAGATTGGCGCTCCCTCGGAAGTGGAGCGCGATCTCCTCGGCGATCGCACCAAGCCCTTTCGGTTCGATCGACCTCTCTTCTGCCTCCTCACCCGCCTTCGCGCTCTCGACGAACGCTTTCAAACCAATCCGTAATTCCTTTTGCGCGGTCTGGTCCTGAAGGACGCGCACGCTCTCCGGACGGTCGACATCCAGAAAAGCTTTTGCGGGAGTGAAATCGCCGATGGTAGCCGAGAGTCCGATCCGCTTGGGTTCGACACCCGCAGCCACCTCAAGGCGGGCGAGCAGACTGCGGAGATGGATCCCCCGGACGTTGTCCAGAAACGAATGGAGTTCGTCAACGACGACGAACCTGAGGCTCGCGTAGATTCGGGCGACCAGGCCCGAGTAGTTAATGAATTGGCTCTCGAGGGACTCGGGGGTGATCAGCAAGACGCCACTAG
>CAWDOJ010000003.1:0-416388 GCA_963803825.1 uncultured Verrucomicrobiae bacterium | reverse complement strand
CGCCATCAACCCCCATCGAGGCTCCTCCGAGATTGTAGTGGGAAACTGAAGAGGGTTTGAACGGAGAGGATGGATGCGGGTAGGAAGGAGTGCGATGAAGGATACAGAGTTTTACGCGCAGATCTTGGGATTGAAGAGTCCGTGGGTGGTTGAAGAAGTCGACTTGGCCGTGAGTGAGAAGCGGGTGGTGGTCCGGCTCGGGTATGAGCGGGGGACATTGTGGGCCAGTGAGGATGGAGAGCATCGACTTCCGTGCCATGACCATGTCGAGCGCTTCTGGAAGCACATGGATACGTGCGGGTTCGAGACGTTGCTGGCGGCGCGAGTTCCGCGGTTGCGGTTGCCTGATGGGCGGGTGGAAAGCGTGCCGGTGCCGTGGGCGGGAAAGGGCAGTCGCTTTACGCTGCTTTACGAGCGTTTTGCCATCGAAGTGATCCGAGCGTGTGCAACGGTGAGTTCGGCGGCGCGTTTGCTGGGACTGAGCTGGGATCAAGTTCACGGGATCATGCGACGGGCCGTTGAGCGGGGGCTCGAGCGTCGCGATCTCAGTGGATTGCGCTACGCCGGACTCGATGAAAAGAGCTTTGGCGGTGGGCAGAGCTACATTTCGCTCATGACTGATCTGGAAGGCAGCCGGGTGCTGGAAGTCACTGACGGCAACGACAAGCAGAGCGCGGCAGTCCTTTGGCAATGCCTACCCGAGGATGTCACCGCGGGCTTGGAAGCCGTGGCCGCCGACATGAGCGGGCATTTTGGTGCCAGCGTCGCAGACTACGCCCCGCAGGCTGATCTGGTCCACGACCGCTACCACATCAGCGCCCATCTCAACAAGGCAGTGAGCCAGGTCGTGCGCGCCGAAAACAAACGCCTGCAAGCCATGGGAGACGAACGCCTCAAGGGCACCCAGCGCCTCTTCGGCTACAACCCCGATCATCTCAGAGAGGAGGATGTCTGCCGCTTTTCTCAACTGCGTCACTCCGATCTCAAGAGCGCTCGCGCTTGGGCCATCAAGGAAAACTTCCGCCGCTTCTGGGACTTCCGCTACGAGGCCAATGCCCGCAAGTTCTTCGCTGCTTGGTATGGCTGGGCTCGCCGCTCTCAACTCGAGCCCATCAAGAAGGTGGCGAAAACCCTCAAAAACCACTTTGAGAATATCATCACTTTCCTGAGCCACCGCATCACCAACGCGGCTACCGAGGCTCTCAATTCACGAATCCAATCCCTCAAGTCTGCCGCCCGTGGATTCCGTTCTTTCCTCAACTATCGGACCAGAATTCTCTTCTTCCTCGGTAAGCTCGATCTTTTCCCACTGTAAACCCTGAAGAGCCCCCATCGACGTCGCCCGATCCAACCCCGATCCTCCAAACGACAACGAACCACCGGATCGTGCCTTCCCCCCCTCGCCACCACCATCCCCCTGCGAGCTAGATCCACCTCGCCCACCCCGACCAACCTTCTGACCGAACTCGCCGAGGAAATCAGGCCACTTCCTTGCCCAACCCAGCTTAAGAACGTCCCGCAGAGCAAACCGAACCGCCCGATCCGCCTGCCGAAGCGCCCACTCAGGAGCGTCCAATCCCGCCGCATCCTCCAAAAAACGCTGCACATCTCGCTCCATCACCTCCCCCAGCCGGCGCGGTTCCACCGAACGCACGAACCGGCCCAACCAGATCCCCGCCCATTCACCATCCCGAGACCACGGCAGCCGCCGCCCGACCAAAGCCGTCCACCTCTCCGCCTCCTCAATCGAGAACGCAATCGCCCAACCCGGGTCCTTGTCCCCCTCACCAACACCCAAATCCGAACCCCCACCCGCCCCACCTATCAGTTCAACGTAGCTCCGCCGACCAAGACCAACCCACTCATCCCACTCACCAGAAACCATCTCCCCCAGCACCGAATGCCGCACCACCCCACCAGAACACTCCCCACGCTCATCACTCATCCCCCCACCGAATCAGAACAATAGGCAGAACTCCACCCATTTATCTCTCACCATCGGCGCTCCTCCACATTCCCAAGAAAAACCTATCTCACAACCACCCCTTCCATCCAATATACTGTTCGGACCTATCCCCATCGACTGCAATATCCGCACCGAACCGCAGACAGCCCTTCAATCTGCTTTTGTTAAAGTTGCGTATGCGCATTCGCCGCATAAACAGATTGGTCCGCGAATGCGCAAGCCAAGCTGAAAATTACGGTCTGGCTATCGAACAATAGTTGAGTTCCGGCTACTGTAGGGCATCAAGGTAGTTTTAATTAACTAAATTCATAAACAACTAATGCCTTCAAATAGGACGCTGAGCCGGACCACGGACGGGCGGATCCGAACAAGGCGCTGCAGCCAACCCCTAGCCGCTATCGCGGCAGGGGTTAAGGAACCCTCTACAGGCAGTTGTTCCGTTTGCCAAATCCTTATACAAGCTCAGGGTGGCTGAGCTTGACGTTCGGACCTATCCCCTTCGACTACGACATTCCCACTTGATTGCAGACGGCCTCCGGATTTGCTTTTTGTTGAGATGTGTATGCGCTCGATCCGCACAAGTAGATTGGTTCGTGAATGCGCAGGAAAAGCGGAGAATAAGGTTTGACCCTCGGGGGTTCGTTCAGTTGAGATCACGCAAGCCATCAAGTTCGACCTGAAACAATTCAATTCCTGAAACAAGCAATGCCCTCGAATAAGCTGCTGAGCGGGACCACGGACGGGCGGATCCGAACAAGGCGCTGCAGCCAACCCCTAGCCGCTATCGCGGCTGGGGTTGAGGAACCCGCCACAGGCAGTTGTTCCGTTTGCCAAATCCTTATACAAGCTCAGGGTGGCTGAGCTTGACGTTGGGCTTTCCTGAGGCCTCCGGCGGATGATCTAATGGATACATTGGCCAGCGAGGGTTCACCGGAAGATCGACCGCCGATCTGTGGGGATGTGCAGGACAGCCCCTTCACCCTCTTATCCCGCACATCCCCACAGATCGGCTCGTTTTCCTCGTCAATCACTATTCCAATTCATTCATACAAGCGTAGATCTACCGGTCATCGTGGCCCGCTCCGAGCAGCGACCACGAAGACCTCGTCCCGATGCAATTGATCATCTACGGAACTTCTCCGTATCGACCGCTCATCCGGCCATGCCTGCAGAGCCATTCATCGCCAGATCAGCTAGCCGGTTCGAGCTTCTGCATCGACCTGTGAAGAACCAATTTATCTGACAATCTATTTAGCTACCACCTCCACACTTTCTGATTAATCACGTTCGTCTATGACCACCCTTGAATCTTTCTCGAATCCCATCGAGGCAGCGCTAATTAAAACATTTCTGAATGACAATGAGATTGATGCACAGCTTTTCGACGAAGGAGCATCCGCGTGGACGTCAACTCGCAATATGATCCCGGTGCGACTGGTTGTTCCAGATGAACAGGTAAAACTTGCTCAAACTCTTCTTGCCCGTTTCCAAAATGCCGCCGGCGGATAGTAAGCGTAATAATCGTCCCTTCAAGACGAACAACCAATACAGCCCAACAAGGCGCTGCAGCCAACCCCTAGCCGCTTCGCTGGCTGGGGTTGCTCGAACCTTTTTCCGGCAGCTCACCTCAGGGTTGGCTTGATTGCCCGCTCAGGGTGGCTGAGCTTGACGTTAGCCCATTACAAAATGATCCGACTTCTTGCGACAGCGGTAATCTTTCTAACGTCCGGGATAGCCGGATTCGCCTGTGGATATGTGATCGTTGTCTACGGATTGCAGCCCGCGATTTCATCCGAAGACAAATTGCAATTTGAGTTTCTTGAAGCGTGCAGACTTGGCGATATTCACAGAATGGAGCTGTTATATGCAGAAGGAGCATCGATCAACGACTTTGCTGACAACGGATATTTTGAACCAAGCGGGCCACCTCTATTTGAATCAGTTGATAGCCTGCAACCGGAGGCTACAAAATGGCTGCTTGAGCGTGGAGCCAATACAAATTTGTTTATAGCTGATGGTTGGACTCCAATTGGATCAGCCGAGTCTTCTCGCAAGCGCGCCGAGACGATTATTTCTCTATTGACCATTAAATCTTCGAAAACGAAGGATGAGGGCTAACAAGGCGCTGCAGCCAACCCCTAGCCGCTGAACTGCCAGCTTTCATTTACGGTCACCCTCCAGTAGATTACAACTCGTTGTTCGCACACCCGTTCGAGGTGGCTGAGCTTGACGTTAGCCTATGCAGCCTCCGGCGGAGGAAAAATTTATACCCCTGGAAGCGAACACCCTATATTACGATCGACCGATCACACTTGCAGAGATCACAGGTCGGATCGCCCGCGACCCCTCGATTCCTCCTGTGATCTTGCGTGTTCTCTCGATTCGGGATTTGACTACATCCAGCGTAGTTCATATCCGACCGCTCATCGCGGATCGCTCAGAGCAGCGACCACGAAGACCTCGCAAGAGTGTTTTGCATCACCGACCTGCAGCGGGCGGCCCATCTGACGAAGCACTCAGAGCAGCGCATCGCCAGATAGGCTAAAGCTTTTGTAACTTCCAACCGCCAAACCGCATTTGCAGTTTACAATATAGCGTAATCCGGGTTTTCTAACTCGCAACCAGAGTCTTCAAACCCCGCCATAACATTCTGACAATGAACCTCGATCTTCTATTTATCGGTATCTCGAATCTATTTGTCGCTCTCATCTGCGTCGGCTTCTCAATCCCGTTATTGAACAATCGGGTAAAGCGCAATTCCTGGTATGGCGTCCGCATTCCGAAATCCTACGCTTCTGAAGACAATTGGATGAAGATCAACGCATATGGCGCGAGAGCAATGATTTACTGGAGCATTCCTGTTTTACTCATTGGCATTATATCAGTCATCGCCTCTTTCTTCGTATCGCCATCTTCTCCTCAAGATATCGCCTGGGTTATCCCGGTTTCTCTCACGAGTCTCATCATTCTAGGCGCGCTTATCCAGACTGTAGTTTGGAGCCACCGTCTTCCATCCTAGCGAATACAGGCTAACAAGGCGCTGCAGCCAACCCCTAGCCGCATCGCTGCTGGGGTTGCGCGGACCGTTAACTTCCAGAAGATCACCAGACAAATTCGGTTGCCCGTTCGGGGTGGCTGAGCTTGACGTTCGCCTGAGTTAAGTTATTGAGGACTTGAAGGTGATCATGGGCTGGTAGTTTGCGAGGCCCCACAGCCGCGATCCTCGCTTTGGCACCGAGCGGGCTTCTCGCTGACGGCTCAGTCGTCTGTCGGGCCTTTCCCTCTTGCTATCCACACTCCGCCGTTCCCACGCCCCTACCAGCTCGTCTTGCAGAGCCAAGACCAGCTTCCTTGATCTGAATGCGACGCCCCCAGCATTTATTGACATCGAATATGTCGGTATGCGCTCGACGTTCCGGACCACACATGCAATTCCTACTGAATGCTCTGACGTCGCCGCTTCCTGGGATTGATCATCTTCAGCCTAGCGGACACTTCGCATCTGCTTCTTCCATTGGTCACTTCTCGACGAACAAGGCGCTGCAGCCAACCCCTAGCCGCTACCCGGCGCTGTTGTTCTGACTTCCGTCCATTCCATCACACCAAGCTGAGAGTTCGGTCCCCCGTTCGGGGCGGCTGAGCTTGACGTTCGGACCTATCCCCTTCGACTACGACATTCCCACTTGATTGCAGACGGCCTCCGGATTTGCTTTTTGTTGAGATGTGTATGCGCTCGATCCGCACAAGTAGATTGGTTCGTGAATGCGCAGGAAAAGTGGAGAATGAGCTTTGACCCTGGAGGGTTCGTTCAATCGAAATCACGCAACCCATCAAGTTTGACCTGAAACAATTCAATTCCTGAAACAAGCAATGACCTCGAACAAGATGCTGAGCGGGACCACGGACGGGCGGATCCGAACAAGGCGCTGCAGCCAACCCCTAGCCGCTATCGCGGCTGGGATTGAGGAACCCGCCACAAGCAGTTGTTCCGTTCGCCAAATCCTTATCCAAGCTCAGGGTGGCTGAGCTTGACGTTCGGCTTAATCAAGACTCCAAACAATCGTCACTCGATAGCCCAAAGGATTTGCTAGATTCACGTATGTCTGACTTCGAAATCTGGCTAGAACAACGAGGCTTATCTGACGCTCAGAAAAATGATCTGATTGCCGCACTCTCTATTCCTAATTTTTTCGAGACACCGGATCGAATCATGCAGTCAGATAATTGGTTTCACTGTCCACAAAATACAAGATTTATAGTCGTCGGCACATGCCCGAATGGGGACGGTATTGCAATCGATACAGGTTACCACTATGGCGCCGTATTCTACATTTGTCATGAAACAATGCATTCAGCTTTGGAACAATCGTCCATCGAAGTTGCATCTAGCCTTCGCGATTATCTTGACCGGTCACTAAAACCAGAATTTCCGATCGACTATTTGGAGGCGGTTAGTAATACAGCCGAACAAGGCGCTGCAGCCAACCCCTAGCCGCTTCGCTGGCTGGGGTTGCTCGAACCCGCTACCGGCAGCTCACCTCAAGGTTGGCTTGATTGCCCGCTCAGGGTGGCTGAGCTGGACGTTCGACATACAGCGTTCGGCACAGCAAACACTATTACGCAGCCCCGCTTTACATTGCCACAATGAAGATCAGCAACATTTTACTATTCTGGATTATAACCCTTATTGCGACACACGTTGTGGACGCAAGAGCGGTTCGTTCTTGGACATACGACGAACTTTTATCAGCGTCGGATGTCGTGGCGATTATCCGCCCCGTTTCCAATGTCGGATCGGACGATAAATATCCCGGAAAGTTATACTATTTTTCTCAAGACGACTTTGCAGCTACAAACACTTCATGTGAACTACTTGGTCTGTTGAAAGGCACACACGCCTCAAAGGAACCTCTGATAATTCGGCATTTCAACTATTCTGACAACGTTGACGTGATAATGAATGGAGCTCGATTCATTTCCTTTGCTATAGGTCCATTACAATTCACGAAACAGATTCTAAAAAATGAGGAAGTTATCGGTGGAGTAACCGTATACCAAGAGCTTCCAGTGTGGATCGGATTCTTGCGGAAGCTGGACGATGGTCGATACGAAGGAGTAACTGATGCCTATGATTCGGCAGACTCATTTCGTGAATTGCACCAAGCCTCATTCTTCACTCCATAAGTACTGTCGAACAAGGCGCTGCAGCCAACCCCTAGCCGCTTCGCTGGCTGGGGTTGCTCGGACCCGCTTCTGCCAGCTCACCTCAGGGTTGGCTTGATTGCCCGTTCAGGGTGGCTGAGCTTGACGTTAGCTGATTATGAATTTGACGCCTTCGGAAATGTTCGCATTTCTTTACTTATTGATCCCCATGTCACTGGTCTTCTATCGGTGGATGAGTGGGGTCGCACGTTGGAAACTAATAATTATCTGCTCGATCCTTTCGTGGGTCTTTTTCAACACGCTCATGTGGCTTGATCCGCCCGATAACGGTTTCGCGAATTACGTCTATTTGGTTTCCGGCTGGGTATGGATGATTCCATTGTTTCTCATCTTGCTAGGGATTGATTTTGGAATCACCTATCTTTGGCACCGCAAATCAAGATTCCACCATTATTTACAAGCTAGAATAGGGGTATATTTATTCGGATTCAGCGCCCTCTCTATTGCCTTTTGCATCTTTATTGGATTGTTTGGACAGATGTCAAAAGCACAAGCTATCGCGGAGGCTCGGCGGGCGTTAACTGATCGCGGGTATGATCCTGCGGGCACAGAAGAAGCGTCCTTCGAACAGGGACAGTGGACGGTCAGGTATCCTGAAACACAGTTCAAAGAGATCCGACTCTACAGAAATGGGCGAATGAATTGGATCGGCGGCCCAGGATAAGCAAATACCAGCTAACAAGGCGCTGCAGCCAACCCCTATCCGCTGCGCTCCTAGAGGTTGCGCCACCCGCTACCTGCAGTTGATCACCAGTTGTATCCGGTCGCCCGTTCGGGGTGGCTGAGCTTGACGTTCGGACCTATCCCCATCGACTGCGATATCCGCACCGAACAGCAAACAGCCTTTCAATTTGCTTTTGTTAGAGTTGCGTATGCGCATTCGCCGCATAAACAGATTGGTCCTCGAATGCGGAAGTCAAGCTGAAAGATAGGGTGCGGCCATCGGAAACCAGCTGAGTTCCCACTCCCACAATTTAACAAAGCCAGCTTCTATCAATTCAATCAATGAAACTTTTAATGCTTTCGAATAGGATGCTGAGTGGGACCACGGACGGGCGGATCCGAACAAGGCGCTGCAGCCAACCCCTAGCCGCTATCGCGGCTGGGGTTGAGGAACCCTCTACAGGCAGTTGTTCCGTTTGCCAAATCCTTATCCAAGCTCAGGGTGGCTGAGCTTGACGTTCGGCTTGGTGAATTGCATCGGGCATTCCTTCATGCTATCCACGGATCATGCCAGAACTCTCAAGATTTTTCGGAATTATCGTCCGCATGTATGCGGAACCTACCGCAGTTCACCACACACCCCACTTTCACGTTTACTACCAAGGACACGCGGCCGTCTACAGTATCGCTCCGATAGCCATGATCACGGGATACATGCCCCGTCGGCAACAGCGCTTGATCGAAGCCTGGGCAGAGTTGCATACCGAGGAACTTCAGGTTGATTGGGAACTACTCATCCAAGGGCAGCTTTCACAGCCGATCCAACCACTAAAGTAAAATGATTCATCCAATTTATCGTATTTTAGACTGCGAACACATTCCGCCCTATTCGCTTCAACTGAAATTCGACGACGGAACTCAACGATTGATTGATCTGACTGACGTTCTTGAAGGAGCTGTTTACGGACCTCTGAAAGATGTATATTTGTTTGCACAGGTATCCGTCGACCCCGAGATTCAGACGGTTGTTTGGCCAAATGGTGCAGACTTCGATCCTGCTTTTTTGCACGATTGGCCACAGCACCGAGACATGTTCATCGCCGCGGCCAAACGTTGGAGACCTGTTATAAATACAGCCGAACAAGGCGCTACAGCCAACCCCTAGCCGCTTCGCTGGCTGGGGTTGCTCGGGACCCGCTATCGGCAGCTCACCTCGAGGTTGGCTCGGTTACCCGTTCGGGGTTGCTGAGCTTGACGTTAGACTCTTATACAAAATTCATGAGGACCTCCGGTGGATGAGGTAATGAGATGCATGAAACGCTCCTGCCAAGCCGAATATTCGCACTGGAGCCTGGGGATTTTGTATCGTTATCTAGACCTCCGGTGGATGAATTCACTAAGTGGCTTGAATTCAAAGTCGAGCGAAGCGAGAACGGTTATTAGAAGTGATCCGAAGGTGAACTCATATTTTGTGCGCAGCACTCGAATTTTTTTGAGCAATTTTGCGTAATTCATCCAATCAGGACTGATGCCACTGGCTCACTGAACTTAACTCCTTCACCATCGCCACATTTGAGATAGCTTCATCTCACACAATTATACTTAGAAAACAAAGCATACAGAAACGGAGAAAGGCGATACGAGTCTAACAAGGCGCTGCAGCCAACCCCTAGCCGCTTCGCTGGCTGGGGTTGCACGGACCCGCTACTGGCAGTTCACCTCAGGGCTGGCTCGGTTACCCGCTCAGGGTGGCTGAGCTTGACGTTAGCCCATAAATTGCTGTTGTCGCACCGTCGGCAATGTTTTACGTTCCGGCATGCACGAGCGAATCACAAGAGATCCAGCGTTGATGGGAGGAAAGCCCTGTATTCGGGACATGCGGATAACTGTCGGGACGATAACAGGGTTAATTGCCGCTGGTCACGACCGAGCCAAGGTTCTTGGCATGTATCCTTTTCTCGAAGCTGATGATATTTCCGCAGCGCTCTCATACGCTACCTGGCTCGCGGAGGCCTATGATGCAGAACTACAGGCTGAATGACGATTCTCGTCGACGTGTGCTTATCCGAAGACTGGATTCCTTTCTTCAACCGAAACAAGATTCATTCAGTCCACTGGTCATCTCTGGGACCACGGAATGCGAAGGACCATTTGATTTTCGAAAATGCTCGAGCTGAGAACCTCGTGATTTTCACGCACGATCTCGACTTCGGAACCTTGCTTGCTCATTCCCACGCCCACAAGCCCAGCGTCATTCAAGCACGCGTTGACGATATCACTCCCGAAGCGCTCGGATCAGCCTTTCTAACAGTCATAAATTCATTTTCCGGTCAACTCGAAAAAGGTGCCATCGTTACAATCCTTCCGGATCGTACTCGTGTTCGAATTCTCCCGATATAAGAACAAATTCAATACAGGGCTAACAAGGCGCTGCAGCCAACCCCTAGCCGCTTCGCTGGCTGGGGTTGCTCGGTCACGCTATTGGCAGTTCACCTCAGGGTTGGCTCGATTACCCGTTCGGGGTGGCTGAGCTTGACGTTAGACTTTTATACAAAATTCACGAAGACCTCCGGTGGATGAAATAATGAGATGCATGAAGCGCTCCTGCCAAGCCGAACATTTGCAACGGAGCCTGCGGAATTTGTATCGACATCAAGACCTCCGGTGGATGAGTTCACTGAGTGGCTTGAATTCTAAGTCGAGTGAAGCGAGAACAGTTATTAAAAGTGATCCGAAGGCGAACTCATATTTTGTGCGCAGCACACGAATTTTTTAGGCAATTTTGCGTAATTCATCCAATCAGGACCGATGCTACTGGCTCACTGAACTTAACTCCTCCACCATCACCACATCTAAGACAGTTTCACCTCACACAATTATACTTAGAAAACAAAGCATCCAGAAACGGAGAAAAGCAATACGAGTCTAACAAGGCGCTGCAGCCAACCCCTAGCCGCTTCGCTGGCTGGGGTTGCTCGGTCCCGCTATTGGCAGTTCACCTCAGGGTTGGCTCGACTGCCCGCTCGGGGTGGCTGAGCTTGACGTTCGGACCTATCCCCATCGACTGCGATATCCGCACCGAACAGCAAACAGCCTTTCAATTTGCTTTTGTTAGAGTTGCGTATGCGCATTCGCCGCATAAACAGATTGGTCCTCGAATGCGGAAGTCAAGCTGAAAAATAGGGTGTGGCCATCGGAAACCAGCTAAGTTCCCGCTCCCACAATTTATCAAAGCCAGCTTCAATCAATTCAATCAATGAAACTTTTAATGCCTTCGAATAAGATGCTGAGTGGGACCACGGACGGGCGGATCCGAACAAGGTGCTGCAGCCAACCCCTAGCCGCTATCGCGGCTGGCGTTGAGGAACCCTCTACGGGCAGTTGTTCCGTTTGCCAAATCCTTATACAAGCTCAGGGTGGCTGAGCTTGACGTTGGGCCAAATAAAATACCATGGGACTAGACACTGTTGAGATACTGATCGGCTGGGAATCCGCGTTTGGCATTGGTATAACCGATGAAGAAGCTATTGCCATTGCAACCCCACAACTGGCTGCGGATTTGATTTCAACAAAAGTCTCAATCAGCTCAAATCCATCTGCACCATGCCTTTCATTGAAGGCCTTTAATAGACTGCGAAGGTCCATCAAACATTCATGTTCGGCCAACACGATCATCCGCCCATCAACACGACTAAGAGACTTCCTCCCGCCCAATCGGAAGCGACAGACTTGGAAGACTATAAAGCACCATTCCGCCCTGCCTCTCCGAGAACCTCTTATCGGCTATTCAACGAAACTTGAGGACATAATCCTTAATGTCGTCGCGTATCATCCACGAGCAATCAAATGCAGCTCTGAATGGAGTATGGCAGAAATCCTTACTGTTGTCAGAAGCAAGCGTCTGGATATTCACGGGTTCCATGAACTTTACAAATACAGATCACTTCATTAAAGACATCGGTCTCGATTAGATACGGCCCAACAAGGCGCTGCAGCCAACCCCTAGCCGCTTCGCTCTCGGGGTTGCGCGGACCCACAATTTTCAGAAGATCACTAGACGAATTCGTCTGCCTGTTCGGGGTGGCTGAGCTTGACGTTCGGCTCAATGATATGCTCCGGGAGAACCACATGCCGGACCGAAATATAATTTCACACAACTCGCTGTCTGAATAATCAACACGTATGAAATATCCCATTCTATTCCTCCTAATCACGATGTTCATGGCGTCAGCCCGTGCAAGCGAAAAAATCGAATTTATCGACAGAGTCGGCAAGTTTCCGATTCCGGATTCCGATACGGCGATATCGGTTGAATCAGTCGGAAAAAAACTGCTTTTCCGGATTAGAGATACAGGTCCAACGGACCCGATAGAAGTAGGTTCAGACAATTGGTTCATTGCAATTGAAGACGAGAACCACATCTGGCTGTACCTCGGTGATTCAAGACTGTTCTATTACAGTTGGACGACGGAAACGAAGTCGCGCGTAGAAGAATGGACCTATCCAAATACAGGTGATGTGGTCATCCCGTAATCGATTGAAGAACGAATCAGTAATACAGCCGAACAAGGCGCTGCAGCCAACCCCTAGCCGCTTCGCTGGCTGGGGTTGCTCGGACCCGCTATTGGCAGTTCACCTCAGGGTTGGCTCGACTGCCCGCTCGGGGTGGCTGAGCTTGACGTTAGGTCTTTTAATTTTCAGAAAACGCAGCCGCCAACGGAGAACATCATCACAATCGCTCAAACCAATTTATAGTTGTGAATTTACAAAAACCGTTGGAAGACACTAAAGTCGACGTAAAACTGAAGCTTGCTGCAGCGTGGACAAGTTTCATGTTTCTCTACATCTATGTAGATTATTTTCACTTATATATGCCGGGATCGATTAAGGATATTCTTGCAGGGAAAGCGTTTGTCTTTGATATCTCATATGTCTTTTTAATGATCGCAATGCTTTTTGTGGCGATTCCAGTTCTTATGATTTTTCTTTCCGTTGCCCTCCCCGCCAAATCAAATCGATCGGCGAATCTCATTATAGCCATCCTATACGTTCCATATATGCTATTCAATCTGGCAGGAGAAGCTTGGCTTCACATGATATTCGGCGCTTTTATTGAAGTTAGCCTTCTATTGATCATCATTCGTTTTGCTTGGAAATGGCCCAGGCAAGAAGCATGAACCAAATCAATGCTTGTTTGTTCCCGACAATGATAATGCGTTCTTGCGGAAACCAATATATAAAGCAAGAACGGCAATACTGACCTAACAAGGCGCTGCAGCCAACCCCTAGCCGCTTCGCTCCAGGGGTTGCGGACGCGCTACCGGCAGTTGATCACCAGTCGCTTGCGGTCGCCCGTTCGGGGTGGCTGAGCTTGACGTTAGACTCTTATACAAAATTCATGAGGACCTCCGGTGGATGAGGTAATGAGATGCATGAAACGCTCCTGCCAAGCCGAATATTCGCACTGGAGCCTGGGGATTTTGTATCGTTATCTAGACCTCCGGTGGATGAATTCACTAAGTGGCTTGAATTCAAAGTCGAGCGAAGCGAGAACGGTTATTAGAAGTGATCCGAAGGTGAACTCATATTTTGTGCGCAGCGCTCGAATTTTTTTGAGCAATTTTGCGTAATTCATCCAATCAGGACTGATGCCACTGGCTCACTGAACTTAACTCCTTCACCATCGCCACATTTGAGATAGCTTCATCTCACACAATTATACTTAGAAAACAGAGCATACAGAAACGGAGAAAGGCGATACGAGTCTAACAAGGCGCTGCAGCCAACCCCTAGCCGCTTCGCTGGCTGGGGTTTCTCGGACCCGCTATTGGCAGTGCACCTCAGGGTTGGCTTGATTGCCCGCTCAGGGTGGCTGAGCTTGACGTTCGGACCTATCCCCTTCGACTACGACATTCCCACTTGATAGCAGACGGCCTCCGGATTTGCTTTTTGTCGAGATGTGTATGCGCTCGATCCGCACAAGTAGATTGGTTTGTGAATGCGCAGGAAAAGCGGAGAATAAGGTTTGACCCTCGGAGGTTCGTTCAACCGAGATCACGCAAGCCATTAAGTTCGACCTGAAAAAATTTAATTCCTGAAACAAGCAATGCCCTCAAATAAGCTGCTGAGCGGGACCACGGTCGGGCGGATCCGAACAAGGCGCTGCAGCCAACCCCTAGCCGCTATCGCGGCTGGGGTTGAGGAACCCGCCACAGGCAGTTGCTCCGTTTGCCAGATCCTTATGCAGGCTCAGGGTGGCTGAGCTTGACGTTAGGCCATGAAAATAAAACTTCCTCCTGAATCCACGACTGACCGAGATGCGCTCATTAACGCCGCATTTGAAGCAGAGTCTCCTCGCGGTAGAATTCTTATTATATGCGAGATGTTGAACGTTCAACTGGCAGAAGTCTTACTTAAGTTTTTTCATTGCTCAGGTCCCTATGAAAAAATAGATAAAGATGATCTTCTTGGTAGAGAGCGACCTCTCTCTTCATTTTCATCACGTATTGTCGCGGCATATCGACTGGGACTTATTTCAGAGACGGATTTCAAAGCACTCAACAAGCTCCGCGAATTCAGAAATGTTTGCGCGCACGAGTGCGCGAATTTTTCATATGACGACGATCGCTTTCAGGCACATTTGAAGCAGTTGGTAGAGTTCATTGGGCAAGATCACGCTGCCGCTCTAAAAATGTGCGTTATTGGACCTTGCCCACAGTCGGATGACGATACACTCCATTTTTGTGCGATATGGATGAGTGGAAAACTTTCTATGCTCCTAGAAAATTTGCAGCAGCCCACCGCCCAAGCTATTCAGTTCGATTTATCAGATATCGCGGGTGAGGCCTAACAAGGCGCTGCAGTCAACCCCTAGCCGCTTCGCTCCAGGGGTTGGCGGACGACCAGATTGCAGGTGATCACACCACTTTTCCCAGCACCCGTTCGGGGTGACTGAGCTTGACGTTCGGCTCTGAAGTGTAGCTTGCCGCCCAAAATATTTGGATTACTCTTTCCCCATGAGTGTCGAAGATATCAAGCGAGGATTGACATCCCTATCTGATGGCGAACAAAGGGAAGTTACGGCCTTCCTATTCCACCTCAGGCACTCGCATGACACTGATTATCAGTCAGTTCTGTCTAGTCGCATCAAGGATTCCAATTCTTCCCATTGGTTGACTCCAAGCGAGTTCGAGCAGCAGCTTGATCAGCGGTAGTAAGCTCGTGTCACGGTATGACGTATTCATGCACGTCGATCTTCTGGATCAGGTTCCCAAGTTTGGAACCCAACGCCGAAACGTCATGCGATTCATTGCAGGACTCTCCGATCACTCTGACACTCCGGGAGATTTTACAGATAAAGACGCTACCATGCGAGATCGGCAGGTGAAGATCATCGGTGATTTCGCAGTGACCTACTGGGTTGATGAAGCTGTGAAGGCGGTGATGGTGATCGATGTCAGTAAGGCTGATAGATAATACAGCCGAACAAGGCGCTGCAGCCAACCCCTAGCCGCTTCGCTGGCTGGGGTTGCTCGGTCCCGATATTGGCAGTTCACCTCAGGGTTGGCTCGACTGCCCGCTCGGGGTGGCTGAGCTTGACGTTAGGCTAGAAATATGCACTATCTGAGCAGTATCGTTTTCGCAGTGAGTTTTCTTGTGCCATTTATTGGAATCTTTTTTGCATTCAAACTAAAAGTCCCTTGGATCATCAGCATTATTTTATCAGTGGTAATCGGATGGGGATTATTGATATCGGGTGATTACGTTTTCTATGAAGAACTCATTCAAGAGGCTGCCAGTGCAAACGATGAACTCTTAGGACAACGCATTGCAAGAGATACATCATCTACCTTTATCTTTTTATTTGGGTGGCTGCCAATGCTCATATGGTCAGCGCTGGTTTTTATGCTTTACGTTTTAGTTCGATACGCTTGGAAGTTACTTTCTCAAAATAAAAAAGCCTAACCAGCCGATTCAGTTAATCCCCATGCCTGCGGCACTTCTGTCACGATCCTTGCTTGCGCAAGGAGTCGCGCCAGAAGCAGGTGGGGATACCTGATCGCAGACGTTAGGCTGTGAAATTCATGAGAACCGCGTTTGCCATATTTTTGGTAATTATGGTCGGGTGCGCTGAGTGGCGCGGGACAAAAATCCAGAACATACATCCGAACGATACACTTTTCAGTGCAAACGGTCTCTCATCTTCGGAAAGTAAAAGCATGTTGGAACAGCTTAAGAAATTGGAATTTGGTGAAGTGTATATTTCTCGGATTCATCGCGTCGCCCCCGAAATCGTCAAAATATATACAGGCAGCCTCGAACCTCCTCTCAGAGGCCACGGGAGAATTTTGTCATTTCAAAGCACAAGTTCAGGATGGCCGCATGACCCAAGCAGCGACGCATTTTGGCAAGGTTGAATACATGCCTAACAAGGCGCTGCAGCCAACCCCTAGCCGCTTCGCTGCCGGGGTTGCGCGGTCCCGCTACCGGCAGTTGTTCACCATTCGTTTGCGGTCGCCCGTTCGGGGTGGCTGAGCTTGACGTTAGCCTATGAAAATGCGCCATATCGCAACCTGCCTTGTGTCACTCGCCATCGTTGGATGCGCCGGCTCTCCAGAAGTGAAAGAGTATCAACTTGAGACCGATGACCACGGGAACCTGCAAGGGTGCAGTTGGTATTGTGGGGCTCCGCCAATGAAATTTACGGCTACATCAACGCTCCGCGATGGAATCGACTCCTACGAAGCGGCAAACCTCCACGACGGAAAACAGACAACCAGTTGGGTTGAAGGTTCTCAGGGATCAGGTATCGGCGAATCAGTATTGATCGAATTCAACATGACTGAACGCGAACATCAGCAAGACAATCCACTCGGAATCAACGGATTCTCACTGATCAACGGACTTGCCCGCTCGGAGAAGCTGTATTCGGGAAACGGTCGCGTGAAGACGCTCGCCGTCTTCTTTAACGAGCGCAAGGTTGCAACGCTATCCGTCGAAGACACCAGAAGACCACAGACGCTGAGACTGCCGGATATTGACCTATCTCCAGGAAGAACAGATGTTCTTCGCCTAAGGATTCTCGAGGTATATCCTGGAAGCAAATATGAAGACACTGCCATTTCGGATATCTTCTTCCACGGCTACGGTGTCCACTGATACAGGGCTAACAAGGCGCTGCAGCCAACCCCTAGCCGCTTCGCTGGCTGGGGTTGCTCGGTCCCGCTATTGGCAGCTCACCTCAAGGTTGGCTCGGTTGCCCGCTCAGGGTGGCTGAGCTTGACGTTAGACTCTTATACAAAATTCATGAAGACCTCCGGTGGATGAGGTAATGAGATGCATGAAGCGCTCCTGCCAAGCCGAACATTTGCAACGGGGCCTGCGGATTTTGTATCGATATGTAGACCTCCGGTGGATGAATTCACTGAGTGGCTTGAATTCTAAATCGAGCGAAGCGAGAAAAGTTATTAAAAGTGATTCGAAGGCGAAGTCATATGTTGTGCGCAGCACACGGATTTTTTAGGAAATTTAGCGCAATTCATCCAATCAGGACTGATGCTACTGGCTCACTGAACTTAACTCCTCCACCTTCACCACATCTAAGACAGTTTCACCTCACACAATTATACTTAGAAAACAGAGCATCCAGAAACGGAAAAAGCAATACGAGTCTAACAAGGCGCTGCAGCCAACCCCTAGCCGCTTCGCTGGCTGGGGTTGCTCGGACCCGCTATTTGCAGTTCACCTTAGGGTTGGCTCGACTGCCCGCTCGGGGTGGCTGAGCTTGACGTTCGGACCTATCCCCATCGACTGCGAGGTTCACACCAAACTGCAAACACCCTCTGAAGTTGCTTTTGTCGGAGTCGCGTATGCTCATTCGCCGCACAAATAGACTGGACCGCGAATGCGCAAGCAAAGCTGAAAATCACAGTCTGGCTATCGGACACTAGTTGAGTTCCGGCTACTGTAGAGCATCAAGGTAGTTTTAATTAACTAAATTCATAAACAACTAATGCCTTCAGATAAGACGCTAAGCCGGACCACGGACAGGCGGATCCGAACAAGGCGCTGCAGCCAACCCCTAGCCGCTATCGCGGCTGGGGTTGAGGAACCCGCCACAGGCAGTTGCTCCGTTTGTCAAATCCTTATACAAGCCCAGGGTGGCTGAGCTTGACGTTCGGCTATTACTCCTCAGCAATGAAGCTCTTGCTACCAATCGGATTCATCGTCCTCCTCGCTTTGTATCACCTCGTCGGCCACTACGCCGGTTTCATTGGCAAGATATGGGCGCTCGGCATCATGATCGTGCTGTCAGCAGGCCTCTCTTTTGCACTGTGGCTGATTCGCACCCGAATGCAAGAAGGCTGCACTTCGCAAGAGGACAATCAGCACGAAGCGGTATCAGTTTATAATCATCGACTTCTTAAAGGGGATCGCTTGGAAAACCGATGGCAGTTCAAATTCATTGATACCACAGCGGCACTTTCATTGACTCTTCTGCCGCCGCTCCTCATAAGCATTTTTACACAAGAACACTGGTCCGGGAACTCCGCATTTACCGGCTTTCACCTGCTCGCCATGGGGAGCGGTGCAGCTACCTATCTCACGATTCGATATCTTGTGATTGCGCGACTGAAACGCAGGAAATCTAAACTGTCCGAGGTAACGAACGAAAAGAACAATGCAGCCGAACAAGGCGCTGCAGCCAACCCCTAGCCGCTTCGCTGGCTGGGGTTGCTCGAACCCGCTACCGGCAGCTCACCTCAGGGTTGGCTTGGTTGTCCGCTCAGGGTGGCTGAGCTTGACGTTCGGACCTATCCCCATCGACTGCGATATCCGCACCGAACAGCAAACAGCCTTTCAATTTGCTTTTGTTAGAGTTGCGTATGCGCATTCGCCGCATAAACAGATTGGTCCTCGAATGCGGAAGTCAAGCTGAAAAATAGGGTGTGGCCATCGGAAACCAACTGAGTTCCCGCTCCCACAATTTTTCAAAGCCAGCTTCTATCAATTCAATCAATGAAACCTTTAATACCTTCGAATAAGATGCTGAGTGGGACCACGGACGGGCGGATCCGAACAAGGCGCTGCAGCCAACCCCTAGCCGCTATCGCGGCTGGGGTTGAGGAACCCGTCACAAGCAGTTTTTCCATTCGCCAAATCCTTACCCAAGCTCAGGGTGGCTGAGCTTGACGTTCGGCAAATGATATGAAACGACCATTCGTTACAAATGCCACTTATCTGGAAAGACCTTTTTTCGTGCGCCAAGTCGAGAGTCATCTCTTTTTTGGTCCGGTATCTCGTTTTTTCGATTTGGCGTATCTCGTTTTCGCCGTTGCAGCCGGAAGTCTGGTCTATTTCCTTTTTCTCACTGAGAAATCAATCTTTCAGTATATTTCAAGTTTAGCGGACAAACTCGTGTTTCTAGCTGTCCCATTTGTCATGCTCGGTTTGACGCGTCGCCAACAAGCAGTTCTAGGTTGGATATCAGTAAAAGTTTCGTTTACGATCGCCGCGTTAATCATGGCTACGGTCGGCAGTATAACGAGCTTTTCCAAAAATCAAACTGACGCACTACCCAATCTGTTTCTTGGATTGATTTGGATCCCATGGATAGAGTTTATCCCTTCCGTCACATCGTCACAGTGGCTTGTTACTGGTAGTCGGTTTATCCTTTCACTCCCATGCGTCTATTTCGGGATTCAAAGCGGCTATTGGCATTGGTAAATACATGCCGAACAAGGCGCTGCAGCCAACCCCTAGCCGCTTCGCTGGCTGGGGTTGCTCGAACCCGCTATTGGCAGTTCACCTCAGGGTTGGCCCGGTTGCCCGTTCAGGGTGGCTGAGCTTGACGTTCGGACCTATCCCCTTCGACTACGACATTCCCACTTGATTGCAGACGGCCTCTGGATTTGCTTTATATTGAGATGTGTATGCGCTCGATCCGCACAAGTAGATTGGTTCGTGAATGCGAAGAAAAAGCGGAGAATGAGGTTTGACCCTCGGGGGTTCGTTCAATCGAGATCACATAAGCCATCAAGTTCGACCTGAAACAATTCAATTCCTGAAACAAGCAATGCCCTCGAATAAGATGCTGAGCGGGACCACGGACGGGCGGATCCGAACAAGGCGCTGCAGCCAACCCCTAGCCGCTATCGCGGCTGGGGTTGAGGAACCCGCCAAAGGCAGTTGTTCCGTTCGCCAAATCCTTATCCAAGCTCAGGGTGGCTGAGCTTAACGTTCGGCTCTATCATGAAACAACTCCTCCTAGCTTTTTTACCCATATTCTGCTTATCGATCTCATTAGCGGACGACGTTCGGCAGCAAACACAAGTCGTCCAAGACCCGACAGCTGATTATTTGGAGCTTTGCGGATGGGAGTTTGCAGTTGTCGGTGGCGGCTACTCAGTTTGGCTAGTCGATGTGAACAATGATGACATTAAAGATCAGTTTTTTGCCAACGCAGCCACTTCTGGAACAGGAGGAATGTCTGCAACTATATATTTATCCCGAGCTGACAATCGGTTTTTGCGAGCGGGGACAATCGGGCACGGATCTATTGCGCTAGTCGAAGACCTCCAGAACGGCAACCTACTGCATTGTGGATGGAGCTTCGGCGGAGGAGATATGAGCATCACATCATATCGGATCACAGCTCAGGGAGTTCATCAGATCGACGAGATTCCGGGACGCACGAACGATGTTGATTTTTCAGCACTGTATTCACGTATTTTTGAACGATCTCTGAACGCTACATACAAATTCGTTCCTAATCATGAAATACAAGCCGAACAAGGCGCTGCAGCCAACCCCTAGCCGCTTCGCTGGCCGGGGTTGCTCGGTCCCGCTTCTGGCAGCTCACCTCAGGGTTGGCTCGGTTACCCGCTCAGGGTGGCTGAGCTTGACGTTAGACTCTTAAACAAAATTCATGAAGACCTCCGGTGGATGAAATTATGAGATGCATGAAGCGCTTCAGCCAAGCCGAACATTGCAGTGGAGCCTGCGGATTTTGTGTCGATATCTAGACCTCCGGTGGATGAATTCAACGAGCGGCTTGAATTCAGGTCGAGCGAAGCGAGAACGGCTATCAAAAGTGATCCGAAGGCGAACTCATATTTTGTGCGCAGCACTCGAATTTTTTTGAGCAGTTCTGCATAATTCATCCGATGAGGACTGATGCCACTGGCTCACTGAACTTAACTCCTCTACGATCGCCACATTCGAGGCCGCTTCCCCTCAAACAACTATAAGTCGAAGCCGGAACATCCAGAAACGGAGAAAAGTAATACGAGTCTAACAAGGCGCTGCAGCCAACCCCTAGCCGCTTCGCTGGCTGGGGTTGCTCGGTCACGCTATTGGCAGCTCACCTAGGGGTTGGCTCGGTTACCCGCTCAGGGTGGCTGAGCTTGACGTTCGGACCTATCCCCATCGACTGCGATATCCGCACTGAACAGCAAACAGCCTTTCAATTTGCTTTTGTTAGAGTTGCGTATGCGCATTCGCCGCATAAACAGATTGGTCCTCGAATGCGGAAGTCAAGCTGAAAGATAGGGTGCGGCCATCGGAAACCAGCTGAGTTCCCACTCCCACAATTTAACAAAGCCAGCTTCTATCAATTCAATCAATGAAACTTTTAATGCTTTCGAATAAGATGCTGAGTGGGACCACGGACGGGCGGATCCGAACAAGGCGCTGCAGCCAACCCCTAGCCGCTATCGCGGCTGGGGTTGAGGAACCCTCTACAGGCAGTTGTTCCGTTTGCCAAATCCTTATCCAAGCTCAGGGTGGCTGAGCTTGACGTTCGGTCTAAAGAATACATGAATGCATCACTTCTCATCGCGCAGCTGGAAAATTTGGGCGGGACACTCAACCCTCCAGCGACGATCTCTATGATCGCTCATGCAGAAGAACGGCTGAATGCCAGGTTTCCTGATGCCTTCATTGATTATTTGCTTACGGCAAACGGACTTGCGAGCCCTCTCGATGAGTGTTCATGGGAGTTTTTTCCCCTCGATCAGATCGAGCATCTCAGCATTAGACGATCCGACGAACATTTTTTCGAGCGTGCGGAACCTTTCAGAACCATTGGGCCGACTTCTATAATCTTTTGCGAAGCACTAGTTGATTGCCCTACGTATGCTATTTGCTGCGACCCAGCACAAATTGAGTATGGAAGAGTTTATTGTGACGCGGGATTTGACGCGTGGCATGTCTCAGATTCTTTTGAAGCATTCATTCAGATTTTTTCCGAAAAACACGATGAAGCTCTATTCACCTGACGGCGGACCGAACAAGGCGCTGCAGCCAACCCCTAGCCGCTTCGCTGGCTGGGGTTGCTCGGACCCGCTATTGGCAGCTCATCTCAGGGTTGGCTCGATTGCCCGCTCGGGGTGGCTGAGCTTGACGTTCGGACCTATCCCCATCGACTGCGATATCCGCACTGAACAGCAAACAGCCTTTCAATTTGCTTTTGTTAGAGTTGCGTATGCGCATTCGCCGCATAAACAGATTGGTCCTCGAATGCGGAAGTCAAGCTGAAAGATAGGGTGCGGCCATCGGAAACCAGCTGAGTTCCCACTCCCACAATTTAACAAAGCCAGCTTCTATCAATTCAATCAATGAAACTTTTAATGCTTTCGAATAAGATGCTGAGTGGGACCACGGACGGGCGGATCCGAACAAGGCGCTGCAGCCAACCCCTAGCCGCTATCGCGGCTGGGGTTGAGGAACCCTCTACAGGCAGTTGTTCCGTTTGCCAAATCCTTATCCAAGCTCAGGGTGGCTGAGCTTGACGTTAGCCTAAGAAAAACACATAAATTTTGCTCAGCACCGAGCGCAAAAGCGCTGCGATTTCTCAAGTTAGCACGGTTCGTCGAACAATCTACCGCGCAATCACCTGGTCATTTGCCTCTACCCTCAAGGCTGCTCAAAGTAAGAAATTTCACACTCGTATGAAAGCACCTCTCATCGTTCGAATGTTCTCATGGATATTCCTGTTTCTGGGAGTGATTGCAGTCGCGGCGCTTCTAATAAATGTGATTGCTCCCAAGGACACTGTCTCGATGAACATTAACTTCATGACAGTTTCAGCAACATTCTCTGAGGATCCCATCTTGTATCTACTGATCGTTGGACTGTTTATATTGGCCAGTTTTGTATCTTGCCTTATTTTATTCCGTCACCCGTATGCATACGCCACTGCGATAGCCTATTCTTTTATTTCCCTTGCTTTTCTCATTCCCACCGGGATCGCTCAAGCCGAAAACATGAATGAGGCAGCAACCGAGGCAGCAATTGTCGCTATCGTGTTCGGTTCCTTCCTCATCTATTTACTCAAGAAGAGATCCCGATGGACCGCAGTGAATTTGAGGCAAAAGATTCACCCCATCAAACAGTCATAGAGAAGTTAGGAATACAGGCTAACAAGGCGCTGCAGCCAACCCCTAGCCGCTCCACCGCTGCGTTCGACGAACACGCCATCTGCAGGCACCTGGCACTTGTAGCTTGGTCGCCCGCTCAGGGTGGCTGAGCTTGACGTTCGGCACTATGATTATGACCTCAAACATCTTCTGCGTTCTCGCATGGACTGCATTATTAGTTTCATGCGCAACTCCAAATGTTGCTTCACCTTCTTACGAAGACGAACTGCATTTATATTTCGTAAGTGCGGACGCATTTGAAAGAACATCCTTTTATTCTGGAGCCTATAAAACTTTGGGTGAAATTCTGCATCAGCAACTTAAAATCGTCGGGGACTCCGCTTTCGCTGATGCTTTATCTAAGGAAGACTACGAAGTTCAGATTTCAGTCGTAAACTGCATGGGATTTTCGAATCCGTCGGACTACGACAAATTCCCGAAGACCCAAGATGTGTTGGCAGCTGCTCCAAAAATCTGAATGCGTGCCGAACAAGGCGCTGCAGCCAACCCCTATCCGCTTCGCTCCTGGGGTTGCGCGGTCACGTAATCGGCAGTTGGTCACCAGTTCCATCCGGTTGCCCGTTCGGGGTGGCTGAGCTTGACGTTAGACCCGGAACAATAGGAGCTTGACAATCCGCAGAACTCAGATCAGCATCTGCACTAGCCCATCCGCTATGAAACCCTTCGCAAAACTTTTTGTTCTACTATGGATGTTTCTATCGGAATTGATATTCCTTCTATTTATCATAGGACTGCTATTTTCTGCTCGCATCGATCTTATCACAAACATACCAGTCATGCTTTCAGGCTTTGTCTGCGCTATTATTCTAAGCACATTTTATTGTTTTCTCGGAATCGTAGCACAAGCGATAACCGAAAGTTTTACAGACGAGTTCTTGCCGGATGCAAGCTTCAATGACGTTGGACGTCTAATGGTGACGACAACCTGGATAGTCTCCAGTCCGGCGATTTTTCTTTTTACCATTTGTTACAATTTTTCAGTGTGCTTTTTCGAACTTGTAGAGAGTGGTTTGGGGCCATTGACGCGGCACTGGGATTTCTCTGATTAGCCAAAGCAAGGATCAATTCCCTACGCTGACTCGGTTGAAAGAGCGAATGGGTCTAACAAGGCGCTGCAGCCAACCCTTAGCCGCTACGCGGCTGGGTTGCGCCACCCGCCAATGGCAGATGATCACCAGTCAAATCCGAACTACCGTTCAGGGTGGCTGAGCTTGGCGTTCGGTCTTATGAAATATAATGCATAACCAGCAACGCTGACAAGCCGCTCGACAGCTACAAAACAACTCAACATCGAATGTGGATAATATTAGAAATCATTATCGACAGTATTTCTTCAATCGGCTCGTCATCGAGTTCCCATCAGCCACGCCTGGGAGAATCTGATTTTGACCGCCGAGCACGCAAGACATGGGAATACATCCTCTTTGCCCTTGTGATCATTGCAATCAGCACAGGCACGGTCTTGTATTTTCTCGGGATTTTTGAGTAAAACCTCTCCCACCAAACATCAAATGACTTCCGAACCAAGCATTTTGCAGGACGCTAATATTGATTATTCAAAATATTTCAATGTCTCAATGCGCCACTCTGACTTCCGGAACATTGCGTTGTCAGATGCAAAGTTTGAAGATGTTGACTCTACAAATACTGTCTTTGAAAACGTCAATTTGAGTGGGATGGCTATCGCAAACTCAAACATTGAGAATATGACTATTTCCGGCATCGCTGTATCTGATAAGGAGAGGCAATGAATACAGACCGAACAAGGCGCTGCAGCCAACCCCTAGCCGCTTCGCTGGCTGGGGTTGCTCGGTCCCGCTATTGGCAGTTCACCTCAGGGTTGGCTCGACTGCCCGCTCGGGGTGGCTGAGCTTGACGTTCGGCTCAGCCTCCGGCGGATGAAATAGAAATCTATCAGCACCTTGCCCGAACTCCGCATGCTCAACCTCATTCTCGCAATTATAGTATTGCTATCACCCATTTCAAAAGTCTCGCACGATCAGAAAGGCGACTTTATGGATGCACTTGATAGTGCAATCGATTCACGAGATTTAGAAGCGATCACGAAACTTTACGGACCCGATGCATCGGGAACCCTAGGATTCCGAGATACAATAGCTTCTTGGAAGATGTTCTTCGATTCTCTCGATAGTGGGTGGACAGTCACCACCTCATCGTTTTATACCTTGGATGAGATTCCGAGCATTAACTCGCATTATCTCAAGATACTGAAATCAATGATTGAAGAACCGACTTCTATTGATGGTCAACAATTTGGTCCAAACTTACAACCGATAGGAGCGACTGTCGTGACGCGGTCAGAAAAGTCCTCAAACCAAACAAGCGAATCCATTGATGCAGTTGGTCTCGATTCCAAAGGAGCTTTGAGATTCATCTATCTAAAAGAGATCACGAATTCAGCCGAACAAGGCGCTGCAGCCAACCCCTAGCCGCTCCGCTGCTGGGATTGCTCGATCCCGCTACCGGCAGCTCACCTCAGGGTTGGCTCGGTTACCCGCTCAGGGTGGCTGAGCTTGACGTTCGACTCATTGTGAGCCTCCGGCGGATGACTATTTTTTGATTACAGTTGTCTGGACCAAATCAGACTAGGCCAGATCCAGTTTGAAACCGTCGGTTCGTCTATTTTCGACCAGCGTTGGAGGTATACGCAAAGGCTAGGCGGCGCTCAGAGTTGCCCGCCGTGTATAATATTTTGGTGACTTCGAACAATCAATTGGAAGTCACCAGAAGCCCCCACAATCCTTCCAAGCGCATATTGATGAGCCTGATTCCCATCCCTCCGTTCCAATTCAACTTCCCATTACCAACAATCTTCCAGGCGAATATTTGTGAGCTTGATTCCCGCCCCTCGTTTCCAATTGCGCTTCAACCCCCATACAATCTTCCAGGCGCAATTCACTGACCACGATTGCGGAGCCTTTTCAGAGATTCTATCTTCATTGTGGAAGTGCCTTCGGTAGAAATACGGAGGGGTTGGCTAGAGGAAGTCACGATATGCGTAGTTTGAACAGATGCGCGTCGAACAAGGCGCTGCAGCCAACCCCTAGCCGCTTCGCTGGCTGGGGTTGCTCGAACCCGCTACCGGCAGGTCACCTCAGGGTTGGCTCGATCACCCGCTCAGGGTGGCTGAGCTTGACGTTCGGCTCGACCTCCGGTGGATGAAATATTTCTGAGCAACCTGTAAATATCACTTTTCGTCCTAGCGTTTGCTCACAGAATCTCTGCAATGTTCCTGATCCGATTTGCGCTCTATTCCGCCGTCGCGTCTTGCTTCGCCAGCTGTGGATTCGTCCACGATGAAGAGATCGTCGGACCATATCGGTTAATCGCTGTCGATACAGATTCACAGATGAGTGTTTCCTACGACGTGGGAAACGGCTCTACGGTCGGAAGGATACCTGAAACGGTATTCTCTATTGGATACGATCAACGATACATCGTGGCGAAGCAACATCCTGATGACAATCGAACCATTATAAACTTCTTCTATCTGGACATGACCAAGGACAGCGGGTATGCCAACTCAAAAGATTCAGTGGTGGGAGCACTTACAGAGCGAGAATACTCTGTTGCCTCTGCCCAGTTAGGACTTCCCTCATTCTCACGGACCATCACACACCTCGAATAGAATACAGCCGAACAAGGCGCTGCAGCCAACCCCTAGCCGCTTCGCTGGCTGGGGTTGTTCGAACCCGCTATCGGCAGCTCACCTTAGGGCTGGCTCGATTGCCCGCTCAGGGTGGCTGAGCTTGACGTTCGGCTTCATGAGTAGCCTCCGGCGGATGATATAATGTGAATGCCTCCAACCAATCTACAATGCTTCTCTGATGCTCGGTCGATTCGCAAATCTCGCATATCACTTGTTACGAGATGCAGCATGGGCGCCAATTTCGGTAATCCTACTTCGGGGTCTGGCTATGGTATTTGGGATACGAGCACAGCTTGACCACGTCATTCACTTCTCGGGTGGCTTTGCAATAGCGTATTTTCTATTCCGGGCAATCAAAATGGCTCATTCCATAATTGGTCCGGTAACGCCGATCACACGATACCTATTTGCATTTTGCGCGGCCTGCACGGTAGCACTGTTTTGGGAATTTGGGGAGCTTGCATCTGATATATTCACTGATACACACATTCAACACAGCGTGTCAGAAACGCTTTATGATTTACTTTACGGCACCGCTGGAGCGACATGCAGTCTCGTCATGATTTCCCTGATCCAGCGTATGCGAAATAATACAGCCGAACAAGGCGCTGCAGCCAACCCCTAGACGCTTCGCCGGCTGGGGTTGCTCGGTCCCGCTACCGGCAGCTTACCTGGGGGTTGGCTCGGTTGCCCGCTCAGGGTGGCTGAGCTTGACGTTCGGTCTTATAAATATGATTCAGATGAACTTCACAATTGACCGCTCCGATATGCTCGCCTTCACGCGCGAATTCTACAGCAATTCTCCCACAACTCGGAAAGCCATTCTCAAGTCACAATTCGTCTTCCCGATCCTGATGGTCGCGATGGCTTCTCTGACCTACTATCGCAACGGTGGTTATTCGCCAATGATATTTATTGTTTTCGGCATTCTATGGGCAGTGTTTTATCCGACGAGGGTTCGACGACATATGGAACGGACTTCGGAAAGGATAATGAACGAATCATCTCACACGAAGTCCCTCGGAAGCTATTCACTCAGACTTGACGATGCAGGAATCCATTCAGAATCCCCTATCGGCAAATCGCAGTTCTATTGGAATGCGGTAGATCGGGTCACGCTGACTGAAAGTCACTTGAATATCTTTTTATCCGGTCCGATAGGCTTTCCAATTCCGAAACGGCAAGTGGATGAAAGCCTATTGAGATCTGCAAAGCAATACATCGAGGAACATACGAATACGACCGAACAAGGCGCTGCAGCCAACCCCTAGCCGCTTCGCTGGCTGGGGTTGCTCGGACCCGCTACTGGCAGCTCACCTCAGGGTTGGCTCGAACATCCGCTCAGGGTGGCTGAGCTTGACGTTAGACTCCAATAACATGAATACCTATCCAGCATCATATTGGATTATTATTGCTGTCTACTTGACGGTTGCGGGTGGAATCCTTATCAGGCTCTGCTCCGCTCGGGACTGTCTTACTTGCTCAAGCAGATCGGCTGCGCGACGCTCATTACTGCTGGGTATCCTCGTTGCCCCAACAATAGTTCCAAGTTTCTCTCCGGTTATCATACCAGCGTCATTATTTTTTGTGATCTCTGTAGCCACAAGCCTCGTGCGTAACACCGAAGACAGTAGAACATTACTCTATGCATCATTGATTCTAGGAATCGCACCAATCCTGTTGACCGCTGTGGTTTCGTTTCTTGGCTGGGCAGCATTGAAGAATTTACGATCATGACCACCAAGATTATAGAGCAACCACTCAAAATGTTAGATATTGAGCGATGGAACTCGTTCCGACTGGCCTATATCTCACGTTGTAGCCGCCTCCTGCCCAAAAACGGTCCAGCACGAATCTTACCTAAATGCGTAGTCTCACTCAGGTCTCTCTCTGCAGCGTCTCACATATCGCGTAGAAATCAGAATCAAGCATCACCATACGCGTTATATTCCGATGCAATACGAGTCTAACAAGGCGCTGCAGCCAACCCCTAGCCGCTTCGCTGGCTGGGGTTGCTCGGTCCCGCTATTGGCAGCTCACGTCAAGGTTGGCACGGTCATCCGCTCAGGGTGGCTGAGCTTGACGTTAGACCCTATAAGGAATGGATGAAGACCTCCGGTGGATAAAAATATAATATTCCGGATAATCTCTGCGGTCTCAGACGGTTTCCCCGTTTACGCCACTGCATTAAACATGCTAATCTAGACCTCCGGTGGATGCATTTTCTGAATGTCTTGCATCGAAAGTCGAGCGAAGCGAGAACGCTTCGTAAAAGTGAGCCGAAGGCGAACTCATATTTAGTGCGAAGCACTCGAATTTTTCAGAGCGACTTTTGGAAATTTATTCAATAACACTTTGTCCAAATCAATTCCAACAATTCGGCTTTTTTCCACGCCGACTTGCAATAAATAGGCCAATCCATTCAATTCCATTGTAAATCGTTATTTTCAGCAGCAAAGAAATACAATGCGGGTCTAACAAGGCGCTGCAGCCAACCCCTAGCCGCTATCGCGGCTGGGGTTGAGGAACCCTCTACAGGCAGTTGTTCCGTTTGCCAAATCCTTATACAAGCTCAGGGTGGCTGAGCTTGACGTTAGACTCTTATACACAATTCATGTAGACCTCCGGTGGATGAAATAATGAGATGCATGAAGCACTCCTGCGAAGCCGAACACTTGCAACTGAGCCTGGGGATTTTGTATCGATATCTAGACCTCCGGTGGATGAATTCACTGGCCGACTTAAATTCAAAGTCGAGCGAAGCTAGAACGGTTATTAAAAAGTGATCCGAAGGCGGACTCATATTTTATGCGCAGCACTCGAATTTTTTAGGTACTTTTGCGTACTTCATCCAATCAGGACTGATGCCACTGGATCACTGAACTTCACTCCTCCACCATCGCCACATCTGAGGCAGCTTGACCTCACACAGATATACCTAGAAAACAGAGCATCCAGAAACGGAGAAAAGCAATACGAGTCTAACAAGGCGCTGCAGCCAACCCCTAGCCGCTTCGCTGGCTGGGGTTGCTCGGACCCGCTATTGGCAGCTCACCTAGGGGTTGGCTCGGTTACCCGCTCAGGGTGGCTGAGCTTGACGTTAGCCTTTTAAAATAAATGAACGTTCCCCTCCAGTCGCTGATCGAAATCGGAAACCCTTCAGAATACAAAATTCATCTCGCAAGTTGGAATCGGCAGGATCACCCACTTGATATTTTTGTCCAGGACCGCGAAAGATGGTTTGACTGGAATCGATGGAAAGAGAAGAAAGATGATTTCTCCCGTCGGTATATCTTTTCCCTAATCGACTATTATCATGAACAAAATAAATGGCTCTTTGGCGGAGTATTCGAGATGCGAGCACGTAACGCCACGCGATATGAACTACAGCTGGTCCCAGACTCGGAAGCTTTCATCGGTAGGCTGAAATTATCATATTTTCGGAAGCGCGGTCTGCGAGGCAGATCGTTCTATCTGGAGAAGCATTTGGATCAGATTAAGGTTTGCGAACTCCTCCGTGATGTCTATTCCGGTGAGCACTTTTGCGGATACGAAAACATAAATCATTCATTTGTCATTCTTGAAACAATTGTTCGGCAACAACGCCCAGATTGGCACGCCGCACTCCGTAATGTCAAAGGCGTCTATTTGATTACGGACCGATCAAATGGAAAGCGATATGTAGGTTCAGCATATGGTAACCACGGCATTTGGTCTCGATGGTGTTCATACATCGGAACTGGTCATGGATGGAACGACGAATTAACAAAACTCATCAAAAAACGAGGTTTGGACTATGCACGGAAACACTACGCGTTTGCACTTTTAGAGTATCGCCCGATGCGCACAGACGACAAACAAATTATAGAACGAGAAACCTATTGGAAGGATGTGATGCTCTCACGGGGTCAATACGGTTACAATAAAAATTAGGCTAACAAGGCGCTGCAGCCAACCCCTAGCCGCTTCGCTGGCTGGGGTTGCGCGGACCCGCTACGGGCAGTTCACCTCGGGGTTGGCTCGGTTGCCCGTTCAGGGTGGCTGAGCTTGACGTTAGGTCATTCAAAATAATGCATTTAAACACACAGCAAGTTTGCAAATAACACATAGAGTTTTACCGGACTCGAATCCAAAAATGAATAAATACATCATGATCAACCATGGCGTCGGACAGTCGAATGACTGGGATGACTATTTTTCGATGCTCCATGAAAAGGGATACATCATTGGCGGCTCTGCTCTGGACAATGGCATCTCGCTAGAAAACAATAGATTTGATTCATGCATTTCAGAGACAGTTACTGGATACATCGCCATTGAAGTTCCAGATATTGATACTGCCAAGAGTATCATGGTTCAAAGTCCTATTCATATATCCGGAGGAACGGTAGAACTATTCACGTTGGTATAAAACACGATGCAGACCTAACAAGGCGCTGCAGCCAACCCCTAGCCGCTTCGCTGGCTGGGGTTGCTCGGTCACGCTATTGGCAGTTCACCTCAGGGTTGGCTCGATCACCCGTTCAGGGTGGCTGAGCTTGACGTTAGGCCAATAAATTTATGAAAAAAAACAAAATCATCAAATCAGCGCTCGTCGCGACAGCGGCGATTATTGTCTTCACTGCAGCCTTCTGTTTAGGAATACAGTGGGCAGCCGTTCAAGGGACAAACGGCCAACTCATGATGAATCTACAAGTGTCAAATCTGATAAGAGATGGAAACATACCCAGTGCGCTTGAGGCTTCCGAGACATTCACCGCTGCCAATGTATCTGTCCTGAACGATCTCGATAACTCCGTAGGTCTTTTGCACATAGCAAGCAAGCTCCCCCGGATTTTATTTTACCGGGATCAATTTCTCGACGACTACAAAACAGACGCAGCGATATACTTTAGCGAACACCCAAATGCATCCTTTAACCCCGAAGTTACAGCATACTCACGCACGGCGTATCCCCAGCATTTTACGAGGAAATAGCAACTGCGGCCTAACAAGGCGCTGCAGCCAACCCCTAGCCGCTATCGCGACTGGGGTTGAGGAACCCTCTACAGGCAGTTTTTCCGTTTGCCAAATCCTTATACAAGCTCAGGGTGGCTGAGCTTGACGTTAGGGCTGCAATACATCCGGCCCAATTCAAGCGACGCATTCGGTGGTTTCGACGTCGAGGACATGTGGAATGCCTGTTTGACGCAATTGCTCCGACACTCCAGAATCGCTTCGTGAAAGTCAGGGACATATTGAAGCAGATCAAAGCCGACGGCTGGGTTCACTCCCGCACAAAGGGCAGCCACCACCAATACAAGCATCCGACAAAAGCTGGATTGGTCACTATTCCTAGAAATCCGGGCGACGACGTTGCAATCGGAACTCTGCACAGTATACTCAAACAAGCAGGACTCAAATGAACAAATATCTGATCATTCTAGAACCCACGGAATCAGGCTATTCTGCGTATTCGCCCGACCTTCCGGGATGTATATCAACTGGCAACACGCGTGAAGCAACCTCAAGAAATATGAAGGATGCAATTGAGTTCCACCTCGACGGTCTACGCGAAGAAGGATTCGACATCCCCACTCCACACTCGGAGCCGGAATTCTGCGAAGTTTAAACCGATAGATACAGCCCTAACAAGGCGCTGCAGCCAACCCCTAGCCGCTTCGCTGGCTGGGGTTGCTCGGAAGCGCTACCGGCAGTTCACCTTAGGGTTGGCTCGATCACCCGCTCAGGGTGGCTGAGCTTGACGTTCGGACCTATCCCCTTCGACTACGACATTCCCACTTGATTGCAGACGGCATCTGGATTTGCTTTTTGTTGAGATGTGTATTCGCTCGATCCGCACAAGTAGATTGGTTCGTGAATGCGCAAGAGAAGCTGAGAATGAGGTTTGACCCTCGCGGGTTCGTTCAATGGAGATCGCGCAAGCAATTAAGTTCGATCTGAAACAATTCAATTAATGAAACAAGCAATGCCCTCGAATAAGACGCTGAGCGGGACCACGGACGGGCGGATCCGAACAAGGCGCTGCAGCCAACCCCTAGCCGCTATCGCGGCTGGGGTTGAGGAACCCGCCACAAGCAGTTGCTCCGTTTTCCGAATCTTTATACAAGCTCAGGGTGGCTGAGCTTGACGTTCGGCTTCATATAGCCTCCGGCGGATGATATATTTCTGAGCCTGTCGTTACTCGTCAGCAGAGCCACTTTGCCACCTGAAGAATCTTCAGCAAATCAGGATTTTACGACAGTCGAGACTCGATTGGGGAATCGGTTTAACGCCTTCAACCACCGTCCCTCCTTCTCCTAGAAACTTTCCCGCGGAGCGAGGAAAGATGTGAAATCAGCTTTCACGCGAGACCACTGCAATATTGTGCAATTGCCGAATTATCTTATGTATTTCTTTGTCACTGCAGCATGGCTCGTCACATGCAGTATCAGTTGGCACTACGGCAATCGTGGCATTCCCATTCTTGTGTTTCTTTTTGGGATAGCCGCGCAAATCGGAATATGGCTTGTTGGGATTGGTTTCACCGGTATCGCAGCCATTGCCATTCTTACCGTCATTTGCATGTTTACAGTTCCTGAGATTTTTGGCCGGTCTTAAAAGGCGTAATGTATCCAACCACAAACCCTCTGAATCGTTACCGTCTACAGCGATTGAGCATCGCGGGCCGAACAAGGCGCTGCAGCCAACCCCTAGCCGCGCCACTGCCCGGACGTTCGAAAAGCGCTACTCCTACCCTACACCTCACGCAGTTCGCTCACCCGTTCGGGGTGGCTGAGCTTGACGTTCGGCTCGACCTCCGGTGGATGAAATATTTCTGAGCAACCTGTAAATATCACTTTTCGTCCTAGCGTTTGCTCACAGAATCTCTGCAATGTTCCTGATCCGATTTGCGCTCTATTCCGCCGTCGCGTCTTGCTTCGCCAGCTGTGGATTCGTCCACGATGAAGAGATCGTCGGACCATATCGGTTAATCGCTGTCGATACAGATTCACAGATGAGTGTTTCCTACGACGTGGGAAACGGCTCTACGGTCGGAAGGATACCTGAAACGGTATTCTCTATTGGATACGATCAACGATACATCGTGGCGAAGCAACATCCTGATGACAATCGAACCATTATAAACTTCTTCTATCTGGACATGACCAAGGACAGCGGGTATGCCAACTCAAAAGATTCAGTGGTGGGAGCACTTACAGAGCGAGAATACTCTGTTGCCTCTGCCCAGTTAGGACTTCCCTCATTCTCACGGACCATCACACACCTCGAATAGAATACAGCCGAACAAGGCGCTGCAGCCAACCCCTAGCCGCTTCGCTGGCTGGGGTTGTTCGAACCCGCTATCGGCAGCTCACCTTAGGGCTGGCTCGATTGCCCGCTCAGGGTGGCTGAGCTTGACGTTCGGTCATAAGAGAACTCATGAAATTTTGCATTGTTTGTTCGATCGTACTTGCGGCAGCTCCTCTCGGTCATTCAACGCCAGCATCAGAAAGAATAACGAAGGCAGCTAAACAGCTAAGTTCAGACCGAGGGACCGTCTTCATTACGATGTATTTCCGAGGCGACGATCTACTTTTGGATCGCTTGGAGTCCGCTCGAGACGGCCGATCTACTGACATTTATGAACAATTTTACCTTCATGACAAGGTAGTCTACACTCGGATGTGGACTTCAGGCGGGAGTGAAAGTCAAACGATAAGAGGAAATGCAGATGTAGACGTCATCTTGAAAAGCTATGCTGGGGACATTTATCCAAAGCTCCTATCGATTCAAACGAAAGGCGGAACGCAGGAGCTCTTCGAACTAGTCGCCTCCAGATTTGAACCGCTTGAAAAATCCGATTACCTGAAACGAAGCAGCTTAGTTATGACTTCATTTTTGACTGAAGATTCCGAAGAAGCTCGACAAGAGATGCAACAACGGAAAATGCGGACCGAACAAGGCGCTGCAGCCAACCCCTAGCCGCTTCGCTGGCTGGGGTTGCTCGGACCCGCTATTGGCAGCTCACCTCCGGGTTGACTTGATCGCCCGTTCAGGGTGGCTGAGCTTGACGTTCGGTCCTATACATATGCGCCCAATCGTCTTCATCATCCTTCTCCCGTTATTAACCTCAGTGAGCTCAGGAAAAGAGGTCTCATTTTCTGATGTCGTAAAGTCTTCTTTGACATTCGAACAAAGTCACAACACTTTTTATCCGAATCTGATTAACGTTTTTGTTAATCTAGAGAACATCCACAACTCTGAAGTATCTTGGACGACCAACGCCGTCGCTGACATTGAGGTAGTTCTATTAGACAAAAATGGAGTTCCTGTTCAGCCGCCCCCAACGGCTTCCAGCATCCAATCCAATCGCCAATCATTCATACTTCCATTCGGATCTCGTCTTGGTTGGCTGATATCTCACGGAGGAGTTTCCATGGTTGGCGACTTAGATCAAAACTACGCTATAATCGCAGGAGGACGCGGATGGCTTATCCCACGGGAAACAATATCAGAATATTCTCTGCAGCTGAAGCTGAAGGGTTCCGCTTGGAATCATTCCTACGATGAAGCTCATCTGAATGTGCTTGTCACTATCCCGACCACCGCAATTGTTCTGCGAAATGAGACCGAACAAGGCGCTGCAGCCAACCCCTAGCCGCTTCGCTGGCTGGGGTTGCTCGAACCCGCTATCGGCAGCTCACCTAGGGGTTGGCTCGATTACCCGCTCAGGGTGGCTGAGCTTGACGTTAGGCTATGAAATCTATGAAATCGTTAATGACTTTGGCCATCATCGCATGTTTTGCGGGATGTTCCACGCCTTCCAAAAGAGATTCTACTAATGATAACCGTGTCGGCATTCTAAATCGTGATCCGGACGATTACATGTTTGTCGCTTCCTCCGGGAGGAAAGCTGCGTTTTCAGCACTTGAATTCAAACAAATTGCACTCAAATACATAACCGAACAGCATCTATCATCTGATTTCCCAGAAACAGATTGCTCCGTCTGGATTCAGACAGATGGAACACCTATTATTGCGGAAGTTCATTTTTGGACGGGATTTGGGGACCCTGCCCTGCAAATATTCATTGATCGCGATGGAGTTGTTAAAAACCACAAGATCGTCACGGCTACATGTGGCTCATAGTGCAGCCTAACAAGGCGCTGCAGCCAACCCCTAGCCGCTTCGCTCTTAGGGGTTGCGCGGTCCCGCAACTCGCAGTTGATCACCAGTAGCCTCAGTTCACCCGTTCAGGGTGGCTGAGCTTGACGTTAGCCCATTACTCAATGCAATCGATAGAGATCAAATCGTTACTTGAGAGGTTTGTTTCCTATGTAACTCAAGAGGGCATGAAAGATGATTCCGAGCTTCTTGAGATTTGCGATCAGATTATTGCTGCCCACTGTCTAATTTCCTATAGATTCGATGACACTGACTATCCGGACGGACCCAAAAGGGCCTATTCAGATCGCAAAGCAACAATAGAATTTCTATTTCCTGAATACGGATCATACTGTTTCCCCACTTTTGATGTCGCCACTTCCACGTTCGATCCAATGATTCGCGATGCCATTGACGATCTGGTCGACCTCTCGCTGGATTTTGAAGATGTTATTTGGCGCTTTCAAAACACCAGTGTTGATGACGCTTTGTGGAACTTCGTCGAGAGCTATCGGGCGCACTGCAGATGGCATATCCGCGAGTTCCAATTTTACCTCTACCGGCGAACCTCCGGTGAATAAATGCGGGGCTAACAAGGCGCTGCAGCCAACCCCTAGCCGCTTCGCTGGCTGGGGTTGCTCGCACCCGCTACCGGCAGCTCACGTCAAGGTTGGCTTCGGTCACCCGCTCAGGGTGGCTGAGCTTGACGTTAGGTCCAATGAATATGTATACGCACGACTCGAACGGTCGAGTCCGTTTTGGAAAACTCGAATATTTCTTTCAGCTAGTAATTGTGTTGTCGCTCGCGGACTTCGCACTGGAGACGCTCCCCAACTTATCCGCACCTTTCCGAAAGACGCTTTTTGCATTCGAAGTCTTCTCGATTATAGTTTTTACAGTTGAGTATATTGCGAGGATAGCACTATCGAGACCACGAAAGGCGTATATTTTCAGCTTTTTCGGGATCGTCGATCTACTAGCAATCATTCCATTTTATCTCAGTCTCGGCGTCGATCTTCGTTCGTTGCGTGCATTCAGACTTCTCCGACTTTTCCGCATTCTTAAGCTCGCGCGATATAGCGCAGCGGCACAGCGCTATCATCGCGCATTCATCATTGCTAAAGAGGAACTAATCCTATTCGGATCCACAGCCCTAATTCTATTGTTTCTTTCTGCGGTCGGGATCTACTATTGCGAGAATTCAGTTCAACCTGAGGTATTCAGTTCCGTATTCGATAGTCTATGGTGGGCGCTCGAAACTTTAACAACAGTTGGCTACGGAGATATTTATCCCATCACTCCGCTCGGGAAGGTCTTCACATTCCTGATTCTTACAATAGGACTTGGTGTTATTGCCGTTCCGGTGGGAATCGTAGCATCAGCGTTGACGAAGGCCAGAGAGGAAGGGTGAGGACCTAACAAGGCGCTGCAGCCAACCCCTAGCCGCTTCGCTGGCTGGGTTTGCTCGGTCCCGCTACCGGCAGTTCACCTCAAGGTTGGCTTGGCCGTCCGCTCAGGGTGGCTGAGCTTGACGTTAGCCCATGAAAATCCTGATATTGCGGTTCTTCATATTCTTCGCCCTTGGGGCACAGTCGACTTTTGCGACAACGTGGGCATGGATGTCGACTGAGCAATATATCGAGACAGCTTCTCTAATCGCGGTCATTCATATTGAGAAGGTGCATACAGCTTCTACCCCTGAAGGTATCTATATACAAAGCGCCTTCGCGACGATCGAAGACAATCTTTACCAGAACTTCACCATATCTGGCACCATTCCTGAAAAGATTGTGATTTATGCGATAGATCCGAATGCCATTTTTGACGACGGAAGTGTTTCTCCACTCAACGCCCATTGGCATCTTAAGGAAGGACGATTTTTTACGATTCTTCAAATTCGAGGCCACTTGAAGTTCGTCCCTTTTGATCGACTCAGTATTCAGACAATTGAGAATAACTCTGTGTATTGGCCGACCAAAGAATCCGAGACAGAACAAACCGATATCTCCATCATTTCCGATAGCATCGATTCAGCGCTCAAGAGAAAGAATGCGGGCTAACAAGGCGCTGCAGCCAACCCTTACCCGCTTCGCGGCTAGGGTTGCTCGGACGCCTGTCCTGCAGCAGACTACCACGCCAAACTCTTAACCACGTTCAGGGTGGCTGAGCTTGACGTTAGCCTATGAAAACTATTCCAGCGCTTCTCTTTTTTCTATTTTTGGGACTGGGCGAGCAGATACTCGCCCAACCAAAGGAACCCCCATCTTTATCTCTCGTTAAGGCCGCAATAATTGCCGAAGCGGGCATAAAGAGCCTTAATTTGCCAAAAGATCATTTCTTCCGATATATCGCCTATCTGCCTGCAAGACCGGAAGATCCAAGTGATCATTACAGAGCGTATTTTGAGCCAAATCCGAGAAAGATTCGGGTGAAGATCGGCGAACTTCCGGGACCTAGGACGTACAAGTATATTCGCGTTTCACTAGACGGCCAGCCAACGCTTATTGAAGAAACCCGGCAACCACCCAGTGGTGAAATTATAAAGGTAATCAGGAAAGAGCTATAAATGCAGGCTAACAAGGCGCTGCAGCCAACCCCTAGCCGCGCCGCAGACAGCCTTCCCCCACGGTTTTCCTCCAGCAGATCACAACCCATAGCTCGCAAGCCCGTTCGGGGTGGCTGAGCTTGACGTTCGGCACTATAAATATGACCTCAAACATCTTCTGCGTTCTCGCATGGACTGCATTATTAGTTTCATGCGCAACTCCAAATGTTGCTTCACCTTCTTACGAAGACGAACTGCATTTATATTTCGTAAGTGCGGACGCATTTGAAAGAACATCCTTTTATTCTGGAGCCTATAAAACTTTGGGTGAAATTCTGCATCAGCAACTTAAAATTGTCGGGGACTCCGCTTTCGCTGACGCTTTATCTAAGGAAGACTACGAAGTTCAGATTTCAGTCGTAAACTGCATGGGATTTTCGAATCCGTCGGACTACGACAAATTCCCGAAGACCCAAAATGTGTTGGCAGCTGCTCCAAAAATCTGAATGCGTGCCGAACAAGGCGCTGCAGCCAACCCCTATCCGCTTCGCTCCTGGGGTTGCGCGGTCACGTAATCGGCAGTTGGTCACCAGTTCCATCCGGTTGCCCGTTCGGGGTGGCTGAGCTTGACGTTCGGTCACAATAATCATGAAGACGCTCGCACTTTTCGTTTCATCCTTGCTCATCGGATTGACTACAGCAGTTGCCGACGATATGGCAACGCAAGCCCAGACGTTTGATCTCTTACGGACCTCGATGACGCTTTTCGAAAAAAGTGATTTTGATAAATCTGAAAAAGCAATAGACGAAGCACTTGTTCTGGATTCAACAAATCCGCTTCTGCTCGCTCAAAAAAACAGAATACAAATTACAAAGGCCTCGGAAAAACAACTTCAAACTCCAATTTATCTGAAGTTAATTGACGATAATACTGATAAGGTTAGACGCCAATCAAACCGCGTCGACCGGTATCGCACGAATCAATTGCAATCCTATTATCCAAGATCAATGCAATAACACGATTTCAATACAGACCGAACAAGGCGCTGCAGCCAACCCCTAGCCGCTACCCTGCACCGTTGTTCTGACTTCCGTCCCTTCCATCACACCAAGCTGAGAGTTCGGTCCCCCGTTCGGGGTGGCTGAGCTCGACGTTCGGCCCTAAATAAGTAATACAGGGTGCCACTTTCTCGTGCGTCTACCGAATCTGCAGAATGCCCTCATCGATATCCAGAAGCTTCGGGAATACAGTTTGTCGCCGCTTCATCCGGTAGGACGCCACAAAGCACGCGTTTTTGCATCGGCACTTGGTCTCCACGCGGTAGACGCTGAGTGGTTACGGGATCAGATATACGCTTCTCTGCCATCATCTTCGACAGTTTCCGGAAAATCAGATATGCATGGTCAGCGATTCTACATCGATGTGCTCGTCACTCGTTCCCGCCAATCAGCCACCATACGGACTGCGTGGATGATCAGAACTCACGAGAACTTTCCTCGACTGACAACCGCTTACGTGTTACGAAAATAGCATGACCCGGACCATAGCCCTCTTGGATACAGTCGCGGTCAGCGACGACCTCCCGATTCTTGGACTCCAAGCTGGGGAGATCGGTGCCGTTGTTGAACTACTCAATGATGCCTACGAAGTCGAATTTTGCGATGACGTGGGCAACGTTTATGGTCTTCATACTCTTTCCTCGGACCAGATCATCCCGCTTCATACCCGAGGCCATACTTTGAAGGTTCAGCTTGCAACCGCCTGAGGCCCAACAAGGCGCTGCAGCCAACCCCTAGCCGCTTCGCTGGCTGGGGTTGCTCGGTCCCGCTATTGGCAGCTCACCTCAAGGTTGGCTCGGTCATCCGTTCAGGGTGGCTGAGCTTGACGTTAGGCTTTGATTATATGATCGCAAAATTCTACATGTGGTTAAAACCGCGCTCTAGCACGTTCACTGTAATTGGAACGATTCTATTTTTCGTCGGGCTATATTGTGTCAAATCGCCTACCGCAATTTGGCCGGTTTATATCTTTACTCCGGTTCCATTTCTTATTTTCTTACTCTCTCTAACGTGGATTGACTTTGGTCTACTCGACAGGAATCCCCATATTCCAGTTTTAGCTTTGATCACGGCCGCAACATCACTTCTATACTGCATGCTTTTGAGCGCTATATTAGTTGCATACCCTTCCATCATAACCATTCCAGACGGCTCATTTTCTAATCTTACGTATCTATATTTCGTCGTAGCGACATTCACGACCCTCGGGTATGGCGACATTCATCCCACGTCTAACGAAGGATATTTCTTCACCATTCTCACCAGCGTTTATGGAATAACATTCATGATTACTTTCCTTGGGATTTTGCTTCGGTATCTTGATCGCGAAGGGAATTAGCCTAACAAGGCGCTGCAGCCAACCCCTAGCCGCTTCGCTGGCTGGGGTTGCTCGGTCCCGCTACTGGCAGCTCACCTCAAGGTTGGCTTGATCGCCCGTTCGGGGTGGCTGAGCTTGACGTTGGGCAGTCTCCGACGGATGAGAAATGCAATCCGTCTTCACCCACGGCCTCTTGAGAAACTGTAGCTTCTCAAATGCGGGCGATCAGTATAACCATATAGACGCATGAAAAGACCATACAAAGTGACTCCCCTTCCCGATTACAAGGTCGAAGTATCGTATCCCGATGGCACAACGGGGCAGATTGATATGTCTGATTCTGTTCGATCTGGTGTATTCTGTTCATTATCAGACCACGCATTCTTCAACACAGTTCATATCGGAGAGTTCGGACAGATCGCATGGTCTGAAGACCTTGAGATATGCTCAGATGCTGCATACCGTGAGATTACAGGAGCAATCTCATCAGAAGTGCAACATGCCTGAAGTAAGCAGATTCTACGGGATCCGAATTCGGTTCTACTACCGAGATCACCCACCAACTCATTTTCATGCAATCTACGGTGAGCACGAAGCACTCATCGAGATTGAGACCGGACTGATCTACGAAGGTAGCCTCCCAAAAAAGGCGCTTCAACTTGTCGACGAATGGAGGATCCAACATCTTGATGAATTGCGTGAGGACTGGAACCGCGCGAGACAGGAAAAGCCGCTTCTCCCCATCGCACCGCTCTAAAAATGCGTGCCCAACAAGGCGCTGCAGCCAACCCCTAGCCGCTTCGCTGGCTGGGGTTGCTCGAACCCGTTACCGGCAGCTCACCTGGGGGTTGGCTTGGTCGCCCGCTCAGGGTGGCTGAGCTTGACGTTAGGCTTAAATTATGGATATCCCACGTTGGCTTGCTATTTCGCTGATCCATCCGTTTTTAGCATTTGTATTGTATGGTTTCGGGCACCTCCCTTCATCTGGTAGCTACTGGGGAGCATTCGCGTATTTATCAGCGATATTCGCATTTCTCATAAACCTCCCCGGCGTCCTCATCATTCAGCAAATCAACATCACATCAATGCCTGAGAATGATTTCACTCAGATTTTCATGTTTGGAATGATCACTTTGGTGACATGGATCGTAGTTGTAGTTCCAACTCTTTGGCTAATTTCTAAAATTCAGAGGAATATCAAACGAACAAAACAGCCTAGACAATGAGGTCGTTACTGATCCCGGCCTTGGTATATGCTCCTTCCTCTCAGTCACGCATACTATGCATTTTCTGGTTTAGTTTACACCGATCAGCCGAAGTTTCTCGAGTTTTTCCAACGCCTACGAGTCAAAAATACAGCCTAACAAGGCGCTGCAGCCAACCCCTAGCCGCTCCGCTGCCAGCGTTCATCCAAGGTCTTCCTCCCGTAGATCACAACCCGTAGCTCGCACGCCCGTTCGGGGTGACTGAGCTTGACGTTAGGCCATACCAGTGAGCCTCCGGCGGATCAGATATTTATACATCGGGAGGCGGAAGTTCTCGGGATTTTCGACCGCCGATCTGGAGCTGACCCGGAGGGACAGCCCTTTCACCCTCTCATCCCCCGGATCACTCCAGATCGGCTCGCATCATCTGCCCAAGACGCCCACAAATCGATCCACCTGTTGTTCGAGCAAGTCCGGGTAATGCGCTATCACCTGACGCTGGGAAGTTGGATATTCATGCCTTGTAGATCGACCGGTCATCATGGCCCGCTCAGAGCAGCGACCATGACGACCTCGCAATCGGACAACGCTGCACTTTTCTCGATCGACCGCCCATCAGCTCATGCCTGCAGAGCCATTCATGACCAGATCGGCTCCATTGAGCGTAATTTGATCCCTCCGCTTCCACCCGATCTCCCACAAGATAGCCTCCGGCGGATGACTTGCGCTTTCGACCCGCTCGCAGCTCAATTCACTGACAGGCGATAACGTCATCGATTCCAAAACGAGAAAGCACCGCAGGTCGAATTTTTTTGATAAGAATTGAGGTTTTCTATCTTCGTAAGCCGATGAGAATATGTGCTTCGCAGATCAGATCCGGGGTTGGCTCATTGGAGTTCAAGATTGTCCGGGGTAGCAGATCGCCCTCGGGCCTAACAAGGCGCTGCAGCCAACCCCTAGCCGCTCCGCTGGCTGGGGTTGCTCGTTCCCGCTATTGGCAGCTCACCGTGGGGTTGGCTCGGTTGCCCGCTCAGGGTGGCTGAGCTTGACGTTAGACAATTTATGAAATACCTCAGAATCGCATTACTACTCAGTTCCCTGATTCACACAGCGACCTGCGACACAATCGACGTCCAAGGCGCTCGCTGGGACGATCTGACCCAAGCGTTCGGAATCGCTCCTTTTTATATTTCCGTTACGAGTGCCACTCAAGCCGAGCAAATTGACTTAATTGCTGAAATATATCACGGAGGAAAAATCGTGAGATCTTTGCGTTGTAGCTACAACGCGTCTGCAGAGATGCAGGATATTCAATTTCGCTCAGCGCTATTTTTTAAACCAAAGGATACGAATTCTACTCATTACGATCTGACGTGGACCCTTGAATGGAATACAGGAGTTTCAACTACGCATCTTGAGATTGAGGACGGCTTATTGGATTTGCACAGAACCGTATTCAAGTCGTTCAAACCCACAATTTCCGAATCAGAGAAGTCGTTGTTATTCATCATGCTCTGCAACCTTTCTGGAGAATACAGGATAGGAAAATCAGTAGAAGAGACGCTTCAACTATCGGAAGATGTGACTGTTGTTGCATTCTATCTCCAACGCAAATGATGTCTAACAAGGCGCTGCAGCCAACCCCTATCCGCTCCGCTCCTGGGGTTGCGCGGACCTCCAACCGGCAGTTGATCACCAGTAGCCTCAGACCGCCCGTTCGGGGTGGCTGAGCTTGACGTTCGGCAAAAAAATGAAAACTCGATTGATAGTCTTCTTAGTCACTCTGTCCTCTACGATGTGCAGCGCCGAGGAAAACACTACATACAGTTTTACGGCATCCGAGGCCTACGCGGACGATTGGATGGACGTCGCAAAGAATATCACCATAAAAAAATTCAGATTTGAGGAAACGCCTTGGCACGAGATCCTCGCTTATATCGAAAAAGCATCAAAAGAAGGAGATACTACAGGAGAAGGTTTATTAATTTACGTTCCCGATGAGTTCAAATCAGAATTTGAGCCAGTTGCCGATTCACTTTGGACGATGCAGTTGGCCGACAACATCAACATTGTGACAGTGTTTATCGAAGCTCCACCTCCGGAATGGTTCTATTTTCCTGTAACCCCAAGGAAGATAGCGGTGATTCCTCAGCGAGTATTGATTCGTGATCTTCCAACTCCGACAGAATGATGCCGAACAAGGCGCTGCAGCCAACCCCTATCCGCTTCGCTCCTGGGGTTGCGCGAGGCTCCTCCGAGATTGTAGTGGGAAACTGAAGAGGGTTTGAACGGAGAGGATGGATGCGGGTAGGAAGGAGTGCGATGAAGGATACAGAGTTTTACGCGCAGATCTTGGGATTGAAGAGTCCGTGGGTGGTTGAAGGAGTCGACTTGGCCGTGAGTGAGAAGCGGGTGGTGGTCCGGCTCGGGTATGAGCGGGGGACATTGTGGGCCAGTGAGGATGGAGAGCATCGACTTCCGTGCCATGACCATGTCGAGCGCTTCTGGAAGCACATGGATACGTGCGGGTTCGAGACGTTGCTGGCGGCGCGAGTTCCGCGGTTGCGGTTGCCTGATGGGCGGGTGGAAAGCGTGCCGGTGCCGTGGGCGGGAAAGGGCAGTCGCTTTACGCTGCTTTACGAGCGTTTTGCCATCGAAGTGATCCGAGCGTGTGCAACGGTGAGTTCGGCGGCGCGTTTGCTGGGACTGAGCTGGGATCAAGTTCACGGGATCATGCGACGGGCCGTTGAGCGGGGGCTCGAGCGTCGCGATCTCAGTGGATTGCGCTACGCCGGACTCGATGAAAAGAGCTTTGGCGGTGGGCAGAGCTACATTTCGCTCATGACTGATCTGGAAGGCAGCCGGGTGCTGGAAGTCACTGACGGCAACGACAAGCAGAGCGCGGCAGTCCTTTGGCAATGCCTACCCGAGGATGTCACCGCGGGCTTGGAAGCCGTGGCCGCCGACATGAGCGGGCATTTTGGTGCCAGCGTCGCAGACTACGCCCCGCAGGCTGATCTGGTCCACGACCGCTACCACATCAGCGCCCATCTCAACAAGGCAGTGAGCCAGGTCGTGCGCGCCGAAAACAAACGCCTGCAAGCCATGGGAGACGAACGCCTCAAGGGCACCCAGCGCCTCTTCGGCTACAACCCCGATCATCTCAGAGAGGAGGATGTCTGCCGCTTTTCTCAACTGCGTCACTCCGATCTCAAGAGCGCTCGCGCTTGGGCCATCAAGGAAAACTTCCGCCGCTTCTGGGACTTCCGCTACGAGGCCAATGCCCGCAAGTTCTTCGCTGCTTGGTATGGCTGGGCTCGCCGCTCTCAACTCGAGCCCATCAAGAAGGTGGCGAAAACCCTCAAAAACCACTTTGAGAATATCATCACTTTCCTGAGCCACCGCATCACCAACGCGGCTACCGAGGCTCTCAATTCACGAATCCAATCCCTCAAGTCTGCCGCCCGTGGATTCCGTTCTTTCCTCAACTATCGGACCAGAATTCTCTTCTTCCTCGGTAAGCTCGATCTTTTCCCACTGTAAACCCTGAAGCGCCTTGCGCGACCATTTACCGGCAGTTGATCACCAGTTGTCTCCGGTCGCCCGTTCGGGGTGGCTGAGCTTGACGTTCGGCCCTGAAAAAAGCAGATGCATTCTACTACTGCTTTATTCATCATTGTCGTTGTTACGGTTGAGTCATACGGCAGGGCACCAAAAATAAGATCATCATGTGCTGTGCAGAAGCACGTTAAACCAGAATAGTTAGGATTGCGATCTCCGAAACACCACCTACATTCACATGCACCGAGCCCGTTTGATATGAATAAACTACACAATCACTACGACCTGTTTAATAAGCCTTCAGCTTCTGGATTCCTATTTTCATCGCTTACAATTGGAGGCCTTTGTATAATTCTGGTGATCACATGCATCACCGTAACCTATATTCAAGTCCCCACCGATATTGCGCTATTTGCAGTTCAATCTCTGCTTCCTATCATATTATTCCTCGGGCCAATCGCATTTGTTCATTACGGTCGCTACGTTGCCATCAGAACCCAAATGGCCGAACAAGGCGCTGCAGCCAACCCCTAGCCGCTTCGCGGCTGGGGTTGCGCGGACCCGCCACAGGCAGTTGTTCACCAGACGAATTCGGTCACCCGTTCGGGGTGGCTGAGCTTGTCGTTCGGACCTATCCCCATCGACTGCGATATCCGCACCGAACAGCAAACAGCCTTTCAATCTGCTTTTGTTAGAGTTGCGTATGCGCATTCGCCGCATAAACAGATTGGTCCTCGAATGCGGAAGTCAAGCTGAAAGATAGGGTGTGGCCATCGGAAACCAGCTGAGTTCCCGCTCCCACAATTTATCAAAGCCAGCTTCTATCAATTCAATCAATGAAACTTTTAATGCCTTCGAATAAGATGCTGAGTGGGACCACGGACGGGCGGATCCGAACAAGGCGCTGCAGCCAACCCCTAGCCGCTATCGCGGCTGGGGTTGAGGAACCCTCTACAGGCAGTTGTTCCGTTTGCCTAATCCTTATACAAGCTCAGGGTGGCTGAGCTTGACGTTAGGCCATAAAATGAAGGCGATTTCCGAAAATCTGATGTTCAAAACTCTGGATTTAGCCATTCCCGCTTGGCAAGATTGTGGCGGATGGACCTACAATAGTTTTTTCGCATCCCCGTATTTTCGTCTTGAAGAAGATGTGATTGTCGAACGCTTTGTAGAGAAGACTATTGCTGCATTGTCCGCTTTCGGATGTTCGAATCAGAAAATATTCCTCTATCATGATGGCATGGCAGGATGGCGTTCCACTCCAATAAGAATCAGGGGATATGAGATTGAATGCGCAGAAGACATCAAGACCTTGATACCAAGCAATATTTATTTTCGAGATGCCAAGGGACGTTCAGACAACTATAACTTGATCGACAAAAGTGGAAATTGGATGATCACTTTTTGTCACGAAGACGATTGGTTTATTTTTCATCGATCCATCGAGGCACTTAATGCTATAAGAGATGAGATACGGGCCTAACAAGGCGCTGCAGCCAACCCCTAGCCGCTTCGCTCTTGGGGTTGCGCGGACCGTCAACTTCCAGAAGATCACCAGACAAACTCGCTCGCCCGTTCAGGGTGGCTGAGCTTGACGTTAGGGCTCTATACAAATGAAATTCTTTGCATATCTCATCCTCGGATTTGGGATCTGGTTATTTGTTGATGCCGTCTATGACCACTATTCAGGAAAAGCTGAGGCTGCGTCTCCTACCAGATCGATACAAACAATCACGGTGGATAAGACCGACGATCCCAACACATTCAAGGGTGTGATGTCGTATCAGTGGATCAGAGCATTCCTGTTTCTCGTGGCCGGATACTTCCTTTTGTCCTGGACCAACAGAGCGGAACGACTCGATCCGTTCTCTACCGACTGAGCCAATAACATGATTTATGAAAGATTTGTCCTATTCTTCTATACACTGAAGCTGTGTTCCAGCATACGACAAGAAATACAGCCCTAACAAGGCGCTGCAGCCAACCCCTAGCCGCTTCGCTCTCGGGGTTGCGCGGACGGTCAACTTCCAGAAGACCACCAGACAGATTCGCTAGCCCGTTCGGGGTGGCTGAGCTTGACGTTCGGTCCTGATAAAAATGCACTTATTACATACAATCAAGCAGATCAGCCCAATGCTTGCGGTCGCGGACATGCGTAAGACATGCGATTTTTATTCAGAGATCCTAGGATTCTCGGTTCACATGGAATCGCCGGATTATTCCATTATGGAACGAGATGGGCATACGATTCACTTCATGACTGCCGCAGGCCAAGAAGTTCTCAATGCAGTGAGAGGGCACACCGAAATCTATATCGAGGTATCTGATATTCGTTCTCTTTGGCAACATGTCCGGAATTTCAAAAATCACTACAAAATAAGAGATCTATTTGATCGCGAATATGGAATGACTGAATTCCATATTGCAGATCCAAACGACTGCTTGGTCTTCGTGGGTGAAGCTACTGCAGAAGCCAATACGACCGAACAAGGCGCTGCAGCCAACCCCTAGCCGCGGCACTGCGAGCTTTCATCCACGGTCTTTCTCCAGTAGATTACAACCCGTAGTTCAACACCCGTTCGGGGTGGCTGAGCTTGACGTTAGCCTATACTTTATGAGCACCTTCGGCAGCGTTCTATTTAGCGACAAGCCGTATATTCGTTGGGTGATTTCTCCATTCGTAGTTCTCACGATGATCATCCTCCCGATTTGCTCCACAAAGTGGACACCCGAATCGGTTATCTTGATGGCCAGCATTGAGCTTTTGGGAATAGCTTTTCTTATTGGACTCTGGTCTAGCGGAACAATTCAAAACTATTCATTACGATTTGTTACTGCGTTGGTTTTGGCATTCTATCTATATTATTTCATCCATGAATGGTTCTTTTCAGGCCATTCATTTGTTTGGAATCAGCCGAGAGGAGAGGCTTTGCCAAAGAATTCATTATTGGCCATGTTTATCATTGGACTCCCATGTCTATGGTTCACAATCTTCGGCAAATTCACTTTTCGCTCGACCACACACCATTCAGATAATGTGTCGGATACAGACGAATATACGAAACTGAAGAATGCAGGCTAACAAGGCGCTGCAGCCAACCCCTAGCCGCTTCGCTCTTGGGGTTGCGCGGACCATTTACCGGCAGTTGATCACCAGTAGCCTCAGTTCGCCCGTTCAGGGTGGCTGAGCTTGACGTTCGGACCTATCCCCATCGACTGCAATATCCGCACCGAATAGCAAACAGCCCTTCAATTTGCTTTTGTTAGAGTCGCGTATGCGCATTCGCCGCATAAACAGATTCGTCCGCGAATGCGGAAGTCAGCCTGAAAGATAGGGTGTGGCCATCGAAAACCAGATGAGTTCCCGCACCCGCAAGTTATCAAAGCCAGCTTGTATTAATTCAATCAATGAAACATTTAATGCCTTCGAATAAGATGCTGAGCGGGACCACGGACGGGCGGATCCGAACAAGGCGCTGCAGCCAACCCCTAGCCGCTATCGCGGCTGGGGTTGAGGAACCCTCTACAAGCAGTTGTTCCGTTCGCCAAATCCTTATCCAAGCTCAGGGTGGCTGAGCTTGACGTTAGCCCATAAATTGCTGTTGTCGCACCGTCGGCAATGTTTTACGTTCCGGCATGCACGAGCGAATCACAAGAGATCCAGCGTTGATGGGAGGAAAGCCCTGTATTCGGGACATGCGGATAACTGTCGGGACGATAACAGGGTTAATTGCCGCTGGTCACGACCGAGCCAAGGTTCTTGGCATGTATCCTTTTCTCGAAGCTGATGATATTTCCGCAGCGCTCTCATACGCTACCTGGCTCGCGGAGGCCTATGATGCAGAACTACAGGCTGCATGACGATTCTCGTCGACGTGTGCTTATCCGAAGACTGGATTCCTTTCTTCAACCGAAACAAGATTCATTCAGTCCACTGGTCATCTCTGGGACCACGGAATGCGAAGGACCATTTGATTTTCGAAGATGCTCGAGCTGAGAACCTCGTGATTTTCACGCACGATCTCGACTTCGGAACCTTGCTTGCTCATTCCCACGCCCACAAGCCCAGCGTCATTCAAGCACGCGTTGACGATATCACTCCCGAAGCGCTCGGATCAGCCTTTCTAACAGTCATAAATTCATTTTCCGGTCAACTCGAAAAAGGTGCCATCGTTACAATCCTTCCGGATCGTACTCGTGTTCGAATTCTCCCGATATAAGAACAAATTCAATACAGGGCTAACAAGGCGCTGCAGCCAACCCCTAGCCGCTTCGCTGGCTGGGGTTGCTCGGTCACGCTATTGGCAGTTCACCTCAGGGTTGGCTCGATTACCCGTTCGGGGTGGCTGAGCTTGACGTTCGGCTAATTGAAATATCATCCGGCTGGCTGATGCATTCTAATGGATCGCCTGACTCAATTTACTAAAACAAGCGACGACCTGTTATCCACAGCGGAAGACTTGCAAACCACATTTTATATTAATGAAGTATTTTCGTTCTACGACGCTATCTATTTTGTTTACGTGCCTCGCAAGTGCGCCGTGCCAGCCACCCCTTCCCTACCGAGCCACAAAAGATAGAGAAAGACAAATCATTTCGGGATATCAGCTTATTACCTCCGGGATGACCTCGGACAAGGTCAAGCAGATTTTGGGAAGCTCGGATTCAGTCACTCTTCTGTATGAGCCTAAGATCAAGAATCCGAATCAAATTGGCTTTACTTATTGGTATTTCATTCAAATACTCAAAGATACTGGGTCAGTTGCCGAAAAGGGATGGATAGGTGTTGTTATACGCACCGACATGAACCACGTAGTTTCACAGCTCGACACGTTCGACCTCCCAAAAGCGAATACAGCCGAACAAGGCGCTGCAGCCAACCCCTAGCCGCTTCGCTGGCTGGGGTTGCTCGGACCCGATACCGGCAGCTCACCTCAGGGTTGGCTTGATTGCCCGCTCAGGGTGGCTGAGCTTGACGTTCGGTTATACAAAATGAGTCTGGTCCCAACCTACATCGAAGGTCACACAAAGTTGACTGACGTGTTTGGATATTGGCCGCAGTTTCACGATTCACCTGTTCACTTTTTTACAACCATGGATTCACGGATAGACCTCATCCTCCAAGTCTGGGAGATAACTTCCGCAATTGACGAAAGAGGATATTATATTCTGAAGAATCATCATTTGGTTCATTTCCGTTTCGATATGCTGTCTGAGATAGCGTTAAAAAGTTCAGAAACAGGGAATCTTCTCTTTGAATTGGGATTTTCAACAAATGAAGAGTTTCATGAACAAGGTTCATTTCAGGTCGAGTTAGACTCCGTGATGGACCTTGATTCAAGCTTTCGAGCTAAGCGGGGCGTCATCCTCGATGTCTTCCCTTGTGATAGTGAAGGCATACAGACCGAACAAGGCGCTGCAGCCAACCCCTAGCCGCTTCGCTGGCTGGGGTTGCTCGGTCCCTCTTCTGGCAGCTCACCTCAGGGTTGGCTTGATCGCCCGTTCGGGGTGGCTGAGCTTGACGTTCGATCCAAAAGCGCTTGAGCACGTTCTCCGCCTGATCTACAGTCTCGTTATGGCAACAGTTGAAGATATTGAGTCTGCTGTAACCCGTTTACCTGAAGCGGAATACTCCAAGTTCCGTAACTGGATTTTCGAGTATGACAACGATCTCTGGGATAAACAGATGGTTAGAGACGCAGAAGCCGGACGATTCGATGACCTGGCAGCGGAGGCGATCGCTGATTTCAAGGCTGGCCGTTGTACTGATTTGTGAAGCACAAAGCGTCTCCAAAGTTCTGGAAGCTTTACTCGGGACTACCGAGGGACATTCAAAAAGCAGCTGATGATTCATATCATCAGCTGAAAGCCAATCCCCGTCACCCGTCTCTTCAATTCAAGAAGCTAGGCGGGTCAAAATACTGGTCAGCGAGAGTTACCCTCAACTACCGAGCCGTTGCCGTCCTACAAGATGACACACATGTATGGTTCTGGATAGGACCTCACTCAGTATACGAGAAAATAATTAGATCCTGAGATCGAACAAGGCGCTGCAGCCAACCCCTAGCCGCTTCGCTGGCTGGGGTTGCTAGGTCCCGCTATTGGCAGTTCACCTCAGGGTTGGCTCGATTGCCCGCTCGGGGTGGCTGAGCTTGACGTTAGCCCATTTGTATCACTGTGATACTTCACATCCCTACGTAAAGAGAACGGCCGCTTAATCAATTCGAATACTATAGAGAGATACGATTCCCCGCAAATCTCATGAAAAAACACCGCTATATTTTTATTATTTGCCTTTTTCTTATTCTCTTAACACTGACTTCCTGGCTGTCTTATACAAAGGGACGTCTTGACGAAGGTAGAGACTCAGCAAAACTAAATCTCTTTTTTCTAAATGGACTTTCGGCAAATCTTGACCGAGGTAATTCCGAACGCGCAGAATTATTGATCCGTGCAATGGGCCGAATTTCCTACTCGTTCACAAACATCAACTTCAATCCTATTTCCGTTTGGAGAAATACCAGAAACGGAGAAAAGCTCGAACGGACAACACAAGAAAAGCAACTCTTAACAAATCAATTTTCCGATCTTCTTCAACCGCCATTCGATTCGACCACGAAAGAGGACATCGAAGACTTTGTGAATACTGAACTTCAATACAAATCCAAAGGACTTCCAGTGAATCTCAATGAGGGCTAACAAGGCGCTGCAGCCAACCCCTAGCCGCTTCGCTGGCTGGGGTTGCTCGGACCCGCTACCGGCAGCTCACCTCAGGGTTGGCTCATTACCCGCTCGGGGTGGCTGAGCTTGACGTTGGGCAAAAAAAAGCAAATACAATGAAAACATCCATGAGGACACCCGTCTATTTTCTCAAGCCATGCGTGAGTGTGGCGACACTGATCAGCGCGTTCGCCTGCGTCTCCATCGTTATGGCCGAGCCGCTACTAATCGAAGAGAATCCACCCAGCCTAAATGTTAAGCGCAAATACAACCAACTTGCCAAGATGCCAATTAACGATAAATACGTGGAAGCTCTTATCCGCGAATTTGACAACAAAAGCTTCGTTGCGTGGCTCGACAACCAGGCCGAACACAAAACATTTTTGATAGACAAGATGATTAGAGGTCGAGCCGTCTCTCAGGACAGTGAGTTCATTGAATTCTTGGATTCGACAGGTCTCAAATACCAAATTAAGAATATTCCTATGGACTCCGAGGAAACCGACTTTAAAGTTGCTGTGACATTTGGAATGGACAACGATGGCCGCACCCAAGAGGTATGGTCTGAGTCTAAAACTTCTACTGTTGGAAACTACAGGCTCCGCCAAATCTATTCTATGGCGTATAACTCCGAATCAACTCCCCCTGATAAGGTTCTGGTCGATGCTCTAGAGAAACGCTGATTTAACCCGAGACGTGAGCACATTACACTCCCGATTATCGGGTAGATTTGATAAAGAGAGGAAATGGAAAGTCAGATGAGCTTTGGAGCGGTGGAGTATTCGGCCAAGAAGAAGGTCACGCGGCGGGAGAAGTTTCTGGCCCAGATGGAGGAAGTGGTTCCGTGGGCGGCGCTGGTGGGCTTGATCGAGCCGCATTATCCCAAGGGCAAGCGCGGTCGGCCCCCGATGGGGATTGAGAAAATGCTGCGGATCTACTTTCTCTCGCAGTGGTATGGGTTAGCCGACGAGGCTCTGGAGGATGCCATCTACGACAGTCAGGCGATGCGCAACTTTGCGGGCATTGATCTGAGTCGTGAGAGTGTTCCCGACGCGACGACGCTGCTGCATTTCCGGCATCTGCTCGAGCGTTTCGAGCTGACCCGAGCGATTTTCGAACAGATCGGTGAACACCTCCAAATCCGGCAATCCAGTCTGCGGGAAGGCACGATCATCGATGCGACCATCATCGCGGCACCGTCCTCGACGAAGAACCGATCCGGTGCGCGTGATCCCGCCATGCATCAAACCCGCAAGGGCAATCAGTGGTATTTCGGCATGAAAGCCCACGTGGGAGTCGACGCTCAGCGCGGACTCGTCCATCACGTCGTGGGCAGCGCAGCCAACGTGTCTGATATCAGCCAGACCCGCTCCCTGCTCCATGGCCAGGAAAAGCGCGTCCACGGAGATGCCGCTTACCTGGGAGCTGACAAGCGTCCGGAGAACCAAGACCTCGCTGATACCGAGTGGCTGCTGGCGGCCAAGCGTTCAAAACTCAAAGCCATGCCCGAGGGACTCCACAAAGACGCTCTCAAGGAATGGGAGCGCCGCAAAGCCCAAGTCCGGTCCTTGGTCGAACACCCCTTTCACGTGATCAAAAACCTCTTCAAATACCGGAAGGTTCGATACCGAGGCTTGGAGAAGAATACCGCCCAACTCTACTCCCTCTTCGCTTTAGCAAACTTGGTCATCGCCGGTCGCACCCGCCACACCTTCCCGGCCCTCTAAACTTCGTTTCAAAACGGAGTTTGGACTGCCTGCGACCCGCATCTCTGCTCCATTCATTCGTCCTCGCGCCTTCCAAGCCCATCACTTGCCGGACTTTGACCGCTGCCCAGAGGCGATTTTTTGCCAAATCGCAGAACCAGCAAGTCGGAGGTTTTGTTCAGCGCTTCCCTAGTTTCTACAGAGTCAATGAAGACCTCTCGCTGGTCGATAATCAGATCCAACAAGAACGGATACAGCCTTATCATTACCGCTCTCGTTCCGGACAGTTGCGATTCGGAGACGTTCAAGGATGTGTTTGCCGGGATCGGAGCTACAGCCGATGAATTTGAGAAGAGATATTCTGCGGAAGATAATTTCTGATTTCCAAAGTGCCCAACAAGGCGCTGCAGCCAACCCCTAGCCACTTCGCTGGCTGGGGTTGCTCGGTCCCGCCACTGGCAGCTCACCGTGGGGTTGGCTTGGTTATCCGCTCAGGGTGGCTGAGCTTGACGTTCGGTCTCATGAAAACAATTCCATCGGACACAATCTTGCTAACCGACCGCCTAGTTCTGCGGAAGTTTACAAGAGAAGATATTCCATTTGTATTTTCTGCTAGTCGTCATCCAAACTTTTGCGATGGGATGCGCTGGGATCCGCCTGATTCGATGGACGAGCTATTAAAACCCTTCCAAAATAACGAGATTGCATGGGACTCAGGAACTGCTTTCGTATCTACGATTTGTGGCCTCGACAGCGGAGAGCGCATCGGACGAGTTGCTCTCCGAAATCAGAATTCTGATGTCTGGGACATTGGATTCTGGACTCATCCATTATTTCAAAACCGCGGATATATGACTGAAGCATGCAGGTGCATCCTATCAGTCGGATTCCGTGATCTCCACGCCACCGAAATATCTGCAACACACGCAACATGGAATCATTCCAGCAGGAAAGTCCTCCACAAGATCGGTATGTCGTTTTCGCACCACATTCCCAACGCATTCATAAAGAATGATGTAGAGATACATGAAGACATGCTTCGGATCACTGGAGAGGTGTGGGAAATACAGACCGAACAAGGCGCTGCAGCAAACCCCTAGCCGCGACCCCGCGCTGTTGTTCTGACTTCCGTCCCTTCCATCACACCAAGCTGAGAGTTCGGTCCCCCGTTCGGGGTGGCTGAGCTTGACGTTGGGCATGAAAAATACATTCATACAATTAGCTCTCGCCGTGATTCTTCTCACGCGAGTTTCGGCAAGCTCAGATTCCTTTGCTGCACCATTATACTCCGAAACACGTTTCAATCTTCCCAGTCCATACGATTCCGGTCGAATCATTGCTTCGGCCGAGATAGAGAAAGTTAAAGTCAGCGAAATTGAGGGCGGAATAGCCGATATCGTTAAGTTCCTTTCGTTAAAGATAGAATTTGGTGACTCAATGATCGACATTCCGCCGAAGGTTCTCGGACTGTTTCCCGGCCCCAATCTGTCTTCACTACAGTTCTTCGTCGGCCCGCCAGATGATCCAATGTATCCTATCAATTCGATAGACGGTGATCCAAATCTACCAACATACTTCTTAGTCACGTTTAGACACGGCTCTTGGCCATACGATTCCGACATTTCACGAGAATCGGGCCCGACGGCTTCGATTGTAATCAGGGAAGATCAGATTGTCGGGTTGTCGTCCGGATTATACAATTATCCATCTCGAAATTTTGATCCACAAACTCTAAAGGAAATTGATCGAGAGCAAAATGCAGCCCAACAAGGCGCTGCAGCCAACCCCTAGCCGCCTGTAGTCACATCAAACTTGTATCCGCTGAGTGACGCAACTGCGTTGCGCGGCTCAACGCCCGTTCAGGGTGGCTGAGCTTGACGTTAGGCCATGAAAATTAACATTCGCCAAGCCATAATCGGAAGCTTTGTCGGCGTGGTATTGGTCTGTATTTTTCTGATTCTATATATCGCACCTACCAATTCACGAGATAACACGAATCCAGCAAAAAGAGCCGAAATGATCGGTTTGTCTCTGCGCTGGGGACAACTAGCCCCTTTCCCAGAGACTGCGCGAAATTTTGTAATTCGAACTGAGGGTTCCGCTTTTACAAGGACTTTTCGAGGCTCGTTTGATGATTCTCCTGAAGCTATTTCCAAGTGGCTCGGGGAATCTACCGGTATTACAAAGGGTAAATCAGAAATTCGGTCAGATCGATCAACCCAATATATTTTAAGAACAGGTGAAGGAGCCTCATATGGCGAGGTCATTGTATCACCAGACATGGACCACGTGAGATTTGAGGTGTCTTGGAGCTAGTGCGGGCCTAACAAGGCGCTGCAGCCAACCCCTAGCCGCTTCGCTGGCTGGGGTTGCTCGAACCCGCTATCGGCAGCTCACCTCAGGGTTGGCTCGGTTACCCGCTCAGGGTGGCTGAGCTTGACGTTCGGACCTTTCCCCATCGACTGCAATATCCGCACCAAACAGCAAACAGCCCTTCAATTTGCTTTTGTTAGAGTCGCGCATGCGCATTCGCCGCATAACCAGATTGGTCCGCGAATGCGGGAGTCAAGCTGAACGATAGGGTGTGGCCATCGGAAACCAGCTGAGTTCCCGCTCCCACAATTTATCAAAGCCAGCTTCTATCAATCCAATCAATGAAACTTTTAATGCCTTTGAATAAGATGCTGATTGGGACCACGGACGGGCGGATCCGAACAAGGCGCTGCAGCCAACCCCTAGCCGCTATCGCGGCTGGGGTTGAGGAACCCTCTACAGGCAGTTGTTCCGTTTGCCAAATCCTTATACAAGCTCAGGGTGGCTGAGCTTGACGTTAGACTTTTATACAGAATTCATGAAGACCTCCGGTGGATGAAATAATCAGATGCATGAAGCACTTCTGCCAAGCCGAACATTTGCAACTGAGCCTGGGGGTTTTGTATCGATATCTAGACCTCCGGTGGATGAATTCACTGGCCGGCTTGATTTCGAAGTCGAGCGGAGCGAGAAGGCTCGTTAAAAATGATCCGAAGACGAACTCATATTTTGTGCGCAGCACGCGAACTTATCGAGCGATTTTGCGTAATTCAGCTAATCAGGACTAATGCCATTGGCTCCCTGGACATACCTCCTCCACCATCGCCACATCTGAGACAGCTCCACCTCACACAATTATTCTTAGAAGACAGAACATCCAGAAATGGAGAAAAGCAATACGAGTCTAACAAGGCGCTGCAGCCAACCCCTAGCCGCTTCGCTGGCTGGGGTTGCTCGGTCCCGCTATTGGCAGCTCACCTAGGGGTTGGCTCGGTCACCCGCTCAGGGTGGCTGAGCTTGACGTTCGGCTTCATGAGTAGCCTCCGGCGGATGATATAATGTGAATGCCTCCAACCAATCTACAATGCTTCTCTGATGCTCGGTCGATTCGCAAATCTCGCATATCACTTGTTACGAGATGCAGCATGGGCGCCAATTTCGGTAATCCTACTTCGGGGTCTGGCTATGGTATTTGGGATACGAGCACAGCTTGACCACGTCATTCACTTCTCGGGTGGCTTTGCAATAGCGTAATTTCTATTCCGGGCAATCAAAATGGCTCATTCCATTATTGGTCCGGTAACGCCGATCACACGATACCTATTTGCATTTTGCGCGGCCTGCACGGTAGCACTGTTTTGGGAATTTGGAGAGCTTGCATCTGATATATTCACTGATACACACATTCAACACAGCGTGTCAGAAACGCTTTATGATTTACTTTACGGCACCGCTGGAGCGACATGCAGTCTCGTCATGATTTCCCTGATCCAGCGTATGCGGAATAATACAGCCGAACAAGGCGCTGCAGCCAACCCCTAGCCGCTTCGCCGGCTGGGGTTGCTCGGTCCCGCTACCGGCAGCTCACCTCAGGGTTGGCTCGGTTGCCCGCTCAGGGTGGCTGAGCTTGACGTTAGAACAATAATGAATGCCATCAGATTCAACATGTTCCGCATTAAGAATCCGTTGCATCTTGGCGAAGCCTCCAGCGAGCAGATTTCTGAGGCATACACAAACGCCAAATCATATCGCGCCGAAGTGATTGAGGCCGCAACAATTGTTGAGCTCGAACTTAATGAGGTCCTTTGTGACTTCATTATAGGGGACGACCATACACGGCGGGATCGATTCAAATCACACGTACTCACGACCGAGGCTTTCGGTTTCTTTCAAAAATGGAAATTGATTCGAGCAGCGATTGACTCTGAATCAGAATGGAAGAATCTCTCCGAAGCTTCAAAAGAGACATCCAGAATCAAGGAATTAAAAAGTCTCATTAGTTATCGAAACGCCTTCGCTCATGGAGAGCTTGTCGTGGATGGCGCAAGTGGATCTTGCATTCTGCATTATTTTGAAGGAGATCGTAAAACACAGGAACTCTCCAATGATCTTTTGCAGAGCATTCTCGACGAAGCCACATCAGTGTTTTTGTGGCTTTCCAATTTGAACTCAAGCTTTGATAGGAAAACAAATAAGTTCTAACAAGGCGCTGCAGTCAACCCCTAGCCGCTTCGCTCTCGGGGTTGGCGGACGACAAGATCGCAGATGATCACAACCAGCATTTCGGCCGCCCGTTCGGGGTGACTGAGCTTGACGTTCGGCAATTTATAGCTGATAGCTCCCAAAAGCATGAATAACTACACAAACTTTCGCCTTTCGGTCCGTTTAACATTCGTAGCGATGACCGCATTTATAACCAACGCGGGCATAGCACAATATAAGGAATTTCCTTTACCGCCCGTCGTTCCCTCGCGACAACCTGAGATAACAATAACATCTCTGTCGCTTCGGAACGGCAAGCTCCTTATCAAGGGCACCACGAAACTCTTTAACATTCAGGGCGTGCCATACGCTGGCGGCGGGATCTACACGACGACAAATGCACTCACTAGCGGAAATCCCGTCCTTTCCGCGAAGAACGAGAAGCAACGCGCTAGAACAATCAAAAGAGGATCGACCGTGATCCAGAAGTTCGTTTACCGCGCAACCTTGAAGAACGCAAAGCCCGGTCGAAAGGTGCGCGTCTACGTGACAGCAATCGACTCAGGGTCGCCTGCTCGACGAACAAGAACGAGGTTTGTCGTCAGCCGTTGGTCGAAGGACTATATTGAATAGCAGTGATGCCGAACAAGGCGCTGCAGCCAACCCCTAGCCGCTTCGCTCTCGGGGTTGCGCGGACCTCTTACCAGCAGTCGATCACCAGTAGTTTCCGGTTGCCCGTTCGGGGTGGCTGAGCTTGACGTTAGCCTTTTATACAATGAAAACACAATCAACTTTCGCGCTTGTTCTGATCTGGTCAACATTTGGCTTGCACGCAGGATCACTCCTCGTCTTTGGCACCGCAACGCTAACCTCCTCTGGAAGCAACTTTGGATTTCCGACATCGACGACTGCGGACTGGAGTATTACTTTTGATGATAGCCCTACAGCATCTGGCGCATCTGGATTTCAAGATTATTTTGTTCCAGCGAATTTTACATTTTCAACAAATTCAGTCGATTGGACGGCAACCGCATCTCAAGGGTCTCAACCAAGAATATCGCTAATTGACCGTAATCCTGGCCGGGATCTCGTGAATTTCGATTTCGATGCAACCACCAGTTCCGTTATCAACATCGCACCATTTGACGGATCGTCCGCATTTTTTACAATTCGTTTTCAAGGTGACTCAGTTATATCCGGTCGCGATCTCTCATCAATCCAGACTTTAGATTTCCCAATGGCAGACACTGCATTTATTACGATGTCAGACCGCGGAGGCAATTCAGCTAGTTTTGCGATCACTTCCTTCGAGACGGCATCGATTCCCGAGCCAAGTATCACGATTCTCCTTATATCTGCGTTATCATTCATGGCTATCCTAGCCGTTGCAAAATACAGGCTAACAAGGCGCTGCAGCCAACCCTTAGCCGCTGCGCGGCTGGGTTGCGCCACCCGCCACGGGCAGTTGATCACCAGTCAAATCCGAACCACCGTTCAGGGTGGCTGAGCTTGACGTTCGGCCCTAAATAAGTAATACAGGGTGCCACTTTCTCGTGCGTCTACCGAATCTGCAGAATGCCCTCATCGATATCCAGAAGCTTCGGGAATACAGTTTGTCGCCGCTTCATCCGGTAGGACGCCACAAAGCACGCGTTTTTGCATCGGCACTTGGTCTCCACGCGGTAGACGCTGAGTGGTTACGGGATCAGATATACGCTTCTCTGCCATCATCTTCGACAGTTTCCGGAAAATCAGATATGCATGGTCAGCGATTCTACATCGATGTGCTCGTCACTCGTTCCCGCCAATCAGCCACCATACGGACTGCGTGGATGATCAGAACTCACGAGAACTTTCCTCGACTGACAACCGCTTACGTGTTACGAAAATAGCATGACCCGGACCATAGCCCTCTTGGATACAGTCGCGGTCAGCGACGACCTCCCGATTCTTGGACTCCAAGCTGGGGAGATCGGTGCCGTTGTTGAACTACTCAATGATGCCTACGAAGTCGAATTTTGCGATGACGTGGGCAACGTTTATGGTCTTCATACTCTTTCCTCGGACCAGATCATCCCGCTTCATACCCGAGGCCATACTTTGAAGGTTCAGCTTGCAACCGCCTGAGGCCCAACAAGGCGCTGCAGCCAACCCCTAGCCGCTTCGCTGGCTGGGGTTGCTCGGTCCCGCTATTGGCAGCTCACCTCAAGGTTGGCTCGGTCATCCGTTCAGGGTGGCTGAGCTTGACGTTAGGTCATATCAATATCCGTGAAATTCAATCAATTTGCAGCAGCAACCGTTCCCCTTGCAGGACTGGTCACTGGAACAATTGCATGCATCATTATACCCGGTGAATTCGGGATCGAGAATTTCGAATTTGTCTTTTTGCTTTGGCTTTGGATTATACTCATTCCCGGGATAGTATTGGGACTTGGTTGTTCGATTGCTGCGTTCCTCCTTCCAAGATTACACCGACAGATCACCGGGATGCACCTATTGCTGATATTCCTCTCATCGCTTGCAGGATTCGGATATATTCCTGATGCATTCAGAGTATGACACTTACGCGGATCTAATGTGGGCAGATTCGATTATCATATTAGTTTCTAAAATTTGACGATCCGTGCAGATGCAAAGCTTTCGCACTCACCAAAGGATAAATACGGACCTAACAAGGCGCTGCAGCCAACCCTTACCCGCTTCGCGGCTAGGGTTGCTCGGACGCCCGTCCTGCAGCAGTAGGCGACGCCAAACTCGTAACCGCGTTCAGGGTGGCTGAGCTTGACGTTCGGCCCTGAAATTATGAAATTTACGCTCACCCATTGCGTTCTTCGGCCATGGAATCTAGAAGACGCTGAGTCACTTGCAGAAAACGCAAATGATCGAGATATCTGGTTGCATCTACGAGACTTCTTCCCGCATCCATATACTTTTTCAGACGCGCAATTTTATCTCGAGCGCATTATAAGGGCGGATCGCCTCACCACTCTCGCGATAACGGTCAACGGCAAAGCCTGCGGAAACATTTCCGCTGATATTCAGAGAGATGTTCATCGTCTGACTGCCGAGATTGGATATTGGCTTGGTAAGCCACATCGGGGAAACGGAATCATGAGCGAAGCAGTCGGTGCCTTTACCGACTATCTCTTTTCCGCATTCAACCTGTCGCGCGTATTTGCTGTCCCTTACGCGAACAATCCTGCATCCGCGAGAGCGCTCGAAAAGAACAAATTCCTATTCGAAGGACGTATGCGCAAGAGTGTTTTGAAGAATGGTGAGATTCTCGATCAGCTTTTGTATGCGAAAACTACAAATGAGGCCGAACAAGGCGCTGCAGCCAACCCCTAGCCGATCCACTGCCAGCTTTTATCCACGGTCTGTCTCCAGTAGATCACAACCCGTAGTTCGATCACCCGTTCAGGGTGGCTGAGCTAGACGTTAGACTCCTATACAAAATTCATAACGACCTCCGGTGGATGAAATAATGAGATGCATGAAGCGCTCATGCCGAGCCGAACATTTGCTACTGAGCCTGGGGATTTTGTATCGATAGCCAGACCTCCGGTGGATGAAATCACTGAGTGGCTTGAATTCAAAGTCGAGCGAAGCGAGAACGGTTATTAAAAGTGATCCGAAGGCGAACTCATATTTTGTGCGCAGCACTCGAATTTTTTAGGTAATTTTGCGTACTTCATCCAATCAGGACTAATGCCACTGGCTCACTGAACTTAACTCTTCCACCATCGCGACATCTGATACAGCTTCACCTCACACAATTATACTTAGAAAACAGAAGCATCGAGAAACGGAAAAAGGCAATACGAGTCTAACAAGGCGCTGCAGCCAACCCCTAGCCGCTTCGCTGGCTGGGATTGCTCGGACCCTCTACTGGCAGCTCACCTCAGGGTTGGCTCGGTCACCCGCTCAGGGTGGCTGAGCTTGACGTTCGGACCTATCCCCATCGACTGCGAGATTCCCACCAAACTGCAAAGAGCCGCCGAAGTTGCTTTTGTTCGAGTCGCGTATCCTCGCTCGCCGCACAAAGAGAATGGTCCGCGAATGCGGAAGCCAAGCGGAAATATACGGTCTGGCTATCAAACACTAGTTGAGTTTTGGCTACTGTAGAGCATCAAGGCAGTTCTAATTAACTCAATTCATAAACAACTAATACCTTCAAATAAGACGCTGAGCCGGACCACGGACAGGCGGATCCGAACAAGGCGCTGCAGCCAACCCCTAGCCGCTATCGCGGCTGGGGTTGAGGAACCCGCCACAAGCAGTTGCTCCGTTCGCCAAATCCTTATCCAAGCTCATGGTGGCTGAGCTTGACGTTGGGCCATTGATAGACATATATGGCGCCTCCTTGTCATGCGCTTACCGAATCTGAACAATGCATTCATCGATATCCAGAAGCTCCGCGATTACAGCCTATCGCCACTTCATCCGGTAGGACGTCACAAAGCACGCGTCTTTGCATCAGCGCTCGGTCTCTTACCAGAGCACACTGAATGGCTACGAGACACAATATTCTCTTCTCTCCCAACATCGTCGGCAATCGCCGGCAAATCTGACATGCACGGTCAGCGGTTCGAGATCGACATGCAAATTTTCCATTCCAGCCAGTCGGCCAACATACGCACAGCATGGATGATCAGGACTGGTGAGAACTTCCCTCGACTGACGACGGCTTACGTGCTACGCAGATAGATATGAATCGGACTATAGCTCTCTTGGATACAGTTGCAGTCACCGACGATCTTCCGATCCTCGGGCTTCAAGCCGGGGAAGTAGGTGCTGTCGTTGAACTACTTGACGACGCATATGAGGTCGAATTCTGTGATGATGATGGTGATGTTTATGGTCTCCATACTCTTTCCACCGACCAAATTATTCCGCTTCATACCCGTGGTCATACTTTGAAAGTCCAACTCGCAGTCGCCTGAGGCCCAACAAGGCGCTGCAGCCAACCCCTAGCCGCTTCGCTGGCTGGGGTTGCTCGGTCCCGCTACCGGCAGCTCACCTCAGGGTTGGCTTGATTGCCCGCTCAGGGTGGCTGAGCTTGACGTTCGGTCAAATAACAATTCGAATTAGATATGAGTTCCAGTCTGCCATATTACGGTCAGAAGATTATCGATTTGCGAGCTCGAGCTGTTGAACCTCACTATAAATTTGTTCAATTCCTGACAGCTCTGTGTGCCGGAATGCTCGGTTTATCAGCCCCTCAACAAGAGTTAATTTCTTCAAATTCTGTTTCATCTTGGCTGGCGCTTATTGCCCTATCAGGTTTAGCTCTATGTATTGTATTGGGAGTGGTCGCGCTTTATGGAGAGAAAAATGCTTATGATTCTCGCGCTGATCTGATGGAGAAGATCCTGAGAGAGAATGGCAACAATCATATCCTTTCTGAGAAGGATGATCGTATACAAGGCTCCATAAGACCACCCGCTATTCACCGCGGGGCTTTTTATGGGCTTTGTCTCATCTCAATCCTATCTCTTTTCGCCTTACTGGGTTCGAAAGCCGCTCTCCTCTGCGGATAGACCGAACAAGGCGCTGCAGCCAACCCCTATCCGCTTCGCTCCTGGGGTTGCGCGGACCCGCCACCGGCAGTTGATCACCAGTAGTCTCAGATCGCCCGTTCAGGGTGGCTGAGCTTGACGTTCGGCTTAATACAGAAGCGTGCAACGAATGACATTGATTTGCGCGGCACTATTTGAATCTGTTCAATCCTTCCAGGTTCAGTATGAAGACAAAAACAGTCCTCCGGATACTGATCTCATCAGAATGCACTTTGATTGTGGTCTACCTATTCCTTGGAGCATTAGGCGACCCCTGGCTATCACCCGATCTAAAAACCCAAGCCTACGATGCGCCGATATATGAGCACGAAATCCCGGAATTTATATCGATCCCTTATGCCTTTTTTATTCTAATAGGATCAACATTGGCTTGGATCCGTCTTTGGATGCTCCGCCAATATGCGAGGACTCTCTATGTGTTCATGCTAGTGAGCACGCTTCCGTTATTTTTCACGATCTCCTATGATATCATCTCAGCACCGGTCATGCTGCTCGACATGTTATCATCAGGAATTTCCGGAGCCATCCTAGAGAAACGCTGATTTAACCCGAGACGTGAGCACATTACACTCCCGATTATCGGGTAGATTTGATAAAGAGAGGAAATGGAAAGTCAGATGAGCTTTGGAGCGGTGGAGTATTCGGCCAAGAAGAAGGTCACGCGGCGGGAGAAGTTTCTGGCCCAGATGGAGGAAGTGGTTCCGTGGGCGGCGCTGGTGGGCTTGATCGAGCCGCATTATCCCAAGGGCAAGCGCGGTCGGCCCCCGATGGGGATTGAGAAAATGCTGCGGATCTACTTTCTCTCGCAGTGGTATGGGTTAGCCGACGAGGCTCTGGAGGATGCCATCTACGACAGTCAGGCGATGCGCAACTTTGCGGGCATTGATCTGAGTCGTGAGAGTGTTCCCGACGCGACGACGCTGCTGCATTTCCGGCATCTGCTCGAGCGTTTCGAGCTGACCCGAGCGATTTTCGAACAGATCGGTGAACACCTCCAAATCCGGCAATCCAGTCTGCGGGAAGGCACGATCATCGATGCGACCATCATCGCGGCACCGTCCTCGACGAAGAACCGATCCGGTGCGCGTGATCCCGCCATGCATCAAACCCGCAAGGGCAATCAGTGGTATTTCGGCATGAAAGCCCACGTGGGAGTCGACGCTCAGCGCGGACTCGTCCATCACGTCGTGGGCAGCGCAGCCAACGTGTCTGATATCAGCCAGACCCGCTCCCTGCTCCATGGCCAGGAAAAGCGCGTCCACGGAGATGCCGCTTACCTGGGAGCTGACAAGCGTCCGGAGAACCAAGACCTCGCTGATACCGAGTGGCTGCTGGCGGCCAAGCGTTCAAAACTCAAAGCCATGCCCGAGGGACTCCACAAAGACGCTCTCAAGGAATGGGAGCGCCGCAAAGCCCAAGTCCGGTCCTTGGTCGAACACCCCTTTCACGTGATCAAAAACCTCTTCAAATACCGGAAGGTTCGATACCGAGGCTTGGAGAAGAATACCGCCCAACTCTACTCCCTCTTCGCTTTAGCAAACTTGGTCATCGCCGGTCGCACCCGCCACACCTTCCCGGCCCTCTAAACTTCGTTTCAAAACGGAGTTTGGACTGCCTGCGACCCGCATCTCTGCTCCATTCATTCGTCCTCGCGCCTTCCAAGCCCATCACTTGCCGGACTTTGACCGCTGCCCAGAGGCGATTTTTTGCCAAATCGCAGAACCAGCAAGTCGGAGGTTTTGTTCAGCGCTTCCCTAGCGCTGCTATTCTTTTCCGACCTTTCATCTAAGTTTGAGAGAAATACAGCCGAACAAGGCGCTGCAGCCAACCCCTAGCCGCTATCGCGGCTGGGGTTGACGAACCCTCTACAGGCAGTTGTTCCGTTTGCCAAATCCCTATACAAGCTCAGGGTGGCTGAGCTTGACGTTAGGCAATACAACAATACATTTGACACATCTGTTACAACCCAACCGAATGATCATATCAAAAAAATATTCTGCGGAAGCTGTTGCGAATGTTTTCATCAAGCTTGCCAGCGAGTGCGGGCGTTCTTTGAGCAACATGCAGCTACAGAAGCTTGTATATTTTGCTCAAGGCTATTCGTTGGCCCTACTAGATCGTGAAGCTCATTTATAACGACGCGAAGGCGTGGCAATTCGGGCCAGTCTACCCAAAATTATATAAAAAATTACAGAAATATGGGGCGGCAGCAGTCACTTCCACAGTTCATGCGGAAGACAGTATCCCACCTGAAACCAATTTTTTCGGGCTTATACAGGGAGTTTGGAATGCCTACGGTAACATGACCGGAGGGCAGCTTTCAGCCCGAACGCACGCTGATGGCACCCCGTGGAAGAAATCGTGGGACGAAGAGCGATATTCAACCATCCAAATTAGCGATATTCAGGATCATTTCCGGAAGCTTCTTCAGGCATGAGCGTTTCGGTTGATCTAGCCGCCGACATCCTCAAAGCCTCCAAGAACGAGCAAGTTCAGGGCACGGCGCCGCGAGATACTGAGATAGATGAGAAGCAATCACTGGAGATTGATCGCCTGACAGAGGAGGTCAATGAGCTTAAGTCAGTTCACGGACGCACAAAAATCATTCATTTCGTCAGGCTTATCGGCTTAGCACTACTATTCGCGCTAGTCGTAGCATGGCTATCATTTATCCTCTATTTCATCTATCTTTCAGGGCTTAGACATCCCGACACTAGCCTCCCGGTTTTGGCAATATCAGATGTGGTTATCTGTGCGCTCATAGGATCGACCACCGTGAACGTCATCGGGTTGTTTTACATTGCCGCCAAATGGCTTTACCCACACTCTGATGCCTAACAAGGCGCTGCAGCCAACCCCTATCCGCTGCGCTCCTAGAGGTTGAGGAACCCGCCACAGGCAGTTGATCACTCTGCTTTGCTCGATCGCCCGTTCGGGGTGGCTGAGCTTGACGTTAGGTCATTACAAACAAGATGCTTCGAGTCACGGTTACAACACTTCCACCAAGCATTCGACGAGATCCGGACGATTCGCTTAACACATTCCAACTTTTCAATCGCATCATCGGGAGCACCTTTGTAGTCCGGTCAGTGAACGCAGCTGGGATGTATGAACTATGGGTAGACACCACCGGTAAAGATAGCGCACATCAATATGATGATTCAATTTGGATAGAACCCCAGTATACAAACGCCATAAGTGGCAACTTTGAGACAGCAACTATGATCTTCATCCAACTCCTCGACGAAGGAACCGATGTCTGGAAGCCAGTGGAAGCAATTCATCTCGAAGACGACGTTTATAGAATTCTTCCTCAAATAATACCTTATGACGAGAAGTGGGATGGAAAGCCCGGTGATACTGTTCATACAGAAGCCCGAGAATTTAAAGATGGCATTCGTCATAGAGTCGCGGTATCGCGAAATACAAATGAGACCTAACAAGGCGCTGCAGCCAACCCCTAGCCGCTCCACTGCTACGTTTCTTCCACCGTTTTCCTCCAGTAGATCACAACCCGTAGCTCGCAAGCCCGTTCGGGGTGGCTGAGCTTGACGTTGGGCTCAGATACATTACGAAAGCACTCGACCCATCGAGTCGATAATATGCGGATCTACATCGAGACAACAATTCCAAGTTACCTCACCGCCAAGAAGACTTGGGAAATTGTCCAGATTGCTCATCAACAGGTAACGAAAGACTGGTGGGCGACCGAACGATCCAAACACGACCTCTACACTTCTTTGGTTACCATTCAAGAAGCTGCCGGGGGAGACCCAAGCGCAGCTCAACGCCGACTCGACAGCCTCGCGGGGATTCCTCTTTTGGAGATCACGCCGGAAGTTGAAAAGACGACTTCCGCAACAATGAATTCGAGGATCTTGCCCCCAGCAGCTGAACGCGACGCTGCGCATGTCGCAGTTGCTACCTTCCATGAACTGGATATACTTCTCACTTGGAATTGCCGGCATATCGCCAATGCGACTATCCGAAAGCCTCTCCAAAACTTAATAGCTTCGCTAGGCTACGAACTCCCGATAATCTGCACCCCTGAAGAACTAATCTCATGATAATCGAAGACTTTCCGACAATCGCGGACGAAACGATGAAAGAGATCTGGGAAATCAAAGATTCCCTATCAGCCCAATATAATCATGATGTCGGTTTACTGTTCAGAGGATTGTATGCAGCGCAGGCAGCCGACATTCACAAGACCGTAAATCTGAAACGACGCAATACAGCCCAACAAGGCGCTGCAGCCAACCCCTAGCCGCTATCGCGGCTGGGGTTGAGGAACCCGCCACAAGCAGTTGGTCCGTTCGCCAAATCCTTATCCAAGCTCAGGGTGGCTGAGCTTGACGTTAGGTCATTATACAAATGAAAAATAGGTCACCGTTACCGGCAATCCTAAAATATTTCCGCTATCTGAAGTATTCGTATTTTATAGATTCGCCCATGACACAGTTTCGACTGTGGCAACTATTCTCAGAGAAATATTGTATCAGAGACCGACATCTACGCCACATCGCCGACGCTCGCAAGAGACGGGCGGGCAACGAGGAATTGTTAGCTCTTGATCACGACGCCTGGATAGACGAGTCCGAGATCCAAGATTCAATCGATTCTCTAGTTACCTCTCATCTATTGCGCAAAGCAAACCGACGCTTCCTCCCGATTCCAGAGAGATCCGAAGCTGGTTCATGGCGTAAAATTGCGTTTTCAAGCCGAAGAGTTCTCACCGCTCATGGAGTAACGACGATCCGAGAAGCAATCAGATCGGAGTCGAAACACCGCCGAGACGCCATTATTCTGTTCCTATCGACCCTCACGGGAATTATCGGAGCTTTAACGGGATTACTCGCAGTGTTCTTAACTAAACAATGAGACCTAACAAGGCGCTGCAGCCAACCCCTAGCCGCTTCGCTGGCTGGGGTTGCTCGTTCCCGCTATTGGCAGCTCACCTAGGGGTTGGCTCGGTTGCCCGCTCAGGGTGGCTGAGCTTGACGTTCGGCTATAAAATAGAATGAAAAAGCTCCTCGCTATCGCATGTCTATTCTCGGTTTCGTGCAACTTGCTGGCAACCTCGCAGATTCCTGAGACAATGAATTATGAAGGAGAGCAGTACCATATGTATTCTACTCCATTAGACGCATTTTTCAACAGTGAGTCGTTACCGCTTGAGTTTAGGGATAGGCCGTCTCCGACAGATTGCCACAGGGGATACATCGGAAGTTGGAAGATCAATGATGCCAAGCTGTATCTTCTTTCACTCGTTTACGGATACCAGCGCGACAGGAATATTCCTATGACCGCCATCAAGGCAGATTGGACGACACCCGTTTTGGCAGATTGGTATTCTGGGACCATTAGACTTGGACGAGGAGAACTAATTATGGGCGGCATGGGCTTCAGCGAAACTCGGGAAAAAGAAGTATTCTTGGAGGTTCAAAATGGCAAAGTTATCAATTTACAAACTGAAAATAACCAGAGTCAATAAGCCGAACAAGGCGCTGCAGCCAACCCCTATCCGCTGGCTCTTCAGGGTTTACAGTGGGAAAAGATCGAGCTTACCGAGGAAGAAGAGAATTCTGGTCCGATAGTTGAGGAAAGAACGGAATCCACGGGCGGCAGACTTGAGGGATTGGATTCGTGAATTGAGAGCCTCGGTAGCCGCGTTGGTGATGCGGTGGCTCAGGAAAGTGATGATATTCTCAAAGTGGTTTTTGAGGGTTTTCGCCACCTTCTTGATGGGCTCGAGTTGAGAGCGGCGAGCCCAGCCATACCAAGCAGCGAAGAACTTGCGGGCATTGGCCTCGTAGCGGAAGTCCCAGAAGCGGCGGAAGTTTTCCTTGATGGCCCAAGCGCGAGCGCTCTTGAGATCGGAGTGACGCAGTTGAGAAAAGCGGCAGACATCCTCCTCTCTGAGATGATCGGGGTTGTAGCCGAAGAGGCGCTGGGTGCCCTTGAGGCGTTCGTCTCCCATGGCTTGCAGGCGTTTGTTTTCGGCGCGCACGACCTGGCTCACTGCCTTGTTGAGATGGGCGCTGATGTGGTAGCGGTCGTGGACCAGATCAGCCTGCGGGGCGTAGTCTGCGACGCTGGCACCAAAATGCCCGCTCATGTCGGCGGCCACGGCTTCCAAGCCCGCGGTGACATCCTCGGGTAGGCATTGCCAAAGGACTGCCGCGCTCTGCTTGTCGTTGCCGTCAGTGACTTCCAGCACCCGGCTGCCTTCCAGATCAGTCATGAGCGAAATGTAGCTCTGCCCACCGCCAAAGCTCTTTTCATCGAGTCCGGCGTAGCGCAATCCACTGAGATCGCGACGCTCGAGCCCCCGCTCAACGGCCCGTCGCATGATCCCGTGAACTTGACCCCAGCTCAGTCCCAGCAAACGCGCCGCCGAACTCACCGTTGCACACGCTCGGATCACTTCGATGGCAAAACGCTCGTAAAGCAGCGTAAAGCGACTGCCCTTTCCCGCCCACGGCACCGGCACGCTTTCCACCCGCCCATCAGGCAACCGCAACCGCGGAACTCGCGCCGCCAGCAACGTCTCGAACCCGCACGTATCCATGTGCTTCCAGAAGCGCTCGACATGGTCATGGCACGGAAGTCGATGCTCTCCATCCTCACTGGCCCACAATGTCCCCCGCTCATACCCGAGCCGGACCACCACCCGCTTCTCACTCACGGCCAAGTCGACTTCTTCAACCACCCACGGACTCTTCAATCCCAAGATCTGCGCGTAAAACTCTGTATCCTTCATCGCACTCCTTCCTACCCGCATCCATCCTCTCCGTTCAAACCCTCTTCAGTTTCCCACTACAATCTCGGAGGAGCCTATCCGCTTCGCTCCTGGGGTTGCGCGGACCCCCTACCGGCAGTTGATCACCAGTTGTTTCCGGTCGCCCGTTCAGGGTGGCTGAGCTTGACGTTAGCTCATGTAGTGAATGATTGCGAATTCCTCTCAAACGCGTAGTTTCTCGAAGATGATTGCCGATTCCATTCCAGCTCTTTCCCGTCTTTCTTCGGACGATAAGATCATTCTAGCCGCAGAACTCTGGAGTCAGGCAACTCGGTCCGCCCCTGAACTTCCTGATCCTGAGATGGTTGCCGCTCTCCAAGAGCGCTTGAACTATTACTACGACCATCCCGAGTCAGGTTCGACTTGGGATGATGTTCGAACACGGATTCAGAATACATCCAGACGGTAGATGCCGCCCGAGATCGTTTGGTCGCTTGGAGCGGAAGTTGATCTTCAGGACATCTACGAAAGACTCGAGGATCGCAACTCGGGTTCTGGCGATGTTTTCATGGAACTGATTGATGCAGCTCTCGCCCTTCTGCGACAATTTCCAGAAATGGCACCGTTTTATGAACAACCAATTCGGCGTCTTTTGATCAACAACCGTAAACATGGGATCTTCTATTCATTTGAGAAGCGAGGGCTCATCCTGCACGCGGTAGCAAATCTACGTGATAATCCAGAACTATTGAAAGAGCGCTTCAAACAGATTGTGACAAGGTGAAGAGCTAACAAGGCGCTGCAGCCAACCCCTAGCCGCTATCGCGGCTGGGGTTGAGGAACCCTCTACAGGCAGTTGTTCCGTTTGCCTAATCCTTATACAAGCTCAGGGTGGCTGAGCTTGACCTTCGGCTCAATACAGAAGCGTGCAACGAATGACATTGATTTGCGAGGCACTATTTGAATCTGTTCAATCCTTCCAGGTTCAGTATGAAGACAAAAACAGTCCTCCGGATACTGATCTCATCAGAATGCACTTTGATTGTGGTCTACCTATTCCTTGGAGCATTAGGCGACCCCTGGCTATCACCCGATCTAAAAACCCAAGCCTACGATGCGCCGATATATGAGCACGAAATCCCGGAATTTATATCGATCCCTTATGCCTTTTTTATTCTAATAGGATCAACATTGGCTTGGATCCGTCTTTGGATGCTCCGCCAATATGCGAGGACTCTCTATGTGTTCATGCTAGTGAGCACGCTTCCGTTATTTTTCACGATCTCATATGATATCATCTCAGCACCGGTCATGCTGCTCGACATGTTATCATCAGGAATTTCCGGAGCCATCCTAGCGCTGCTATTCTTTTCCGACCTTTCATCTAAGTTTGAGCGAAATACAGCCGAACAAGGCGCTGCAGCCAACCCCTAGCCGCTATCGCGGCTGGGGTTGACGAACCCTCTACAGGCAGTTGTTCCGTTTGCCAAATCCCTATACAAGCTCAGGGTGGCTGAGCTTGACGTTCGGCTCATTGCAATAGCCTCCGGCGGATGATTAAAATACACCTCCTAATCCGATCCCAATCTACAGTGAAAACATTCATGGCAGTCCTGCTTCTAGCACTCAGCCATCCGGACTTCGCTCTCTCGTTTGACGAGGCAAGAACAGCGGTCGAGGAATATGTTCTTAGACAAGGCTACACGCTCACCCCAACGGATCTCCAACCCGCTCAACTCGACGGCTCGTCGTTTGAGCGGCTCCCTCGGGATCAATGGCTATCTTACCGACACGGGCTCATTCAAAAGTTTGCTAGTGCATACACTCCGCGACTACTTCGACCAGCAGTTTTTGACGGCGGGACTGGCTGGACATTCGGGTTTTGCTACAACCTGTCAAACGACCCATCTGAAGAAATGTCAAAATATGCTGACGAACGCTATTTTGCCGTTCAAGTATCATCCGACGGTAAGAGCTTCCTTGTTTTCCATTCATCTCCATTCAAGACCGAATTCGAGCAGCTCGATACAAATACAGCCGAACAAGGCGCTGCAGCCAACCCCTAGCCGCTTCGCTGGCTGGGGTTGCTCGGTCCCGCTATTGGCAGCTCACCGTGGGGTTGGCTTGATTGCCCGCTCAGGGTGGCTGAGCTTGACGTTCGGCTTTGAAAAATATGAAATACCTACTCACGTCACTGATCATTGGACTTTGCTGCCCGACGGTTTTAAGATCGCAAGATACAAATCTTTCAGCATACGATTTGGCCCGCGGTCTCGGCATAAGCACGTGGGTCTCCAATCTCGAATTAAGCGGCAAAGATGTGTTGCTCGAGATCCTCAAGGTACGAGATGGCAACATTCAGAACGTCGTTGCTGCCTTACCCGTCTATTCTACAGACAGAGAATTCACACGGGTTGTTATTACCGCTAGAGGAAACGGATCCAAGATGTATCTGAGCGCGACCGCGGAAGCTTCAGTCCTCGCACGTAGGACAACTGACAAAATCAGCTTCGATTTTACTATGGTTCTTCCTCCAATCGTAGGATTCGGTGATTACGTATTGGGCGGGTCGTTAAAGAAGTCTGCTGGGTATCAGGCTTTTGATGACCTTTCAACAGCTGACTTATCCGAAGGCCTCGTGCTGCGGGTCAGCCAAGCAGCCGAACAAGGCGCTGCAGCCAACCCCTAGCCGCTTCGCTCATAGGGGTTGCGCGGACCCGCTACCTGCAGTCGATCACCAGTCGTCTCTGTCCGCCCGTTCGGGGTGGCTGAGCTTGACGTTCGGCTAAATCCAATGACATACTTCATAATCATCAGTGCCATCGTAGCACTCTCGCTAGCATATGCTATCTGGAGGCGATTTGGCACCAAGGTAGCGCTTTTCGGCTGCGGGGGTCCACTGCTACTCCTCGCTACGTTCGCTTCCTTTGCAGTGATAACAACCATTAGCGCATACAAAATCCGAAAAGGAGCCGACGTATCTACGGAAGAGGTGCGCTTTCTCCAATTACCTCGAACAGCCGAACAAATCTCCTATTATTCAGATGGAATTAACTCGCTTGCGGAATTCGACGTTACAGAAAGTCAGTTCATATCAGTTTTCCCTGAATTCAATTTTGTTGAGATTATCTCCCCGGTGACTTTTCGAGCTTCAGGATATGAGGACCCGCATGAATACCCTCCTCACGCCGCGGACAGCCGCACCATTACAGTGGCAAACGGACTTGTATTTGAATCAGAACAAAACAACGGTGGCGGATATCACGTTTATTTCGACCGCCAGACTTCACGAGCATACTATAGGTATTCATCTCGATAATACAGCCGAACAAGGCGCTGCAGCCAACCCCTAGCCGCTTCGCTGGCTGGGGTTGCTCGGTCCCGCTACTGGCAGCTCACCTGGGGGTTGGCTCGATTGCCCGCTCAGGGTCGCTGAGCTTGACGTTAGGTCATAGCATGAATAAATGCCCGCATTGTAAAAAGGAATTGTTGTTCTTCGGCTTACTGAGACCAGGACGAAATTATATCTGCAAGAGCTGCGGCGAATCATCCAAGTTGTCGGTCTCGCAAACACTGATCTTTTCTCTTGTTGCGGCTCCCTTCATATATTTATTTCCAGCCATAGGATGGCTCTGGATGGGGATCCCCGGAGCATGTTTAGGGCTTCTATTATTTTTCGTTGCATCGCTCAGTTCGATTCTACTCTTCGGGAGACACATCCCAGCGCAAAAACGAAATACGACCTAACAAGGCGCTGCAGCCAACCCCTAGCCGCTTCGCTGACTGGGGTTGCTCGGTCCCGCTATCGGCAGCTCACCTCGGGGTTGGCTTGTTTGCCCGCTCAGGGTGGCTGAGCTTGACGTTCGGCTCATAACAAACTCTAACTATGAACTTCATCAAATCTGAAGACTGGGGCACCAATATTGCATTTGTCGGAAATCATGGCTCGATGATCCGATATCCGGGTTTCATAGCCATGACGACACCGTTGATTTATGAATGCTACGATTTAAAGTATCTTCTCATGCGGAAAGCCTTTGAATTCGATGACCGATGGAATGCTTATTCATACTTTTGGACCATTCATGAACTCCAGTCACACCGAAACGAGTTGGCAGAATCATTCTCTTCAGTTTTATATGAGTTAGATGAACTTCACGTTTCGACATTCTCGACATTAGCATCATCAGGGTTTACATATACACTGACACTCCCAGCGGAAGAGTCACTTCACAGACTAAATCAAAATGAACGGATCCAATATCGCGATTTTTTAGCCAGATTGAAAAGTGATACAGCCGAACAAGGCGCTGCAGCCAACCCCTAGCCGCTTCGCTGGCTGGGGTTGCTCGAACCCGCTACCGGCAGCTCACCTCAGGGTTGGCTTGATCGCCCGCTCAGGGTGGCTGAGCTTGACGTTAGGTCATTACATGAAGCCTCCGGCGGAGCAACTGCCGACGGCACAAAACCTTGGCGCAACTCCCTACCTGCCGGAAACCATCGTCGTGAACCAAAATATTGATACACTATCAATCTCGCTTCAATACATCTCGTTAGTTTGTGCAATCGCATTTCCTATATGGAGATTCACAAAGACCTACTCCTATAAGCGGCTCATTCTTTGGGCTTGGTTATCGATTTTTCTATGGGCAACCTTTAACTGCATTTTACTACCCCTTCTTTATCACAATCTCGGGGTCGAAAATCCATTTCAGTATTTTCCGGAAATGACTGCTGTTGTTCCTTGTGCGCTACTCGGCTGGTTTTTCGGATTAGAGCTCGCAGCCGTCGTATGTGTCTTTCGTTTCATCTGGAAGTCCGTTATATGCCGTTTCTTCAGAAGCCAAATACAGACCTAACAAGGCGCTGCAGCCAACCCCTAGCCGCTTCGCTCTCGGGGTTGCGCGGACCCACTAATTGCAGTTGATCACCAGTAGCCTCAGTTCGCCCGTTCAGGGTGGCTGAGCTTGACGTTAGCCCATGAAACCTAAAATTCGCTACGTTGTTGTTGGAATCGTTGTCGGTCTGAGTGGAACGTGTATTGCTACGGCATTGATCTTGCTACTCATCTGGCCGACAAATGCGCGAGACAACGTCAGTTCAGCGAGGCGAACAGACATGGCCAATTTGTCGATTCGTTGGGATAGATTAGCTCCTTTTCCAATCACGGCTAGCGATTTTTCAATCCGCACGGAAGGATCACCCTTACAAGAACCTTCATAGGATCATTCAACGACTCCCCACAGGTTGTTGCTCTATGGCTCGAGAATTCTCCGGGGATTATTGACGGAGAATCTACTGTCGAGCCAGATGGAACTACGAATTACAAATTGAGGACTGGTGAAGGAGCTTCATACGGTGAGGTAATTGTCTCTCCAGATAAGTCACACGTGTCGTTTCAAGTCTCGTGGAGCTAATACAGGGCTAACAAGGCGCTGCAGCCAACCCCTAGCCGCTTCGCTGGCTGGGGTTGCTCGGTCCCGCTATTTGCAGCTCACCTGGGGGTTGGCTTGATTGCCCGCTCAGGGTGGCTGAGCTTGACGTTAGCCAATAGAACTCATGCCACTCAAGACGCCAAAAGAATGGATATCTCTTGGGACCGCCGGAACACTCCTCGTTGCATTACAACCAGCTTTTAGCTTTATACACTACTTCTGGAGTCTACGAATGGGAGCGTATCCAGTGAATGCGGATTCAATCGGAATACCGATCTATAATGAATTTCTTTCCTGGCTGATAGTGGCTCCCATAGCTCTATGCGGAATCTGGTGGGCTGTATGGGATTACCATGACGCGAAATTGATTTTTGGATGGAACCGCAAGCGTCCGACTTGGAGTCTATTATGGACGGTTCTATTTACCATCCTTATTGTTGGAACCGTTCTTGAACTTCCCTATGCTTTAAGTTGGATGAATTTACCATCAATTATAAATTTAAGTCTATGGATATGCTTATTTTTATGTTTGAGGGCAGTTGTTGTATTCAAACGTTTTCTGGTAACATGAATGGCTAACAAGGCGCTGCAGCCAACCCCTAGCCGCTATCGCGGCTGGGGTTGAGGAACCCGCCACAGGCAGTTGCTCCGTTTGCCAAATCCTTATACAAGCTCGGGGTGGCTGAGCTTGACGTTCGGACCTATCCCCATCGACTACGACATTCCCACTTGATTGTAGACAGCCTCCGGATTTGCTTTTTATTGAGATGTGTATGCGCTCGATCCGCACAAGTAGATTGGTTCGTGAATGCGCAAAAGAAGCGGAGAATGAGGTTTGACCCTCGGGAGTTCGTTCGATCGAGATCACGCAAGCCATCAAGTTTGCCCTGAATCAATTCAACTCCTGAAACAAGCAATGCCCTCGAATAAGGCACTAAGCGGAACCACGGAAGGGCGGATCCGAACAAGGCGCTGCAGCCAACCCCTAGCCGCTATCGCGGCTGGGGTTGAGGAACCCGCCACAGGCAGTTGTTCCGTTCGCCAAATCCTTATCCAAGCTCAGGGTGGCTGAGCTTGACGTTCGGCTCTATCATGAAACAACTCCTCCTAGCTTTTTTACCCATATTCTGCTTATCGATCTCATTAGCGGACGACGTTCGGCAGCAAACACAAGTCGTCCAAGACCCGACAGCTGATTATTTGGAGCTTTGCGGATGGGAGTTTGCAGTTGTCGGTGGCGGCTACTCAATTTGGCTAGTCGATGTGAACAATGATGACATTAAAGATCAGTTTTTTGCCAACGCAGCCACTTCTGGAACAGGAGGAATGTCTGCAACTATATATTTATCCCGAGCTGACAATCGGTTTTTGCGAGCAGGGACAATCGGGCACGGATCTATTGCGCTAGTCGAAGACCTCAAGAACGGCAACCTACTGCATTGTGGATGGAGCTTCGGCGGAGGAGATATGAGCATCACATCATATCGGATCACAGCTCAGGGAGTTCATCAGATCGACGAGATTCCGGGACGCACGAACGATGTTGATTTTTCAGCACTGTATTCACGTATTTTTGAACGATCTCTGAACGCTACATACAAATTCGTTCCTAATCATGAAATACAAGCCGAACAAGGCGCTGCAGCCAACCCCTAGCCGCTTCGCTGGCCGGGGTTGCTCGGTCCCGCTTCTGGCAGCTCACCTCAGGGTTGGCTCGGTTACCCGCTCAGGGTGGCTGAGCTTGACGTTCGCTGATTCATGAAAAAACTCTTGCCAGTTATAAAGTGGCTTCTCATCGCTTGGGGCATCGTTTGCCTAATCGGAGGGATTGCAGTGATCGGTTTCGTTGGCTTCCAGCTTGGACCAGGAAATAGCGACTCTTCAAATTTAGCTAACAAGCATGACGTTCGATATGTTCTAAATTGGTGTCGCCTTGGCGACGATAGAATTGAGGAAGTCATCCACAGCTACGTTTCATCTCGATCTTTTACCGGCGACCATCTCGATGCCCACGCGATACGGATCAGTCATGTGAACAAATCTGAATTGACGAAGGACGACTTCGGATCGGGTTGGACACGAGGCGATCAGGTAGACGGCGTCTTGGATGATGCCATAAAATTTGTAGAGGGATGGCTACACGATGAGAACATATCCTGGTTTCCTCCAAGCCAAGAGCTACGCTCGGATGAAATGTATATCTATCCTTGGAGCATATACTGTCACGGAACACGACCAACGGCCGTAGAGTTGATTTTTGTCAGACCGAAGGATCGCATGATCTTTTTTATGAGCAGCAAGGTGTGAATAACACCAGCGAACAAGGCGCTGCAGCCAACCCCTAGCCGCTCCACTGCCAGCTTTCTTCCACGGTCTTCCTCCAGTAGATCACAACCCGTTGCTCGCACGCCCGTTCGGGGTGGCTGAGCTTGACGTTAGACTCTTATACAATATTCATGAAGACCTCCGGTGGATGATACAATAAGATGCATGAAGCGCTCCTGCCAAGCCGAACATTTGCAACTGAGCATGGGGATTTTGTATCGATATCTAGACCTCCGGTGGATGAATTCACTGAGTGGCTTGAACTCAAAGTCTAGCGAAGCGAGAACCGTTATTATAAGTGATCCGAAGGCGAACTCATGTTTTGTGCGCAGCACTCGAATTTTTCTGAGCACTTTTGCGTAATTCATCCAATGAGGACTGATGCCACTGGCTCACTGAACCTAACTCCTCCACCATCGCGACATTTGAGACAGCTTCACCTCACACAATTATACTCAGAAAACAGAACATCCAGAAACGGAGATAAGCAATACGAGTCTAACAAGGCGCTGCAGCCAACCCCTAGCCGCTTCGCTGGCTGGGGTTGCTCGGTCCCGCTATTTGCAGTTCACCTCAGGGTTGGCTCGATTTCCCGTTCGGGGTGGCTGAGCTTGACGTTAGACCATAAATAAATATGAATGCCCGCATAACAAAATCAGTTCTAATAGTAGCAATTATTCTTATAGCATCTCTCATTGGTTTTTTCATTGGTGATCGGCAAGCTGAACAACGAAGCACTCGAGAAGCATGGAATAAACAACTCAATGATTCTACAATCCAGCTCATTCTCCTAAACGGTAAGCCAAGTTCACTACGATACTCGCTTGAGCGGAATATTGGCCTTGCATATGAAGAACTCGCTTCCAACTCGGTTCAATATGAGAACTACCCCGTAGACGCAAAGGGTGAGAAGCTCTCCGACGAGGAAGTCTCAAGAGACGGAGCGCACTTCATTCTACAATATACGAATAGATTCCCGGAGAACGCAATCTCATCCAAGGCAAAACGGATCGCGTCAGAAAGCAAATAAATAAATGCTGGTCTAACAAGGCGCTGCAGCCAACCCCTAGCCGCTTCGCTGGCTGGGGTTGCTCGGTCCCGCCACTGGCAGCTCACCTAAGGGTTGGCTCGGTTACCCGCTAAGGGTGGCTGAGCTTGACGTTCGGCTCATGAAATAGCCTCCGGCGGATGAAATTACACAGATCGACGCGAAGGGCCCACGATCTATCTACAAATTTACAAGTAAGGCGAAAATCGTATTCGATACAAAATTCCGATTCGCAAACCCCTCCTCATATTGTCCACAACATATTTTATAGTCACCTTTGCAATCTTGGTTTCGGTTCCTCTTTTGTATATTCTTTTTCACCCTAAAGTCGGGGTTAGCTTTTTCGAGCAACTCATTCACTCAGACAAACCGATATATAAACTACTCAGGTTCATTGGGGTTCTGGCCATATCACTCTCAGCAATCGAGAGCGCCGCCCAACTTATCCGGATCTTGTCTACCAACAATTAGATGAAGCTGCAGAAAATTACATTGAACCCGCGTTCATCGTGCAAAGGCAGTATTTGTGGCTTTCTACGTGCATTATCGCGATACCACGTTTCCAATACAGCCGAACAAGGCGCTGCAGCCAACCCCTAGCCGCTTCGCTGGCTGGGGTTGCTCGGACCCGCTACTGGCAGCTCACCTAGGGGTTGGCTCGGTTGCCCGTTCGGGGTGGCTGAGCTTGACGTTCGGCTCAACCTCCGGTGGATGATATAATTAGTGATAAACCGACCTTGAAACGTGCCAATCGACTGCTTACCTAAATAATCATGAATATTCCAATACTTACTGTAGCGTCTGCCATCTTGGTCTATTCACACATTTCTGCTGCTGCAGATGTCCGGGGAACTAGCCCATTCGAGTCCGTAGCTTTGGACAACGGCAAGCTCGTAATAAAAGTCTCAGAAGGACCTAGCTATATTGTCGTTCACAAATCTGGGGAGTCCAAGAAACTAGTTGGAGGACCGACGCTAACTATTGCTGATGAAGAGGAGATCGGCATGCTGGGTAAGCATTTATATTTCGGTATTCTGCCAATCTTCTCGCCTAGGCCGGGAATTCAAGTCAAGGTTCAGTTCGACGGAAGATCGTTCGGCGATGTTCAAACAACACGATCCTACTTTATCCGGGCAAATACAGCCGAACAAGGCGCTGCAGCCAACCCCTAGCCGCTTCGCTGGCCGGGGTTGCTCGAACCCGCTTCCGGCAGCTCACCTCAGGGTTGGCTTGATTGCCCGCTCAGGGTGGCTCCTCCGAGATTGTAGTGGGAAACTGAAGAGGGTTTGAACGGAGAGGATGGATGCGGGTAGGAAGGAGTGCGATGAAGGATACAGAGTTTTACGCGCAGATCTTGGGATTGAAGAGTCCGTGGGTGGTTGAAGAAGTCGACTTGGCCGTGAGTGAGAAGCGGGTGGTGGTCCGGCTCGGGTATGAGCGGGGGACATTGTGGGCCAGTGAGGATGGAGAGCATCGACTTCCGTGCCATGACCATGTCGAGCGCTTCTGGAAGCACATGGATACGTGCGGGTTCGAGACGTTGCTGGCGGCGCGAGTTCCGCGGTTGCGGTTGCCTTGATGGGCGGGTGGAAAGCGTGCCGGTGCCGCGGGCGGGAAAGGGCAGTCGCTTTACGCTGCTTTACGAGCGTTTTGCCATCGAAGTGATCCGAGCGTGTGCAACGGTGAGTTCGGCGGCGCGTTTGCTGGGACTGAGCTGGGATCAAGTTCACGGGATCATGCGACGGGCCGTTGAGCGGGGGCTCGAGCGTCGCGATCTCAGTGGATTGCGCTACGCCGGACTCGATGAAAAGAGCTTTGGCGGTGGGCAGAGCTACATTTCGCTCATGACTGATCTGGAAGGCAGCCGGGTGCTGGAAGTCACTGACGGCAACGACAAGCAGAGCGCGGCAGTCCTTTGGCAATGCCTACCCGAGGATGTCACCGCGGGCTTGGAAGCCGTGGCCGCCGACATGAGCGGGCATTTTGGTGCCAGCGTCGCAGACTACGCCCCGCAGGCTGATCTGGTCCACGACCGCTACCACATCAGCGCCCATCTCAACAAGGCAGTGAGCCAGGTCGTGCGCGCCGAAAACAAACGCCTGCAAGCCATGGGAGACGAACGCCTCAAGGGCACCCAGCGCCTCTTCGGCTACAACCCCGATCATCTCAGAGAGGAGGATGTCTGCCGCTTTTCTCAACTGCGTCACTCCGATCTCAAGAGCGCTCGCGCTTGGGCCATCAAGGAAAACTTCCGCCGCTTCTGGGACTTCCGCTACGAGGCCAATGCCCGCAAGTTCTTCGCTGCTTGGTATGGCTGGGCTCGCCGCTCTCAACTCGAGCCCATCAAGAAGGTGGCGAAAACCCTCAAAAACCACTTTGAGAATATCATCACTTTCCTGAGCCACCGCATCACCAACGCGGCTACCGAGGCTCTCAATTCACGAATCCAATCCCTCAAGTCTGCCGCCCGTGGATTCCGTTCTTTCCTCAACTATCGGACCAGAATTCTCTTCTTCCTCGGTAAGCTCGATCTTTTCCCACTGTAAACCCTGAAGAGCCTTATAATAGCTGTCTTCAGGATCGGTTTTTGGAAGTGCGATGAGGCCGCATGATGCGAGCATCGGGATTGAACGTTGAATGGATGTATCAAGTGGATTATCGACGGCGTGCAAAGCTTTGTCCTGCGCGTGGCACCATCTCTCGAATTCGGATTGGTCAATGTTGAATTCTGCAATTGATCGCAAAAAGTCCTCATAATAGGTGACGTTGCTCGCCTGACTCGGAATCCATTCCAGATCAGAGCTTGTTTGTTCGATTGCCCCGTTCCAACTATCGAGATCTTTTAGAAACATAGCGGCGAAGACCGCCATGCAGATTATAAGGGCAGCGGGTATAACTATGCATCCGAAGCGTTTCATTTATGACCCAACGTCAAGCTCAGCCACCCCGAGCGGGTGATCGAGTCGCAAGTGGCAGATTCCTGCAGGTTGTGCAGCCGCTAACCCCAGCCGCGAAGCGGCTAGGGGTTGGCTGCAGCGCCTTGTTCGGTAATCAGAATTGCACGATTTCCTTGATTCTGGTTAGGCGGTCCGAGAAACGAGGGAGGTCGATATCAAGGAATTCCATATCTAATGTTCTCAGATCAAGAGATGACGAGAATACATCGAAGTGTGGGAATAGACCTTCATTAAAGTAACGGTTGTGAACAGAAAAATACGGTTTTAACAAATTGCTGTTCGACACGGCAGACCAGAGTGCGACCAATGGGACTATACGGTAGTTTTCGTATCCGAGAGGCGGTTTCATAGGAAACAGGACTTTTAACGTCATTTTCGCGTTTCTTGGAGTGTGAAAATATGATTCGAATGTTTTTGAAGCGTGGTCATGCAGATCTGCGGTGCTTGTATCTAGAATTACTGACTTTCCTCCAATCGAATTAGAAGCCCAGTTCTTCACTTCGATCTGATAAAGAACCTTATCCTTTCCATTCTCGGCGACCAACCATGCGTCAAGTCGAGCACCACTCCTTGTTCCCGGAACGCACTTGTAATCTACAAGCTGTGTTGAAAACCCTCCCACGGCTCGCAAATAGTGTTCAAGTATTCCGAGGATTAGGTCTTCGCCTAAAAGGCCGGTGATGGCGCTCACATGAGTGCCGAATCCGAGATCGCTCCGTCAAGTGTCGTAAAATTCGAGGAGCCGCTTGCGCCGTATTTTCATATTTTACCGAACGTCAAGCTCAGCCACCCTGAGCGGGCAATCGAGCCAACCCTGAGGTGAACTGCCAATAGGGGGTCCGAGCAACCCCAGCCAGCGAAGCGGCTAGGGGTTGGCTGCAGCGCCTTGTTAGACTCGTATTGCTTTTCTCCATTTCTGCATGTTCTGTTTTCTAAGTATAATTGAGTGAGGTGGAGCTGTCTCAGATGTGGCGATGGTGGAGGAGTTAAGTTCAGTGAGCCAGTGGCATCAGTCCTGATTGGATGAATTACGCAAAATTGCTCAAAAAATTAGTGTGCTGCGCACAGAATATGAGTTCGCCTTCGGATCACTTTTAATAACTGTTCTCGCTTCGCTGAACTTTGACTTCAAGCCACTCAGTGAATTCATCCACCGGAGGTCTAGATACTGATACAGAACCCCAAAGCTCAGTTGCAAATGTTCGGTTTGGCAGGAGCGCTTCATGCACCTCATTATTTCATCCACCGGAGGTCTTCATGAATTCTGTATAAGAGTCTAACGTCAAGCTCAGCCACCCCGAGCGGGTGACCGAGGCAACTCTGAGGTGAACTGCAAATAGCGGGTCCGAGCAACCCCAGCCAGCGAAGCGGCTAGGGGTTGGCTGCAGCGCCTTGTTCGGTCTCATTTACGAATCTTTAGTTGCCGTCGAATCAGCTTCTGGCTTTCGGATGGCACCTATCACGAGGGAGACGACCACGATATCCTGATGGTATCGGTAGAATAGAAAATATGGGAATGGCTTCAGAAGAATCTTTCGAAACCCAGAATAGATTTGGCGATATGCTTCTCCATCTTCGCAGATGTGCGGAATGTATGAATAGAAAGTATCAATGAATCGATCCCCAAGTCCTGGATACCCGTGCACGTCATACCAATCAGCGATTTCGGCAAGATCTTGTGGAACTTCAGGTAAGATTCGAAAATCCTTCATCCGCGAAGATCTCTTACGCGGGTCTTGCACTCTTCGAGGGTCATCGCTGAAGCCGGATCAGTGATGAAACTCATCCATCTGGCATCCAAAATAGATCGTTCCTGTTCGGATGGCTCGACGGAATCGACATTGTGGATGACATCGATCCACAATTCGTCAACAAGCTGGAGCTTGTCCCTTGGCGATAGAGCCTGAAGTTGAGGAAATTCTGCAAGTGTCATTGGTTCAGTCTATCAGACAAGTAGTCGGATGGAATTCATTTTTCAGGACCGAACGTCAAGCTCAGCCACCCTGATCGGGCGATCAAGCCAACCTGGAGGTGAGCTGCCAAAAGCGGGACCGAGCAACCCCAGCCAGCGAAGCGGCTAGGGGTTGGCTGCAGCGCCTTGTTAGACTCGTATTGCTTTTCTCCATTTCTGGATGTTCTGTCTTCTAAGTATAATTGTGTGAGGTGGAGCTGTCTCAGATGTGGCGATGGTGGAGGAGGTAAGTTCAGTGCGCCAATGGCATTAGTCCTGATTGGATGAATTACGCAAAATTGCTTGAAAAGTTCGCGTGCTGCGCACAAAATATGAGTTCGTCTTCGGATCATTTTTAGCGAGGGTTCTCGCTCCGCTCGACTCCGAATTCAAGCCGGCCAGTGAATTTATCCACCGGAGTTCTAGATATCGATACAAAATCCCCAGGCTCAGTTGCAAATGTTCGGCTTGGCAGTGGTGCTTCATGCATCTCATTATTTCATCCACCGGAGGTCTTCATGAATTTTGTATAAGAGTCTAACGTCAAGCTCAGCCACCCCGAGCTTGTATAAGGATTTGGCAAACGGAGCAACTGCCTGTGGCGGGTTCCTCAACCCCAGCCGCGATAGCGGCTAGGGGTTGGCTGCAGCGCCTTGTTAGCCATTCATGTTACCAGAAACCGTTTGAATACAACAACTGCCCTCAAACATAAAAATAAGCATATCCATAGACTTAAATTTATAATTGATGGTAAATTCATCCAACTTAAAGCATAGGGAAGTTCAAGAACGGTTCCAACAATAAGGATGGTAAATAGAACCGTCCATAATAGACTCCAAGTCGGACGCTTGCGGTTCCATCCAAAAATCAATTTCGCGTCATGGTAATCCCATACAGCCCACCAGATTCCGCATAGAGCTATGGGAGGCTCTTCAGGGTTTACAGTGGGAAAAGATCGAGCTTACCGAGGAAGAAGAGAATTCTGGTCCGATAGTTGAGGAAAGAACGGAATCCACGGGCGGCAGACTTGAGGGATTGGATTCGTGAATTGAGAGCCTCGGTAGCCGCGTTGGTGATGCGGTGGCTCAGGAAAGTGATGATATTCTCAAAGTGGTTTTTGAGGGTTTTCGCCACCTTCTTGATGGGCTCGAGTTGAGAGCGGCGAGCCCAGCCATACCAAGCAGCGAAGAACTTGCGGGCATTGGCCTCGTAGCGGAAGTCCCAGAAGCGGCGGAAGTTTTCCTTGATGGCCCAAGCGCGAGCGCTCTTGAGATCGGAGTGACGCAGTTGAGAAAAGCGGCAGACATCCTCCTCTCTGAGATGATCGGGGTTGTAGCCGAAGAGGCGCTGGGTGCCCTTGAGGCGTTCGTCTCCCATGGCTTGCAGGCGTTTGTTTTCGGCGCGCACGACCTGGCTCACTGCCTTGTTGAGATGGGCGCTGATGTGGTAGCGGTCGTGGACCAGATCAGCCTGCGGGGCGTAGTCTGCGACGCTGGCACCAAAATGCCCGCTCATGTCGGCGGCCACGGCTTCCAAGCCCGCGGTGACATCCTCGGGTAGGCATTGCCAAAGGACTGCCGCGCTTTGCTTGTCGTTGCCGTCAGTGACTTCCAGCACCCGGCTGCCTTCCAGATCAGTCATGAGCGAAATGTAGCTCTGCCCACCGCCAAAGCTCTTTTCATCGAGTCCGGCGTAGCGCAATCCACTGAGATCGCGACGCTCGAGCCCCCGCTCAACGGCCCGTCGCATGATCCCGTGAACTTGATCCCAGCTCAGTCCCAGCAAACGCGCCGCCGAACTCACCGTTGCACACGCTCGGATCACTTCGATGGCAAAACGCTCGTAAAGCAGCGTAAAGCGACTGCCCTTTCCCGCCCACGGCACCGGCACGCTTTCCACCCGCCCATCAGGCAACCGCAACCGCGGAACTCGCGCCGCCAGCAACGTCTCGAACCCGCACGTATCCATGTGCTTCCAGAAGCGCTCGACATGGTCATGGCACGGAAGTCGATGCTCTCCATCCTCACTGGCCCACAATGTCCCCCGCTCATACCCGAGCCGGACCACCACCCGCTTCTCACTCACGGCCAAGTCGACTTCTTCAACCACCCACGGACTCTTCAATCCCAAGATCTGCGCGTAAAACTCTGTATCCTTCATCGCACTCCTTCCTACCCGCATCCATCCTCTCCGTTCAAACCCTCTTCAGTTTCCCACTACAATCTCGGAGGAGCCCTATGGGAGCCACTATCAGCCAGGAAAGAAATTCATTATAGATCGGTATTCCGATTGAATCCGCATTCACTGGATACGCTCCCATTCGTAGACTCCAGAAGTAGTGTATAAAGCTAAAAGCTGGTTGTAATGCAACGAGGAGTGTTCCGGCGGTCCCAAGAGATATCCATTCTTTTGGCGTCTTGAGTGGCATGAGTTCTATTTGCTAACGTCAAGCTCAGCCACCCTGAGCGGATGACCGAGCCAACACTGAGGTGAGCTGCCGATAACGGGTTCGAGCAACCCCAGCCAGCGAAGCGGCTAGGGGTTGGCTGCAGCGCCTTGTTAGCCCTGTATTTTAGGTATGCAGCAATTCTCGCGCATGAGGGATCTCTTCGGACCGAGCCGACCGAATGTCTTCCGACGACACTGTCACGACTGAAGCTGTTCGTCCCGTCAGTGTAACGAACTCGACCTCGTATGCTTCACCAGATCCGTAAACGTGAACAACAGCCCCGATGTCCCCGATCTCAAGAGAATCAGTCGGAATGGGGCAGGTTAAAATGACCTGATCGTGTTCTTGGATCATGATGTTCTATAGCGGATATGCTGTGACGAGTCTTGGGAAATCTGCGGTCACCTCAACAATCCAAACTGCTCTGATTGTCGGTGATCGACCGTCCGGGCAATTGAGTGGACCGTCAACTTGGTATTTTGAGCCGTAGCGAGATTCCGAAACTCCTGTTACCGCGTTGCTCTTCGCGTGCGCAATCAACGACTCCGCAAGAATGTGCCAGTCGTGGAGTGTGAATCCGAACGAAGCGAAGAAGATCGCTTTCCCGCGGCCTTCGGGATGAGACGTGGCGAGGAGATACTCTGTGACCTTATCCTTCTGGATTTGAGCGGCGGGGATGTTCGGTAACGTCACTTTCCGTTTCTACCATCTGACGGCGCCGGAGGCAATCTCCTTAATGGGCTAACGTCAAGCTCAGCCACCCTGAGCGGGTGATCGAGCCAACCCTGAGGTGAGCTGCCGATAGCCGGACCGAGCAACCCCAGCCAGCGAAGCGGCTAGGGGTTGGCTGCAGCGCCTTGTTAGCCTGTATTGCTACTTTAGAAAAAGCGGGGAATTCACGTGGAAACCTAGAATCTGCCACTGAGAGTCATGCTGAATGAGCTTAATTTTAACCTCTGCGCTTCCATTGGTAAAGCTTGCGTGCGCTGTATAATCTGCAGTGACAAGTTTTCCGTTTTGCGTCGTGTATGACATAAAAGAACTCCCCTGCGATTCGTCATACTTTTTGAGCGCACCTAACTGAGATAACTTTTTAAAGAGTTCGGAAAACTGCTGTGGCGTCCCAGATGCCTTGAGTTCAGGTGAGCTTCTCTTCATCAACTCCTCTGTTGACCAAGATGATAAGATTGGTGGGATACTTTGATCGACGTAAGCCTTACTCGAAGAGTCAAATTTGTTTCCGTTATAAGCTGCAAATCCGATGAGTGCGGAAACTGCGATGACAATGAGAAGGAAAATACTTCCGAGAACGATGAGGACTTTTTTCATAATTTAAGAGGCTAACGTCAAGCTCAGCCACCCCGAACGGGGGACCGAACTCTCAGCTTGGTGTGATGGAATGGACGGAAGTCAGAACAACGGGACAGGGTAGCGGCTAGGGGTTGGCTGCAGCGCCTTGTTAGACCCTCATTCGTATTCAATGTAGAGGCCGATTACCGTGGCTGTAGGATTGTCAGCGATAGTCTTCTCGATCTCTGGATTCATCGTGAATCCGCCTTCTGAGTCACAGATTATGGTGGCTATGAGGGACTTGGTGTCAGCCTTCTCCAATGCCTCAGAGGCTGAAAATGAAAATCCTTTCAAATTGATGAGTTTTCGAGAAATCTCTTTCTTTGTTGTAGATTCCACGTTGGCCCAATCAACGGTCCACGTCAGTTCGTAACTATCATCGTTCGCAGTCGCTTTTTTGAAAAAAAGCGCGGAGTTGAAGACTAATGGTTTAGGTTCTTGAATTCCGATTCCGCCACTCTGAAAAGTATAAATCATTTCCTGATTTTTGTATACTTTAGCAATCAGATTAAACTGAGTTGCTTTAATCGAGCTCTTAATGGTTAAATAGAATGGCGTTACGTTTAATGCGCGAGATATGTCTCTCCAGTCAGCGCCTTTAGCTGAAATGGAGTCTGCGAAACTTGACTGCGCGATAAGCAGGGATAGGAGCAATAGTGTGTGTTTCATAGTTTCTGGGTCTAACGTCAAGCTCAGCCACCCTGAGCGGGCAATCAAGCCAACCCTGAGGTGACCTGCCAATAGCGGGACCGCGCAACCCCAGCCAGCGAAGCGGCTAGGGGTTGGCTGCAGCGCCTTGTTCGGGCGTATTGTATTTGTATCGTTCTATCGGAATACAAGTGGCGTAGTGATCAAAATCAGGGTCGACCGAGAAAATTTCAACGTTGCGCCGAACTGACATTGCGCAGATCAAGAAATCAACCGCCGATCCTTGGATCCCCTTCGATCTGCAAATATTAAAGAACTTCGCCGCAATCAGATGGTCGGCATCTTCTGCGAAATAGATTGGTAGTGCTCGGGTTTTCAGTTCCAGTTCAACGAACTGCTCGTCATGCTTGATTCCCGACAGAAGTTCCTGTCTCACGATTCCGAGCAAGATGACTCTCTGTGATTCGATGAGCTGTCCGATCTCGGCAGCGACTCCCTCATCAGCGATCTTCTTTCGGCGGAAAAATTCGGATAAAGTGGAAGTATCGCAAATAATCATGACTGCTTCCGTCGAAGTGCTTTGTAATCGTAGTCATCGAAATACTCGATCTGCCCCCGTAGGTCGATCAGCTGCCTCCGAAGACGGATCTGAATAAATTCGCGGAGTGCTTCATTGACTGTTTCTCGCTTGGTAGAGAACCCGGCCAGGTCCTTGGCTTCTTCGAGAAGCGACTGATCGATTTGGAGATTGGATGCCACACAGAAGCTCTACACATGCTAGAGGCGCGCTGCAACTGAGTTTTTGCCCGAACGTCAAGCTCAGCCACCCTGAGCGGGCAATCGAGCCAACCCTGAGGTGAGCTGCCAGAAGCGGGACCGAGCAACCCCAGCCAGCGAAGCGGCTAGGGGTTGGCTGCAGCGCCTTGTTCGGCCTCATTGACGTCGTGCCATATCCGGAATGCTCCGGTTCGGCGAAGAAAGTCCGCATGTCGATCAGCTGATTGTTCACATGCGTTTCGTTCATGAGGGTATGGCCGCTTCCGCCTATAGCGGTTTTGGTGATGATGGCCGAGTTCGTGGAGGAAGACTTCTGCGAACATGAAGAATGCAAGATCAATGGGGCGATGCCACTGGACTTCAACATGATCGGAAAACCGGACAGTGTCGGCGGCGTGGCCGTAATACCAATCTTCTATATGCGTTGCCAACTCTCCAAAGTTCCAAGTAGGCCAAGGAAGTGAGTAAAGTATGATACGCTTTTCGTCATTCATGTATAGCCCATAAGGTTCTCCGATGCGCGACTTGCGAGCATGTAACTCGATCGACTGAAGGCCATATAGGTATTCAATCGGTAGTCGACGGATGAATGCCTTCAGATACTTTTTACTGATTGGATGGACATCTCCCGGATAAGGTTTTCGCTCCGCGATAGATGGGTAGAGGAACTTGCCTTTTTCATCTCGAGGCATGCGGAGACGTGCGATCTGACGGGGCGGTCGCGTATGGAAACTATCAGACATTGAATTTATGGTCCGAACGTCAAGCTCAGTCACCCCGAACGGATGTCCAAACTACTGGTTGTGATCAACTTCAATCTGACCGTCCGCCAACCCCGAGAGCGAAGCGGCTAGGGAAGCGCTGAACAAAACCTCCGACTTGCTGGTTCTGCGATTTGGCAAAAAATCGCCTCTGGGCAGCGGTCAAAGTCCGGCAAGTGATGGGCTTGGAAGGCGCGAGGACGAATGAATGGAGCAGAGATGCGGGTCGCAGGCAGTCCAAACTCCGTTTTGAAACGAAGTTTAGAGGGCCGGGAAGGTGTGGCGGGTGCGACCGGCGATGACCAAGTTTGCTAAAGCGAAGAGGGAGTAGAGTTGGGCGGTATTCTTCTCCAAGCCTCGGTATCGAACCTTCCGGTATTTGAAGAGGTTTTTGATCACGTGAAAGGGGTGTTCGACCAAGGACCGGACTTGGGCTTTGCGGCGCTCCCATTCCTTGAGAGCGTCTTTGTGGAGTCCCTCGGGCATGGCTTTGAGTTTTGATCGCTTGGCCGCCAGCAGCCACTCGGTATCAGCGAGGTCTTGGTTCTCCGCACGCTTGTCAGCTCCCAGGTAAGCGGCATCTCCGTGGACGCGCTTTTCCCTGCCATGGAGCAGGGATCGGGTCTGGCTGATATCAGACACGTTGGCTGCGCTGCCCACGACGTGATGGACGAGTCCGCGCTGAGCGTCGACTCCCACGTGGGCTTTCATGCCGAAATACCACCGATTGCCCTTGCGGGTTTGATGCATGGCGGGATCACGCGCACCGGATCGGTTCTTCGTCGAGGACGGTGCCGCGATGATGGTCGCATCGATGATCGTGCCTTCCCGCAGACTGGATTGCCGGATTTGGAGGTGTTCACCGATCTGTTCGAAAATCGCTCGGGTCAGCTCGAAACGCTCGAGCAGATGGCGGAAATGCAGCAGCGTCGTCGCGTCGGGAACACTCTCACGACTCAGATCAATGCCCGCAAAGTTGCGCATCGCCTGGCTGTCGTAGATGGCATCCTCCAGAGCCTCGTCGGCCAACCCATACCACTGCGAGAGAAAGTAGATCCGCAGCATTTTCTCAATCCCCATCGGGGGCCGACCGCGCTTGCCCTTGGGATAATGCGGCTCGATCAAGCCCACCAGCGCCGCCCACGGAACCACTTCCTCCATCTGGGCCAGAAACTTCTCCCGCCGCGTGACCTTCTTCTTGGCCGAATACTCCACCGCTCCAAAGCTCATCTGACTTTCCATTTCCTCTCTTTATCAAATCTACCCGATAATCGGGAGTGTAATGTGCTCACGTCTCGGGTTAAATCAGCGTTTCTCTAGGGGTTGACTGCAGCGCCTTGTTCGGCTTTTTTCTGCTCCCACACCCGATGTCCATTGTGGGTCGTTTCAGATAGTCCTGCTGGAATCTCTTCAACGGTTTTTATGGAATTGAGAGTATTGATCTGACCATTCCTCAGTCTGAGATGAGATTGAAGCGTGCCAGTAGCGAGGAGATAATGCTCATCTTCTCTCAGTGCATCATCTAAAGAATGAGCGAAATAAATTAACGATTTAATTTTTGGCTGTGTTTTGTCGAATTCAATACTCGAATCAGTCGTGACGGTATAAAGATAGAAGTCAGTTCTTTGGAACGTAGCGTCAGCGCGCCAGAGTTTGCTTTTCATAGAATTATTTAGTGGTTGGTTTGTCTTCGGAGTTCATTTGTTCCACCAATCAAATACCGGATGAGTCACCATCGCCCCAATCGTCCTAACCAACATGCATTCGTCGTCCGATTGTGGCGCTCTGCCAAGGATGTTCCATACAATCCATTTGCCGACAGAATCTGAAGCCACAAACTTGGCGTCGTGGCCTGCCAATGTAAGGCGATCAAATTCCGATTCAAACAGACCCTTGCAATCCTCAAAGCCGCGAATTCCATCGCCATTCCATTCATTTAGATGGCTGGCAACGATCCCCATCAGCTTGTCTTCGCGTTCCTCATCAATTCCCAGATTACTGAGACGGGTCGCACCCATGAAGACTGTGGCGACTGTGACAAAATAATCCCAGTTGTCGGGTTTGACATCACGAAGGAAGTCAAACTTATTGAGCAGCGGTGTGAACGCTCCAACGGCGTTAATCTGAGCAGCGGACACGAGCGTCTCCGCTTTTCCCTTCAGGGGGTCTTCTTTGGTTCCAAAGAGTTTTGCGAAGAGGGCCATAGTTCTATTTTTTGCCGAACGTCAAGCTCAGTCACCCCGAACGGGTGTCCGAACTGCTGGTTGTGATCATCTGCAATCTGGTCGTCCGCCAACCCCGAGAGCGAAGCGGCTAGGGGTTGACTGCAGCGCCTTGTTAGCCTGTATTTTAATAGTCGATGTAGCCTACGCGTTTCTCGCTCCAGCAACGCATAATGTCGTTGTAGAGATTCTCGATTTTATCGGTTTTGCTGGCTCTCATTGGGCCAACATATCCATTAAACATCCCATAGGACTCGAATCTGAACCGTACATGATCTAGAAACATAAAATTTTCGTCTCGTGGTGCAATGTAAACTTCTCCGTCGTTGTCGACTCGCAATTGATTGATGCATCGGTCATCTGCTTCCGATATCAATTCCGCGCATTGTTCGATGGAAAATGAGCTAATGTCGAATCTTGGATAACTGTATGAGAATAGAAATGGGACGCCATAACCTAAAAAAATGGTGGCATACGCTTCATTCTGAAGCTCTACAGGAAGAGTTTCGAGTGGAGAAAATAATATAACCTTTAGTTTATGCCGGAGTTTTCTTAGTGTCGGGATATAGTCGCGATCGGCTGAAACCAGAATGATCGTTCGATCTTATGTTGCAAGATCTTCAAGTTTTCCACTAATTGTGGTGTCCACGCCCTTCTCAGAGGACCCCGGAATATCAATTACGTCAACGTATACGCCGACCTCTCCGCACATACGCGCCATCAATCGAGATTGCTGTTCTTCGGTGAATTTAGATTGCCCGCTACCGAAGCGCCGCTTGGAACAGAAGAATTCTGCAGAAGAACACAGTCCTGTGACACCAGGTATCCCATGGAGTTGCTGGTCGATGACGCTCATCAATCCCCGGAGTATGAGTTGTCGGGAGATGTGTAGTGGAGCGATCCCAAGATCAATTAAGCGATTTATAAAATTCGGACCGTCAATTATTACAGGAATCGATGAATGCATTGTATTTTAGGCTAACGTCAAGCTCAGCCACCCTGAGCGGGCAATCGAGCCAACCCTGAGGTGAACTGCCAATAGCGGGACCGAGCAACCCCAGCAAGCGAAGCGGCTAGGGGTTGGCTGCAGCGCCTTGTTAGACTGTATTCGAACGAACTACAATTACCGTCATGAAAAAAACCGTAACACTGAAGACTCGAGGCATCTCAATGTTCAGCTTCGAAAACTCTCTTCGTACAAAATGGACATACGTTTGTTTCAAGCGCATCAATGGCAATTTGTAGGGGTATCAGCGGCTTTTTGCATTCTGGACAAATTAGGTTGTTCGAAATTGCTGAACGAAGTTGCGATCTGTTAAGCAATATCATCCCGAGAAGGTATGAGACGATTAGAAGAAGTATACTTGCTATGTCTCTGAAAGCAGGAGGTATCGGCGAAATATACCGCGTGATGAAAGCGAGGATGGGACCAATAATGAAAAAGATGAAAACGGCTGGAAGATATCGCCTTCCCGAGTTGATGTGCTTTCGGTATTGGCTGATGAAATCAAATTTGTTCATTCGCGGTTTGATCAGGTGGTGAAAATTTGCACCAGACCTCAACTGTATTAGAGATATTTCATCCACCGGAGGTCGAGCCGAACGTCAAGCTCAGCCACCCTGAACGGGCGTCCGGTTACGACTGGTGATCAACTGCCTGTGGCGGGGCTCTTCAGGGTTTACAGTGGGAAAAGATCGAGCTTACCGAGGAAGAAGAGAATTCTGGTCCGATAGTTGAGGAAAGAACGGAATCCACGGGCGGCAGACTTGAGGGATTGGATTCGTGAATTGAGAGCCTCGGTAGCCGCGTTGGTGATGCGGTGGCTCAGGAAAGTGATGATATTCTCAAAGTGGTTTTTGAGGGTTTTCGCCACCTTCTTGATGGGCTCGAGTTGAGAGCGGCGAGCCCAGCCATACCAAGCAGCGAAGAACTTGCGGGCATTGGCCTCGTAGCGGAAGTCCCAGAAGCGGCGGAAGTTTTCCTTGATGGCCCAAGCGCGAGCGCTCTTGAGATCGGAGTGACGCAGTTGAGAAAAGCGGCAGACATCCTCCTCTCTGAGATGATCGGGGTTGTAGCCGAAGAGGCGCTGGGTGCCCTTGAGGCGTTCGTCTCCCATGGCTTGCAGGCGTTTGTTTTCGGCGCGCACGACCTGGCTCACTGCCTTGTTGAGATGGGCGCTGATGTGGTAGCGGTCGTGGACCAGATCAGCCTGCGGGGCGTAGTCTGCGACGCTGGCACCAAAATGCCCGCTCATGTCGGCGGCCACGGCTTCCAAGCCCGCGGTGACATCCTCGGGTAGGCATTGCCAAAGGACTGCCGCGCTTTGCTTGTCGTTGCCGTCAGTGACTTCCAGCACCCGGCTGCCTTCCAGATCAGTCATGAGCGAAATGTAGCTCTGCCCACCGCCAAAGCTCTTTTCATCGAGTCCGGCGTAGCGCAATCCACTGAGATCGCGACGCTCGAGCCCCCGCTCAACGGCCCGTCGCATGATCCCGTGAACTTGACCCCAGCTCAGTCCCAGCAAACGCGCCGCCGAACTCACCGTTGCACACGCTCGGATCACTTCGATGGCAAATGAGGTGGTGCTGAAAATGCGGACACGGGATAGACCAAGAAAAAGCCGTGGACGAAAAACCAAGAGAGACGAACAAAGGGCGACGATTTGACGAAGAGTTCAAACGAAGCGCGGTGGAGATGCTGGAAAGCGGAGCGCGAAGCGCGACACAACTGGCGGTCGAGCTGGGGATCTCGACATGGAGCCTGGGCAGGTGGAAGAAGATCTACGGGAGGGCTCTTCAGGGTTTACAGTGGGAAAAGATCGAGCTTACCGAGGAAGAAGAGAATTCTGGTCCGATAGTTGAGGAAAGAACGGAATCCACGGGCGGCAGACTTGAGGGATTGGATTCGTGAATTGAGAGCCTCGGTAGCCGCGTTGGTGATGCGGTGGCTCAGGAAAGTGATGATATTCTCAAAGTGGTTTTTGAGGGTTTTCGCCACCTTCTTGATGGGCTCGAGTTGAGAGCGGCGAGCCCAGCCATACCAAGCAGCGAAGAACTTGCGGGCATTGGCCTCGTAGCGGAAGTCCCAGAAGCGGCGGAAGTTTTCCTTGATGGCCCAAGCGCGAGCGCTCTTGAGATCGGAGTGACGCAGTTGAGAAAAGCGGCAGACATCCTCCTCTCTGAGATGATCGGGGTTGTAGCCGAAGAGGCGCTGGGTGCCCTTGAGGCGTTCGTCTCCCATGGCTTGCAGGCGTTTGTTTTCGGCGCGCACGACCTGGCTCACTGCCTTGTTGAGATGGGCGCTGATGTGGTAGCGGTCGTGGACCAGATCAGCCTGCGGGGCGTAGTCTGCGACGCTGGCACCAAAATGCCCGCTCATGTCGGCGGCCACGGCTTCCAAGCCCGCGGTGACATCCTCGGGTAGGCATTGCCAAAGGACTGCCGCGCTCTGCTTGTCGTTGCCGTCAGTGACTTCCAGCACCCGGCTGCCTTCCAGATCAGTCATGAGCGAAATGTAGCTCTGCCCACCGCCAAAGCTCTTTTCATCGAGTCCGGCGTAGCGCAATCCACTGAGATCGCGACGCTCGAGCCCCGCTCAACGGCCCGTCGCATGATCCCGTGAACTTGACCCCAGCTCAGTCCCAGCAAACGCGCCGCCGAACTCACCGTTGCACACGCTCGGATCACTTCGATGGCAAAACGCTCGTAAAGCAGCGTAAAGCGACTGCCCTTTCCCGCCCACGGCACCGGCACGCTTTCCACCCGCCCATCAGGCAACCGCAACCGCGGAACTCGCGCCGCCAGCAACGTCTCGAACCCGCACGTATCCATGTGCTTCCAGAAGCGCTCGACATGGTCATGGCACGGAAGTCGATGCTCTCCATCCTCACTGGCCCACAATGTCCCCCGCTCATACCCGAGCCGGACCACCACCCGCTTCTCACTCACGGCCAAGTCGACTTCTTCAACCACCCACGGACTCTTCAATCCCAAGATCTGCGCGTAAAACTCTGTATCCTTCATCGCACTCCTTCCTACCCGCATCCATCCTCTCCGTTCAAACCCTCTTCAGTTTCCCACTACAATCTCGGAGGAGCCTGTGGCGGGACCGCGCAACCCCAGGAGCGAAGCGGATAGGGGTTGGCTGCAGCGCCTTGTTAGCCCTGTATTTAAATCGATAGTGTATTGCAGCTAACAATCCGAGAGAAAGGAGGATCTGTGAAATGATGAATGGTTCAGGGATGACGACCAGTCCATGCACGGAATTCTCCATGAGATTTCCGACTGACGTGGCATCGCCGGTTGTGCGATTAATTGTGTATAGATCCGGCTGACTCCTTGACGCCATATAAAATACGCCGTCTTCTGGATCATACGCTAGTCCGGAAGCTCCATTTGAAGTTCGAAATCCGAGCGATCCAATCAAGGTGGACTCTGCTGTGTCAGTGTTGACTGAGAAAAAGCTATTCTCGGTGATCCCATATAAAGTATCGTCCGAGGTTGAATAAGCCAAACCGAGAAATGCCTCGGTTTCACCAATTAAACTAAGTAAATTATTGGCAGGGTTGATTGAATAAATCCGAGAGTTGATTGGGTCACTAGTATAAAAGATGTGCTTGGAGCTGTTAAAAGCTAGCCCTTGGCCCTGAATAGAACGATCAAATGTTGCAAGAAGCGTGGACGCTCCAGAATTTACATTGACCGAGTAAAATTCATTATTTGCGATCGCGTAGATTCTTGAACCATCAGGGCCAGGAGCCAGTCCTCCTGCAACGAATATCCCGGTAGGCCCGATCGAACTGGCACTTCCAGTTGATTTATCAACGTGTAATAGAACTGAATTTGTCTGACTCTTGATCCCGAGCAGTGCGCCGGCGTGCAGTTTGGTCGAAACAAGAACTAACGCGCACATTGTGATGCGCAACAACTTTAGAATTAACGGATATATACTCATTGGGCGATGGGGTTTCGTGCTGTAAAGGGCTAACGTCAAGCTCAGCCACCCCGATCAGGTGTCCGAACGACTGACTGTGATCTGCTGGAAGTGACGCTTTCGAGCGTCTGAAACGGAAAGCGGCTAGGGGTTGGCTGCAGCGCCTTGTTAGGTCTACTTTATGGCAAGATAGACTCCAAAAATACTAGCTGCTGCTCCTATAATCGCTAGAAGTCTCATCCATAAGCTGTCTTTGAATAGTTCACCGATTGCTTCTGGAATCGTTCCGTATCGATCCCGCCAACATTCATTGGTCCGAAGTGTCCCGTCGTCGGCTCGAAGTGCAAAGCCAGCAAGAACATCGACCTTGCGGAGTGTCGATAGATGGAGCTTCCTATACTCTTTCTTCGCGAAGGCTGTGGCTTCTGCTTCTCCATCCAAAAGATCCTGGTCTGAGATCTCATTCTTCTCTCGCAGTTTGTGGAATCTCGGATGACTTATGTATGCGATACCATAAATGTTCGCTAACAGTCGCGATAGATCAATCAATCTGTCGTCCGTAAATAGGCTCGGTTTCCCCCCTAAAACAGCGAAGCGATGGGCCAGTGCGGGAAAGCCAAATGTTGTGTCTCGCATGTTCCAATGAATCCAGTTGAAATTGGAATGGCGGTCAGCAAACGTATAGAAGTCTTTCAACATTTCGTGTTCGAGGGAATCATAATTTGCGTCAACGTCTTCGTCTAAGATCTTCTTTCGTTCCGCAAGTTGACTTATTGAAAATGATGTCGTCTGTCCGGTAGATAAGTTTCGCACCGCAATAGAAGTGATTCGCGGAGATTTGGTTGGATCAGTCTTATAGAAACTTTCGCACGAATAATGAATTATCAGTGTGTTCAGGGCGTCGTCGAATAGGCGTCTCAATAAATCGAGAGACTGTTTGCGACGTGTTATTTTTCGTAGTCCTCTTGCCATGGGGAATGTATGTATGGACCTAACGTCAAGCTCAGCCACCCTGAGCGGGCAACCAAGCCAACCCTGAGGTGAGCTGCCGGTAGCGGGACCGAGCAACCCCAGCCAGCGAAGCGGCTAGGGGTTGGCTGCAGCGCTTTGTTAGACTCGTGTTTGTATTCTGACGCTACCGCCCATGGTAAACGATCAATTTCGATTCACCAGATGCTTTCGAGTGGATTTTGCAATATTACGTGAACAGAAATTGATGTCAGCGTCAAAATTGGAATGACGCAGTCTCGCGTGTCAGTGATTGGGTGCATTCCGATTGTATGAATTCGTATTCAATTTTTAACGGGCCGAGGCGGTAGGAATGTAGTCGATTCGGCTCGCTGCCGCTTAATCGAGTTGTCCATCCAAACATTCGATAAGTGGCTTTCTCGTGTTGGGAACCTAAAGTCTCAATACCTACTCCGTAAATTGTGCAGTTCTACGCAAATACACCGTTTGCGGAGCGGAATCGAGGTGGTCAAAAACTGCCAAAAACATCGGGTGCTGCGCACCAAGTAGAATTTGTCTCAGCCTCGTTTTGGATTCGGGGTTCTCGTTGCGGGTAACAGGCAAGTTGGAGTTACTCGTAATCATTCCGCCGGAGGCTCATGGAGTCTAACGTCAAGCTCAGCCACCCCGAACGGGGTTCCGAGCTATGGATTGATGTTTGTTGGAGGAAGAGGCTTCGAACGTCGAAAACGAAGGGCGGCTAGGGGTTGGCTGCAGCGCCTTGTTCGACTGGTCAGGATAAAATGGTGAACTGCTGAGAAGATGATCGAATAACGCCGGACTAGCTCATCGTGTGCCACAACAACGCACGCAGTCGAGAATGTGATCTCTTGCAGGATATCCCGATCAAATACAAGTGACCGTTGTGGCACTCGATGAGCCTCCCCGGGGAGGGGAAGCGTTAAATGCGGAATAGACGTCCGCGCCGAAGGCATTCACAGTTTCTGTAATCTCGAAAATAATTTTTTTATGCCCGTAATTTTATCGCCCGATCAATTCTTCGCAATCGAATGCTTGTTGGAACCGGAAGTTGCGATGCAGTATCATGAAGTCGAACGTCAAGCTCAGCCACCCCGAACGGGTAACCGAGCCAACTTCGAGGTGAGCTGCCGATAGCGGGTCCCGAGCAACCCCAGCCAGCGAAGCGGCTAGGGGTTGGCTGCAGCGCCTTGTTCGGCTGTATGTATAACAGGTCTCCAACGTTTGGCCGCAGCGATGAACATGTCTCGGTGCTGTGGCCAATCGTGCAAAATAGCAGGATCGAAGTCTGCACCATTTGGCCAGACAACCGTCTGAATCTCGGGGTCGACGGATACCTGTGCAAACAAATATACATCTTTCAGAGGTCCGTAAACAGCTCCTTCAAGAACGTCAGTCAGATCAATCAATCGTTGAGTTCCGTCGTCGAATTTCAGTTGAAGCGAATAGGGCGGAATGTGTTCGCAGTCTAAAATACGATAAATTGGATGAATCATTTTACTTTAGTGGTTGGATCGGCTGTGAAAGCTGCCCTTGGATGAGTAGTTCCCAATCTGCCTGAAGTTCCTCGGTATGCAACTCTGCCCAGGCTTCGATCAAGCGCTGTTGCCGACGGGGCATGTATCCCGTGATCATGGCTATGGGAGCGATACTGTAGACGGCCGCGTGTCCTTGGTAGTAAACGTGAAAGTGGGGTGTGTGGTGAACTGCAGTAGGTTCCGCATACATGCGGACGATAATTCCGAAAAATCTTGAGAGTTCTGGCATGATCCGTGGATAGCATGAAGGAATGCCCGATGCAATTCACCAAGCCGAACGTCAAGCTCAGCCACCCTGAGCTTTGATAAGGATTTGGCGAACGGAACAACTGCCTGTGGCGGGTTCCTCAACCCCAGCCGCGATAGCGGCTAGGGGTTGGCTGCAGCGCCTTGTTCGGCTGCATTTTGTTTATCTTGTCGTTTCCGCTCATTCTCTTCTGCCCGTTCTTCTGCCCGTCTCACAAATTTATTAGCTTCTGCAATTTGTCCTGTAGTCGCAGAGGGATGAGTCACTATGATCTCAGCAATCTTCTTATTAAATTCGGGCAAACTATTGCTGAAAGGAGAGCGTCCTATGGCATTCTCGCTTTGGATGAACATCATCGCGACTTTGGGAGTTCGATAGTCATAAGTATATCGCAGAATAAATTGCAAACACGCGTCATTAAGATTGCTGCAATTCTTGAATGGAGAATCCCGGAATTGATCGTATTTGCGTGAAACGGAAGCAAAGGCATTATCTTCTCTGGAGGTTTTTTGCTGTTGAGGAGCGGAAGACGCAATCAAACCGTGTAATGCGGTTGCGGACGTAATAAAAATAGCGAGTAGGAAACGCTTCATGACTTTTGTTGGGTGAGTTTTGGTTTCGGTGATCACATCTGATGTTGATGGATTCGTAGAAGTTGCTTTGGAATAAAAAGTTTTGTTGTGAAATCTCAATGCATTCATCCGCCGGAGGCTGTATGCCGAACGTCAAGCTCAGCCACCCTGAGGGCTCTTCAGGGTTTACAGTGGGAAAAGATCGAGCTTACCGAGGAAGAAGAGAATTCTGGTCCGATAGTTGAGGAAAGAACGGAATCCACGGGCGGCAGACTTGAGGGATTGGATTCGTGAATTGAGAGCCTCGGTAGCCGCGTTGGTGATGCGGTGGCTCAGGAAAGTGATGATATTCTCAAAGTGGTTTTTGAGGGTTTTCGCCACCTTCTTGATGGGCTCGAGTTGAGAGCGGCGAGCCCAGCCATACCAAGCAGCGAAGAACTTGCGGGCATTGGCCTCGTAGCGGAAGTCCCAGAAGCGGCGGAAGTTTTCCTTGATGGCCCAAGCGCGAGCGCTCTTGAGATCGGAGTGACGCAGTTGAGAAAAGCGGCAGACATCCTCCTCTCTGAGATGATCGGGGTTGTAGCCGAAGAGGCGCTGGGTGCCCTTGAGGCGTTCGTCTCCCATGGCTTGCAGGCGTTTGTTTTCGGCGCGCACGACCTGGCTCACTGCCTTGTTGAGATGGGCGCTGATGTGGTAGCGGTCGTGGACCAGATCAGCCTGCGGGGCGTAGTCTGCGACGCTGGCACCAAAATGCCCGCTCATGTCGGCGGCCACGGCTTCCAAGCCCGCGGTGACATCCTCGGGTAGGCATTGCCAAAGGACTGCCGCGCTCTGCTTGTCGTTGCCGTCAGTGACTTCCAGCACCCGGCTGCCTTCCAGATCAGTCATGAGCGAAATGTAGCTCTGCCCACCGCCAAAGCTCTTTTCATCGAGTCCGGCGTAGCGCAATCCACTGAGATCGCGACGCTCGAGCCCCCGCTCAACGGCCCGTCGCATGATCCCGTGAACTTGATCCCAGCTCAGTCCCAGCAAACGCGCCGCCGAACTCACCGTTGCACACGCTCGGATCACTTCGATGGCAAAACGCTCGTAAAGCAGCGTAAAGCGACTGCCCTTTCCCGCCCACGGCACCGGCACGCTTTCCACCCGCCCATCAGGCAACCGCAACCGCGGAACTCGCGCCGCCAGCAACGTCTCGAACCCGCACGTATCCATGTGCTTCCAGAAGCGCTCGACATGGTCATGGCACGGAAGTCGATGCTCTCCATCCTCACTGGCCCACAATGTCCCCCGCTCATACCCGAGCCGGACCACCACCCGCTTCTCACTCACGGCCAAGTCGACTCCTTCAACCACCCACGGACTCTTCAATCCCAAGATCTGCGCGTAAAACTCTGTATCCTTCATCGCACTCCTTCCTACCCGCATCCATCCTCTCCGTTCAAACCCTCTTCAGTTTCCCACTACAATCTCGGAGGAGCCGCGCTGCAGCCAACCCCTAGCCGCTTCGCCGGCTGGGGTTGCTCGGACGCACAACTTCCAGCCGGACGCCGGTTCAATTCGTAGCCGCGTTCGGGGTGGCTGAGCTTGACGTTAGACCTATCAAGATCAGCAATACGCCTGAACCAGACTTTCGTTTTCCGATACGACGACACTAGCAAACATTCCGATTTGGGATAATTCCATAACAGAACATGATCATTAAAAGACCAATCTTATTCGCCATCCTCTCAGTTTACTTAGCGCTTGGTCCGAATCTCGCGCGCGCCGAATCACTTGAGGAAGCGAAGGCCAAACTGACCGGAACATGGGTAATAAATTTTGATGCATCCCAGAAGCAAAGTGCCGATCAAAGTGCGCTTGGCGGGCTAGACGCTGAGGCGATAAAAACGCATCGAGAGTCTTATACACATATAATGAGGACGGAACATTTGTGGAAACACTGAGTGGAGAAGACATCACGGGAACCTATAGCATCTCTACGGACTCTGATGGAGGTTTGATATTGTCAATTGTCGGACCATCTAATTCTCCGATTTCATTCCATCTGACGTTCGATTCGGAGACACCGATTCTATCTTCGATGGACAAAAGTCCAGATGGCGAAACTGTTCCGAAATCCGTCACCGTGTTGCGCAGAAAATAATACGGGTCTAACAAGGCGCTGCAGCCAACCCCTAGCCGCTTCGCAGCTGGGGTTGCGCGGACCGTCAAATTCAAGAAGATCACCAGACAAATTCGGTTGCCCGTTCGGGGTGGCTGAGCTTGACGTTCGGTCATAAGAGAAATCATGAAATTTTGCATTGTTTGTTCGATCGTACTTGCGGCAGCTCCTCTCGGTCATTCGACGCCAGCATCAGAAAGAATAACGAAGGCAGCTAAACAGCTAAGTTCAGACCGAGGGACCGTCTTCATTACGATGTATTTCCGAGGCGACGATCTACTTTTGGATCGCTTGGAGTCCGCTCGAGACGGCCGATCTACTGACATTTATGAACAATTTTACCTTCATGACAAGGTAGTCTACACTCGGATGTGGACTTCAGGCGGGAGTGAAAGTCAAACGATAAGAGGAAACGCAGATGTAGACGTCATCTTGAAAAGCTATGCTGGGGACATTTATCCAAAGCTCCTATCAATTCAAACGAAAGGCGGAACGCAGGAGCTCTTCGAACTAGTCGCCTCCAGATTTGAACCGCTTGAAAAATCCGATTACCTGAAACGAAGCAGCTTAGTTATGACTTCATTTTTGACTGAAGATTCCGAAGAAGCTCGACAAGAGATGCAACAACGGAAAATGCGGACCGAACAAGGCGCTGCAGCCAACCCCTAGCCGCTTCGCTGGCTGGGGTTGCTCGGACCCGCTACTGGCAGTTCACTTCAGGGCTGGCTCGGTTACCCGCTCAGGGTGGCTGAGCTTGACGTTCGGCTTGGTGAATTGCATCGGGCATTCCTTCATGCTATCCACGGATCATGCCAGAACTCTCAAGATTTTTCGGAATTATCGTCCGCATGTATGCGGAACCTACTGCAGTTCACCACACACCCCACTTTCACGTTTACTACCAAGGACACGCGGCCGTCTACAGTATCGCTCCCATAGCCATGATCACGGGATACATGCCCCGTCGGCAACAGCGCTTGATCGAAGCCTGGGCAGAGTTGCATACCGAGGAACTTCAGGCAGATTGGGAACTACTCATCCAAGGGCAGCTTTCACAGCCGATCCAACCACTAAAGTAAAATGATTCATCCAATTTATCGTATTTTAGACTGCGAACACATTCCGCCCTATTCGCTTCAACTGAAATTCGACGACGGAACTCAACGATTGATTGATCTGACTGACGTTCTTGAAGGAGCTGTTTACGGACCTCTGAAAGATGTATATTTGTTTGCACAGGTATCCGTCGACCCCGAGATTCAGACGGTTGTCTGGCCAAATGGTGCAGACTTCGATCCTGCTATTTTGCACGATTGGCCACAGCACCGAGACATGTTCATCGCTGCGGCCAAACGTTGGAGACCTGTTATACATACAGCCGAACAAGGCGCTGCAGCCAACCCCTAGCCGCTTCGCTGGCTGGGGTTGCTCGGGACCCGCTATCGGCAGCTCACCTCGAAGTTGGCTCGGTTACCCGTTCGGGGTGGCTGAGCTTGACGTTGGGCTCCATGAACAATCCTGAAGAATGAGTTCGAATGCGGCGTTCATCTTCGAGCCAACTATCTTATTCCTGCGACATGAATAATATGAATCTGACTTCCGAGGTTCGTTGGGTTCGGGACTCGCCAACCACAGGCCGCGAACAATGAGAATTCATCTGCTGAAGACCAATTCGGGGTTGAACGCCTTTTCACTCGGCAACGGGCAGCAATCTTCGATGGATGAAATCGGGTGACTTTGAAATCGACGGCGTCTGCCTACAGTCCTTGCACACGTCTACTCGTGATTCTGTATCCGATGCCACGGTCCAAATAGGATTGATTACAACTCAAAAGCCTTCGGTAATGATACGAAGGGGTTGGCAACGAGATAAGATCGCTTTCAGTAGTTTGGTCGGTTGCTAGCCCAACAAGGCGCTGCAGCCAACCCCTAGCCGCTTCGCTGGCTGGGGTTGCTCGGATCCGCTGCCGGCAGCTCACCTCAAGGTTGGCTTGATCGCCCGTTCAGGGTGGCTGAGCTTGACGTTAGGCGATACACAATTGCGCAAAGCTGAAGATTCGATACACTCCTTTCATGATCGCAATAGATGAAATACAGCAAATGCCTCTGCACGAGAAGCTTGTGGTTATGGAAGCAATATGGTCAGACATATCCCGAGTTGAGGCTTCAATCGACGTTCCCCAATGGCACAGGGACTTGCTTGACGAGCGGGAAGAGTTAATTTCGGAAGGCAAAGCACAGTTCATTGATTGGGACGACGCCAAAGAACAGATTGAAGCCGCTACTCGATGAAGCTACAGATTCTCGATCTCGCACGCAACGATCTCATTGATGGCTACAGGTATTACGAAGACAAAGAAGATGGACTTGGGTCTTACTTCCTGACAAACCTCTATTCAGACATCGAGACACTCAAGGTATTCGGAGGGATTCATTCTAAGCCTCACAAGGATTTTCATCGAGCACTTTCCAAACGCTTCCCTTTCGCAATCTATTATAAGGTAGTCGGCAGCATTGTTCAAATCAGAGCCGTGGTTGATTGTAGACGAAAGCCAACTTGGATTCGAAAGCACCTGAGGAACGCCTAACAAGCCGCTGCAGCCAACCCTTAGCCGCTGGGTGGCTCGGGTCGACGAGAGCGCTGCTGGCCGGAATCTGCCACTTGTTATTCGGTCGCCCGTTCAGGGTGGCTGAGCTTGACGTTAGCCCCTGAAAAACAATGCTCGCACCGAGGCCTACAACGCGCAAAAGTGAAGATATGATTGCTCAAGACCGTCTATCCTCGCTGGTCGACCGATGTCGCTCGAATGGCGCGACGCTGGTTGCGCTCTTTGGTTCGGCATCTCGCGGGGAGGACACCGCCGAAAGCGACATTGATCTCCTCGTTGACTTCGACGCTCCAAAGAGCCTTGTTGCATTCATTCAGCTTGAGCGTGAGTTGACGGACTTGGCCGATCGCCCCGTAGACCTTGTCACCAAAAACTCACTGAACCCGCACCTACGGGATGAAGTCTTGTCGAGCATGCGTTTGTTGTATGGAGCGTAGCGACGACATTTACGCACAACACATCTTGGATGCCATTTCGCGGGCTCCTCCGAGATTGTAGTGGGAAACTGAAGAGGGTTTGAACGGAGAGGATGGATGCGGGTAGGAAGGAGTGCGATGAAGGATACAGAGTTTTACGCGCAGATCTTGGGATTGAAGAGTCCGTGGGTGGTTGAAGAAGTCGACTTGGCCGTGAGTGAGAAGCGGGTGGTGGTCCGGCTCGGGTATGAGCGGGGGACATTGTGGGCCAGTGAGGATGGAGAGCATCGACTTCCGTGCCATGACCATGTCGAGCGCTTCTGGAAGCACATGGATACGTGCGGGTTCGAGACGTTGCTGGCGGCGCGAGTTCCGCGGTTGCGGTTGCCTTGATGGGCGGGTGGAAAGCGTGCCGGTGCCGCGGGCGGGAAAGGGCAGTCGCTTTACGCTGCTTTACGAGCGTTTTGCCATCGAAGTGATCCGAGCGTGTGCAACGGTGAGTTCGGCGGCGCGTTTGCTGGGACTGAGCTGGGATCAAGTTCACGGGATCATGCGACGGGCCGTTGAGCGGGGGCTCGAGCGTCGCGATCTCAGTGGATTGCGCTACGCCGGACTCGATGAAAAGAGCTTTGGCGGTGGGCAGAGCTACATTTCGCTCATGACTGATCTGGAAGGCAGCCGGGTGCTGGAAGTCACTGACGGCAACGACAAGCAGAGCGCGGCAGTCCTTTGGCAATGCCTACCCGAGGATGTCACCGCGGGCTTGGAAGCCGTGGCCGCCGACATGAGCGGGCATTTTGGTGCCAGCGTCGCAGACTACGCCCCGCAGGCTGATCTGGTCCACGACCGCTACCACATCAGCGCCCATCTCAACAAGGCAGTGAGCCAGGTCGTGCGCGCCGAAAACAAACGCCTGCAAGCCATGGGAGACGAACGCCTCAAGGGCACCCAGCGCCTCTTCGGCTACAACCCCGATCATCTCAGAGAGGAGGATGTCTGCCGCTTTTCTCAACTGCGTCACTCCGATCTCAAGAGCGCTCGCGCTTGGGCCATCAAGGAAAACTTCCGCCGCTTCTGGGACTTCCGCTACGAGGCCAATGCCCGCAAGTTCTTCGCTGCTTGGTATGGCTGGGCTCGCCGCTCTCAACTCGAGCCCATCAAGAAGGTGGCGAAAACCCTCAAAAACCACTTTGAGAATATCATCACTTTCCTGAGCCACCGCATCACCAACGCGGCTACCGAGGCTCTCAATTCACGAATCCAATCCCTCAAGTCTGCCGCCCGTGGATTCCGTTCTTTCCTCAACTATCGGACCAGAATTCTCTTCTTCCTCGGTAAGCTCGATCTTTTCCCACTGTAAACCCTGAAGAGCCCTCCCGTAGATCTTCTTCCACCTGCCCAGGCTCCATGTCGAGATCCCCAGCTCGACCGCCAGTTGTGTCGCGCTTCGCGCTCCGCTTTCCAGCATCTCCACCGCGCTTCGTTTGAACTCTTCGTCAAATCGTCGCCCTTTGTTCGTCTCTCTTGGTTTTTCGTCCACGGCTTTTTCTTGGTCTATCCCGTGTCCGCATTTTCAGCACCACCTCATTTGCCATCGAAGTGATCCGAGCGTGTGCAACGGTGAGTTCGGCGGCGCGTTTGCTGGGACTGAGCTGGGGTCAAGTTCACGGGATCATGCGACGGGCCGTTGAGCGGGGGCTCGAGCGTCGCGATCTCAGTGGATTGCGCTACGCCGGACTCGATGAAAAGAGCTTTGGCGGTGGGCAGAGCTACATTTCGCTCATGACTGATCTGGAAGGCAGCCGGGTGCTGGAAGTCACTGACGGCAACGACAAGCAGAGCGCGGCAGTCCTTTGGCAATGCCTACCCGAGGATGTCACCGCGGGCTTGGAAGCCGTGGCCGCCGACATGAGCGGGCATTTTGGTGCCAGCGTCGCAGACTACGCCCCGCAGGCTGATCTGGTCCACGACCGCTACCACATCAGCGCCCATCTCAACAAGGCAGTGAGCCAGGTCGTGCGCGCCGAAAACAAACGCCTGCAAGCCATGGGAGACGAACGCCTCAAGGGCACCCAGCGCCTCTTCGGCTACAACCCCGATCATCTCAGAGAGGAGGATGTCTGCCGCTTTTCTCAACTGCGTCACTCCGATCTCAAGAGCGCTCGCGCTTGGGCCATCAAGGAAAACTTCCGCCGCTTCTGGGACTTCCGCTACGAGGCCAATGCCCGCAAGTTCTTCGCTGCTTGGTATGGCTGGGCTCGCCGCTCTCAACTCGAGCCCATCAAGAAGGTGGCGAAAACCCTCAAAAACCACTTTGAGAATATCATCACTTTCCTGAGCCACCGCATCACCAACGCGGCTACCGAGGCTCTCAATTCACGAATCCAATCCCTCAAGTCTGCCGCCCGTGGATTCCGTTCTTTCCTCAACTATCGGACCAGAATTCTCTTCTTCCTCGGTAAGCTCGATCTTTTCCCACTGTAAACCCTGAAGAGCCTTCCATGACCAACTGGCAGATCAAGGACATCACCCCCGCCGCTTAGGCCATCGCCCGGCAGCCAGACCACCTCAAGCGCGCCGCCTGATCCATAGATGTCATTGGCCTCGCCAATGACATCTATGCCTTTCCTGTCGACTGGTCCTCGGCGTGACGCTTACGTTCCATCGCCTCCCAACAAACGACCAGAACCGCCACGTCCACCGGGCCATACTTGACCGGTGCTCCCACCTTTTTGACCGACTCCGAGCAACGCCTCGTTCCTCCCAGAACCCGAATCGCGTATTTGCGCTCAAACCCACTGATCTCGCAAAAATCATCCAACGTCAGACTTCGCGCCGTCTTCGTTTTCATCGCAGCGTAGCGGCTTCTCATCTGCGGGACGTATTCTTTCAGGCTCTCTTGACTCATCGGCTCGGACATGACCCACGGTGTCCACCCTTCTGAGGCATTGGAATCTTCTCTCCATCTCCACCGCCGACCCTTCGGTGTCCATTTCAATGAGGCAACACGCCCTCCGGCTCTTCCAGCAAAAACCGTTGAAGTCTCCGAGAAATCTTGTCAATGATGTCGGAAGATGGAGCGTATTCTTAGCCCAGGCAGCTTCGCGGCCTGGTCAGCAGAGCTGCGATCATCGGGTCGGCGGTTGGTCCTAACGAACGGATGTTTTGACCTACTCCACGCTGGACACATCGACTATTTGGAACGCGCTGCACTCCTAGGCGATGCTCTAGCTGTAGCGGTTAACTCAGACGTCTCGGTTCGCTCGCTCAAGGGTCCTACGCGCCCGATCAACTCCGAAAATGATCGAGCAAGGGTCTTGTCCGCTCTCCGCGCCATCGACGTGGTGAGCATCTTCGACTCGCTGAGGATCACCGAAGTGGTTCATTCGGTGCAGCCGGACATCTACGCCAAAGGCGGCGATTACACGCTCGACACTTTGGACCCCGGAGAACTCGCTGCGCTTCGAGCTGTCGGCGCGAAAATTGTGTTTTTGCCGCTTGTCCCAGGTCGATCCACGACAAACATTCTCGCGACAGCAAACGCGGTGTGACCGCACGTTGCTGGCCATGTCGCGATATCCTGCGCGGTCTGAAATCAGCAAGCAGCGTAGAGGACCGGAGTTCCCCGTATCTGGAAGCTGCTACTCGACCTCCGCGTAGACACGCTCCGGCAATCGGTAAGCCAGACCTTTGGCATCGTAGTGCGACAATCCCATCATTTGCTGGAATTGCCCTACCCTTCGACGTTTCGCAATCGCTGGGAAAACCGTTTCCACCCACTCCTCAAGGCGATTCCGCCCGCGCAGGACGGCTAGAACTCCGGTCGATCTCGATGGCGGATAATTTAACGCATTCGCCAGTTGATCGCCAATCAAGGCTCGAGAAACTCGGTATATTTTCGCCGTTAATCTGCGTCGAGCGACTGGATTATCGATTCCTGCCACTATCGGAGCCGAATTGATCAACCCGTTTGCAAGGAGTTTGGACTCGATTCCGGGCGGCGGCTCACAGCGAGTTCCGACCGAATGCAATCTGAGCGCTGCAGCTTCGCCGTCGCAGCAAAGTCTGTCTGGCACCCCCATCAATCGGCCCGAGTAGCGCCAGATCATCATGAACGACTCGCGCTCTTCGTCAGACAGCCTGACGCCCAGCATAGCCACGCGCTTGAGGAGTAGACCTGAGAAAGCGGCCGTTGCAAATGCCACGTGAGATGAACTCAACGGGACGCCCCATGCCGTAGCGTCCCAATCATCGGAGCGGCTTAACAGACTGCGGACTCTAGCGTGAATCAGGCGGATCCGAACCGAGAGCTTCCAGCCATCGCCATGGCGGTCGAGGCCCCCTGGCACGAAAATCTCGAGAAGATGCCGATTGTTCTGCTTCAGGCGCTGAACCCCCTGATCCGTAAGGCGACCGGTGATACTGAAGCTTTTGCTAATTAGGGTGGAAAAGCCTTCGATGAGAACTGCTCCAACGAAGGCACCGATGAACATCTCTGAGTGGCGGTGAAAAGCTCGACACCCCGCCAGAACTCGAGAAGGCTCGAACCAATCCGGCACACGCTCGATCTCGGCGAAAAACTCTCTGACCAGCGGAGGCGCATCCGAAATGGCCATCGGTCCTTTTTCAATGCCAGCCCGGATCCACGATTGACCCACCGCTTCAGGAAATGACGCGAGCGCTGCGAGCACCGCGTCGGCCTCCGGATCACCCGCGCGCACGTTCTCCAGGTACAGGTCTATCAGATCGGTGTCCAATCCTTGCGCGCGTTCCCTGGCACCAAAGTATGCGGAAGGCAAAGCTGTCACGACCGAGCAGTCGCTGAGAAGAAGTTCGTCCAATGTCGCTTGCCCGGACTCGCCGCGACCTTCGCAGCGTCCTCGGCACCTGCGAACAACGAGATGACTCCCGATATCTCTAGAATCTCACGCACCGAGCCCCGCAGGCCAGAGATCACTAGTTTTGTTCGTTTCGGAGCCTGTCGCTTCGCCAGAAGGACGAGCTCTCTCAAGCCTGCACTGCTGACGAACTCCAGCGCGCTCGCATCCAACGCGAGCACCTTCTCGCCCACGCTTGTCTTGGCGGCGACGAAGTTCGAGAAGGTGGTCGCTGTGTTGCCGTCTAGCCGACCGCTCAGTTTGAGCGTCAAGACTTCGCCCCTGTGCCAACACGAAAGTTGCAGTTCTTCCATACTCAGGAAACTATACCACGACTGGATCATTTGCGAATCTCTTGCGACGTCGGCAGGTCACCAATCGAGTCTGCTGGCGTGCTGACCTGGAAGGCTTTCGATCCTACTCCCCTTCTCGCGCCAGTCGCGCTAGTCTCCTCGGATGCTGATCGATACCCACGCACACCTGGACTTCGCAGATTTTGACCATGACCTCGACGGGGTCCTCGAACGTGCTGCTGATGCTGGCGTGGATCGCTTGATTACCGTCGGAACCGGTGTCGAGAGCAGCCGCCGCGCCGTTGCGCTAGCAGACAGGTATCCGCAGATCTACGCTGTGATCGGCGTTCATCCGGGACACGTCGAGGATGAAGTCGCGGATTTTCTACCGGCACTGCGCGAACTGGCTGGGCACCCCAAGGTGGCGGCTATCGGTGAGACGGGGCTGGATTATCACCGTCTTCCGAGCGAGGCGCTGACATCATCGCCTGCGATCGCCGCGCTTGGCGCAGACGTCCCGGAGGACGCTCGGGCTGCGGTTGTCGACGGGGCCTACAAAGCTCGGCAGTCGGAAGCTTTCCGACAACAACTAGACCTTGCAGCTGAACTCGGGTTGAACGTCGTCGTTCACCAGCGGGATGCGTGGGACGATACGCTCGACATTCTTCGGCCCTATACGGGACGGCTTCGTGTGGTCTACCATTGTTTCGGGAATCACCCGCACCAAGCCGCAGTATTGGCAGCGCTTGGCCATTTGATCTCGTTTACCGGCATCGTTACTTTCAAAAATGCGCAGATCGCACGCGAGTCCGCGACCTCCGTCGCAGGGGATGGTTACATGGTTGAAACGGATTGCCCCTACCTCGCTCCAGCCCCTCACAGGGGTAAACGCGGTGAACCCGCTTTCACGCGGCTCGTCGCCGAGAAGATTGCTGATCTCCGAGGCACCGACCTCCCTACCGTTGCTGCTGAGACTACCGCTACAGCCGAGTCGTTCTTTCGGCTCGGCAATCTGCGCTCATCGGATCACGCTTCGTAAGACATGAGGTCTCAACGCATTTTTCTATGAACATTCTCGGCATCGACATCGGCGGATCGGGAATCAAAGGGGCGCCGGTAGACGTGAAGAAGGGCGCTTCTGGCTGGTGACCGCTTTCGCATCCCGACTCCGCAGCCGGCAGTCCCGGAAGCAGTCGCTGAAGTCGTCGGTGAGATCGCCAACCACTTCGGCTACACGGGGCCGACTGGGATCACCTTTCCGGGCGTTGTCAAAGACGGGATCGTCCACTCTGCCGCTAATGTTGACAAGACCTGGATCGACACCGATGGCGTTGCACTGTTCTCTCCGCATATTGGAGGGGCGGCTCACGTTGTGAACGATGCTGACGCTGCGGGAATCGCCGAGATCCGATTTGGAGCGGGGCGGGAACAAAGTGGTGTCGTGATTCTTTTGACTCTTGGCACGGGGATCGGGTCGGCGGTGTTTAACAACGGTGTGCTTGTCCCAAACACCGAATTTGGTCACCTCCAGATCCGGGGGAAAGCCGCAGAGAAGCGCGCCGCCGAGAGTATTCGCGAGGAGAAGGATCTCTCGTGGAAAAAGTGGGCAAAGGAGATCAGCGTTTTTTTGGACCAGATGGAGATCCTCTTTTCACCGGACCTCTTTATCATCGGCGGCGGGGTAAGCAAGAAAGCCGATAAGTTTATCCCTCACATCAAGACTAAACAAAGTGTTCCGATCGTCCCGGCGAAAATGCAAAACCAGGCCGGTATTATTGGAGCGGCTTACCTCGCTCGCGATCTAGCGAGGTCCAACTGAGCTGCGACAAGGAAGGGCGGACGAGTCCAAGCGTCGCAGGCAAGATGGATCAGAAGGACACGGCGGTTTCTTGCGCGCGACTGACGACAGCTTTGGAATGCGGGGCGAGAAAGCGCGCTAGGGAGCCGCTTTCTGTCAAACCTCGCTGCAGCGCTAGCTTTAAGCGACTGCGGTCAATCGTTTCGCAGCGCACAGACCTTCAAAAGAAGACCGGAATCAGCAAGATCGCAACGATATTGACGACCTTGATCATCGGGTTGATCGCCGGCCCGGAGGTATCTTTATACGGGTCGCCCACGGTGTCACCGGTGACTGCAGCCGCGTGCGCCGCTGATCCTTTGCCGCCAAGATTTCCTTCCTCGATGTACTTCTTCGCGTTATCCCAAGCACCACCGCTTGATGTCATCGCGATCGCCTGAAACAGACCGGTCACGATTGTGCCGACCAGCATTCCACCTAAGGCGAGCATCCCGAGTCCGGGGATTGCAGCCACGAGGATGACCGCCACGATTGGAAGTAGAGCTGGGACGATCATCTCGCGCAAAGCTGCCCCCGTCACAATCGCTACGCAGCGACCGTAGTCCGGCAGGTCCTCACCCTTCAGAATACCTGGCTTGGCCTCGAGCTGCCGACGGACCTCTCTGACGACAGCCCCGGCTGTCTTTCCTACCGCGTCCATACTAAACGCCGAAAATACGTAGGGCAGCAGGCCCCCGATGAGGAGACCTGCGAGCACGCGGGGTTCCATCAACGAGAACGTCAGCGTATCCAGCAAAGGTGATGCCGTCGCGAGCAGATGAGCACGCAATTCGTAAACGTAAGACCCGAAGAGAACCAGAGCAGCTAGCCCAGCCGACGCGATCGCATATCCTTTGGTCACGGCCTTCATGGTATTCCCCACGGCATCCAGATCATCGGTGATGTCACGCGTCTCCGGGGGCATCTCACTCATGACCGCGATGCCCCCAGCATTATCAGTGATGGGGCCGAACGCATCGAGCGAGATGATGATTCCCGACAGGGAAAGCATACTCATCACCGCGACCGCTACTCCAAAGAGTCCGCCGAGCGAGAAGCTGGCGAGAATGGCGATCACGATGAGAATCACGGGGAGGGCCGTCGCGTGGTTTCCTACCGCCAGACCAGCGATGATGTTGGTCGCGTGACCCGTTTCCGATGCGCGGGCGATCTTTTGCACCGGATAATATTTTGTCGAGGTGAAGTAATTTGTGATCAGCACGATCGCGCCCGTCATGAGCAGTCCGATGATCGCGCACCAGTAAAGCCCCGCCCGCGTGTAGATGCCATCGCCCACCGAGAAAACGGTCGGGAATAGACCGAAGGTGATTGGGAGGTAAAGCACCGCCGAGACCGACGCACTGACAGCCACAGACGTCATGAGCGAAAGCGATGCGTTACCGCGAAATTTGTTGACGAAAAAGATCCCTAGCACGGAACCGACCAGAGAGACCCCACCAATGAGAAACGGATACGACACCGCCTCGTGCGGGAGGTCCGGCATCAGCAGGAATCCAACGAGCATCGCACCGATCAGACTCACCGCGTAAGTCTCAAAAACGTCTGCGGCCATGCCCGCGCAATCCCCTACGTTATCCCCCACGTTATCGGCGATCGTCGCGGGGTTCCGCGGATCGTCCTCGTCGAGATTGCTTTCAAGTTTACCCACGAGATCAGCACCGACGTCCGCTGCTTTAGTGTAAATGCCTCCACCCAGGCGCGCGAAGACGGAGATGAGACTCGATCCAAGGGCCAGACCAACCAAACTGGTGATGGCAGGACCCATTCCGATCACCGCATTTGCGAGAGCGAAGTATCCGCCCACCGCAAGAAGAGCCAATCCGACGACGAGCAGGCCGGTGACCGCACCGCCATTGAACGCGACTTTGAGCGCTTCGAATCTGCCGACAGTCGCGGCCTGGGCAGTCCTCACATTGGCCAGGACCGCGATCCGCATCCCGACAAACCCTGCGGCCAGCGAACAAGCCGCTCCGATCAAGAACCCCAGACTCGTCGAAAAGTCTCTGAAAATCAGAAGCAGAACGAAGATCACGGCCGCAATCGCCCCGATTGTCACGATTTGCCGGTTCAGATAGGCCTGAGCGCCTTCCTGGATTGCCTTGGCGATCTGCGCCATCTTCTCGCTTCCGGCTGGCGCGGCTAGAATCGACTTGATCAGAAAATACGCGACAGTCAGCCCGCCAAGGCCGCAGACAATGGAGAAAGGAATCGCGGCGGCGGTGAGAAAAGAGGCGGCTAGGTTCATGGGAGAATAGGAGGAGGACGAGAGGTTCTACCGATAGTTGGCGAGTCAAGCAATCGTAAAGGGTCGACGAGCACTCCCGCTGACTGCGTCGGGAACGTAGTCGACCGATCTGCGCCCGACGTGCCCCCCCCGCGATGGACACTAGCTCGAAAAATCGCCGGAGGATTTGGGGGAACCGTGCCGGTCCGTCCTGTAGATTCTCCGCTCGGCCGAAGGGCGACCAGGTCGAAAACGGCCGATGAAGCGGTCGGAAAAAATGTGCCCTGCACGCTAGCAAACCTCACGCTGGAGCGAGAGCATCAGAGGTCAGCGTTCGGACCGACCCGGAACGTTTCATCCCAAGGGTGACGTTTGATTGCTACCGCAGAAGCGATCCCCTACCCACCCCCGCAGCACCCGCCATCGCTGCTGCATCCGCACGTTCCAGCTGCCGTTGCCGGACGCTCGTCGTCACCGATCAGGACGGTCTCGAGAGCGATGTTCTGAAACGATAACTGCTCCCGGACTAGATTTAAAAACCCGAGCACCCGTTCGTCCGGTTCGAAAACGGTTCGAAGTTGAACGCACATGGGTTTGTCCATCAGCTCCGGCATCTGCTCGGCCATCTCACCGTCCAGGATGAACGAAGCGTAGGCGTTCAGCTTTTCCTGCAACTTCAACCCCATCCGCTGGTGGCCCCAACGTTCATTTGCGAACATCGCCAGGATCACCCGACCGCTAGACTCGTCGAAGGCGCACGCGTCCAAGACTCCTGGCTGATCCAGTCCCGGTTTGACCTCAGCCGTCACCGTCGAAGATTTGCCGCGTCCACAAGGGCCACGGTCTTTCGGATGTAGACGCTCAAAAACGTGCCCACTCCCCCAAGCACGACCAGCAAAAACAGGACGCTCCAAGAAAGGGCCAAGCTGGCCGTGACCGTCTCTGGCTCTTGCAACTCCACCACCTCCCCCTGGGTTTGACAGCCCGGACAGCCCATCGCCGACGGTGCGGTCATCCAAGTCGATCCCAGAAAAACCAGCACTAACAATAGGATTCGCACACTTGCGCCGAGCTTGTCGCTCATTTGTTTTGATCGAGATCTCATTTCGCTGAGTCACGTTCGCGCATGAGTCCGCCGATGTCCATGAGAAGCTTGGGGATTAATTCGCCCTCGTCCAACCCGTGAAAGGATCGGATCCGACCGGTCGCGTCGACGACTACAAACTGCTGTGAATGAATCGGCAATTCGTCTTCTCCCGGTGCGAGCGCCTGGAGCATGCCCTGCTTAATAAAGTCTTTTACGACTGCGGGCTCGCCCGTCAGAAATTTCCACAATTCCGGATCCGCGCCGTAGGTCTCCGCGTATTCCCGGAGCACTCCTGGTCGATCATATTCTGGATCGACGGTAACGCTCACGAGGCGGACCCCGCCACCTGATTTGCGCAACGCGGGTGCGAGGGCGGCCTGGAGCTCACCCATCCGGCTTGTGATCACTGGGCAGGGACCAGGACAACGCGTGAAGATAAAATTGATCACCCAGACGTCGCCCTTCAGATCGTCTAGACCGAAAGCTTCCCCGGTTTGATCGGTCAACGAGAAATCCGGCACTTTTGCCACCACGTCGAGTGCTTCATCAGCCGGGCTTGTCTGCTTCAGCTGCACCCAAGTGATTCCGATAAGTGTGACCGCTACTACGAAGGCGATCGCCCAGCCGAGCCGCGGTATCCTGCGGGGATTATCCGTCATTTGTTTGCAGCTAAATCACGTAAAGCACGACGTAGACGACGATCCAAACCACGTCAACGAAGTGCCAATACAGGCTCACATTATTCAAGGACACGTGCCGTGCCGGGGTGTAGCAGCGGGTAAATAGCTGTTTGAAAAAGCACCACACCAAAAGCAGTAAGCCAACAAAGACATGCAACCCGTGAAAGCCAGTTGTCACGAAGAACGTTGTTCCGTAGATCCCAAAGAGACTGCCCCCGTGCTCGCCACCGGGAAACCATAATCCTTCGTGTTTGAGATGCAGCCACTCGTAGGCTTGGACGCCAAGAAAGATCGATCCCAACAGGATCGTGAGCGCCAACATCGGCAACCCGGACTTCCCGTGCTTCGCGATCTGAACCTCGGAGAAATGAAGGGCGAAACTACTCGAGATCAGGATCATCGAGTTGATGATCATCACCCAATTCATGAAGTTCGGCGGGAACATTAATTGGATGTTGGCTGCTTCGGGGACGCCTTCCGGCGGCCAAGCCCCCCCCTGCGCGCCCCTCAGTACGATGTATCCGGCGATCAATCCTGCAAACAACATCGCCTCGGATACGAGGAAGATCACCATCCCCATTTTAGCAGTTGCTGGTGATGCTCCGAGGTGATCGGCGTGGTCGTGGGAGATGGCGGCGGTGCTCATGAAATCGAGGTGGTAATAAGTGGAAGAATGAGGTTTGTCGTCAAGGAATCACCGGACCAGCCGCGTACAATTTCCAATAAATGACGGCGGCAAGTAGACCGACAGCCGCAGCCCAGACCAACAGCATGACCAGCCAATTGTTGCGACGCTCGTTTCGGCTCACGACTTAAGAAAGAGTGCGCGTTGCAATGAGAAGCCCGAGAAGCAACGGAAGGTAAATGATCGATCCAATAAATAAGGTCCTCGCAGCCGCTCGCGACCGCAGACGAAGAAAATGAATCCCCAACGCGACGAAGCCGAGGCCCAGCACGAACGCTCCGAAGAAGTAGACCGCCGTATTCATCCCAATCAAACCGGGCAGCAGACTGATCGCCAGCAAGCAGCCTGCGTAAAGCACACTTTGCCGCGCGGTAGCAAAGCCATCCTCATCTTTACCGGTCAGCATCACGTACCCAGCGCCCGCGTATTCGTCCTTGTACATCCAGGCGATCGCGAGGAAATGCGGCATTTGCCAAAACCAAAGGATTCCGAAAAGCACCCACCCACCGAGACCGGTCGATCCCGTAGCCGCCGTCCAACCAAGCAAAGGCGGTAGAGCACCCGGTACTGCCCCCACCAATGTGTTGAGATCTGTCTGCCGCTTCATTGGCGTGTAGACCAGCACGTAGGTCGCGATAGTGATGACGGCCAGCAGAGCGGTCAGCCAATTGACGAGGAGCCCAAGGCAAATGACCCCGGTAGCGGACGAGAATAAACCGAGCATCAGCGCGTCGCTCGGGTGCATTCTCCCGGAGGGCAGCGGGCGATTCCGCGTTCGGTCCATGCCTCCGTCGTGCTCGCGCTCCCACCATTGATTCAGAAGCCGAAGCGCCGCCAGCGCTGAGAGCGGTCCCGATCAAGGTCGCTGCCAGCAGCAAGAAGTTGACCGGTGCTGCGCCGAGACCGAGCAAGTAACCAACAAACGTCGTGCAAAGAACGAGCAAGGAGAGCCGTAACTTGATCAACTCACACAGATCTTCGAAAAAGCCCACCTCAGGTTCGGCGGCATCGATGACGGGCGGCTTCATTGCACAGAAGTTCTTACCCACGGAAGCTTCGCCATTCAACCCGACTGATTCAAACGCTGGTCTCCGGCGACTTCTCACGCGGCGACCTCCACACGGGCCGAACGGGCCGCTGGGGAGTTATTCTCGATGGGCACGCCACGCTGCATCGCAAAAAGCCGAAACGTCAGCAGCCCACTGACAAACAGCGTGAGCGCTCCGAGCGCCATGTGCGCCGTCGCCACGTCCGCAGCTTTGTTGGTCCAGATGGTGTAGGCTCCCAATACGATCTGCGCGACGATCATCCCCGAGAGCACTAAGCTCCAGCGCCGCGCAACGTTTCCTCCCTGCCGAAAGGCCATCCAAGCGAGCAATGCGACTCCGGCTGCGATCACGGCCGCCAGGCCTCGGTGCACCATCTGCAACCAGATCAGCGCGGCCGTCGTCGGCATCTCGTTCGCCGCGTAGCGGGCCTCGTTAATCGAGCGGATCGCCCCCGGGCTCGTATCCGGAATGACTTGGCCATAGGCCAAAGGAAAATCATTGATCGATAGACCTGCGTGGGCGTGTCGCATCGTCGCTGCGACACCGAGCTGGACAAAAATGATGACCGTCAAAGCCAATGCGGCCCACCGGAGTAGACCGACCGGCTCCGCCCGCGCCCAGTGACCGCGCAGCCAACTTGGACTCGTCGCCACCGAGATGATCCCTAGCAACACGAAAAACGCCTGCGCCAGCATCCCGTGGAAGATCCCGATCTCGTTCCAGACCGCCAGGACTCGCCAGCCACCCAAGATACCCTGAAGCACGACCCCGATCACCGCGCTGATCACCAAGACTCGCACCCATCGCCTCGGGTCGGCCAGCCAGGTCCACACCGCTAGGATGACCGTCAACAAGCCAACCCCGCTGGCCAGCACCCGGTGCGAGTGTTCGAAAAATACCCCACCGGTCCACCGGTCCCACGGGAGCGCAAACATATTGTATCCGAATGTTGTCGGCCAATCCGGCACGGCCATCCCGACCCCGTGCGAGGTCACCAAGCCGCCGCTCGCCAGAAGCACGAAGGTCGTCACGGTCGTGAGGATCGAGAAGGCATGCAACGCGATCCGATTGCCGCTAATACCGCGAGACTCCGCGTTCATGGATGCCGAGCTCCTCAATGAGCCTCCAGTCGAGCGTCCTCGGGGGCGATCTCGTCCTGCGGTAGGAAGTCCCGGTCCATTCCAGGCACGCTATATTCGTAAGGGCCGTTATGGACCGTTGGCGTGACCGCGAAGTTGCCGTGGCCCGGAGGCGATGGCACCGTCCATTCCAGCGTATTTGCGTTCCACGGGTTGTTGGGGGCCTTCGCACCATGGCGCAGACTTGCGATGACGTTCCAGAAGAATGGAATCAAGGTCAGGCCCAGGCCAAATGCGCCAATGGTGCAAAGTTGGTTGAGGGGCTGCAACTGACGCAGGTGCTCGTAGACGGTCGGGTCCGAAATTCGCCGCATCATGCCGCCAAGGCCGAGATTGTGCATGGGGAAGAAGGTCAGATTAAAGAAGATGAACGTGAGGAAGAAATGGACCTTGCCCAGCGTCTCGTTGTACATCCGCCCGAACATCTTCGGAAAGTAGAAGTAGATCGAGGCGAAGATCGCGAAGATACTGCCACCAAAGAGCACGTAGTGAATGTGCGCTACGATGAAATACGTGTGGTGGACAAACAGATCGACCGGAGTCGACGCCATGAAGATGCCGCTCAATCCGCCGATGACAAACATCGAAACGAACGCCAGGGCAAAGCACATCGGCGTCGTGAATTCGACCGAACCTTTCCAGACCGTGCCCAACCAGTTGAAGGTCTTGATCGCCGACGGCACCGCGATCACCATGGTCGAGATAGAGAAGACGGCGCTGAGCGTCAGGTTCATTCCGCTCACAAACATGTGGTGGCCCCACACGATGAACCCGAGGAAGCCAATCGCTCCCATCGCGTAGACCATTGCCTTGTAACCGAAGATCGGCTTCCTGGAGAAAACCGGCAGGATTTCGGAGACCAGTCCCATCGCTGGAAGAATCATGATGTATACCTCCGGATGGCCAAAGAACCAGAAGAGATGCTGCCAGAGCAACGGCTGGCCGCCCGTCAGCACACCATCGCGGACCGGCACGAAGAAGTTCGTGTTGAAGTTGAGGTCGAAGAACAACATCGCTCCGGCGGCGGAAAGAATCGGCACGGCGAGGATGAGGAGAATCGCCGTGATGAACAGAGACCAGACCGAAAGCGGCAGTCGGAACATCCCCATGCCCGGAGCGCGCATGTTTACGATGGTAGTGATGTAGTTCGAAGCACCGGCGATGGAAGAGAGTCCGTTGATGAAGATACCGATCGCCCAGAGACTCTGGCCGATCCGAGTCTGATTGTAGGCCTCGACCGTGCTCAACGGAGCGTAAGCTGTCCAACCAGACGAAGGAGCGCCGCCCGGCACAAAGAACGCCGCCATGAGGACGAGGCCCGATACGACGTAGAGCCAGTAGCTCAGTTCGTTCAGCAGTGGAAACGCCATGTCCCCCGCCCCGATCTTCAGCGGGATGAGATAGTTACCAAAGGCGCCGATGAGCAACGGCATCACGACCAGAAAGACCATGACCGTCGCATGCATCGTCACGAGCATATTGTAGCCGCCCGGGACAATTGCCCCTTCGATGGCCAAAGTCGAAGGTAGGAAATTACCAATGATCGGGATCTGTGCTCCCGGGAAACCAAGTTGGTAACGCACCGCCAAAGCCAGACCGCCACCAACGAGCAAGAAGAACAGCGCGGTCCACAGATACTGGAGACCGATCATTTTGTGGTCGTAAGACCAGATGTAATAGAAGAACCAGTTAGGTTTCTTGTGATCGTGACCGTGAGCATTCGATTCGGTCGAGTGCGAGGGAAGGGATTCGGCGGTCGCTGTACTCATAGATATTAGCTGTGCTTATACAAGTGCATCGCTTCGTCGCGTGGCGCAATGAATTATTCCGAGAAATCCTTCGCCGATCCCCGCCGCGCCGTCCCAGCTTCCAGCGGATGGGGCGGGATTCGAACCCGCGGTCAGTTTCCCGACACACGCTTTCCAAGCGAGCGCAATCGACCACTCTGCCACCCATCCAAAGCTGAAGGAGGCAGAGCGTAGAGACTGCCGCTCGGGTTGGCAATGCCGTTCCGCGACGTTTTGCGCCAAGCCCCCCGAATCGAGCGGACTCAACCCACCCGCCGGGCCGGCGAAGCCGAGGCTTCGTTGGAGTGGTGCATCGCAAATCTCCACCACGGGTGCAATTGGTCCTCCGGCGCGCGCCAGATCTCGCGGTGGATCGCCGACGTGGCTGCGGCGTCCCAGAGCAAGGCCATCAATTCCCGCCTCTCCCACGCGTCGGGCCCCGTCCGCTTCTGTGTCTTCCAGTCGACCCGCAGCCCCAGCACCATCAGCACGACACACTTGCTGTAAAAATACAGGTAGATCGGCGCGAGCAACACCGAGAACGCCGTTTCCAAGATCACACTCCCGATGACCCCGGCCGCACTGCCGAGGTGCCAGAATGTCGACCCCGCCGCAGAGATCGGTCCGACCGACCGGGCCAAAAAATTTGAATGAGGCGTTGTAACAGCGAGATTCCGCGCCCGATGGCTGGCTTGGTCTGCACGATCCCGACACGCGGATTTACGTCCATCACCCCAGCCACCCAACGCTGCACCCGCGCGTCCGCTACCGCCATTACCCGATCCGTCGCCTCAGTGCTCGGACCATCCACCCCCCGAGCCTGGGCGAGGAACGCCGCCACGTGCCGTCGCCCGGAAGGAGCTTGCGCCGAGAAAGGTCAGCACCTCATCCGACTCGTTTATCGCGTTCATCGGGTAAAGCACGCGCACGCCGGCGTAATCGATAGCTTCCTAGTCGGCAGTGAAAACCTCGATCCTGAGAAATTCGAAGTCGCCCGGCGACGGCCTCAGCCACTTCGCCCCCTCGCGGCTTGCCGCGAACACCGGCACCGCCTGATTGTGCAGACCCGCCGTGGGGAAGAATCCCAGCTGGAGCGGAAGCCCCTCGTCGCGCCAGACCGTCGCTCGATCCGCGACTTGATCTTGCGCAACGAGTTGTCATCCGCTTCGCGCAACGCCGCCGAGGCCACGCCGTCTTTCCGCTCGTACGGCTGGATGGCGAGCCGCCGCGCTTGCGCGATCACCCCATCGGATGCCAGCGGAGCGGACCCCGTCCGGCCGATGACAAACGCCAACAGCGCGACCGTCATCGCCGCAAACATGGAGGTGCGTCGTCATCCGATTGCCCGACCCATCGCGGCGACCGCGAGATCCCTGCGTCTAGAGACACGAGATCGTCCCGAGTGGGAATCTCAAACCGCTCGCAAGGGATACACGTGCACGTCCACTCCCGCGCTCACGAGTGCATGATCCGGCGGCATCCCGCTCACATCGAACCCCGCTTGCTCCAGCGGCAGTTCGCTCCAACGCGGCACCTCCGCCACCGCGACTTCATAGGGCTGGTGCCAGACCTGGCCGGAATACAGCCGCCGATCTCGGTAGGCAAACAGGCGATAGCGCTCGACCAGAAACTCCTCCAGCGAGCCAGACACCGCCCGAGTCTCCGGTCCCGTCGCGCGGTATTCATAGTGGGCCGTTGCCCGCTCGCCCCGCCGCTTGCAATCGTAGTAGGTGAGGGAACTCTCCGGTCCCACCTGCGCCCGCATCCGCGCCCGAAAATAGGGCAATTTGAACAACTTCCGAGCGAGCCACACCGCCACCGGCTGCGTGCAATCCAGGGAGTAAAACCACACCCCGGGACGGCCCTCGCGGTCGCGCACGTAGGTCCTCACGTTCAGCTCGAGAAAGTCTGACAGCCAATAAACCGGGGGGCAGAAAGTCGGTCGCACGTCTTGCATCAGAAACGGCACCACCCCGACGTAGGCTTGGCCGTCGAACCGATCCACCTCCAAGCCGTGGGGCAAAGTCGCCTGCACCGCAGCGGCGTCCACCTCCCAGTGGAGGAAGAGGAGCCGCCGCCAAGACTGCCGCATCACCTCCCCCGCGCTGGGGCGCTCGCTTACCGTGACAAGATTACCAGCCATCTTGGTAGATGTAACGATCCCGGGGCCACACGCGGTCCGCGCGATCTCTCGCGGCAGCTCGAGAATCTCGGAGTCCGGAATCGAGCGACCGCTGGACCCGCACTTTCCTAGCGGGCAGCCGCGATCTTCTCCGAGATCGTCACCTTTTCTTCCGCCTTCGCGTCCTTGACCACCGGGATCGCCGGCGCGTCCGGGACCTTCGGCGAGACTTTCCAAAATCTCCCTTGGAAGTCCGACCATTCGTCAAGAATCCCCTTCGCGACCGCGCTGCCGGTCCGCTCCAGATGCCGGGATACCAGATCTCTTAACTTCTCGACGTCCGCTGGGTCGGCGAGTCGATTCGCCTCGACCAGCTGAGGATTGAGATTCTCCGGGAAGTCATCGCTTGCGTCCAAGATGAAGGCATCGCCACCGGTCATCCCAGCGCCGAAGTTCTTCCCCGTTCCACCAAGCACCACGACGGTCCCGTTGGTCATGTATTCGCAACCGTGATCGCCCAAGCCCTCGACCACCGCCGTGCCACCAGAATTCCGCACCGCGAAACGCTCGCCAGCCCGGCCGTTGGCAAACAGGAAGCCGGCCGACGCGCCGTACATCACGGTATTGCCGAGGATACTGTTCTCCGAGGCGACAAATCCCGCGCCCGCCCAGGGCTTGATGATGATCTCACCGCCGCTCATCAGCTTGCCGACGTAGTCGTTCGCCTCCCCGGTCAGAATCAACCGGACGCCTGGTGCCAGGAAGGCGCCAAAGCTCTGTCCCGCGCTCCCCGTGAGATTCAACTCAATGGTCCCCTCCGGCAGCCCCTCGGCCCCGTATTGATACCCGATCTCGCCAGATAGCTGGGTGCCCACGGAGCGGTTCGTATTCCGCACCTTGTAGTGCAGCTTGACCGGCAACCCGTCATTGATGGCGTCTCGAGCGTCCTGAAGGACAATCTGGTCGAGCGTCCGATCCTCCGGTCCGTCGTTCCGGTCACGCGTCGCGTGGCGCACGGCTCCGGGATCGCCGCCGGACACGTCTGTGATCAAACGGGATAGATCGAGCGTGTTCGCCTTGGGATGATCCTCGACGTGACGCTGACGCAGGCACTCGACCCGCCCGATCATCTCGTCGATGGTCCGGAAGCCCAGCCCAGCCATGAGCGTGCGCACCTCCTCGGCCACGCCGTTGAAAAATTGGACGACGTTCTCCGGCTTGCCCTTAAATTTTGCGCGCAGATCCGGATTGAGCGTCGCAACGCCGACCGGGCAGGTGTTGAGGTGGCATTTGCGCACGTAAACGCAGCCCATCGCGATCATCGCGGCCGTGCCGAAGTTGTATTCCTCCGCGCCGAGCAGCGTCGCGTAAATGATGTCTTCGCCGCTCTTCATGCCGCCGTCAGTGCGCAGCGTGACGCGGTTGCGCAGTCCGTTGAGCATGAGGACCTGGTGCGTCTCGGCGACGCCCAGCTCCCACGGGCCACCCGCGTTCTTGATCGAACTCAGCGGCGACGCACCCGTGCCGCCGTCGTGACCGCTCACCAGAATGATGTCGGCGTGCGCCTTCGCGACGCCCGCCGCGATCGTGCCGACGCCGGCTTCGGCGACCAATTTCACGCAGATCCTCGCCCGCGGATTCACCTGCTTGAGATCGTAGATCAACTGCGCCAGATCCTCGATCGAGTAGATGTCGTGGTGTGGCGGCGGCGAAATGAGGGTCACGCCTTCGACGGAATGCCGCAGCTTCGCGATGTAGGCCGTCACCTTGTGACCGGGCAGCTGCCCGCCCTCACCCGGCTTCGCGCCCTGCGCCATCTTGATCTCGATCTCCTTCGCGGTGGCCAGGTAAGCGGCCGACACGCCGAAACGACCCGAGGCCACCTGCTTGATCGCGCTGTTGGCCCAGTCGCCGTTCTCCCGCCGCTTGAAGCGGGCCGGATCTTCACCGCCCTCGCCGCTGTTCGACTTGCCGCCGATGCGATTCATCGCGATCGCCAGCGTCTCGTGCGCCTCGGGGCTCAATGCTCCGAGCGACATCCCGGCCGTCGTGAAGCGGCGACGAATTTCTTCGATGGGCTCGACCTCGTCGAGCGGGACCGGCCCCGAAGGCAGCGGCAGCATTTCGAGCAAATTGCGGAACGCACTCGGTCGCGACGCCACCAACGCGGCGACGTATTTTTCGTAATCCTCGAGCTTCCCGGCTTTGTCCTGGCCCTTGATGCCGACGTAGGTGTGGAAATTCTGGATCACCGGCGGAGTGTAGGCGTGCGTCTCGCCACCGCGGCGGAACCGGTAGTAACCGGGATCATCGAGCTTGCCCGCTTCGAGCGGCACGGCGTTCCCGTAGGCCATCTCGTGGCGCACGAGCGATTCCCGCGCGATTTCGTCGAACCCAACTCCCGCCACCTGCGAAGAGGTCCCCTTGAAACACTCGGCGATCAGAGCATCCCCGATCCCGATCGCCTCGAAGACCTGCGCACCGCGGTAGCTGCTCACGATGGAAATGCCCATCTTCGACATGATCTTGAGCAAGCCGTTTTCGAGCGCCGTCCGATAGTTCATCGCGCAAGCGGCGTAGTCGCCCTCCACTTGCCCGTCGTCGACCAGCTCACGGACGGTCTCCAGAGCGAGGTAGGGACTCACGCAGCTCGCGCCGTATCCGACGAGGCAGGCGATCTGATGCACGTCTCGCGCCTCACCCGTCTCGACGATCACGCTCGCGCGCATCCGCTTGCCGACCTTCCGCAGATGGTGGTGCACCGCACCCATCGCCATGAGCGCCGGCACGGCCACGTGCTCGTGGTCGACACCCCGATCCGACAGCACCAAAATCCGGGCACCATCGACCACCGCTTTTTCCGCGTCTTTCCGAATCCGCTCGACCGCCGTGTGCAGTCCGCCCGGACCGTCCGCGACGGCCCAGAGCGTCGACACCGTTGCCGACGAATGCGGCGCGGGCAGTGACTTTAATTTCTCCAACTCCGAATCGAGGAGGATCGGGGTGTCGATCATCACCTGCTCGCAATGCTCGGGCGTCTCGCTCAGAAGATTCCGCCGCCAGCCGAGAACGGTGTGCAACGACATCACGAGCTTCTCGCGAATCGGGTCGATCGGCGGATTCGTCACCTGCGCGAATAACTGCCGGAAATACGTGTAGATCAGCCGCGGTCGCAACGACAGCACCGCCAGCGGCGTGTCGTCGCCCATCGAACCGACCGCTTCCGCGCCGGTTTTGAGCATCGGCTTGAGAATCATGTCGACCTCTTCGCTGGAATACCCAAACGCAACCTGCCGCTGCGTGAGCGTCATCACGTCGACCTCGTCGGTCGCGGGCTTGATCTCGTCGGCCACCGCCTTCGGCACGCGAACGAGGTTCTCCGCCAGCCAACTCGCATACGGCTGACCCGCCGCGAGCTTGGCCTTGATCTCGGAGTCGTGGAGCAATTTCCCCTCACCCGTGTCGATGGCGATCATCTCGCCGGGCGCGAGCCGTCCTTTCTCGATCACGTCCACCGCCGCCAAGCCGTCGACGCCCACTTCGGAGCCGAGCGTGAAGATTCCGTCCTTGGTCAATTTGTAGCGCGCGGGTCGCAAACCATTCCGATCGAGGCACGCCCCCACCGTCGTCCCGTCGGTGAACACGAGCGCCGCCGGCCCATCCCACGGTTCGCAGATGCAGCGGTGATACTCGTAAAATGCCCGCAATTCGTCGGGCATCTTTCGGTCCGTCCGCCAAGCGGGCGGCACGAGCATCGTCATCGTGTGCAGCGGGCTTCGTCCCGACATGGAGACCACCTCGGCAACGTTATCGAGACTCGCGCTGTCCGATCCGCCCGGCTGGATGATCGGCTTGAGCAAGTCGATGTCCTCGCCCCAGAAGTCCGCCTGCAACTCCGCCTCACGGGCGTGCGTCCAATTGCGATTGCCCCGCACGGTGTTGATCTCGCCGTTGTGCGCCATCATCCGAAACGGCTGAGCCAGCGGCCACGTTGGGAAGGTGTTCGTGCTGTAACGCTGGTGGTAGACGACGATCGCCGTCTCGTAGTCCACGCTCGCCAGGTCGGGATAAAATTTCTCCAACGACGACGAGACCAGCAGCCCCTTGTAAACGATCGTCCGATGCGAAAACGACGGGATGTAAAAATTCTGAATTTTCGCTTCGGCCGCCGCTTTCTCGATCTCGTTGCGCGCGAGGAAGAGCCGCTTCTCGTAGTCGGCGTCCGCCATCTCCCACGGCTTGCCGATCAGCGCGTGCTCGATGCGCGGCATCGTCATCTGTGCCTTGTCGCCCAGGACCCGCAAATTGATCGGCACATCTCGCCATCCGAAGAAGAACATCCCCCGCCGCTCGATCACCTCTTGCGTGATCGCCTTCGCCCGTGCCTGCGCGTAGGCGTTGTCATGGGGCAGAAAGAGGACGCCCACCCCCAGATCGGACTCCTTGAAAAGTTGGTGCCCCAGCCGAGCCACCTCCGGAGCAAAAATCTTGTAGGGGATCTGCGTGATCACGCCCGCGCCATCCCCCGTCTTCGCATCGGCGTCGAGCGCTCCACGGTGCATGAGGCTGCAAAGCGAATGCAGGCCAATTTTCAGGATCTTGTTGGACCGTTCCCCGCTGACCTGCGCAATCATCCCGACGCCGCACGCGTCGTGTTCGTTTTCCGCCGAGTAAAGAGAACGGCGGGCGTGATCGGAGTTGGGCAGAGCGTGGTTCATAGACAGACTTCGTTACGAGTTGGGTCCCGGCAAGGAACCGGGCGAAACAGAGAACGCGGGGAATCCGCGTCCACCAAGGGAAAAATTTACCACCCGCAGCCGCAAGCCGCAACTCCGCGACGGAGGCACGAATTCAAACAAACTCTGCCGTCAGAAGCTCGACGGCCCCCATCGCTCCTAACCCTAGCCAGTCCGCCTCACGAACGATGCCGCTTGCCGCTCCCGTGCAAACTGAATTCCACTCGCAACCGTCGCGCGTCCGACGAGCACCGCATTCATGACCTATATCCGCTCCAACTGGTTCGTCCTCGGCATCCTCGCTGCCATCGCCCTCGCCGCCGCCCTCCCTGGCCCCAGCGATCCGGCAGGCCCGTTTCACCCGGAACTCGCGGTTACCGCCGCTGTCTTCATCATTTTCTTCATCAACGGGCTCATGCTCCCGACCGAGACCATCCTTGGCGGCCTCGCCAAGTGGCGCGTCCACCTCTTCGTTCACGTCTTTCTCTTCGTCGTCACACCCATCCTCGTTTTGGGAGTTCTCCTACCCACCCACTCCCTCCTCTCACCGTCGTTGATCAGCGGCTTCATTCTCCTCGGTGCCCTCCCGTGCACGATCTCGACCTCGATCATCTACTCCGTCCGCGCCGGAGGCAGTCTAGCCCCCGCCATTTTCAACGCCACCGTCGCCAACCTCGCCGGCGTCATCCTGACCCCCCTGCTCGTCGGTTTCTTGGCGCCTGCGGACTCGGGTCAAGGCATCGACGTCACCGATGCGCTTCGCAACACTGCGTTCGCCGTCCTCCCCCCGATACTTCTAGGTCAACTCGTCCGCCGCCCGATCCACGAATGGATCGCCCGCCAGAAATCCAAGCTCAACGACGTCAACAGCGCCCTCATTCTTCTGGTCATCTACGTTGCTTTCGCCGGTAGCGTCCGCGAAGGCCTCTGGATTCGCTTAGGCCCTAGCGCCTTCGCTATTGTCGCCGCCCTCTGCCTCGTCCTCTTCGCCCTGCAGATCATCCTCGCCGCCATCATCGTCCGCCGCCAAGGCTTCGCCCCCGACGACACGGTCACCGCGTTTGTCTGTGCGACTCAGAAAACCCTCGCCGCTGGCATCCCCCTCGCAAACGCGATCTTTCTAGGGACCGGTCTGGACCTCGGAGCCATCCTCCTTCCGCTCCTTATCTTCTACGCAATCCAGCTTCTCACCGGCGACGCCATCATCCGTCGGGCAGTCCCCATCCCGCCACCGTAGCGTTCGCCAGCAGGAGATCTGGCCGTTGGAGCGTCGCCGGAAAAGCGCGCGCGCTGGCGATCCTAAAAAGGAATCTCGTCTTCTTCTTCAGGCTCCGGGCGAGTCGGTGCGGGCCGCGAGCGCGGCGGCGGAGCCGCCGCCGGTTCACCATCGTATTCGCGGCTGCGATTGCCGCCACCACCACCTTCACTGTCGCCGCGCGAACCAAGAAACTGCATCGTCTCGACGACAACGCGCATTTTACTGCGTTTCGCCCCGGTCGTCTTATCGTCCCAGGTATCGAGCTTCAGCCGCCCTTCGAAGTAGACTGGTCGTCCCTTCGAGAGATACTGACCCGCCAACTCAGCCGTCTTCCCCCAGAGCTCGCAGTCAACGAACGTCACCTCCTCACGCTTGTCACCGTCGACGGTGTAGTTGCGATTGACCGCTAGGCCGACTTCGGCGACCGCCATGCCCTTAGGCGTGTATTTGACCTCGGGATCGCGGGTGAGATTCCCGATGAGGATAACTTTATTGACGCTAGCCATGGTGCTGGTGGGTGGTTTGGGATGGAGTGTCGTCGACCGATCTACGCCGCAGCCTTGACCGCCGGGAGCGCCAAGTAGTTCTGGAGCATCACGTCGGCGTCGAGCTTAAATTTCTCTTGCAGGGTCGCGATCTTCGATGGCTCGGTCTCGATCACGAAATTCACGTAATACGCCTGCTTGAGGTGATTATGCTCGTAGGCAAGTTCGCGCTTCTCGAGTCGCTGCGTCTGCTCGACGCTCGCTCCGCCCGCCGCGAGATCTTTCTCGATGCGTTCGATGATTTCTTTGGCGCTTTCTTCTTTGCCGCGCGTGTCGAGCGCGAACAGGGCTTCGTATTTCTTTTTCATATTTTTATAAAGATAGGGAATGAACTGATTGGGAAAAACCGCTGAATTCGCGGGCGACACGAATCACGCGAAGACTTGTCGAGAGCTAGACTCGGTCTCGGAAGTGTCAGCCATCTGCGGTTCTAAAAATTTAATTGTAAAGGTTCATCGCGGCATCGAACCCACGCTCGCAGATGCATTCGACCGCGTCAGCCGCTCGGACGATGGCCTCGTCGACGTCTTCGCGCTCGGCCTTCGTAAATTTCCCGAGCACGTGGCCGTGCAGGGCGACCGCCTCCGAGCCACCGATGCCCACCCGGAGTCGCGGGACCTCCGTCGTCCCAAGGTGCATCAAGACGGATTCCAGACCGTTGTGCCCCCCGGCGCTTCCTGACTTGCGAAGCCGAAGCTTCCCGAGCGGCAGCGCGACATCGTCGATCACAATCAATGCCTCAGCCGCTTCGAGCTTAAAAAACCGGCTGTAGGTCCCGACCGACTCGCCGCTGAGGTTCATAAATGTCCGAGGCTTCATGAGACAGACGTCACGAGATCCTGTTGCCGCATCGGCGTTCCACTTTGATTCGTGTTGAAAGGTCGCACCGCTCCGACGCGCCAACTCGTCCGCGACGAGGAAGCCGACGTTGTGCCGAGTCCCCTCGTAGCGCCGTCCAGGATTGCCCAGTCCTGCCACGAGACGACAGCGCAAGCGGCCGCTCGCAGGCGCGGGGGCGAATTCCATCGAGCACGCGGACGCCGTCGGTTAGGCGTCGGATTCTTCGCTCTTGGCCTCGGATTCTCCCGCGACGGCGCCACCGTCCTTGCCATCCTTCTTCTCGGAGATGACTTCGGGTGCCGTCGTGCCACTGTCTTCGGACTCCTCCATCACCTTCGGCTCGGAGATCAAGAAAATGGCTTGATCCGGCTCGGCCGTGGCCTCGACGCCGGACGGCAGCTTGAGATCGCTCACGTGCACTGGCACACCGATTTCGAGATCCGTGATGTCGTGGTGGATCACCTCCGGTAGATCCTGCGGGAAACACTCGACTTCCAGAGCCTGCGTGAGCTGCTGCAGCACGCCACCGCCCTGCTTCACACCGACCGCCTCACCCTCCGGCTCGATCGGCACCTCGGACGTGATCTTCTCCGTCCGCGACACGGCCAGCAAGTCGACGTGCAAGACATTGCGCCGAACCGGATGCTTCTGCACTTCTTGGATGATCGTTAACTGATTGCGAGCGCCGTCGCCGCCAATCTCCAGATCGACGAGCACGTGCTCACTGGCTGCGTGGGCCAAGAGCCGGTCCAGCTCCTTGCGATTGACTTCGAGGTTAGCGGGAGCCGCTCCACCACCGTAGAGATTAGCAGGAATGCCGCCGCGAGCGCGGACTCGTTTGACGGCGTTACGACCGGATTCGGCGCGGGGAATTGCGGCCAATTTGACTTGGTTGGACATGATATCAGAGGATGAGTTTACTTGTTCTTGAGCTGGAAGAGCGAGGTCACCGATTCATCGTTGTGAATCCGGCTGATGCCTTCGCCCAGAAGTTCCGAGACGGACAACACCTTCACGCGACCTTCGGCTCCCGGATGAACCGGCGTGCTGTCGGTCGTGATCAACTCCTTGATGTCGGAGTCTTTCAGTCGCTCAACCGCCATTTCTGTCAACACGGCGTGGGAAATACCAGCATAAATCTCGCCCGCCCCGCAGTCGCGCAGAATCCTCGCCGCCCCGGTGATCGTCCCGGCCGTCTCCGTAAGATCGTCGACGATGAGAATGGTCTTCCCTTCGACGTCGCCGATCACGTGCAGCGCCTCCGTCTCCGTCGCCGACACCCGCCGTTTCACGACGATCGCCAGAGACGCCCCGAGCGCCTGCGCGTAAGCCGCGCCCATCTTCACACCACCGACATCCGGCGAGACCACGGCAAGATTCGTAAAATTTTTCGCCGAAAGGTAGCGCTCCAACACCGGCAGCGCGTGCAGATGGTCGACGGGGATGTCGAAGAAGCCCTGTAGCTGCTGCGCGTGCAGATCCATCGTCAGCACACGGTTGACCCCCGCCGCGACCAGAAGATTCGCGACCAGCTTCGCGGTGATCGGCACCCGCGGTTGGTCCTTTCGATCCTGCCGAGCGTAACCAAAAAATGGGATCACCGCCGTGATTCGCTCCGCACTCGCCCGCCTCGCCGCGTCGACGAGGATGAGCAGTTCCATGAGATTCTGATTCGTCGGAGGACACGTCGGCTGGACGATGAAGATGTCCCGCCCGCGGATGTTCTCGTTGATTTTGACGAACGTCTCTCCGTCCGGAAACGACGTGACCGTTGCATCCCCCAGGGGCACATCGAGGTATTCACAGATCTTCTGCGCCAACTCCCGGTGCGCACTTCCGGTGAAAATCTTGATCTCGGGCTTGGAACGATACATGGCTAAACAGCCCGGCAGACCCTAGGCACCGCCCGCCTCCAAGCAATGCCAAAATCGTAACAATTCAGGTCATCGCACGATCTTCCGCCATTTCGCCAGCCGGCCGTCGCGGCAACCGGAGGGTGAGCAAAAATCCGGCAAACACGAGGGCCGCCCCGACCCACAAAGGCGTCTGCGCGTAGGATTCCTTCCCCCGCCCCACGTCCAAACTGAGCAGCACCCCCGCAATCGCCGGTCCCACCCAACGCGCGGCGCTTCCCGCCGACTGCACCAGCCCCAGCCCCCGGCCCTGCCAATTCTCGTCCACACTCCGCGACGCGATGCTCGTGAGTGTCGGGTTGACTAGGCTATTCCCCACCGCGATCCCCGCACAGTAAACGAGCAACATCCCCAAGCCTCCCGCCCAGGGCAGTGCGAACAAACTCGCCGCCAACACCAGCGCCCCAAAGGTCGCCAGCCGCGCCTCGCCGAACTTCGCCACCAACCGTCCGATCAGCCCGCCCTGAATGATCACCCCGATCACTCCCACCATCGCGAGGATGTTCCCGGTAGTCAGCTCGTCCAGGTCGAACTTGTGCCAGAGGAACAGCGCGAACACGAAAGTCAGCATCGAAAATCCATCGACGTCCCGAGGATGCTCACGAAGAGCACCGGCTTCCGGCCCACCCGGTCCGAAAATTTCCCCAGGATCGGAGCTGCCAGAAACTGCGCAAACGAATACGCCGCCACTAGCAGGCCATTCTCAATCGGCGACGCGCCGAAGTGTTCCGCGTATCGAGGCAGCACCGGGATCACGATCCCGAACCCCACCATGTCGATGAAGATCGTGAAAAAAATGATGCCCAAGTGAGCCTTCCGATCCGCCATCAATCAGCAGCACCCACAGGCACCAGAGGCGCACCCGCCTCCCGCCGACGAAGCCGACTCCGTCTTCTTCCCCTTCTCGAGGTAACCGTAGCCACCGGAGATCACCCGCCGCACGGGACGTCCAGAATCCGGATCGAAGCGCAGAGCCTCGTCCCGCATGGATTGCTTCACCTCGAACCGCCGCACCGCCCGCGAATCGGTCGTCTCGTATACGTAAGTCGGCATGAGGCGAAAAGTAGAGCCAACCCCACCGATCCGCCAAGGGGGAATACGGGCATCCTGCCGGTCGCGTCCACTCCGGCGGTGGCGGACCGGGCGTCACGGCCAATGAGCTGCTGGTAGTTTTTTTCAAGCCCCCGCAATACCCCATTCTATGGGCGCGAGCGCAGATTTTACTGCGCTTCCTCACGCCCCCAAGACTGCTCGGAGCGTGGCGCGGTAATGCCTTCCGACCGGAATGCGCCCGGCGCAGCCGGTCAATCGAAGCCGCCAATTTCCGCCGCCGCGGTCGAGATTCTCGATCTTCGAAACGTTGACGAGCGCGCCTCGGTGGACACGCACGAACCGCTCGATGGGGAGTTGCTTTTCCCAAGCGACCAACGTCTTTAATTCCAACACGTCGGGGCGACCCTGGAGGTGGACCCGGGTGAAGTCGTCTTCGGCTTCGATCCACAGGAGGTCGCTTTCAGCCAACGAATAGGTGGCCGATCCGTCCCGCAGGATGACTCGAGGCTCGCTCGGGTCCCGGACCGGGAAAACCTCGGGCGTCCCGGTCGGGGAATGCATCAGTCGGAGAGCAATGAATTCGCCCGCGGCGCGGACGATGCTCCCATCGAGATCGGTCCAGTCGATGGGTTGGCGGACGGCGTCGAATCCGATCTGCATGGCCAGGCGGGAATCGTCGAAAATCGGAATGCAGAGAAAGGACTCGATCCTTTGGCGGCGGAAGGCCCGGAGCAGATCGGGAGCCTCGGCCTTGACCACCCGCACGTCGGCCAGCGAAATGGATTCGCCGCGAATCAACCGTTCGTGAACCCACGGGGCGAAACCGACCGGCACTCCCTGGAATTCGTGAACGAACGCTTCGACACCAGGTCGGGCCCATTCGTGAGTGTTCCACAGATGCGTGACCTCACGGTTGTAGCGGATGACCCACGCGCGATCAACCGCGCGGGCGGAACCCATCTCGCGGAGGGCGGAATTCACGGCCTGTGCCTCCGGAAGATGGCGGAGGTCCCGGGCGAGAGTGGCCCAGTCAACGGGACGGGTGCGGGGACGTTTGAGGGGCATTTTGGTGGAAAGTATGTCGTTGGCCGACTTCTATGGATACTCGCCGATTCTCGATTGGCAATGTGTAATGCAGTGCGCAGAAGTCACCACATGGAAACCACAACTTCTCGCCGCCAGAATCGTTCGCCCAGATTATCCTCCCGAGCTTTCGGCGCGCTGGTTGCGCTCGCAAGCGTGTTGGCGTCCCCCACCCTCGGTGCGACCACCGTGAAGGTCGACGGCTACCGGGTGCTGCTTGACGGAGCGCCTTTCGTTTTCAAAGGCGTGACGTATTCGCCGGTTCCCATCGGGACGGCGCCGGGTGACGGTCCGCCCTACGGGGATTATTTCGTCGGCAACTTTGCGAACGTGTGGCAATCCGACATCGATCTGATGCGGGCGAGCGGGATCAACGCGATCCGACTCTACGCGGGCGATCCGGGAGCAAACGCGGGGCCGAACGGCGGGAAATGGAAACCATTCCTCGACTCCCTCTGGAACGGCGGAAACCAGCCGATCTACGTGATGATGACGTCGTTCACGCTCGGCGATCAGATTGCCGGCGGCACGGAGGCCTACCAGCGATACATCAGCGAATGGCGCACCCTGGTGGCGAGCACGGTGAACCACCCGGCGGTGATCGGCTACGTGATCGGCAACGAGATCTTCGGCGGCGGCTACGTGAACGATCCAAAATCGACGTTCTGGAAGAACTTCGGCGCGCTCGTCGACGCGGCGCACAGCTCCGGCATGGGCGCTGGCAAGGATCCCTTCCTGACGACGGCGACGAACGACAACTACGTGGGGAATTGGAACGCGATCCAGAATGGCGAGCGATCCGGTCGGCTCGGCCACATCGACTCGTGGATGATCAACATCTACCGGGGTCGGCATTTCGGCGGTGCCGGTAACTCCGTCTTCTCCCAATACAAGGCGCAGATGGCGGCGGTCGGACAGGTCAAACCCCTCATCCTCGGAGAGTACGGCACACCCCACTCGACACGGGCCGTCGGCACCTACGGGAAACCAAACGTCGCGAATCCCATCGATCTCGACACCATCTCGCCGAGCCAGATGGGCCCGGGAAAGCCGTTCTTCGACGCGATTCCGCAGGGGGAATTTCTTTCCACGCAGTGGCTCACGATGAAGCAGAACCTGCTTTCCGGGAGCGATCAGGTCGCGGTCGGCGGGTTCATCTTCGGGTGGGTCGACGAGTATTGGAAAGGGAACAATAATTCCGTCCAACTCGGCGGCCCGGACGGTTCGTTCAAGGGAGACGCCTTCGCCGGTGGCTACTACGACGAAGCGTGGTTCGGTCTCACGCGCGCTCTCCCGCAATCGACCTACGGCGCGGGCAAACCCCGGATCAATCGCTCGCAGACGAAGGGACTGGCGGCGGTGAAATCGGACTTCACGGCATCGTCGCACCTGGGATCGGAGCTATACGTCGATTCCCGACCTGACCTCGCGCTCAGAGGTGGCGGCAAAGTTCGCGCCAAAGCCGCTCGCGCCGCGTTGCGTGGTCGGGTCCGGTCCAATGATGGCATCGACCGCGTGATCGTGCGCCGGAGTGACCGGGAAGGGAAACGCACTCTGCGGGCGCGCCCCAACGGAACGTTCCGCTACGTGGCGAAGAATCTGACGGTCGGTCGGACCCGCTTCACCTTCGTCGCCGTGGACCTCGACGGAGACCGGGACCGGGAACGGATGGTCATCATCAAGCGCTAGGAGTCTCCACCGAATCGAACATCCAAAATTATGACACCCGCCAAATCCACCGTCGCCACATTCCTCACGACCACCGCCGCTTGGGTGCTCCTGATCACGCCGGCGCCAGCCGCCATCGACTACTCCGGCCCGGTCAATCTCACCATCACGCCCACCGGCGGTGAAGCCTTTTTCAACTTCCAAGGCGGACCCGGTAACGATTATCGACTGCATTTCCTTTCAAACGATCCGGCAACACCCGAAATCGAGGGCTTCACCGGCCTCGTCCGCGCCAATTCCAACGAAGGCCTCCCGCTCATCGGTGCCGGAACCACGGTCGATAAGTCGTTCCTCTCCGCTCAGAACAACGGATTCTTCTTCCAAAATCTCTTCAACGAAACCGTCGGCGGCTACGGCGGCGGCGCGACCGGGTTCATCGGACTCATGACCGGTGCCGACGAAAACAACACCCGCTTCGGCTGGGCCCGCTTCACCTACGTCGACGACGGACCGAACTCCACCCTCACGCTCGTCGACCACGCCATCGAGACGGAATTCAACCAGCCCATCGTCACCGGAGCCATCCCCGAGCCCGGCACAATCGCACTTCTCGTGATCGGCGGAGTCATCGTGCTCGCCTGCCACCGTCGACTTCGCTTTCCAAAATCCGCTTAAACCCGAAAAAAACATCTCATCAATCGAATGAAAACCCACCTCATCGCCACTCTCCTCGCCACCTTCGCCATCGGGTCATCCCTCGCGACGCCCACACCGCTCACCCGCGAGCAGGTCCAGATCGGCGTCCTTCGCATGGACGCCGTCGCCGAGCGCGCCATGCGCACGAGCGGCATCCCGGGCATGGCCATCGCCGTCGTCCACAACGACGAAGTGATTTTTCTCAAAGGCTACGGCGTCCGCAAAGTCGGCACCTCCCAGGCCGTCACGCCGGACACCGTGTTTCAGATCGCCTCCGTGTCGAAACCGATCTCCAGCACCATCGTCGCTGGCCTCGTCGGCGACGGCACCGTCACCTGGGACGAACCGCTCGTTGAGAACCTCCCCAATTTCCGGCTATCGAACCCCGCCGCCACCCGCGCCGTCAATCTCCGCGACGCCTTCAGCCACCAGACCGGCCTTCCCCCGCACGCCGGCGACCTCCTCGAGAACCTCGGATTTTCCCAGGCCCCCATCGTCCGCCGCCTCCGCCAGTTCCCCCTCCTCGGCGGTTTCCGCTCCCGCTACGAATACTCGAACATGGGTCTCACCGTCGGCGGTCTCGCCGCCGCCGCCGCCGCCGGCACCGACTGGCCCACCCTCGCGCAACGTCGCCTCTTCGACCCCCTCGGCATGACCTCCACGAGCATGCGCTCCGCCGACTTCCGCGCCGCCCCCAACCGCGCCGTCATGCACACCCCCGCCAACAACACGTTCATCCCCAACGGTAAATGGGTCGCCCGCTTCCAGCGCAACGCCGACGCCCAGGCCCCCGCCGGCGGTGTCAGCACCAGCGTCCGCGATCTGGCGCGCTGGCTCCGCCTCCAGCTCGACGGCGGACGTTTCGAGGGCCAGCAGATCATCGCCGCCGAAGCCCTCGGCGAAACCCACCGCCCGCAGATCAAGACCAACGGCGGATTCTACGGTCTCGGCTGGAACGTCGGCACCCGCTTCGACCGCACCGTCTGGTCCCACTCCGGCGAATTCTTCCTCGGTGTCCGCTCCGCCGTCGCCCTCTTCCCCACCGAGAATCTCGGCATCGCCGTCCTCTGCAATTCCGCCCCTCACGGCATCCCCGAAGGTCTCGACCTCTCCCTCACCGATTTCCTCTTCCTCGGGGAACTCAGCCGCGACTGGGTCGCCTTCGCCAATGAACGCTTCGCCGAACTCGCCGCCGACCAACTCGGTCGCGCCCCCGTCGACTACCGCCAGCGCCCCGCCGACTTCACCCCACCCCGCCCCCTCGCCGCCTACGCCGGTCGCTACCGCAGCGGCTTCTACGGTCCCGTCCGCCTCCAGGCCCGCGGCAATCGCCTCATCATGCGCATCGGCCCCGACCGCCAGCGCTTCGTCCTTCGGCACTACTCCGGCGACACGTTTTACTACATGACCCGAGGCGAAGACCGCACCGGCCTGCGCGCCGCCCACTTCGCCAACGCCCGCAATTCGCAATTTCGGCAACTCAACCTTCCCGCCCTCGACGACTACTTCGACTTTGACGACTACACCGAAGCCTTCCAGGAAAACGACAACGCGACCCGCCGCCCCCGCTACAACTTCGGTCGCTTCCGCCGCTTACTCCTAAACCTCGAGCCATCAGTCACTGTCGTCGGCATGATCAGTGAGCCGCGGCCACCCCCCGCTTTTGAATCCTGATCGACCCGGACCGCAAAAGAATCTGATCACCTTCCAATGAGAACCCCATCCACGCTCATCCTCATTTGCATCGTCACCCTGGCGACATCGGTCGCCCAACAGTTCTGGGACGGCTCGAACACCACCCCGAACGGCGCCATCGACGGTGGCACCGGCACCTGGGACGCCGCCAGCACCAACTGGACTAACAATTCCGGTAACGCCAACGCGTCTTTTGACCCAACGCTCGGCTCGACCTTCGCGGGCACCGCCGGCACCGCCACCCTCGCTGACGGCTTCACCGCCAATCCGAATGCTCTCGATTTCCAGACCCCCGGCTACACCGTCGCCGCCATTGGCACCGGCGCTCTCACCCTCACCACCGACACCCCTTTCATTACCGATCCCGGCTTCACGACCATCACTGCCCCCATCGCCGGCCCCGGCTCGCTCATTAAAGAAGGCCCCGGCACCCTCGCCCTCACCGCCGCCAACACCTACACCGGCGACACCGTCATCACCACCGGGACCCTCGCGGTAGCGGGCTCGATCAACACCCCCTCCGGCCAGATCGTCGTCGGCTTCGACCCCGGCGACAACGCCACCCTCGATGTAGCGAGCTCGGGTTCCGTCTCCGGTCTGATCGTGGGAATCGGCGGCGACGTCGGGTCCACCGGCACCGCCCGGGTCGTCGGCGGTGCCCTGGCCAGCTCCGGTGCGCTCATCGTCGGCAACAGCGGCACCGGCACCCTCGAGGTCAGCAACGGCGGCACCGTCAGCAACGCCACCGGTTTCATCGGCTTCCTCGATGGCTCCTTTGGAACTGCCCGCGTTTCCAGCGGCACTTGGACCAACTCCGACACGCTCTCCATCGGCAATCTCGGCACCGGCACGCTCGAGATCAGCGGCACCGGCCAGGTCTCGAGTCCCGGATCCATCTTTGGCTTCGACGAAAATGCCACCGGCACCGCGCGCGTCACCGGAGGCAGCTGGACAAACGCCACCAACCTCATCATCGGATTCGAAGGCACCGGCAACCTGGAAGTCAGCGGGACCGGCGAGGTCTCCAATCAGATCACCTTCCTCGGCCTCGCGGACGGATCGAACGGCACCGCCCGCATCAGCGGCGGGACCTGGACCCATTCGCAAGCCCTCCTCGTCGGAGTCGAAGGCACCGGTCGCCTCGACCTGACCGGCGGCGTCGTCAGCGCGCCCGCCGTCTTCCTCGCCGAAGACGCGGGATCGACCGGCACGCTCCATGTCGGGACCGGGGCCAGCCCCGGCATCCTGGACGCCCCGTTCGTCGAAGGCGGAGACGGCACGGCCACGCTCGAGTTCAACCACAACGCGCCGAATTACGCCTTCACCCGCGACGGCACCGCGACCGGTGCCGCCACCGCGATCATCGGCACCACCGCCGTCCGCCACACCGGCCCCGGCACCACCATTCTCACCGGCGACAACACCTACTCGGGCGGCACCACCGTCACCGACGGCACGCTCAGCGTCAGCCGCGACGCCAACCTCGGGGCCCGCAGCACCTTCACCACCCTCGACGGCGGCACGCTCCAAAACACCGCCGCCTTTAACACCAGTCGCTTCGTCGTCCTCGGCACCAGCGACGGCACCCTCCAGACCGACGCCAACCTCCGGTTCAACGCCCCCATCTCGGGCCCGGTGCGCTCATCAAAACCGGCGACGCCACCCTCCTTCTCTCCCGCCAAAGTTCCTACGAAGGTGGCACCACCCTCGAATCCGGCACCATCCAGACCACCACCTCCAGAGCACTCGGACGCGGCGGCGCCTCGCTCGAAGGCGGCACCCTCGACCCCGTTGGCACGCTCAACATCAATCGCTCGACTTGCGCGGCGGCACCGTCGCCACCGTGCTCGGACGCAAAACCGACCTCCTTGACGATCCGCGGCAAAGCTCCGCTGACCGACGTCGGACGCTTCCGTCTCACCGCGGCCACGACTTCGAACTCGACGCTGAATACCTCATCCTCACCGCTCGCAACCTCGCCCGGTTCAATCCCCTCACCGACTTCATCGGTAACCGCCTCCGTCGACCTCCCCCGACTTCCGCATCGTCGGACGCAAGCCTTCGTCAGCTTCACCCCGTCGGACCACCCTACGGCCCGATCCTGCAAAACAGCGCCCCGGTCAACACGCCCACCACCGCCGACTTCGCCGTCTCGGCCCCGTCCGCACCGGCACGACAGCCGAAAGCAACACGATGAACAGCCTGCGCTTCTCGCCCGGTAGCTCGCTCACCATCTCCAACAACCTTTCCGTCAACAGCGGCGAGCTGATGCCCTCGGTGGCGACAGCCTCGTCACCGGCGGCACCGATCCTCGCTCCGAGCGGTTTCCAAAAGACCGGGCTTGGATCGCTATTTGTCACGAGCAACCTCGACATCCACGGACCCATCGTCATCGAAGTCGGCGCCCTCTTCTTCAATGGACGATTCGATGTCCCCGGCGGCTTGAACGTGGCGCGCCCGGCCCGGCTCGGTGGTGCCGGACTCATCGTCGGGAACGTGACGAACCCGGCACGTCAATCCCGGCAACAGCCCGGGGACGCTTTCCATCGACGGTGACTTCTCGCAAACCGACGCCGGCACGCTCGAAATCGAAATCGCCAACCCCACCCCTTCGATCGCCTCATCGTCTGCGGAACCGCCGATCTCGGCGGGACCCTCGAAGCGATTTACCTCGATCGCCACTCGAGTTCGGTCAGGAAATCCTCTTGCTCAGCGCCGACCGCATCACCGGCGACTTCGACGCAATCGCCCTCCCCGATCCGTGCCGCTATCCGTGGTCGCTTCCTCCGCGACGACGGCATCGGCACGCTCCTCATCGCACCGATCAGCTACGTTCGATCGCGCGCGACCCAAAACCAACGCAACGTCGCCCGTGCGCTCGACAGCATTATTCCCGCCACCAGTGGCGACCGCGAAATTGTCAGCACCGCGCTCGATCGGCCAGTCCGACGAACAATTCCCTCGCGTCCTTCGACCAGATCGGCCCCGCCTTTCACCAAAGCCTCGCCAACATCTCGATCCAGCAATCGTTCACGCAGACGCAGATGATCAATCAGCGCCTCAGCGCCGTCCGACTCGGTGCGCGCGGCTTCCAACTCTCCGGCATCCCCGACGAACCCCTCACCTTCGACAAGAACGGCAAACAAATCGCCGACCCGAAAGATCTCAAGACCGTCCTCACCACCGACCCTACCGCCACCAATTGGACCGCCTGGGCCATGGGCAACGGCATCTTCGCCCGGGTCACCAGTGTCAGCCAGGTCCCGAATCACCGTTTCGACTCCGGCGGCTTCCTCGTCGGGGCCGACTACGACTGGACCCCGAACGACCCGAACGGACTCACCACCGGCCTCTTCGGTGGTTACCATGGCACTTACGCCGACTACGACGGCAACGGATCCACCCGCATCGATTCCGCCCTCTTCGGCGGCTACGCCAGCTACGTCCACGACGGGTTCACGACCGACGCCGTCGTCACCGGCGGCACCAACCAAGCGCTCGTCCGCCGCCCGATCCGGTTCTCGACCGTCGACCGCACCGCCCGCAGCCGCCAGGAGGGCGGTCAGGTCAGCGGCGCCCTCAACCTCGGCTATGACTGGAAAGCGGCCGGTTTCACCTTCGGCCCCATCGTCGGAGGCCAATACACCACCGTCGGCATCGCTCCCTTCACCGAGACCGGAGCCGACAGCCTCGACCTGCGAGTGGACGGGCAGCACGCCCACAGCCTCCGCACCACCCTCGGCGGCCGCGTCGCCTACACGATCAATCTAACCGAAAGGATCGTCCTCGTCCCCGAGATCCGCGTCCTCTGGCAGCACGAGTTCCTCAACAACAGCCGCCAAATCGACGCCGCCCTCGACGCTGGCAGCGGCCCGTCCTTCGACACCGCCACCGCCGAACCGGGCCGCGACAGCGTCTTCGCGGGAGCCGGCGTCAGCCTCCAACTCGGCGACCGCTGGAATGCCAGCGTCTATTACAACGCCGACCTCGGACGCCAGGACCTCACCAGCCACAGCATCAGCGCCAGCCTCGGCTGGAGGTTCTAGGGTAAAGCGGGCATTCCTCTCGTCGCGACGGCTACCCTTGTCCGGCGCAACCTGGATCGCCCCTCCCCCGCCCCCCCGAACCGCCCTTCATCCCAAGCGAGGGGGAACGCGTCCGTCCCGGGTGCGAGCGACGGCGTCCCGCCGAAGCTCCGGACATCAACCGGTCGGAACGCTACAGCGTCAAAAAATTCGCCAACAAACGCTTCCCCTCCGAAGTCAGAATTGACTCCGGATGGAATTGCACGCCATACACCGCAAACTTGCGGTGCCGCAGACCCATGATCTCCCCCTCCGCCGTCTCCGCCGTCACCTCCAAACAATCCGGCAGAGTCTCCCGCCGCACGATCAACGAATGATACCGCGTCGCTTCGAACGGATCCGGCAGACCAGCGAAGACGTCCGTCCCCCCGTGCCGAATCGGCGAAGTCTTCCCGTGCATCAACCGCCCAGCCCGCACGACTTCGCCGCCGTAGACCTCCCCCAGACATTGATGTCCGAGGCAAACCCCCAGCACCGGAACCCTTCCCGCGAATTCCCGGATCACGTCTCGACTCACGCCGGCATCCGCTGGCGTCCCCGGCCCGGGCGAGATGCAGATCCGCTCCGCCCCCATCGCCGCGATCTCTGCGACCGTGACCTCGTCGTTCCGCCGCACGACCGGCCCCGCCCCCAACTCGCCGAAGTACTGGACGAGGTTGTAGGTGAAAGAATCGTAGTTATCGATGATGAGAATCATTTCGCATCCTCCGCCAGAGTTCGCGCCAGCTCAATCGCCCGCGCCGCCGCCATCGCTTTGTTGACGCTTTCCTGGTACTCGCCCTCCGCCGTCGAATCCGCCACCAACCCGCCCCCCGCCTGCACGTAGGCCACCCCGTCTTTGAGAACGATCGTCCGCAGCGCGATGCACGAATCCAGATTTCCATCGAAGCCAAAATACCCCACTGCCCCCGCGTAAACGCACCGCTTGCTCTGCTCGAGATCGTTGATGATCTGCATGGCCCGCACCTTCGGCGACCCGGACACCGTCCCCGCCGGGAACGTCGCTCGCATCACGTCGAATCCATTCCGATCCCCCGCCAGCTGCCCCGACACCTGCGACACGATGTGCATCACGTGGCTGTAGCGCTCGACCGTCATGAAATCTTCCACCACCACGCTCGCGAACTCCGCGATCCGCCCCACGTCGTTCCGCGCCAAGTCGACCAGCATCAGGTGCTCCGCTCGCTCCTTCGGATCCGCCAGCAGTTCCGCCTCCAACGCCAGATCCTCCGCCTCCGTCTCCCCCCGCTTCCGCGTGCCGGCCAGCGGGCGGATCTCGATGAGCCCATCCGTCACCCGCACGTGAACCTCCGGCGAACTCCCCACGATGGAAAATCCCTCCGCCACCCGCAAACAGAACAAATACGGCGAAGGATTCACAAACCGCAGCGCCCGATAAAGCTCGAGAGCATTCCCCGTGAACTCCGCCTCAAACCGCTGCGACGGCACCATTTGAAAGATATCCCCCGCGCGGATGTGTTCCTTCGCCGCCTCGACCATCGCAAAATATTGCTCCTTCGTCGTGTTGCAAGCCATCGCCCCCGCCGTCGGCACCTCCCCCGTGAACATCGGCTTCACCGCTAGTGGCTCCGATAATTTTCGCAGCACCTCGAGGATGCGCGACACCGCGTCTGCGTAGTTCGCCTCCCGGTCCACGCCCTCGACAAACGCGTTCGCCATCACCTTCATCCGCCGCTTCCGGTGGTCGAACGCCACCATCGTATCGGTCATCAGATAGAATAGATCCGGCACGCCCAACTCGTCCTTCGGTGCAGCCGCGACCGTCGGCTCCACCCACCTCAACGCGTCGTAAGCCAGATACCCGACCGCCCCGCCGCGAAATTGCGGCAGCCCATCCTGCGGCGCGATCCGGTAGCCCGCCATCCGCCGCTCTAGCTCGTCGAGCGGATCGGTCGCCGTCTCGTATTCCCGGGTCTCGCCCCGTTCGACCACCCGCATCGAGCGCCCGTGCGCCGTCATCGTCCACCGCGCCCCGGTCCCAAGAAACGAATTCCGCCCCACGTGATCGCTCTGTTCCGCTGACTCAAACAAGAAGCTCGGCGCCGCCGCCCCCAGCTTCTGATAAGCCGACACGGGCGTCTCGTAATCCGTCACCAATTCGCACCACACCGTCACCACGTTGTAGTCGGCGGCCAGCCGAATAAATTCGTGAAGCGAAGGCTGGAACGAAGGTCTCATCAAGCGACAGAGACAACCAACCCCCCCCCACTCACTCAACCAAAATCAAAAGATCCACCCACCCACCGCGGTCTCTGCCCACCCTCGCGCCCCACACCCTCCCCCGTGATAAGCCCCCCACCCCCGTGCCAAGAAAACTGACGACCGTCAGTTTCACTGGCACGGTGAGTGGGGGCGCTGTGCCGCCGGGACGGTTTGGCCGAGGGGGGCTGGTGGATTATTTCAGCTCGAACGAGGTGATCTCGCCCGACACGTAGCCGATGAAGATCCGCATCTTCGCCGCAAGTGGGATCCGCAATTCGTCGTCGGAGATCCAGATGTCTCCCCCGCGGAACTTGTCGTAGTCGGTGAGGCGCTTCAGCTTTTTGCTTTTCACCTCGATCTTCCGCAGCTTCAGCGACAATCGGATCGCCTTCCGCTCCTTCCCCATCACCTCAATCGTTTCGCGGGCCTCGACCTTGGCCGTCGCGTGAAACGGCGAGTCCCCCGGATAAGCGAGGAAGCTCACCTCGTCCCCGTCGTCCAGCGGCTGACTCCGGACGAAGAGCAACCCTCCCGCCATGTCGAAGATGTCCCGCACCTCCACCCGCTTCCACTTACCCACCTGGTCGTCGATGCTCACCACGCGCTGACGCCACACCTGTTCCGGCGTGAACTTCACGTTCGTCGTGATCGTGCGGTTACTGTAGCGGTCGTATTCCCAAAAATGGCTCGCCCGCAGCGTCGCCCCGTCGACCCACGACCGGTGCTCCGCCTCGAAGTTCCACAGCAGCCGCACCATCCCCAGCGTTTCGCCCGTCACCACGACTTCATACGCCGGCTTCGCGCCAAACCGCCCGCCCGTCCGGGTGATGTCCACCTTCGTCGCAGCCGCGTCGATCGTGTTGGACCATCCAAACGAATAGGTCGCCGTGAACCCCGGCATCGCCGGAAAGGCCCCCGGCACCGGCGGCGTCAATTCGGCCAGTAAGTCCGACAACTTCTCCTTGCCGCACACCGTCCCGCTTCCCCCCAGGAAAAGAATCCCCAACGCCAAAGCACGCAGCGCCCTACCGATGGCCAGATACCGCGTCCCACCCTCCCCCAGACTCCTACCAAACAATGACCCGCGATCCCACCCGCCGTGCGCCGCCCCGACTGATTCTCTCACAGCCCAGCCTCCGGCACCACCATCGTCAGCGAATCCGCCGCCACCCACCCCTTCGCCCCGTCCACTAACTCGACGTAAGTCCATGCCCCCCGCAACGACAGCACCCCCACCGCCGATCCCGCAGCCAACTGGTCCACCGAGCTGGAATTTTTAGCCGGCCCGGTCAACGCATCCGTGCCCCCGACACGGGTGACCACGGCTAGATTCGCATCGGCCACCCGCGGGTCCGCAACGACTCCCATGGCAAAGAGCCCACCGCCAGTCACCGCCGCAACCAGCCCACCCACGGTTAGCCACCGCCGCTTCTGGCCGATGATTCCGACTACCAATCCGCCAAGGCCGATCCAGCTCAGCATGGCCCCTAAGCCCTGTAGCCAGCCCGGATGCACGACCGCCACCACGTCGCTCAACCAAGTCCGCGACCGAACCGCAAATCCCTGGTCCACCGCCAGCAACGCCAGATTATTGCTCGCCGACCGCAAGCCTGGATCCAGCACCAGCGCTCGCCGGTAGCTCAGCGCCGAGTCCACCACCCGCCCCGACTTCTCGAGCGCCACTCCGAGGTTGTAATAGACCTCTGCACTCACGTGCCCATCTTCGATCATCGCCTCGTAAGCCGCGATGGCCTTGGGATAATCCTCCACCTTCATTTCCAGATTCGCCTTCGCGAGCGCATCGCTCTCCGCCCGCGCAAACGCAGCCAAGAGCAACACCATCCCCACCACCAACCTACCCATCATCGTCCGCCCCCCAATTCTGCCAAAGCCGCGACCGCAGCCCTTCGCTCCCGCTCGCCCAAACTCACCGCTGCCCCGCTCGCAAACTTCCGCTCGTCGACTTTGGCCCCCAGGCCATTCAACGCCTCGCTCCCTTCGTCCGAGTCCCTCCCAGAACGGATCAATTCCTCTCGCCCGTCGGCACCGGTCAAATCCACGAGGACGTCTAGATCGTCCTCCGCCGCGACCAAAAAATCCTCGTCGCTGATCGTCGTCTCCCGCAGCCGCGCGAGCAAAGCCGCGTGGCGCTGGCGTAATGCCGCCCGCCTCGCGCGCTCACCGGTCCGCAGTCGCCGCATGAGGAACACACTCGCCAGACCCAGCACCGTCAGGAGTCCCAACCCGTTGACCACGAGGAAGCTCACTTGCCGCACCGGCGGTGCGAAGGTCCGCAGCGTGGCTTTCTCCAAAACCCCCGCCCGCCCCGGTACCTCAGAATTCAGCTTCTCCGCCCCCGACGCCGCTAGCGTCGCGTCTTCTTCCGCATCGTCACCGACGGCCCCCGGCGTCGGAGTCGACACCGCCGCATCGGCCACCACGGCCACCGGCTGCCCCTCCAACGTCACGTATTCCTCTTTTGCCGGATCAAAAAAAGAGAATTCTACCCCGGGTGTCTCCGTCTGCTTCGAAGTCGCAACGATCATGTAATCATACGTCTTCGTGCCGCCGAACCCGATGGCATCCGCCGAGTCGAAGTTCTCCGAAGGCGGATAAGATCTCCACCCGTCTTCACCCACCAAGCTCGGCCCGCCCATCGCGCCGAAGTTCCCCCGCCCTTTCACTTGCGCCCGCAGCGTCAGCGGATCGCCAGCCGCTGCGGTCTTCGGATCGGCGTCGATGACCAGAGAAAAATCGCCGATCGCGCCCGCGAAGTTTTCCGGTCGACCTGCCTTCGGTAGCGGCCTCACGGGAAGCTGCACCGGATCGGTCGTCACGTTCAGTTGTTCGGAATCGGTCATTCCCGAATTCCCAAAGAACTGGCTGAACAAGTCATCAAATCCTCGCGGCATCTGCGAAGGAACCTGCACGACCGCCGGCATATTCACCCCGGGGATCTCGAGTTCGCCCGACTTGACCGGCGTAATTGCACTTTGAAAGCTGAACACGTGATAAGCCGTCCCGTCCACCATCTGCTCGCCTCGCTTGGGAGCTGTGAGATCTTCGACGGTAAAGCCCTCGCCGCTCAGTGTCGGTTGCTCCGCCAACAGGCGAAATCCGTAATTTTTGTTGAAGTAAAACCGGATCTCCACTGGCACCAGCTCCCCAACGAAGACGGATTCGCGCGGGATCACCATCTCGGCGAAGGCCAACCTCGCGTCCGGATCGGGATCTGCCCGCTGCGTCGCGTCAGGAGCAGGTGGCGTCGCTCCTGGCTGGGCACCCGAACCAGGGAATACTGGAATCGCGCGCCGCGAATGCGGGGCACCGCCACCGGTGACCTCCAGAGTCACGGGATCCGTGGTGACCACTTCTCCATCGACCTGAAGCTGGATCGCGGGGATCTCGAAGATCCCCTCGCGCTGCGCCAGCACTTGGTAGGTGATCAACGCCGTCGACGTCGCTTGATTACCTCGCTGCTGGACCTCCGAAGACCATCCGCGCTGGCTGATCAGCAGCCCATCGACGTCCACCGTCCTCGGCACCCGCACGTTCGCGGATCCTTCCACGCGGATCTGTAACTGGACCGGCACTCCCATTGCCACCTGGTCCGCCGACAAAGTCGCCTTCACCTCCGCCGCGACACCCTCCCCGACGATGACCGCCCAAACGGTCAGCGCCCAAATCCATTTCAAATTCTTCATTTCAAACTTCGAACCTCCTCCGATTTACCAGTCCCTGCGCACACCGCGCTGCTCCTGCCGCTCCATCATCTGCACCCGCTCCTCGTCTCCCTGCATGGATCGCAGGAGATTGCGCGCCTGCGCCTCCGACATCTCGCCTTCCGGGACCTCCTCGCCCGATTCGCCTGCCTCACCCGCTTGCTCAACGTTGTCTTCGGACGGCTCGCCTCCCTGCGAGGTCAGGTCCCCTTCCTTCGGCTCTGCCGGCGTCGGCGTCGGCTCAGCTCCCGGCTGTTCCTCGTCCCCAGATTGTTCACCATCCCTTTGCTGATCACCCGCACCGTCCGGCTGCTCCGATTCCTCGGATTGCTCGTCTCCAGATTCACCCCCTTGATCCTGTGGTTCGTCGCCTTGCTCGCCTTCCTGCTCGTCGGATTCTCCTTCATCGGGCTGCCCCTCATTCTCCTGCTGCTCGCCGTCCTGCTCCTGATCTTCCCGCTGCTCGTCGTTTTCTTGATCCTGCTGCTCTTCCTGCTCCTGCTGCTCTTCCTGCTCCTGATCCTGATTGTCGTTTTCCTGCTCTTGATCTTGCTGCTCTTCCTCGTCCTGCTCCTGGTTGAGGTCCTCCAGCATTTTCTTCACGATGTCCCGATTCTCTTCCGCCTGCGTGTTCCCGGGGTCCAGATCCAGCGCTGCGGTGTAGTGATCAATCGCGTCCGTCCAATCCGCCTTCTTTCCCTCTTCCGACTTCGCCGCCTCGCCCCGGCGCGCCAGCGAATTTCCCAGATTGTACTCCACGTTTGCCCGCAGCTCCTCGTCGTCCGCCAAGAGCGCTTCCGTGAATAGGTCCACCGCCTTCGCGTAGTCGCCCGCTTGATACGCCGACGCTCCGGCGTTGAATTTTAACTTTTCGGACTCGGGTAACCGCTCGGCATCCGCCTCGAAGACCGCCATCGCCCCTTCGTAATCTCCCGCTTGGTAGCTCGCCAATCCATCGGCTGCCCGCACCTGCGGAGCGATCACGAGCAGCGCTCCCGCGACCGCCGCCGTCCTCGTCGCCGCCCCCGAGCGCCGCCGCGCCCAACGCCCCTCACCCAGCACGATCCACAGTGTCAGCAGCACCAGCGCTCCCCCGAGCGGCCAGGCGTATTGCTCGACGGGTTGACGCGAAGACATGACCCCCGTCTCCTGCTCCTCCAGCGGCTCGATCCCATTCGTAAAGACCTCCCGCGCGACGTCCGGCGTGAGCGAGGTGTAGAACCCGCCCGTCGCCTCCGCGATCTCGCCGAGCCGCGCTGCGTCCAGGCTCGAGCGCACCGGCTCCCCATCCGCGTCTCGGACAAAATCCTGCCGCCCATCCGCTGTCCGCACCGGGATCAACGCCCCCTCCGCTGATCCCAAGCCAATCGTGAAGATCCGGATCCCCGCCTCCCCCGCCCGCTTCGCGGCCGCCACTCCGTCCGCGTCAAGCTCTTCCCCATCCGTGAGAATCACCAGCGCCCGCATCACCCCCTCCGCTTTGCCGAACGCATCAATGGCCGTCTGGATCGCTGCCGCCAGATTCGACCCGCCTCGTGGGATGACGTCTGTGTCCAACTCGTCTAATGTCGCCAGCACCGCGTTATCGTCCAACGTCAAAGGCGCCTGCAAAAACGCCGACCCGGCGAACGCGATCACCCCAAGCCGATCCCCCCGCAGCAGCCGCATCAGATCCTGCGAGACCAGCTTCGCCCGGGCGAGCCGCGTCGGCGTCACGTCGTTTGCGAGCATGCTCCGCGAAGTATCGATTGCCAGCAGCACGTCGCGTCCTTTTGTCGTGATCTCCCGCTGCACGTATCCCATCCGCGGCTTCGCCATGGCGACGACGGCGAGTCCAATCGCCAGAAGAACCAGCCCAGCGCGAACCCAGCGCATCGTCGGATTGACGCCCGAAGCAAGTTGTTCGCGCAACCTTGGCGCGACGATCCGACCGATCAACGCATTCCGCTTGACCTGCGCCCGCCAATAGATTGCGAAGAGCACCGGCACGAGAACCAGAGCCCAGAGCCACAGGGGCTCCCCGAAGGTCAGTCCAGTTTCTACGGCAGTCGTCTCCATATCGTTTGCGAAAGCAACACCTCGCCCGTGAGCACCGTCACGCCCAGCAAGATGAACCAGTGATACCAATCCGTGTATTGCGCGACCTTCTCAACCTCGACTTTGGATTTTTCCAACTTGTCGATCTCGCCGAAGATCGCCTCGAGAGAAGCCGTATCCGTCGCGCGGAAATACTCCCCACCCGAGATCGACGCGATCTGCTCGAGCGTCTCTTCATCGAATTGGACGGGGATGTTCTGGTAACCCATCAGCCGCCCGGTCGTGGATCGCATCGGATACGGAGCCGTTCCCCGCGTCCCCGCGCCGATCGTGTAGATCCGGATGCCCAGCGCCTTCGCCGCCTCCGCCGCCGTCAGCGGAGTCACCTTACCCGAGTTGTTGTCCCCGTCGGTCAAGAGCACCACCAGCTTCGTCTTCGCCTCCTTGTCCTTCAATCGATTGGCTGCCGACGCGATGGCGGACCCGATCGCCGTCCCATCCTCAACCAGCCCGATCTGGACCCGCTCCAGATTCTTGAGCAACCAATTGTGATCCAACGTCAGCGGACTTACCAAGTAAGCCTGCCCCGCAAACGCCACGATCCCGATCCGATCATTTGGCCGTTGCTCGATGAATTCTCGCGTCACCCGCTTCACGGCTTCAAGGCGATTTGCACGCTGATTTCCGATTGAAAAATCCTCCGCCAGCATCGACCCAGACACGTCAATCGCCAGCATGATGTCGATCCCACTCGCCTCCGTCCTGGTGATCGTCTCCCCCGACTGTGGCCTCGCCGCCGCCACGACAAACGCCGCGAAGGCCAGCCAGGAAAGCGCCGTGAGCCAATCCCCCGCCCGCGACCGTCGCCGGACACCGATCGCTTCGAGACTCGTCGTCGAGGAAAACACCACCCCGGGCGTCCCCCCGAACTTCCCCTTGAGAACCGCCAAGACCGGGATGAGCAGCAGAAGAAGTAGCACCCAAGGATGCGCAAACCCAACGCCCATGAATTCGAACCCACTCATTTCTTCCCGCCCTTCGCGCTTTCTTCCACGAATTCAACCGCGCTCTCCAGCAGTGCCCGGCTATCCTCCTCGACCGCGTGGACGCGGGCGAACTTGATGAGATCCGCCTTCTCCAGAAAGCTCGCGAGCAAACCCCGTTCCTCATCCGAAAAATTGGAGTCCTTCGCGATCGCCGCCAGAAATTCCATCGTCGTCTGGGTTGTCACGCGCAGACCACGCGTTTCCTCGATGAAGCCCCGCAACACCTCCGAGACCTCGATACTAAAGTCGTAGACCTCCGTCGTCCCCACCCGCTCGCGCAGTCCCCCGAGCTTCCGCCGCGCCCGATCCCGGCTCGACACAACCCGACCGGGCCGCGTCCGCACGAAGAAAAACCAAACCAGCCATCCCACCAAGGCCAAGACCGCAAGCGCGGCCAGCACCACCATCCAGATCGGATAGGGAAAAAATTCCATCGGCCCTGCGATATCGTGCAGCGGTGCCGGAGTCGGACCAGCTTCCGGATTCACCGCTCACCCCCAATCATCAATCGCAAATCGCAAATCATAAATGCCCTCACGCGCCCTGCCGCCGCTCCCGCTTTTCAAAAAACGCCCGCAGCGGCATCAGATAATCTCGGTCCGTCCGCAGTGGAATCACGTCGATCCGCCGCTTTCGAAAAAGCCGTTCCAGCTCGGCGTGCCGCTTGTCTTGAAGTGCCACGAACGCGTTCGCCACCGACCGCGTCGAGGTATTGATGTCGATCTGCCGGCCCGTCTCCGCGTCCTGCAAGGTCACGATCCCGATCTCCGGCAACTCCTCCTCGCCAGGATCGATCACCGGCATTGCCACCAGATCGTGTCGCTTCCCGGTCACCGTCAGCGCCTTCGAGAAGTCCGGCGCAAAGAAATCCGAGATCAGGAACACCACCGCCCGCCGCGACACGACCTTATTGAGATAGTCCAACGCCGCCCCCACGTCCGTCCCCGTCGCCTTCGGCTCGAAGTAGATCATTTCCCGGATTAATCGCAGCGTGTGCAACCGCCCTTTCTTTGGCGGGATAAAGAGTTCCACCTCATCCGTGAAAAGCAGTAGCCCGACCTTGTCGTTGTTCTGGATCGCGCTGAACGCCAGGATCGACGCCACCTCAGCCGCCAGCTCGCGCTTGCTGTTCTCGACGCTGCCGTAGTCGCCCGACGCGCTCACGTCCACGAGCAACATCACCGTCATCTCCCGCTCTTCGGTAAATTTCTTCACGAACGGAGCGTCCATTCGCGCCGTCACGTTCCAGTCGATCGTCCGAATCTCGTCCCCGGCGACGTACTCCCGGACTTCTTCGAAATTCATCCCCCGCCCCTTGAAGACCGATTGGTAAGCTCCCGCGAAAGAAGCTTCGACCAACCGCCGCGTGCGAAGCTCCAGCTTGCGGATCTTTTTGAGGATTTCTTTCGGTTCCTGCATGACAACCACTCTGCGACGCGCTCGACCGAGCGCCGCTCGATTAGGGAACTGGAATGCCCGCGAAGATCTTCTCAACGACCATCTCACTCGTGACCTCTTCAGCTTCCGCCTCGTAGCTCACTGCGACCCGGTGCCGCAGGATGTCCAGACCGATACTCTTCACGTCCTGCGGCGTCACGTAGCCGCGACCGTTGAGATACGCATTCGCCTTCGCCGCCAACGTCAGAAAAATCGTCGCTCGCGGCGACGCCCCGTATCGGATCATCCCATCCAGATTGAGCTTGAACGAGCGAGGATCCCGCGTCGCCCAGACCACGTCGACGATGTAATCCTTCACCCGGTCGTCGACGAACACCGAGTTCACCACCTCCCGCGCCCGGATGATTTGCTCCGGTTCGACCAGAGCATCCACGTCCAACTTCGGAGCGGACGTCGCCATCGCGTCGAGGATCGCCCGTTCCTCCGCCCGCGTCGGATACCCCACGTTCACTTTCAACATGAACCGATCCAACTGCGCCTCCGGCAGTTGATAAGTCCCCTCCTGCTCGATCGGATTCTGGGTCGCCAGCACCAGGAATGGATCCGGCAGTTTGAAGGTCTTCTCCCCGATCGTCACCTGCCGCTCCTGCATCGCCTCGAGCAGCGCACTTTGCACCTTGGCCGGTGCCCGATTGATCTCGTCCGCCAAGATGAGATTTGAGAAAATCGGACCCAGCTTCGTGCTAAATTCCCCGTCCTTCTGATTGTAGATCAGCGTGCCGACGAGATCTGCGGGAAGCAAATCCGGCGTGAACTGCAACCGTTGGAATCCGGTGTTGATACTCGAAGCCAGCGTCCTCACCGTGAGCGTCTTAGCGAGTCCCGGCACGCCCTCGAGCAACACGTGGCCATTCGTCAGCAGCCCGACCAGCAAGCGCTCGACGAGCACACTCTGACCCACCACGACCTTCCCGATCTCTTGCAGCAGCGGCTGCACCCATTGGCTCGTTTCCTGGACTTCTCGATTCAGCTCTTGCGTGGACACACTACTCATACAATTGGAAAGCAAACAGACACGCCACCCCGCGAACCGTTCAAAATCAGGATGGGGAGCGCACGCGTCCCCGCGTGCGAGATGCAGCGTCCCGCCGCATTTCTCGGCAGATTGAGCGAAGCGAAAGAGCCGAAGCCGTCACTTCACCAACAGCGGCCCCACGTCAAACGAGTCTCCCACGCTCACCGCCTCCCAACGCTCTTTCCCCAACCTCTCCACCACGTAGGGTTCCACCGTCCCGTCCGGCATCGGCACGTCCACGGTGAGCGTGTAACTCCCCGCCAAGCTCCCGGTCTTCAACCCATCCTCCCCGAAGGTGATCTGCTCCTCGGCCAGCGGAATAAACTCCTTCGCGACCACCGTCCCGGTCATTCGCGCCGCCATCACCCCCTGCCCGCTCGTCCAGACGGCAAAAATTATCCCCGCCAACAACAGCGCCGCAATCGACACCGCCGTCACGATCACCAACCAAGGCGTCTCGACCTTCACCACCCGACTATTCACCTCACCCATCGCTTTTATTTTCTCCTAAGAAATTAACGTGTCCCATCTTCCGCCCCGCTCGCGGCTCACCTTTCCCGTAAAGATGCAGCTTCGCGTTCGGATCGCTCAGATACTCCGTCCAATCCGGCTCCCCGTCCACCCAACGATCACCGAGCAGATTCACCATCACCACCGGTCGCAACAAATCAACCGACCCGAGCGGCAATCCACACACCGCCCGCAACTGCTGCTCGAACTGACTTGTCACGCAGGCGTCGAAAGAAAAATGCCCCGAGTTGTGCGGTCGCGGAGCTATCTCGTTCACCAGCACCGAGCCGTCGCCGAGCAGAAAACACTCCACCGCAATCACCCCCACCACGTCCAATCGCTCGGCGATCTCAGCCGCCATCCGCATGCCCTCTTTCGCCGCGCCCTCCGGAATCTGAGCCGGCACGATCGAGCGCTCCAGGATGTGGTCCACGTGCACGTTCTCCGCGACTGGAAACACCGAGACCTCCCCGTCCCGACCCCGAGCACAGATCACCGAGAATTCCTTTTCGAACTTCACCCAACCTTCTAGCACCGCGTCTCGTGCGGCCAGGTCATTCCAGAGCTGGGCCGCCGCGACGTTGCGATCGTTCACGCGGATCTGGCCCTTCCCGTCGTAGCCCGACTCGGCCGTCTTAAGCACCCCACCCGCCTCTCCTAACTCCGTCAGAGCAACCGCCAACTCCTCCACCGAGCCAACCACCCAAAACGGCGCGCAGGGAATCCCGTTCTCCCGTAGAAAGCTCTTCTCGCGCACCCGGTTCTTGCACACCCGCAGCACCCCCGCTCCGGGCAACACCTCGCACCGCTCACTCACCGCCGCCACCGCATCCACGGGGATGTTTTCGAACTCGTACGTCACCACGTCCACCGCCGAGGCAAACTCCCGCAGCGCCGCCAGGTCCGACCACGCCGCGTTCACCTCGTGATCTGCCACTTGCCCCGCGGGCGAATCGGCCTTCGGCTCATAGACGTGCACCCGATACCCCAGCCGCCGCGCCTCCAGCGCAAACATCCGCCCGAGCTGCCCGCCCCCCAGCATGCCAATCGTCGACCCCGGCCCGATCACCTGTCGCCCGCTCCCCCCAGCTTTCCCCCCAGAATCGGAATTTCTTCCCGTCGCCGCGACCTCCCGCCTATTGTCCCCGACCGCATCACTTTTCATGGAACGGGTCATTTACGCATTCGCACTCGCTGTCGTCACCACGATTCGCGCGCTGCCCCTCCCGGTCAACTTTGCGCTCGGCCAAGCCCTCGGAGCCGTCCTCTGGCTCACCCTCCCGCCCTACCGCCGCCTGGCTCACGCCAATCTGGCGAAGGCCTTTGCAGGGGAAAAATCACCCGCCGAACTCCGCCGCCTCACCTTCCGTCATTTCGTCACCCTCGGTGCCAACACCTGCTCGGCCTTCAAGGTCGCAGTCATGAACGACAAGCAGCTTGCCCGGCACATGACCATCGAGGGCCACGAGCACATGACCGATGGCCTAGCCGCCGGAAAGGGCGTGGTCCTCACGATCTCCCACCTCGGCAACTGGGAACTGCTCGCCCAGGCCAACTACCTCGCCCGCCCTTGGAAATCCGCCACCATCTACCAAGCCCTCCGTAACAAGAAGCTCGACGACCTCATCAACAGCGACCGCCGCGCCAAGGGCACCGCCACCCTCGACCGCAAACGCGGCCTCACCAAAGCACTCACCTACCTCAAGGAAGGCAATCTCGTCGGCGTCCTCACCGATCAGCACGCCGGCGACTCCGGCCTCTGGATCCCGTTTTTCAACGCCCTCGCCTCGACCTCTCCGCTGTCCGCCACGCTCGCCACCCGCACCGGTGCCCGCGTCGTCCCGATGGCCTGCTTCACGGTCGGCTTCGCACGATGGCGCCTCTCGATCCGTCCGCCGATTCCCTACGATCCGGAGGACTCCGATCAGCTCACCGTTGACATCAACGCCGCGCTCGAGTCCCAGATCCGCGAGTCGCCCGCCGATTGGTTCTGGGTCCACAACCGCTGGAAGACGCCCCACCCCGACTTCCTCCTCGCCCGCACCAAACGCGGCGTCTACCTTCCCCCCACCACCGACCCCGCGACCTTGAAACCGTTCCGCATCCTCATTCGCTCCAGCAACTGGCTCGGCGACGCCGTGATGAGCAGCCCCGCCGTCCGAGCGATTGCGGCCGGCCGCCCCGACGCAAAGGTCACCATTCTCACCCGGGAAAAACTCGCCGACTACTGGCGCACCGTCCCCGGCGTGCACGACGTGATCGCCGTTCCGTCCGACGCCGGCGTGTTTAAGGTGGCGATGCGCATCCGCGGCCGTTTCGACGTTGCGATCATCTTCCCCAACAGCTCCCGCACCGCGCTCGAAGCCTGGCTCGCCCGGATCCCCCGCCGCGTTGGCTACCTGGGCGAGAGCCGCAAGTGGATGCTCAACCACATCGTCCGCCCGGAGAAAAAGCGCATGTGGCCCCGCCACCAAGCCCACCATTATCTCCGCATGGCCGACAGCGTCGGAGCCAAGCGCGGCGAACTCGTTATCCCCCCCGCCCCCAAGCCCACCGGTCCCCTCCGCATCGGCCTCTGCCCCGGGGCAGAGTTTGGCCCCGCCAAACGTTGGTACCCCACCCGCTTCCGCAAAGTCATGCAGGCGCTCGCGGCGAAACATCCCGACGCTACCTTCGTCCTCGTCGGCACCGCCGCCGACACCCCGGTCGCCGCGGACATCCTGCAAGGCTTCGACGGCAAAGTCGAAGACCTCACCGGCCGCACCACCCTCGCCCAGCTTCTCGAAGAGCTGCAGCGCCTCCACACTCTGGTCACCAATGACACCGGCACGATGCACCTAGCCGCGTCCCTCGGGGTCCCCTGCGTCGCGCTCTTCGGCAGCACCGAACCTCTCCTCACCGGCCCCCTCGGCGACCACCACATCGTCATCCGGCACCAAGTCGAGTGTTCCCCCTGCTACCAACGGAACTGCCCGCTCGACTTCCGCTGCATGGAAGCCATCACCGCCGACGAAGTCACGGAAGCAGTCGAAACGATTCTCGCTCGGTGAAGTTGCGGTTTTGAACAGAAGGTCGCACAGGCAGCAAAAAGATCCAGACAATGAGTCGGCAACCCGCGTCAGTGGACGCCGTCCCCTCCTTCACCCCGTGACGCTCTTTGCGATCCTCTGTTCAAACGCATCGGTATTTCTTCGCAGGACCGTGACCGACCACCCGTTCATCACCTTCTCCGCCAACCGCTCAAATCCCGCGCGTTCGAACAAGCTTCTGACGCTCCTCCGTCAGACACCAGATCTCGGTGTGCCCCTCCTCCCGCGCCGCCGCCACCGCCCTCTCGATCAGACGCGACCCCACCCCGCGTCCCCGCATCTCGCAGTCGACGATCAGACTCGCCACCCAAGGGTTCCATTCCTTCGGTGCCCCCGGCATGTCGCCAAAAACGACGCTCACCGATCCAACCACCCGCCCCTTCTCCACCACCACAAAAGTCACCGGCAACCCCGCATCCGACTCCGCTAGAAACTCAGCCAACGCCGCCCCCGCATCCCAATCCTCGTAAAGATGCCCCCACTCCCGCCCGTGCCAAGAAGCAAGATACGCCGCCCACTCCGCCCGCCGATTCAACCTCACCACCTCCATCCCAGGAAAATCCAGTCAATCGCGTCAACCCAGTCAATCCCGTTTAGTTGGCTCGAGACTCCCCAGCGACTGGCACGCCCCCTGCTTTCTCGAAGGACCCGGAATGATTCACGCCAATTGTCGGGCCCGGTTTACTGCGGATGATTTTGATTTCATCGTCCGCTCGCTCAGCCACTCACCGCGCGACGCCGTCTCGCTCGCCGATCTCCTCCTCGACGCCGACAGCCGCGACGAGGTCCTCGAGCACGACACTCTTGCCGATGCGATCCTCGACTCCGTCGATAACCTCCGCATCTCCTCTCATCTCTATTTCTACGTCCTCTGCCGGAAAGTCCTGAAGAACACGAGCGTCTCCAGCCGCGACGCGGCCGACTACATCGCCGCCATGCTCGAGGCGTATTCGCACACCGGGCGCGGCACCGCCGCAACGCCCGCGCCCTACTTGTCCGACCTCCTGCTCGCCCTCCGTGAGGCAACGCCCGCCGAGGCCTTCCGTCTCCGCGCGCACCTGGCGAACTCCGCCCTCTTCTTGGCCGGAGTCTTCGCTGGCAACATCGACAAGCGCGCCCAGCGCGGTGCGCCGGACCTCTCGCTCTACGATAGCCTCGGCAGCTCCAGCTTTCACGCTGCCGCCAGCCACCGCGACGCGCGGCGCTTCCAACTCAACGAGATTTTTGAAGAACTCTCCGCCGGCTTCCGCGACGCCCGCCTCGCCCTCAACGACCTCGCCACCCGGCTCTTCCACTTCGACACCCCGATTTCCAACCCATTAAATTGAGACCGGATGAACGAGGTTCTCAGGATTGAAATGCCGTTGCTCTGAGCCGAAGGCTCCGACCAAGAATCCTGATGATCCCGTCAATCCTGTCCACCAAAAGCTCATGAGCACCCTCTTCCGCGAGATCCAGACGCTCTTCGAACGCACCTACGTCGGCGTCGGCGTGAATCTCGAAGACTGCCTCGTCGACACGAACCGCTCCCGACAACTCGCCGCGCTGGCCGGTGCCCAGGCCGCCGAACTTGCCGCCCACGCCCGCACTTTTCTCCGCGCGGCCGACGGCCAGCTCCGCATCGGCATCTACTACTCCGCCTGGCTCATCGAGCAGCTCGAGGCCCACGACCCCCGCGCCGAGCTCGGCGATCACAACATCCGCGAACTCATCGCCTTCGTCGAAGAGATCAACCACGCGCTGCACGCGGCCATCCAATTCCAAAACGGCACCGAACCCACCCGCACCGAGGACTACGCCCGCAACCTCGAGCTCCAAGCGCAGGTCGACACCTACCTCGTCCTCATCCTTTTCATGACTTTTTTCCGCAAGCCGGGGGAACTCGCCGCCCGCGACCGCAAGTGGCTCCGCTACCACCTGTTCGAATCCAAGACCCCATCCGCCTACGCAGATCCCCAACTTGTCGCCCGCTACTCGGAAACAACCCGCCTGGCCAAGACCTACGTCCACTACTTGGAAAGCCTCGCCGCCGCCCGCCGTGTCGACGAGATCCGCCAATTCCACGCTCTGACCTACGGCGAAAATCAGACCCGGATTTTAGCCCTGATGGACAGACAGGATTGACGAGATTCACGGGATCGGATTTGCAGGATTTTTAATTCTGAAAATTCTGTTAATCCTTTCCCCATGCAGCTGATCGCAGCCATCGCCGCCGTCTGGAGTCTCGGCTTCTTTTACTTTGTCGGCGCTCTCCCGGCGGGAGCCGCGCTCGGCCTGCCGGTGATCGCGACGGCGATCATCGCCTGGATCGGCTACGCTTCTGGCGGTCTCGTTGTCGCCCTCGCCGGCGAGCCCCTGCGCGATTGGCTCATGCGAAAGCTCAAAGTCTCGCCCACCCCGGACCGCTCGACCCGCCTCTATCGCATCTGGGACCGCTACGGCCTCTGGGCGCTCGCCCTCATCGCGCCCGTCACCATCGGCCCCCAAGCCAGCGCCCTCCTCGGTCTCTCGCTCGGCGCGCCAAAGTGGAAACTGACCGCCGCCCTCGCTATCGGAGTGATTCCTTGGTGCGTTCTCTTCGCGACCCTCACCGCGCTTGGCGTCGAAGTCGTGACGGACGTCTCCGAATAGCGCAGATCGCGCGACGAAGAGCGGCTTGCCCTACCCGGCCTGAATCGGCGCGGGCGAGGCCGGCTCGGAGCGCTTCTTCCGCTTTTCCACCAACTTCTCGACGACGTAGAACGCAACGGGAACGAGGAAGATGCCGATGAGCGTCGACGCCAGCATCCCGCCGATGACCGCAGTCCCGAGGATCCGGCGCGACACCGCGCCCGATCCGGTCGCGATCCAAAGCGGCACGCAACCCAGGATGAACGCGAAGGCCGTCATCAGGATCGGTCGCAGCCGCAGCTTCGCTCCCGCGAGCGCGGCGTCGTAGATCGATTTTCCTTTCTCCAACTCGGCCTTGGCAAACTCCACGATGAGGATCGCGTTCTTTGCGCTCAGCCCAATGAGCATGACCAGACCGATCTGGGTGTAGACGTCGTTTTCGTAATAGCCCGCTTGAAAACGCCGCAGCAGCAACGCCGCGAACGCCCCGAAGACCGCCACCGGCGTAGCCATGAGCACGCTGAAGGGTAGGCTCCAACTCTCGTATTGCGCGGCCATGATGAGAAACACGAACAGCAGCGACAAACCGAAGATCACGCCTGGCGACACGCCCTCCGCCGCCTGTTTCTCCTGAAACGACATCCCGGCGTAGTCGTATCCCATCTCGCGCGGCATCGTCTCGGCAAAGACCTCCTCGAGCGCGGTCATCGATTGCCCACTGCTGTAGCCCGGGGCACTGGTCGCGTTGATTTGAGCCGAGCGGTACATGTTGTAGCGCATCGTGAACTCCGGACCCATCCGCGGCTCGACGTTCACCAGCGCGCTCAGCGGCACCGCCTCCCCCTCATCGTTGCGCACGTAGAAGAGTCCTAGATTCTCCATCGAGTTTCGGAAATCGCCATCCGCCGCGAGGTAGACCTGCCACTGGAGGCCGAAGCGGTTGAAGTAGTTGATGAAGACACCGCCCAGAAATGCCTGCAAGGTTTGGTAGACCGATTCGATCTGCACGCCTTGCTTGAGCACCTTCTGCACGTCGACCTCGACACCGAGCTGGGGCACCGATGGCAACAGTGTCGTCGTCACCCGCGAGATCTCGGGACGTTTGGCAGCGGCTTCGAGGAACGTCTGCGTCTGCTCAGCCAGGAACTCGACCGACCCGCCGGAGCGGTCTTGCAGGATAAAAGTCGCTCCGCCCGAGGTCCCGATGCCGGGGATCGCGGGCGGCGGGAACGCGAAAGCCATCGCGCCCGGCACCTGAGAGAACTCACGGTTGATGTGTTGCAGGATCGCGGGCACCTGCGTGTCCGCCGTGTGCCGCTCGCCCCACTCTTCCAGCGTGATGAAGAAGAAGGCACCGTAGGTCATCGTCACCTGACTCATGAGATCGTAGCCCAGCACGGTCGTCACCGCTTCGACACCCGGGGTGTTCTCGACGATCTTCTCGAGTTGCGTCGCGACTTCGCCCGTCCGTTGGAGCGACGAAGCGTGCGGCAATTGCGCCAGCCCAAAGACGTATCCTTGGTCGTCGTTCGGAATGAATCCCGGCGGCAATTTCCCGCCCATCACCACCGTCCCGGCGATCAGGATCGCCAGCGCGATCAGGGTGATCATGCTCTTGCGAATCAGGAGTCCCGACGTCTTGACGTAACCGTCGGTCGCCTTGCCGAAGCCGCGGTTGAACATCCGGAAAAATTTAGCCAGGGGGCCGTTCGACTCCGTCTTCGGCTTCAGCAGCATCGCCGCCAGCGCGGGGCTGAGCGTAAGCGCGTTAAACGCCGAGATCGCGACCGACACCGCGATGGTCACGGCAAATTGCTGATACATCTCGCCGGTGATGCCCGGGATGAAGATCGTCGGCACGAAGACCGCGATCATCACGAGTGCAATGGCAACCACCGGCCCCTGCACCTCTTCCATCGCCTTGAACGACGCGTCTCGGGGCGAGAGTCCCTTCTCGATGTGCTGCTCGACGGCCTCGACGACGACGATGGCGTCGTCCACCACCAGACCGATCGCCAGCACCAGGCCAAACATCGACAACGTATTCACCGAGAATCCGAAGACTGGGAAGAACGCGAACGTCCCGATGAGCGAGACCGGCACCGCGATGAGCGGAATGAGCGTCGCCCGCCAGCCCTGCAAGAAAATGAAGACGACGATGATGACGAGCACGATGGCCTCGAACAACGTCTTCACGATGTCGCGCATGCTCTCGGTCACCGCCAGCGTGGTGTCCAGCGCCACGGTGTATTCGAGACCCGTCGGGAAACGCTCGCCCGCCTCAGCCATGATCTTCCGCGCAGCCGCCGCCGCATCGAGCGCGTTCGAGCCCGCCTGCTGGTAGAGTGCGATCACGGCCGAAGGTTTGCCATTGAACCGGCCCTGAATGGAGTAATTCTGCGCCCCTAGCTCGATGCGCGCCACGTCGCTGAGCTTCACGTTGGAGCCATCGGGATTCTCGCGGATGATGATGTTGCCGAATTCTTCCTCCGTCACGAGGCGACCCTGCGCGATCACCGAATAGGTAAATTCTTGGCCCGCCGGCACCGGCGAGCCCCCGATCTGCCCAGCGGGGTTCACGGTATTCTGAGCGTTCACCGCGCTGATGATCTCCTGGGCGGTGATGTTGAGCTTGGCCAACGCGTCGGGCCGCACCCAGAAACGCATGGCGTACTGCCCGGCCCCGAAGACACTCACGTTCCCGACGCCTTCGACGCGGGAGAGATCGTTCGTGAGATTGATGTAGGCGTAGTTCGCCAGAAACGTCGCGTCGTAGGTGCTGTCGGGCGAGGACAGCGCGAAGATCATCAACGGCGCGGACGTCGCTTGGTTCACCGTCACGCCAAAGTTCCGCACGTCCGTCGGCAATTGCGACGTCGCTTGATTCTGCCGCATCTGCGTGAGGATCTGGTCCGTCGTGCTGTCGGTATCGACCCCGAAGAAGACGTTGAGCGTCATCTGGCCGTTGTTCGAGTTCACGGAATACATGTATTCCATGTCCTGAACACCGTTGACCTGCTGCTCGATGGGCGTGGCGACCGAGGCTTCGACGGTGAGCGCGTCGGCCCCGACGTAGGTCGTCGCGACCTGGATCTGCGGGGGCACGATGTTGGGGAACTGCGCGATGGGCAGCCCCAGAAGGCTAACCAGCCCGAGGATCACCAAGATGATCGAGATGACGATCGCGACGATCGGCCGGTTGATGAAAAACCGGGACATCAGTCTTGCGAAGCGGGTGTCGCCGGAGCGTCAGGTGTCGCCGCTGCGCTGGGCGCAGGCACCGCAGTGGGTGTCGCGGTTGGCTCCGCCTCCAGCGCTGGATCGGTGGTCGCCGCCTCACCCTCCGGAGGGGCGAGCGAAGCCGCCTCTTCGGGATCGAGCTCGTAGGGCTGGGTGCGAACGACGGCGCCGTCTTTCACCTTCTGCAAGCCTTCGACCACGATCACGTCGCCCGCCGACAGCCCTTCCTCGACGACTTGGAGGCTGCCAATCGTGGGGCCAATCGGTCACGGCTTTCATCGTGACCTTATTGCCTGGTCCGACGATGGCGATACGGCTGATCCCTTGCAGGTCGCCAACCGCGCGCTGCGGAATCGCAATCCCATCGGGCAGGACTTTCGTGACCGCCGTGACGAGACCAAATTGCCCGGGACGCAGCAGGTTCCCAGGATTTGGGAAGATCCCCTGCATCGCGAGCGACCCCGTCCCGGCGTTCACCGTACTACTCACTGCCGTCAGCTTGCCACCTCGCGGGTAGATTTTCCCGTTTGCCAGCGTGAGCGTTAAGTCAGTCAGGCCACCCTCACCCTCGGTCTTGCCGATCGGGGACTGCGACGGGTCGTCGAAAAATTGCTCGGCGAAATTGATGTATTCCTGCTCGGCGGCGGAAAAGTTCACCTTGATCGGATCGACCTTCGACACCGTGCTCAACACACCGGTCGAGGGTCCGACCAAGTCCCCGACCTGCGCCGATGCGATGCTCGACAACCCATCGATGGGCGACACGATCTCCGTGAAATCGAGATTGAGCTGCGCCGCTTGCACGGACGCCTTCGCGGAGTCCGCTGCGGCCTTGCTGGCTTGGTATTGCTGCAGCGTGTCGTCGTATTGCTGCTGGCTGATGACCTCTTTCTTGTAGAGCTCGGCTGAGCGGTCGGCGTTTAATTTGTCTTTGGTCAGCTGCGCCTGCGCTTGGTCGGAGCTGCCTTGCGCGTTGGCGAGCGACGCCTCGAAGGGCCGGGGATCGATCCGGAAGAGCACGTCGCCCTTCTTGACCAGCGAGCCATTCTGATAGACCTGCTCGAGCAGATAGCCGCTCACTTGCGCGCTAATCGTTGCGTTCACGTCGCCGTCGAGAGTCCCGACCCAGGTGTGGGTGAGCGGCACGCGCTCGGCGGTCACGGTCATCACCTCGACGAGCGGCGGCGGGGGAGTCGGTGGCTTCTTTTCCTCGCAAGCCACGAGGCCAAGAAAAACAGCACCGACGCCTATGGCCGGACGAAAAATCGGAAACCTGCGCCTCATCACGGGCGACGTTCTACCCCGGAGATGCCGCTTCAGGCACTGAAAAAATATCCGCCGCCCGCTCACCCAGCGCGACCTCGTCCAATCCCGGTCCGATGAGCACGGCCACCGGCGAATCGACGCGGGACTCGGTCCCGATGGGCAGCCACTGCGTCTCACCGTCCTCGACCCTTTGAAAGACGTGGAACTCCTCCGGCGAATCCGCCAGCCGCGCCAGCCCCTTCACCCGCACCACCTCCCGGGGCAGATCGTCGAGGAAAGCCGCCAGCGCCGACCGCTCGACCACGGGCGGTAAGTCGATCTGGACCGACGAGAAATGACTCCGATCATGGCGGTGACTCCGCTCTTTGTGCACCCGAAAGACCGTCCCCCGCCCGACCGCATCGCGGACTGATCCCTCGATCTCGCGGAGCTTGGCCGCCATCTCGACCGCGCTCACCCGCGGCGCGACGACGCCTTGCTTCGTGACAGCGACGCGCCGACCGCCTCCCGGCGTTTCGAGTCCACATCCTCCCAGCGCGAGAGCCAGACGTAGCCCGCCGTCCGGGTCTGCTCGAGCTCCAGGGAGTTATGCCAAAACCGCTTCTGCCACCGCTTCGTGTCGATCACCGAGACCTGGATGGGTTGCGTCAACGAGCCGAGGGTTGGCTCGAGCGAGAGTAATTCCACCAGCGCCTCCGCGTCCGTTGTCCCGTTTGTCTCGACCACCACCACCCGCCCCGGCCCGGGCTCGAAGGCCGTGAGCGACGTCATCAATTCATCGCGCGACCCGCAGCAGACGCAACTCCCGCTGATCGAGACCACCGTATCGGTCAACTCGCGCAGCAGCTCGGCGTCGACGCGCGCATTCTGATAATCGTTGATGATGACGTGCGGCTGCAGGCCCTCCGCCGTCAGCGCCGGGATGAGCGCCCTCAGGTAAGTGGTCTTCCCGGCTCCAAGGAATCCGACCAGTAGAACGAGTGGTGTCATCGGCGGCTTGGACAACGTCACGCCCCGCGCGGTTCAAGAAATTTTCCCGGATTCAGCATTCCCGCCGGATCGACCGCCGACTTGATCGCCTGGTGAAGCGCCCGGACCTCGACCGTCGTCGCCTGATTCCACCACGGTTTTTTCGCCAAGCCGATCCCGTGCTCGCCGGAGATCGCGCCGCCCCACTCGAGCACTTTGGCAAAAAGCTCGTCCAGCGCCGCGTGGACGCGCTCCCGCACGTCCGAGCGGTCGTAGTCCCCGGCCATGATGTTGACGTGGATGTTCCCGTCCCCCGCGTGGCCGAAGCACGCGACGGCGTAGCCGCAGCGTTTCTCGAGGCCCTCCGCGAACTTCACCAGATCGACGAGCCGACCACGCGGCACGACGATGTCTTCGTTCAGCTTCGTCAGCCCCGTCGCCCGCAGCGACATCGAGAACCCACGGCGCAACGCCCAGAGATCCTGGCAATCCACGTCCGTCGTCGCGGTCTCAACCTCCGTAGCACCGCTCTCCGCCAGCAGCGCGGCGAGGTCCTTCGTCTCGCCGAGCACGCTCGCGGCCTGCCCGTCGATCTCGATGAGCACGTGCGCATCGCCCGGCGGGACGTGGGCCAGTGCGCCATTCGCCCGGGCCGCCTCGAGCGTGAATCGATCCGCGACCTCGACCGCCGCAGGCAGAAATCCGCGCCGAAAGACCGCCTGCACCGCCCCAGCCGCCGCCCGCATCGTCGGGAAACCCGCCGACAGCACCGCGCGCGCCGGTGGATCCGGCAGTAGGCGCAACGTCGCCTCGGTCACCACGCCGAGCATCCCCTCCGACCCCACGAACATCCCGATGAGATCGAAGCCCGTCTTGTTCTTGTGATTGCGCCCGCCCAGCCGCACCACGCTGCCGTCCGCCAACACGACCTCGAGACCGAGGACGTAGTTCCGCGTGACCCCGTATTTCAAGCAACGCGGCCCACCCGCGTTCGTCGCGATGTTCCCGCCCAGGCTGCAATTCTCCAGACTCGCAGGATCGGGTGGGTAAAGTAATCCTTTGCGCTTCGCCCGCGCCTGCAACTTCCCGGTGATCACGCCAGGTTGAACGACCGCGACAAAATCCTTCGCGTCGACCGCCACGATCTTGTTCATGCGCCGCGTGCTGAGCACGATCCCCCCCCGCACCGGCACGCAGCCGCCGACGTACCCGTAGCCCGCGCCGCGGGTCGTCACCGGCACGCCCGCCGCGCTCGCGGCCCGCAATACAAACGCCACCTCCTCGGTCGACCCCGGCAGCACGGCCAGCTCCGGCCGGTGCTCAGCGAACCATTTGTCCCCCCCGAAGGCATCGAGCTCCGCCGCGTCAGACACGACGTGCTTGGATCCCAGACGGCGGGCGATTTTCTGACGAAGCTGCGCGATCTTCACGCCCGCACTATCCCGATTTGTCGGACCGCGTAAAGCACCCGGCTGGATTCTCGCGGCCAACGGTCTATAACCGTCACGCGATGTTTTCTCGATTCCGTGCCCGCCCCGAGCCAGTTTCCGCTCCGACCCCCGCGCCCGGATCCCGCGAGCGTCCCATCGGCGGCCTCACCTCGTTTCTCGAAGACGTTCGCGCTCGCGGTTTTATCCCGCGAGGCATCATCGACGTGGGCGCGCACCGGGGCGATTGGACCCGGGCCGTAGCGACGCTGTTCCCCGAAGCGGAGTTCATCATGATCGAGCCTCTCGCGGAGATGTCGGACGACCTCCGACGCACCGCCAGCGACGTCCCAAACTGCACCTATCTCGCGCGGGGAGCCGGTCCTCGTGCGGGCGAATTTTTCCAGACCGTGAGCGCCGATCTCGCCGGATCGTCCTTCCTCCCGAAGCCGAAGCCCGACCGCATCCACGCCGGCCAACAACGTCCGACTCCCGTCGTCACGCTCGACTCCGTCACGAGCGAGCGGCCCGATTTTTGCCCAGACCTCGTGAAGCTCGACGTCCAGGGATTCGAGCTCGAAGTCCTCGCCGGAGCCACGTCGCTCTTCGGTCGGACCGAGCTCTTCATCCTGGAGACGTCTCTCTTCTCCGCCGCCCGTCGACTCCCGACCTCGCTGCAGGTCATGAACTCGATGGCGGATCACGGCTACGAATTTTACGACGTCACTGGCCACCTCCGCCGACCACTCGACGGCGCTCTCGGCCAGATCGACTTGGCCTTCGCCCGGTCCGATGGGCTGCTGCGCCGGAGCCTGCGCTGGGCTGCGGAGTCCTAACAATTCCGCCGAGCCCGGTCTCGCTGACGCCGCTTCCGTCGTTCCGCGCTCTTACCGATGGTGAAGATGATCAGATCGTAGCAGATCCGCGCGAAGAAATAGCAGATCACCGCCGCGAAAGGAGCCGTCACCACGGTCCCGACCAACATCGGCCAAGGCGACATCTTGACCACTTCCCAGACGGAATGCTCGCGCAGCAGCCGCCAGGGCGACTCCCGTCCCAGGAGAAAAAACCCGACCCGCAACTGCACGTACCAGATGAACCCCATGGTCACGGGATTTGTGACCCAGCAGCCGACTAAGGCAGCCGGCACGTTCATCCGGCCCGCGATGGCAACCGTTGCCGCCGGCAGGCTCTGGAACGGGATCGGCAGCATCGATAGAAAACCGCCAACCGCGAATCCCCGCGCCATCGGTTCCCGCTCGGGCGCCCAGAGAACCGGGTCGAGCAGGCGATCACCGACCCAGCGGTGCAACCAAGATCCACGGAGGTGTTTGATGCGGGGAAAGTGCCGGAGCCATTTGCCCACCGACGAGCGTCGCCAAAGATGCGGTTTCACGAGAGGAGCAGATTCAGCACCGGATTTTTGGCTTTATCAAACGCTTTCCCGACTTGCCACTCGGACGCAACCACTGTAGCACCCTTAACCCATGAAGAAAATCGAGGCGATTATTAAGCCATTCAAGATGGAAGACGTGAAGGAAGCCCTGGCCGAGATCGGCATCGAAGGGATGACCGTCAGCGAAGTGAAGGGCTTCGGTCGCCAGAAGGGCCACACGGAAATCTATCGCGGCAGCGAATACACCGTCGACTTTCTTCCCAAGGTGAAATTCGAAATCGTCGTCGGCGACGAAGCGGTCGCCAAGACCGTCGAAGCCATCGCTGCCGCCGCCAAGACCGGCAAGATCGGCGACGGCAAGATCTTCGTCCTTCCGATTGAGACCGCGATCCGAATCCGGACCGACGAGACCGGCGAAGACGCAATCTAAATAACGACCGACTCGGGCTGCGGCACGCGCCACAGCTCGGGTCTTATCCTCTATGGAATGGTGGCAGGCCGTCATCCTCGGCCTCGTCGAGGGACTGACGGAATATCTCCCGGTTAGCTCCACCGGGCATCTCATCCTCACCCAGCGACTGCTGGGCATCGAGTCGAACGTCTCGTCCGACGCGTTCGCGATCTGCATCCAGTTCGGGGCGATTCTGGCGGTGCTCGGTCTTTATTTCGGAAGGGTGCGGCAGATGGCCGAAGGTGCCCTTGGGCGCAATCCGGAAGGCTTTCGCCTCGGGGTCAATGTCGTGAGCGCCTTTCTCCCGGCTGCGATCATCGGCCTCCTCCTCGAGAAGCCGATCAAGAAGTTCCTCTTCGGCGGCGACGCGTGGGGACTCTGGCCGACCGTCGCCGCGTGGCTCGTCGGCGGCATCGTCATCCTCGTCGTCGCGGCCCGCCGCAACCGCTCCCCGGAGACTCCTGGCAGCCGCGCCAGTGTCACCGAGCTCGCTTGGAAGGGCGCGGTCATCATCGGCTTCATCCAGTGCCTAGCGATGTGGCCCGGCGTCAGCCGCAGCTTGGTCACCATCCTTGGAGGTCTCGCCGTCGGCCTCAATCTCGCCGCCGCCGTCGAATTTAGCTTTCTGCTCGGACTGCTCACCCTCACCGCCGCGACCGCTTACGATGGTCTCAAGCACGGCAGCGAGATGCTGGCCGCCTTCGGTCCGATCCCGCTTCTCCTTGGTCTCGTCGCTGCCTGGATCAGCGCTGTCTTCGCCGTGAAGTGGATGGTCGACTACCTGAACCGCAACGGGCTCGCCGTCTTCGGCTACTATCGGATCGCCCTTGCCTTCGTGGTTGCCGGACTCATTCTCACCGACGTCGTCCAGTTTTAATCGCTCGATCATCGAGACCTGAAAATCGAAGACCCACAATCCATTCTCCCGGACCTCCAAGCCTGCGTCCTCTGTGAAGACGTCCGCGCGGAAGCCAGCGGTCAGCAGACGCTGGTCGGTGTCATCACCGCGATTCCCGCGCAAGCTCTGCCGATCGCGTTTTTCAAGCTTTGTCTCTGGACTCGTTGGTGCGGCGGCGAAGGCCAATTTCGCCAGCGCGCCGCGATCATCGGCCCCGACGACGAGACGAAGCTCGCGGAATTTCAGGTCGATTTTCATCTCCAGGAGATGAACGCCAACGCGACGAACGTCCACGTCTTCGGCGGCGTTCGCTTTGAAGAAGCTGGGCTGCACACCATCGAAGTCTATCTCGACGACGAACTTCAACTCCGCGTCCCCCTCGCGGTCATCCTCGTTCAGCCTCACTAGGTCCAATGACCGCAAGCCATCCGCTCGGCTCCCCCGCGCTTGCAGCCACCCACCCGGTCATCTAATCTCAAATCGCATGCGAAAGTCTTGGTTCTGGATCGCACTCTCCGCGCTGGTAGCGGCTTTGATCGCTGCGCCGCTCGAGCAACAGGCCAGGGTAAAACTCGCGGACGGCTTCGATTTCCCGGTCGGCAAACCCGACGCCGATCAATACTACAAAGCTCGCGGCTTTCGCCCCAACGGCCATCTCGGCGAGGATTGGAATGGGATCAACGGCGGCAACTCCGACCTCGGCGACCCGGTCTGGAATATCGGCCACGGCCTCGTCGTCCTCGCCAAGGACATGCGCAGCAGCTGGGGTAAGTCGGTCATCGTGCGGCACATCTACCTCGAAGGGAAAAAGCTCGTGACCGTCGACTCGATGTACACCCACCTCGACCGGATCGACGTCAAAGTCGGCCAACAGGTCACGCGCGGCGAGCAGCTCGGCACCATCGGAACCAACCGTGGCATGTACACCGCCCACCTCCATTTCGAAATGCGCAAGAACCTCGCTATCGGCATGAATCGCTTCGCCTTCAGCCGGGGCCTGGAGAACTACATCGATCCGACGCCCTTCATCGCGCAGCGTCGGCAGACCCCCGGCGGCAAACGCACCGAACTCATCGCCATCAATACCTTCGGCAACGACCGGGTCGTCGCCGCCGACTCGGACGACGAGTCCGAGGTCAGCACCGCTAAGAACGAAGAGAGCCGGCCCCCACCCTCCACCACTCGCCCAGGGGGAAAACGCAAATCGACCTTCCGGGTCGACCGATTTGACGACGTCGACTCTTTGTAGTGCCGGTGCAAACGGCGAACGCCCCACTTGCATGTCACCGCTGCTCGTCTATCAGTGAGGTCACCCAAGCGCCGCAGCGGGTCACTTCCCCCCCGCCGCCGGTCTGCGGTCAACTCAATCTTCCATGCGTCGCTCCTTCGCCCTGATTTCTCTGGCTCTCGCCACTCTCCTTCTCAACGGAACCACCCTCTCCGCCGCGCCCGAGCTGATCCGCCGCAGCCTAGTCCGCATCCAATCCGTCGGACAATCTCCCGATTACCGCGTCCCGTGGAACGCTGGCGGCGTTTCCAGAGGCGTCGGGTCCGGGTTCGTCATCGACGGTGAACGCATCGTGACGAACGCCCACGTCGTCAGCGATCCGCGATTCATTTCGATCAATAAAGAAGGCGATCCGCGCCCCTACCAAGCCCGCGTCCTCTTCGTCGCCCACGACTGCGACCTCGCTATCCTCCAGCCCGAGGACCCCGCCTTCTTCGAGGGGACTGCGGCGTTGGAACTCGGCGGCATCCCCGACATCGAGTCCACCGTGAGCGTCTACGGCTACCCGATCGGCGGAGAACGGCCATCCGTCACCCGTGGGGTCGTCTCGCGAATCGATTTTCAAGAATACAGCCACTCCGGCGCCGACTCACACCTCGTCATCCAGATCGACGCCGCCATTAATCCCGGCAACAGCGGCGGCCCCGTCATGCAGGACGATCGAGTCGTCGGTGTCGCCTTCCAGGGCTACAGTGGCGATATCGCGCAAAACACCGGCTACATGATCCCGACCCCGGTCGTGCAACGTTTTCTCACCGACATAGAAGACGGCACCTACGACCGCTACGTTGACCTTGCGCTCACCTATTCGCCCCTTTTCAACCCGGCCGCTCGTCTCGCCCTCGGCCTCGGCGACGACAACGTCGGCGTTCTCGTCGGCACCGTTTTCGGCGGCGGCTCTGCCGACGGCATCGTCGAACCTGGCGACGTGATCACCGCGATCCAAGACCTCCCCGTCGCCATGGACGGCACGGTCGAACTGGATGGCGGGACCGTCCAGATGCCCGAGATAGTCGAGCGAAGCCTCCGCGGCGATACCGTCCAGCTCGACGTCCTTCGCGACGGCGAACCGCTTCGCTTGGCCATCGAACTCAGCGAGCCATTCCCCCACAACCTCTTCGCCAACCAATACGACGTGCGCCCCCGCTACGTCCTCTTCGCCGGCCTTCTGTTTCAACCCGTCAATCAGGATTTTCTCTCGGCCAATAGCGTGACCAATCAGCTCACCCGCTACACCTACGATTTCTTCCTCGCGGACAAACTCTACGAGGATCATCCCGAGATCATTGTCCTGGCCGATGTCCTCTCCGACCCCGTCAACGCTTACGCGGAAGAATTCAAGAGCGCGATGGTCGACTCCGTCAACGGGACAAAGATCCGGACCCTCGAAGACTTGGCGACTGCCTTCGCCACGTCGGCTGACGATTACGTGATCGAATTTGCCGGGACCAACCGTCCCCTCGTTCTCGAAGCCTCCGCCGTGAGCGCCGCCCGACAGCGCATCCTCACCCGCTACGCCGTCCCCGCCGAATCCAACCTCCAACCGTGATCCGATTCTTATTCCCTCTCGCTCTGCTAGCCTGCGCGAGCTTCGCTCGGGCCGACCTCTCGACGCCACCACCCGCTTCGGATCTGTCCCCGGAAGCTCTCAACAAACCGGTGGTTGTCGCCCCATCGACGTCGACAGAGCTTTCCGCCTCTTCATTCGTCCGCGTCAATTCGACGAACCAGCGCTACAATCTGACCCGACCGTGGGTCAAACGCGACGCCTACAGCCGCCGCGGCATCGGCACGGTCATCACCGGGGGAGACGTGCTCGTGACGGCCGAACTTGTCACCGATCACACCTACGTCGAACTCGAGCGCGCCTCAGATTCCGCCAAGACCCCAGCCGAGGTGCGCCTGGTTGACTACGAGGCCAATCTCGCACTGCTCCGCCCCGTCGACCCCGGCTTTCTGAGCGAGTCCAATCCAGTCGACCTCGCGCCACCGCTCACCGTCGGCGACGAACTCGTGATCGCCCAACTCGAGCGAAACGGTGCGGTCGCCGTCACCGGCGGAAGGCTCACAACCGTCACGGTATCAAACTACCCGGTTGACGGGATCTTCCTTCTTTCCTACGCCGTGAGCGCGCCGCTTCAATACCGCGATAACAGTTTCACCGTCCCAATCTTCCACGGGAAAGATCTCGCTGGTTTGCTCATGCGCTACGATTCGCGCTCGCAGACTGCCACCGTGCTTCCATCTCCGCTCATTCGGACCTTCCTCGAGCGTGCCGCCACCTCGCCCTACCAATCCTTTCCCCGCGCCGGCCTCGCCTTTGCTTCGACCCGCGATCCTCAGTTCCGGAGATTCCTCGGCATGGAAGAAACGGATGCTGGCATCTACGTTTCCGAGCTCCTTCACGGCAGCGCCTCCGACGAGTCGGGTTTGCAGAAAGGCGACGTGGTTCTTGCCGTCGACGGATACGACCTCGACGACGATGGAAATTACGACGACGACGACTTCGGCAAGATTTCGTTCGGCCACCTCATCTCCAACGCCGAGCCGGGCCGCACGTCCCTCCCGCTCACCATCCTCCGCGACAGCCAGCGCACGGAAATCACCCTGCCGCTCAAGCCTCGCGATCCCGCGACAGTCATCAGCGAAGCCTTCACCGCTGACGAGGCTCCACCCTACCTCGTCCTGGGCGGCGTGGTCTTCCAGGAACTCTCCCGCCCCTACCTCGAAGAATGGGGCTCAGAGTGGCGCAGCAACGCCCCCCAACGCCTAGTCTATCTGGACGCCTTCCAAAACGAACTTCCAGCCGACCGCGGCAAGATCGTCTTCGTGAGTCAGGTCCTCCCCAGCGACGCGACCCTTGGTTACGAGGACCTCGGCTCCATCGTCGTCGACAAGGTCAATGGCCAGGAGATCAAAAGCCTCGCCGACGTCGCCGCCGCCCTCGAGCAACCCTCCGAAGGGTTCCACAAGATCGAGTTCGATTCCGACCCCGGCGTCATCTTTCTCGACCCCGAGCAGATCGACGAACAAGCCGAACGCCTCCAGCAAGCCTACGGGCTCCCCCAGCTGAGAAACCTCGAGTAGGGGCCTAGCTCGACCCCGCACCATTTGACCCGCCCCCGCCGCGCTGCTACCGTCCCGCCCACATGAAAGGCCACGGCAAACGCATCCTCGTCGGTATGAGCGGCGGCGTCGACTCGAGCGTCACCGCCCATCTGCTCAAGCAGGACGGCTGGGACGTCATCGGCGTCACGATGAAAGTCTGGCCGCAAGACTGCATCTCCCGCGCCGAGGACAAATGCTGCGGACCGTCCGCCATCGCCGACGCCCGCTCCGTCGCCAACTCGCTCGGCATCCCCCACTACGTCGTCGACGAAGCCGATCAATTCGAAAAACTCGTTATCGACTATTTCTCCAGCGAATACCGCGCCGGTCGCACGCCGAACCCGTGCGTCATGTGCAACGAGAAGCTCAAGTTCGGCAACCTCTGGAAGAAAGCCGCCGCTTTGGGAGCCGAATACATCGCCACCGGCCACTACGCCATCGTCGAACACGACGGCCCCGATCCCATCCTTCGCCGAGGCCTCGACGGCAACAAGGACCAGTCCTATTTCCTCTTCAGTCTCAAAAAATCCCAACTCGCCCGTGCCGTCACCCCGCTCGGTGGCATGACCAAGCCCGAGATTCGCGCCATCGCCCGCGACCTCGGCCTCAAGGTCGCCGACAAGGTGGACAGCCAAGAGATCTGCTTCGTCCCCGGCAACGATTACAAAGCTTTCCTGCGCTCCCACCTCGGAGACACCGAGTTCCACACCGGCGGCATCTACGACACCGCCGGCAACCACATCGGCGACCACGAGGGCATCGAGATGTTCACCATCGGCCAGCGCAAGGGCCTCCCCGGTGGCTCCCCCCGCCCCATGTATGTCGTCGACATCGACGCCGACAACTCCCGCGTCATCATCGGCACCGACGAAGAACTCACCCGCGAGACCTTCGAAATCGACAACGTCAACTGGTTCACCGACGCCCCCACCGAGTCGACCGACGTCACCGTCAAAATCCGTTACGCCCACGCCGGGACCGCCGCCACGGTCGAGCCAGCCGAAGGCGGCCGCCACCGCGTCCGCCTCCACGAACCCCAGCGCGCCGTCACCCCGGGCCAGGCCGCCGTGCTCTACGACGGCGACCGTGTGATCGGCGGCGGCTGGATCTGCCGCGAAGCCGCCACGGTTAGATTCCAAGCCCCCGCCCCCGCCCTGGCCGCCTAACGTGGTCGAGGTCGCGCTCATCCTCACCACCTTCGAGCGCGAAGAAGACGCGACCGACACCATCCGCACCCTCCTCCGCGAAGGCCTCATCGCCTGCGGCACCATCACCCGAGGAGCCAGATCGATCTACATCTGGGAAAACGAATTGCACGACACCCAGGAGATCCGGGTTCTCTTCAAGGTCAGCCCCGACCGCGCGGCAGCGACAGCCTCCCGTCTCGCCGAGATCCACCCCTACGAAGTCCCCGAGATCCTGACTCTCTCGGCCACCTCCACTGCGGCTTACGCCGATTGGATCCGAGACCCATCGGCAGCACCGAATTCTTCTGCGTAATCTGCGCAATCTGCGGTAAAACCACCGCAACGTGACTTTCCTCGATCAGATCCTCAGCGACGTCGCCGCCGAACTCGCTACCACCAAATCCCGCCGTCCCGCCGCCGACATCCGCGCCCGCCTCGCCGACGCGCCGCCCCCTCGCGACTTCGCCGCCGCCCTAGCCGCCCCCGGTTTTGGACTCGTCACCGAGATCAAAGAACGCTCTCCGAGCGTCGGTCCCATGCGCCCCGCCAACGTCCGCGACGCCCCTCACGCCTACGAAGAGAACCCCGTCGTCCGCGCCCTCTCGGTCCTCACCAACGAGCATCATTTTGGTATGACGATCCACCGCCTTGCCTCGGTCCGAGCCACCGTCACCAAGCCCGTTCTGCGCAAGGATTTCTTCATCGACGAATACCAGATCCGCGAAGCCCGCGCATTCGGAGCCGACGCCATCCTCCTCATGGCCAACGTTCTCGACGGCCCTCGCCTCCGCGGCTTCCACGACCTCGCCCAGGAGCTCGGTCTCACCGCCCTCTTCGAGATCCACACCCAGCAGGAGATCGACACCCTCCCCACCGACGCCAAGGTTATCGGCATCAACAGCCGCAAATTCAAATCCACCACCGGCTTCGTCGGCGCATCCGGCGAATCCTCCACCGACTTCAGCCTCGCCCTCGACACGTTCGACCTCGTCACCCAACTCCCGTCCACCGCCATCAAAGTCGCCGAGAGCGGCCTCACCCCCGAGAATCTCCCTACGATCACCGACCGTTTCAACGCCGCCCTCGTCGGCACATCCCTTCTCCGCGACGAGCGAGGCATCGCGACGGCTCTTGCCGACTTCGAGTCTTGCTTGCGATGACCGTTCTGACGCGGAGGCGCCGAGAAATGGATTATTATTGCCTTCACTTCGCGCCTTCGCGCCTTCGAGTGACCACAAAATGACCGACGACCTCCGCCACCAAGCCGACGCCCCGGACACCCCGTTCGACGTCTCCCTTCGCCCCCCAGCCTTTGCGGAATTCGCCGGCCAGGAAAAGACCGTCGAGCGCCTTCAGCTCATGGTCGACGCCGCCCGGCAGCGCGACGACGTCCTCCAGCACATCCTCCTCTCCGGCCCACCCGGTCTCGGCAAAACCTCGCTCGCCTACATCGTCGGCAACGCCGTCGGAGCCGACGTAAAGACCACTTCCGGCCCCACCATCGACAAAGCCGGCGACCTCGCTGGTCTCCTGACCAATCTTCAGCGCGGCGACGTCCTCTTCATCGACGAGATCCACCGCCTCCAGCCCACCATCGAGGAATACCTCTACCCGGCGATGGAAGACTTCCGCGTCGACATCCTCATCGACCAAGGCCCGTCCGCCCGCAGCATCCAGCTCCACCTCGCGAAATTCACGCTCATCGGAGCGACCACCCGCAGCGGCATGATCTCTGCCCCCCTCCGCTCCCGCTTCGGCATGAACTGCCGCCTCGACTACTATTCCGCCGAGGCCCTCGCCACCATCACCACCCGCAGCGCCGGACTCCTCGGCGTCAAGATCGACGCCCCCGGCGCCCTCGAGATCGCCCGCCGCTCCCGGGGCACGCCCCGCATCGCCAACAACTACCTCCGCTGGGTCCGCGACTTCGCCCAGGTCCGCGCCGAAGGCCACATCGACCGCCCCGTCGCCGCCCAAGCGCTAGAGATGCTCGACGTCGACGCCGAAGGCTTCGACGAAATGGACAAGCGCATCATCGAGGCCATCATCACCAAATTCGACGGCGGCCCCGTCGGCCTCAACGCCCTCGCGGTCTCCGCCGGCGAAGAACCCGGCACACTCGAAGAGGTCCACGAGCCCTACCTCATCATGCAAGGCTTCCTCAAGCGCACCCCCCAAGGCCGCGTCGCCCTGGCAAAAGCCTACCGCAAGATCGGCCTCGACGCCCCCAAGTCGGCTTCAGCCGATCTCTCTCAAGGATAAGGCAGCCGCGCTGGGGGCGCCGTCGCTTCGTCCGTCACCCTTCGCAAACGCCCGCCCTGCTTCCACCCGAAGTTCGTCCGCGTCGAGCCGCACTCCGATCAGCACTGCGCACGGCGACACGGTTGGCTCCGCCATCAGCGGAAAGATCGTCGCAAATCTGGCGAGACGGGAAACCCACCAGGCCTCGCAACTCGTCGGCTAGTCTGTCGGCGGAGGTTTCGACCGCTCGCGGATTCAGCCATTCCAGATCGCTGCGGACCTTGGCGACCCGCTCGCCGGTTTCGGATCCTGCCCGCGTGTAGATCAGGTGGCTGGCGCTGCTCGCTTGCAACCGCTCGAGGTCGTCGTGCCAAGAGCGCTTTTGCCAACGTTTCAGATCGATGACGCCCACCTGGAGCAGCGGCCCAAAGCAATCCCTGAGTTCCAAGTGCGCCGTGAGATGTTCGATGAGCGAGAACGGTTCCGTCGTGCCGTTGGCCTCGATGAGCACGACCCGGTTGGGAAGCTCCGGTATAGCGAGGAGGTCGTTGACGAGTTCGTGGATCGAGTCGCAGCAGACGCAGTTGCCGTCGATGGCGCGGACTTCGTCGGTGAGATCGCGGAGGGACGAAGCGTCGATGCGCGCGTTCTGGTAGTCGTTGATCAACACATACGGGACGAGCCCCCGTTCTTCGAGTTGAGGCAGGATCGCGCGTAGGAACGTCGTTTTCCCAGCTCCGAGGAAGCCAACCAACAGGACGGTGGGGACGGGTGATTGGTTCATTTGATCAAAAAAATAAGCTGAAGATACCTGCCGCCACGAGGGAAGTCGCGCCTTGGCGGGCGACGACCGTTAGCGCAATGCGAGCACCGAGTTCGCGTCGGATCGTCCACAACGTGACCACGCACCCCGTGAGCGATGACGCGGAGCAGCGCCGAGAGGTCGGGCGCAAACAATCCAGGAGGACCGGCATGAGATCCCGCCCGATGAGGCCGCGCCCGGCCGGGCGTGTCGACGACCTCGCATTAGCAATCGGTCAGCCGGCACCGGCGGCTGACGACGGGGCTACCGCAGAAGCCCGCCTCGTCGCCGGTCGCGTTCCCGGTCAGGCCGCAGAAGAGCGCGGGTTTGCCAGAAGATTCGAGGTCGATGAGGACGACAGAGGTGGGTCGATCGTTCAGTATGCGCATTCCGCGCCGGAGCAGGAGAGATCGACCCGTAGCCAGACGCAATCTTGATCATCGTCGGTCCGCAACTCACGGACGCGTTGGACGAGTCCGCTGGTCGCCCCTTTGCGCCAGAGACACTGGCGGCTGCGGCTCCAGTAGTGCGCCTCTGCGGTCTCGATGCTGAGCCGCAGCACCTGCGCATTTTGGTAGGCGGGCATGAGAAGCTCGCCGCTCACGAAGTCGGTGGTGACGAGCGGGATCAAGCCGTCTGCGTCGAACTTCGGAGCGAGGCCGCAGCCTTCTTCGACGGCCTCGACGGAGGCGCGGGGGTGTAATGGCGTTTCAATCACGATTCAATTCGTCGAGCCGCAGCCGCCCGCTCAACGCGGCCAAGCATTCCTTCCAAAATTCGCGCGGCATGGGTTCGTAGCGCATCGTCTCGGCGTCCACGCGCGAGGCGTAGAAGACGTTGCTCGGCTCGCCGAGCAGCTCTTCGTAAAGCGATTGGCGCAGGTAGACGCGCACCTCGTCCGGGCAATGGACGTGGGGCGCCGGGGCCAGGCCATCGGCTTCGGCGTCGAGCGCGGCAATGACCGCCCGCAGATCCTCCGCGCTGACGGGCACCGTCATTGCCCGCGAGGATTCGACGTGCTGGGCAACGATCGCGGCCAAGCGCGCCCCGATCCGCCGGACCTCGGAGGGTTGATCGTCGATCGGACGCGACGTGTCGCCGCTCGGCGGGAGGACGTCGAGGGTGCCACCACGGACTTTCACGACGTGGTCGTCCTCACTACTTCGGTCACTGATTCAAGCACACGATTGGTCGCCAACCTGCGGCGTCGCAGCGGAGTCCTTCCGGCATGCTCCATCCCGACGTGCCACTTCGGCAACATCGTTTCGAGATGCGCGCCAAACGTCTCGTAGCACCGCGGGCAACCCAGACGCAGCGTCCTGGCGAACATCACCTCGTTGAATCCGCAGGAGGAGCACGTGATGGGCTCGGCCATCAAGTTGAAGACGGGGACCATCGTCAACTTTGATTAGTGCGTCGGTTCGGCGGCCGCCTCGGTCGTCCATTTCGGAAACGGATCACGAAGCTTCTCGGCCCACCAATCCTCGCCGAAAGCCATCTCGCGGTCGTCGAGCAGGCATTTGCGAAGCCCTTCCAGCATGGCGTCCTTCGCCAGATCTTGGCCGATGTAGACCAACTCCTGGCGGCGATCGCCGTAGGGTTCCTGCCATTCCTTCATGATCGCCTTCCACGTCTCGTCGTCGTCGGGCCACGTCGATTTGTCCGCAGCACCCCACCAGAAGCCGACCGGGCGATACTCGGCGCTGCCGCCAGCTTGCGACCATTGGCCAATCATCGTGTTCCGCGACGCGAGCCAGAAGAAGCCCTTGCTGCGAAGGAGGCCGGGCCACTCCGTGTGGATGAAATCCCAGAACCGCTTCGGGTGAAACGGCCGCCGCGCCCGGAAGACGAAGCTCCCAATCCCGTATTCCTCGGTCTCGGGCGTGTGGACATTGACGAGTTCGCGCATCCAACCCGCAGACGCCTGGGCGCGGTCCATGTCGAAGCGTCCGGTGTCGAAGACCTTGTCGAGGTCAACCCGCCCGCGCTCGGAATCCGTGATGTGGGCACCAGGATTGAGGCGATGCAGGATCACGCGGAGTTCGTTGCGCTGCTCGGCGGTCACGAGATCCGTCTTATTGATCACGATCACGTCGGCAAATTCGACCTGATCGGCAAAGAGATCGGCGATCGTCCTGTGGTCCTCCTCGCCGATGGCAAGATCGCGGTCGAGCAGGTTGTCGCTGCCCTCGTAGTGCTCGAGGAAGTTCGCCGCGTCCACGACCGTCACCATCGTGTCGAGGCGAGTGATCGTTTCCAAACTGCGACCCTCCTCGTCGGCGAAAGTGAAGGTCTGCGCGACCGGCAGCGGTTCGGAGACGCCCGTCGATTCGATGAGCAGATAGTCGAACCGCCCCTCGTCCGCGAGGCGGGTGACTTCCTTCAGCAAATCTTCACGCAGGGTGCAGCAGATGCAGCCGTTGGACATCTCGACGAGCTTTTCCTCGGTTCGGCTGAGTTCGGCACCCCCGTCGCGGACGAGGGCGGCGTCGATGTTGACCTCGCTCATGTCGTTGACGATTACCGCGACGCGGCGGCCCTCGCGGTTATTGAGGACGTGATTGAGCAGAGTCGTTTTCCCGGCTCCGAGGAAGCCGGAGAGGACGGTGACGGGTAGTTTATTCATGAATAGATGGCACTCAGCAGCCGCAGGACCCCGGCAGATCGATGCACAGGCGGATCCGATGGGCGTCTCGTCGGCGCATCGGTGCGCTTCGATGGATCAGCGCATTGTTCTCGCCCCCGGGCCAACCACGACCCTTGAAAATGGACACGTGCCAGTTTGGAATCGACCGGATCGACCACAGTTCAATCACGATGGCAGCCGTCGCTTCATCGAGCGTCCGGCCGGAAGAACCCAGTTGCTCGCGCCGCACGTTCTCGTTCTCCAGCCACTCGGTGCCGGGGCCCGCGTAGACGCAGAGCATTCGCATCTTCAGAGAATCCGCGTGAAAAAGAGCGCAACCGTCGTCCTCGATCCGCGCCAATCGCACGCGCGGATGCCGGACCGCAGCGACCGCCGCAAACCGGTGGGAAAGCCGCACGATATCGGCGGACAACGCCTCGACGCCGGCGGCCAACCGCTCGTCGGCAATCGACGTCCCGAGGTCTCGCGCGATCTGCGGGATCGACGGGGCGTGCCAGTCGAACGCGACCGGCCCAGCCACCCGCCGCAAACCCTCGACCGCCGGGAGTGCCGGCTCGAGCGGCCCGCGCTCCCAGACCGTGAGGTTGATCGCAGGATCGGCGACTTCGCGCAGAACGCCTGGGTCGCGTCCGAAGGTGACGTGAGGTGGATGGTCGAGAAGAGCAGTCATTTGAATTTCGCGAAGCTTCGTCAGCGGTTGCGCAGGAGTTCTCGCGCCCGCAGAGTCGTGCCCGGATCGGCGAGAAATCTTCCGATCCAATCCCTCGCCAGATCCGGCGGCAACCAGGGTCGGACGCCCATCCTCGCAACCTGCCGGGTCCAGCAGCGCTCGCGGCAGCCAGCGTCCGTCGCTCCCTCGATCCACGCTTCGTAGCGACAAACCCAACGCAGCAGATCGCCGCACGATGCCAATACGGCGTCGCGGGCGTCGCATCCCCAAGAGACCATCTGCTGCTCCAGACAACGGCAGACTTCTCCCACGAGACTGCGACGACGAGAGGGCGGGCAAGAGAAAGTCATGGGGACCAGGAAGGTGTAATTGATAGTGGATTCTCACCCACGTCAAGGGACAATTGAGAATTGACTATCAATCGGTCATTCCGGCAATTTCGAGGCATGGCGTATGCAACACCCCAGAAGCAGCTCATCTTCCAAATCCTCGAGTCGGCGGATCGGCCGCTGACGCCCGTCGAGATCTGCGAAGTCGCTCAACGCAACATTCCGAAACTGGGAATCGCGACCGTCTATCGGGCAATTCGAGCCTTCGTCGAAGCCGGAAGCATCCGGCTCGTCGACGTGCCCGGTGCCCCGCCCCACTACGAGCACGCCGCCCGCCAGCACCACCACTTTTTCCTCTGCCGCTGCTGCAAACGACTCTTCGACTTGATCGGCTGCGTCCGCGGGGTCAATGCCCTCGCCCCGGCAGGCTTCAAGGTCGACGACCACGAGATCGTCCTCTTCGGCGATTGCGCTGCTTGCTCGTCCACCAGGTAGATCCACCCGATGCGCTACTTCCTCCTGCCACTTCTTGCCCTGTCCTTCGCCGCCGCCCAAGCCGAGACCCAGCCGCTGGACGCGTCCAACTACGTCGAGTGGATGGTCTCGCAACTCGACACCATCGCCGCCGCTCTGGCGACAGGCCCGTGACCCCGGCCATCGAGCTAGCCGAAGCCGGCGTCCGCCTGGGGGGGGGGGGGGGGCGTGACATTTTAAGCGCGGTGAACGGCATCATCTTGCCCGGCGAATTCATCGGCGTCTTCGGCCCCAATCCCGCCCCGCCGTGGAAGGTAGCGGCCTCAGCGCCCGGTCGCTCGTCGCCGCCGCGCACGGCGGTCACCGCAGGGGACTCCCTTGGGCGGGCGCGACCGCCCGACGCGACGTCGCCGCAGGGCATGCTCGCCATCGCGATCCTGGCCGGGGCCGTCATGGGATTTTTCGGCGACCGGCTTCAGCGCAGCGAGTTGGCCATCAGCATAGTCCTCTCGCTCGCTCTCGGCGTCGGTACGCTTTTCCTCACGCTTTAAAAGGGCTTTGCTGGCCAAGCGACCGCGATCCTTTTCGGCAACATCTTCGGCGTCACCCTGGCCCAGATCACCCAGACGCTCATCCTCACCGTTCTCTGCCTCGCCGTGCTCTTCATGGTGATCCTCGCCGTGTCCGTCACCCTCGCCAGCCAGGTCGTCAGCATCCTCCTCGTCTTCACGTTGATCATCGGACCTGCGGGGATTGCGAACCGGCTGACCCGTGCGTTCTGGCCCGGGATCGGCCTCTCCGTCTCGTTTGGTCTGATCGCTGTCTGGGCAGGCATCCTCCTTGCGTGCCTCACCAATTGGCCCCCCAGCTTCTGAATCACCGCCCTTCTCTTCACCCTATATCTCACCACCGAAGCCGCTTGCCGCTTCGTTCTCCGGAACGATCGGCAACGACATCCTATGAGCACCAATCTCGAAACCTTCCTCGCCAGAAATTCGAAAGCCGCCGCCCGACCGATAGGATGACCTCTTCGGGACTCAGTTACCAGAGCGTCCGTAGTTGATGTCGCCACAACGGCTCGCCACCCCACTCGATGAGCACCTTATCGCGTCCCATCCGGACCGAGTCTCCGCCCAAAAGAAGGATGGCCGAGAGACCGCACGCCCTGCACCGCAAACTCCTCGCCTCTGAATTCGTTCCGTTCGATCCTGCGCGTCGCCCCGTTGCGCCGGAAGGACTCCGGACCCTAGCCGACTGACCGCGTCGGACCGCTATTCTTTGCGCAGATACTCCTGCCGCGATGCGTTGTTGTTCATCACGTCAATCACGCGTTGCGCGTCGACCACGTCGTCTGTCAGGTAGTCCAGATTCCCATCTGGACCGATGATCGCCATCGCAAATCCGGTCGGGATCTCGTAAAGAAAACCGACCCGCGGTCCGTCCGCCGCCACAATAAACGGGATGTTCGATCCGACCCGTCCACCTTCTTCGGTGAAAGCCGCAAAGCAGATGAGACCCTTGGAAGCCAGGCGCTGGTAGTCCGCCTCGAGCTGCTTCACTTGCTTGCGAAATTTTCGATCCTTCGGCGAAGGTGCGATCAACACCACAACTGGCTGTCCTTCCAAAGACTTCAACGACTTCGCCACCCCTGCGGACGTCGCCCACGAGAAGTCCGGAGCGGGTCGCACAACGCGCGCCTCCGCAATTCCCATGAAAGCCAGCGCAATGACCAACCCCGCACCAACCCGCAAAACCATCAATCGGAAATCATCAATCATAAATCCCCCCTAGACCTTCATGATCTCCACTTCCTTGGCCGCAAACTGCTCTTCGATCTTCTTGTTGAATCGATCCGTCAGCTTCTGGATCTCGTCCTCCGCCGTCAGCATCTGATCCTCGGAGATCTCGGCCGCCTTCTGGCCCTTCTTCACCGTCTCCATCGAATCGCGGCGGCACGATCGGATGCGGACCCGCGTCTCTTCGGCGATCCCCTTTAGCATTTTGACCAATTCCTTACGCCGCTCCTCGGTCAGCTCCGGGAACGGGATTCGGATGATCTTGCCGTCGACGACCGGATTGATTCCAAGGCGCGACTCGTGGATCGCGCGCGCGATGTCCTTGATCGTGGTCTGGTCGAAGGGCTGGACAACCAGCATACGCGGCTCCGGCGCACTGATCACCGCAACCTGCTTCATCTTCATCGGTGTCCCGTAGGCCTCGACGTCGAGATTGTCGACGAGGCCCGGCGAGGCTTTGCCCGTGCGGATCGCCGCGAATTCGTGGCCCATGAATTCGATGGCTTTCTCCATCGATTCCTCCGTCTCCAATAATACTTCGTCCGTGTCCATGTTAGCTGATTTCCGGTGATTCCGAGACCAGGGTGCCGACTTTCTCACCCATCACGGCGCGGCGGATGTTGTCCTTCTCCGCCATGTCAAAGACGATAACCGGCATCCGGTTGTCCATGCAAAGACTGAATGCCGTGGAATCCATCACCTGCAGCCGCCGAGCAAGCGCGTCGGAATACGTGATGTGGTCGAACTTCTTGGCGTCCGGATTCTTCACCGGATCCGCGTCGTAGATCCCGTCGACCTTCGTCGCCTTGAGAATGACACCGGCGCCGATCTCGTTGGCCCGCAGCGCGGCCGTCGTGTCGGTCGAGAAAAATGGGTTGCCCGTCCCCGCGACAAAGATCACCACGTGACCGACCTCGAGGTGCCGCACGGCGCGCCGCAGGATGAAGGGTTCGGCGACGTTGTTCATCTCGATGGCCGTCTGCACCCGCACGCTCACCCCGATCTCTTCGAGCCCACTCATCAGCGCCATCCCGTTGATCACGGTCGCCAGCATGCCCATGTAATCGGCGGTCGTGCGATTCATCCCGCGGTGGCTCGCCGAGAGACCACGCCAGATATTTCCACCCCCGACCACGACCGCGACCTCGACGCCCATCTGCCGGATCTCGGCGACTTGCTTGGCGACGTGATTCACGATCTGCGGCGAGATACTATCGCCACTGCCGATCTCCCGAAGGGCTTCGCCGCTAATTTTGAGAACAATGCGCCGATAGCGCGGGGATGCGGAAAGTGGGTCGGAATCAGCCATTTGCAAGCGGGCCGAATCCAATCGGAATCCCCTCGCCAATGCAAATGCAGAAATCGGGTTGCTCCCGAGTGGCCCCGCCTGCTATTCGAGCCTTCGTGATTGGGCTCGCAGCATTGACGACGAGGACGCTCCTGGTGACGGCGCTACTCCTCCCATCTGCGGCGAGCGGCCAGGACGACCAGAAGCTGCACGCGGTCGCCAACATGTTCGACCCGAAGTCGGCGCCCGCGCTCATGATCCACGAGGTCTCGCTGCTGGTCCTGCTCATCTGCGCGGCGATTTTCATCGTGGTCGCCGGCCTCCTCACCTACACGATCCTCAAGTTCCGCCGCCGCCCCGGCGACGACGAAACCAAGGAGCCACCCCAGGTCTACGGCAGCACCCAGATCGAACTCGCTTGGACCGTCCTGCCGATCCTCATCACCGTTGTTCTCATCCTCGTCACGGCCCGCACCATCGCCGACATCCAGAACGCGCAACTCCCCGAAAGCACCCTCGACATCAAAGTCGTCGGCCACCAGTGGTGGTGGGAAGTCCAATACCTCGACAAGTCGGGCGAGACGATCTTCACGACGGCGAACGAGATCCACATTCCGCTGAGCACCGAGGCCGATCCCCGCCCGACCCGCGTGGCCCTGCAATCCGCCGACGTCATCCACAGCTTCTGGGTCCCCCAACTCAACGGCAAGACCGACGTCATCCCGAACCGCACGAACGAGCTTCTGGCTTGAGCCGACCGAGACCGGCCTCTTTCTTGGAAATTGCGCGGAATACTGCGGCACCCAACACGCCCACATGTTGCTCCGGGTCTTCGTCGAGAAACCCGACGCCTACGCCGCGTGGGCCGCCAACCAGATGGCCGCCAACCCCGCCCCGACTAACCCCGACGCCGAGCTTGGCCGCCACCTTTTCGCCAGCAACGCCTGCATCAATTGCCACGTCGTCGACGGCAGCCTCGGCGCGACCGTCTTCGGCCCCGACCTCACCAAGCTCGCCACCCGCACGACCATCGCGGGCGGCGCGATTCCGAACACAACGGACAACCTCTTCGATTGGATCAAAGACCCGCAAGCCAAGCACATGAAGCCGGGTGCCCTCATGCCCGCCATGCAGCTCGTCGACTCCGACATCCACAAGATCGTCACCTACCTGGAGACGCTGAAATGACGGAACCCATCGCCACGCCATTCACGGGGAGCGCGCGCGTCCCCGCGTGCGAGCGGCGGCGTCTCGCCGCCGCGCTCGGCAAATCGAGCGAAGCGAGAGAGCCGAATCATCCACTCAACTTTCAACTCTCAACCCTCAACCCAACCTGATGCCCAACGGCACCACCATCACGACCTACCGCGAGATCCCCATCTCGCCCACTCGCCCCGGCGAAGAGCCCGGCACGCTCACGGGCGTCATCCAGTCGTTCATCTACACCGTCGATCACAAAAAGATCGGCCTGCTTTACTTCGGCACTGGCCTTTTCTTCTTCGTCGTCGCGGGACTCATGGCCGCCGCCATCCGCATCCAGCTCGCCATCCCGGACAACGACTTCCTCGCGCCCGAAGTCTACAACCGCTTCTTCACGATGCACGGCACGGCGATGGTGTTCTACGTCGGCATGCCACTCATCTTCGGCCTCGCGAACTACTTCGTCCCGCTCATGATCGGTGCCCGCGACATGGCGTTCCCTCGGCTGAACGCATTCGGCTTCTGGGTCTTCTTCTTCAGCGGAGTCCTCTTCTACTTCAGCTACCTCGGCGCTCCCGGCCTCTACGGCGCGGCTCCGCCCCCGACGTCGGCTGGTTCGCCTACTCGCCGCTCACCGCGAAGGCGTTCTCGCGCGGCCACTCGACCGACTATTGGACGCTCAGCCTGCTACTCAGCGGCATCGGCAGCATCGGCACCGCGCTCAACATCTTCGTCACGATCATCTGTTTGCGTTGCAAGGGCATGACGCTCGGTCGCATGCCGCTCTTCGTCTGGCTGCTCTTCGTGACGGCGTTTCTCATTCTCATCGCCATGCCGTCGCTGTCGGCGTGCCAGATCATGCTCACGCTCGACCGCTATCTGGGGGCGAAATTCTTCGACACCCAGGCGGGCGGGAGCGCCGTCCTCTGGCAGCACTTCTTCTGGATCTTCGGCCACCCGGAGGTCTACATCCTCATTCTTCCGGGCTTCGCCGTGGCGTCGGAGATCATCCCCGTCTTCTCCCGCAAACCAATCTTCGGCTATCCGGTCATGGTCGCGGCCACGATCATGATCGCCTTCATCAGCCTCGGCGTCTGGGCACACCACATGTTCACCGTCGGCATGACGTCGCTGGGCAACACCTTCTTCGCCGTCTCGACGATGATCATCGCCATCCCAACTGGCATCAAGATCTTCAACTGGCTGGGCACCATGTACGGCGGTCGCATCCGGCTCGAGCTACCGATGATGTTCTGCATCGCGTTTCTCTTCCAATTTCTCATCGCGGGTCTGACGGGTGTCATGCTCTCGGTCGCGCCATTTGATTGGCAGCTCAGCGACTCGTATTTTGTCGTCGCGCATTTCCACTACGTGCTCATCGGCGGCCTGCTCTTCACGATCTTTGCCTCCGTCTACTACTGGTATCCGAAAGCCATCGGCCGCATGCTCAGCGTCCGCCTCGGCCACTGGCACTTCTGGCTCTTCATCATCGGTTTCACCGTCACCTTCGCCCCCCAACACGTCGCCGGCATCCTCGGCATGCCGCGCCGCATCTTCACCTACGACGCCGGGCGCGGTTGGGAAATCTGGAACATGATCTCGACCATCGGCGTCGCCTTCCAGGCCGCAGGCATCCTCGCTTTCGTGTGGAATCTCATCTGGTCCGCCTTCCGAGGCAAACCGGCGGGTGACGACCCGTGGGATGCCTGGACGTTGGAATGGATGACGACCTCGCCGCCGGCGGACTACAATTTTGAAGTCCTCCCCGAGGTCCGCTCCCGCCGCCCGCTCTGGGACCTCAAACACCCGGAAGATCCCGATTGGAAGTATGATTGATTCCGTCGACGAGACCATGATCAACGACCCGGCCCCCGAAGCCGAAGTCACCCCTTGGACCACTCCATCGGTCCGCAAGGTCGGTATCGGCGCGCTCATCTTCACCGAGACCGCGCTCTTCACGATCTTCGTCGTTGCGTATCTCTTCTACATCGGCAAAAGCCTCACGCCCCCCTACGCGCCGGACGTCCTCGAGTTTCCGATCATCGCGACCATCGCCCTTTTCGCCAGCAGCGTCACGGTCGTCGTCGCGGAGCGCGCCTTCCACCAAACCGCCCTCCCGAAATTCCACCTTTGGTGGGGCGTCACGATCTTGCTCGGCCTCTTCTTCATCGGCTTCACCGCTTACGAATGGTACGAACTCATCGTCCACAAAGGCCTCACGCTTCAGTCGAACGTCTTCGGCTCGACGTTTTATTCGCTGGTCGGCCTCCACGCCTTCCACGTGATCGTCGGCCTCACGCTCCTGAGCCTGGTCTGGGTTCTTAGCATACTAGGCCACGTCAAACCCGATCAATTCGAGCGCATCCAGATGATCTCGTGGTATTGGCACTTCGTCGACGCCATCTGGGCCGTGGTGCTGGTCGTAGTTTACGTCATCAGCGCGGAGCTGATATCGCTATGAAGCGCGCTATGAAGCGGTCCAAGGTCGAAGGTCCAAAGGTCGTTCTTAAATCGCTGGGGCGACTGTTTTTGGCACGAACCACTTCGGACCTTCGACGTTCCGACTTTCTGAACTTCGACCAATGAAAGACCCGCACCGCCACGCTGATCACATCGAGCTGCCCACGCCGACCCCGTGGCCAATCATCACCGCCTTCGGTCTCGCGCTCATCTTCGCCGGTCTCGTCACCAGCCTCGTCGTCAGCGCCGTCGGGCTCGTTTGTGGCCTCTTCGGAGCCGTCGGCTGGTTCCGCGACTGCCTTCCCCACCCCGCCCACGAACCCGTCCCGATCCGACCCCCCGGCGAACGCCCCGCCCCGGCCGCGACCTCTGCCCGATCCGTCGGCCATCTCACGGTCGGAAAAAAGGGCCACCGAGCCCGCATCCCGGTCGAGGTCCATCCCTACACCGCGGGCGCCTTCGGCGGTCTCGTCGGCGGAGCCGTCATGGCCGTGCTGGCGATGGCCTACGGCATCTGGGCCGAGGGAAGCATCTGGTATCCAATCAATCTGCTTGCTGCGGCTGGCGTCAGCACCCTCGCCAGCGCCGATCTCGAGACGCTCCGCCAGTTCAGTTTCCTCGGTCTCGTTGTCGCCATCTTCGCGCACGGCTCGGTCTCCGTTCTCATCGGCTTGCTCTACACGACCCTCCTGCCGATGCTGCCCGACAAGTTCCAGTGGTTCTGGGGCGGCATCATCATGCCGCTCATCTGGACCGGGCTGCTGTATCCGGTGATTGGTCTCATCAATCCCGCCCTCGCCGACCGCATCGACTGGCCTTGGTTCATCGTCTGCCAAGTCGCCTTCGGCATGGTCGGCGGTTACGTCGTCTTCAAGAGCGGCAAGATCGACACGATGCAGAGCTGGAGCATGGCCGAACGCCTCGGCGTCGAAGCCCACCGCCAGGAGGTCGACGAATGATCCGCCGCGTCCTTCAGCTCTCCGTATTTTGCAGTCTGCTTTCCCTCACCAGCTGTGACTGGATGCCCGGCGCACCGAAAGCGGGCGGCGAGTGGAAACCCGAATCCGCCATCACCGACTTTCACACGCTCTACAGCCAAAATTGCCTCGCTTGCCACGGCAACGGCGACACGATCGCGGCGTCGCTGCCGATGAATTTCCCGCTTTACCTGCACTTCATCCCCGAGGAAAAACTTCGCACCGTCACTGCGAACGGCATCCCCGGCACCCTCATGCCCGGCTTCGCGCAAGCCAATGGCGGCCAGCTCGCCCCCAACCAGATCGACGCCCTCGTCGAAGGCATCCTCGCCTGGCGCACGGGGCAGGCTCCGGCGAATCTCCCACCCTACGAAGCCCCCCTTGGCGACATCGCCGCCGGAGCCACCGCCTACGCGGCAAATTGCGCCACCTGCCACGGTCCGGATGGCCACGGCGGCACCGCCGGCTCTATCCTCACCCCCGCCTACCTCGGTCTGGTCAGCGACCAATACCTCCGCACCGTCACCATCGTCGGCCGCCCGAAGCTCGGCATGCCCCCCAGCAACCTCACCGACCCCGAAGTCGCCAACCTAGTCGCCTGGATGGCCTCCCACCGCAGCGAATCCACTTCAAGGAGCGGCGGCTTCCAGCCGCCGAAGTCCGCCTTGCAACCCTCAAGGAACGGCGATTTGCAATCGCCGACCCAACCCTACGGCGAAGCCGCACTTCCACCATCCGCCCCGCCGCAACCATGAACCCCGACGACCCAAAACCCTGCTGCGGCAGCACCACACCACCCGCCGCCCTCGGCCCGGAAAAAACCACCCGCCGCGACCTCATGCTCAAGGTCGGCCTCGGCCTCAACGTCGTTGCTGGAGCGATGATTGGCGTGCCGCTGCTCGGTTACGCCCTCTCGTCCTTCGCCAAGAAGATGCCGCTCGAGTGGATCAACCTCGGTGAGATCGAGAAATTCCCCGTCAACACCACCCGACTCGCCAGCTACCGCAATCCTGAAGCCCGCACCTGGGATGGCCAAACGGCAGACCTCCCCTGCTGGGTCCGCCACTACGAGCAGGAGGGCGAGCAACTCTTCCAAGTGTTTGCCATCAATTGCGCTCACCTTGGTTGCCCCGTCCGCTGGTTCGAAGAATCCAAGCTCTTCCTCTGCCCCTGCCACGGCGGCGCCTACTACCAAGACGGCTCCTACGCCGCCGGCCCACCCCCGCGCGGCCTCTACGAATACGAGCACAAGGTCGAATCCAACGCCCTCTGGGTCAAAGGCGGCGTCCTCCCGACCCTCGCCAACACCGAGGTCTGAGCATGAACGCCAAGCAGCGCCTCACCAAGCCCGTCCTCGACCTCTACAACTGGGTCGACGACCGGCTGCACGTGACGAAGATCTGGGAGGCCACCGCCGGTCACCACGTCCCGAAGAACGCCGGGAGTTGGTTCTACGTCTTCGGCAGCGCCACGCTCACCTGCTTCATCATCCAGGTCCTCACCGGCGTCCTGCTCGCGCTCGTCTACGTCCCGTCCGGTGCCGAGGCGTTCGGTACGCTCGAATACATCACCTACCAGCAGGATCTCGGTTGGTTCCTGCGCGCCGTCCATTTCTGGGGATCGAACTTCATGGTCGCGATCATGATCCTCCACATGACCCAAGTCTTCCTCTGGGGAGCCTTCAAATACCCACGCGAGATCACCTGGCTCTCCGGCTGCATCCTTCTCTTCCTCGTCCTCGGCATGGCCTTCACCGGTCAGGTCCTCCGCTTCGACGCCGATGCTTACTGGGGCCTCGGCATCGGCGCCGCCATCGCGGGCCGCGTCCCGTTCATCGGTGAGGGGCTCGTCCACCTCATGCTCGGCGGCCCGATCATCGCCGGCGAGACGCTCTCGCGTTTCTTCGCCCTGCACGTCTTCGTGATCCCCGGCACGATCATTGCCCTCATCAGCCTCCACCTCCGGATGGTCCTCACCAAAGGCATCAACGAATACCCGGTCCCCGGCGTGCTCGTGAAAAAGGCGACCTACGACCAGCACTACAAAGACCTCCTCAAGAAAGAAGGCGTCCCGTTTTTCCCCGACGCGGTCGACAAGGACGTCGTCGCTAGCGCCGTCGTCGTCTTTGGCATTTTCCTCGCCGCCGTTCTCTTCGGCGCGAAGGGCCCCGCCGTCCCGCCCGACCCGACGATCATCAACATTCTCCCACGCCCCGATTTCTTTTTCCTCTGGGTCTTTGCCATTGCCGCCCTCCTCCCCGAGTGGCTCGAGACCGTCGTCCTCCTCGGCGGCGCGCCCGTCGTCATCGCGATCCTCTTCGCCCTCCCGTTTGTCCTCGGCACCGGCGAGAAGTACTGGCGTCGCCGCCCCGTCTCCGTCGTCGTTGTCATCCTCACCTTCCTCGTCCTCGGCCTCCTCACCTACCTCGGAAAAACCTCCCCGTGGTCGCCCGACATGGACGCTTGGTCCGGTGCCGTCACGCCCGCGAACTTCATCAAAAACCGGACCCCGCTCGAGCTCGCTGGCTCCGCCGTGTTCCAGAACAAGCAATGCCGCGCCTGCCACGCCATCGAAGGCATCGGCGGACACCGCGGACCCGACCTAGCGACCGTCGGCACTCGCCTCACCCAGCCGCAGCTCACCCGCCAAGTCCTCCAAGGCGGCGGCAACATGCCCGCCTACGCGAAGAATCTCAGCCCCGACGAGACCACCGCCCTCGTCGCCTACCTCGGCTCCCTTCGCGGCAATCGCAACCACGCCCCCGCCCGCGACTCCTGGCAACCCAGCGTTCCACCCGAGCAGACCGCAGCTCGATAACGAGCGACGCTCGAACCCTTCCGATCTCCCTGGCCGATCTTCTGGATCTGAGCGTCGACCATCGATCCCGTCGCCAGACGATCACCAATCGCTCATCTCGGTCCCAACCGGTGTCCCCACCCATTCTCGCCAATCGCCCCGCCACTCGATTGCCAGGCCGGCCGAGTGCAACGCGTGCCGGGGCAGCCACAACGCTTCTGCCATTTTTTCGGTCCACCCGTCTTCGATGAAGCGCAGATACCAACCTTCGTCCGGACCGTAGATTTTGTCCCCGACGACGGGAGACCCCACGTGGGCCAGATGCACGCGGATCTGGTGCGTTCGCCCCGTCGTCGGCCTCGCCCGCACCAGCGCCACCTGACGCCCCCCAGACCACTCGGCCTGCTCCAGCACCTCCAGCCCCGTCCGGGCATCCGCGCCACCGGGATGCACCCCGCGCTTCAACCAGATCCGCGACTCTTCGACTTCCCCCGCCCGTCGCAACGGTGCCTCGACGTCCAGTCGCTCCCATTCTGGCCAACCGAAGACGAGGGCACGGTATTCCTTCCGCACCTTTCCCGCCGCCATCGCCATCGCCGCCTCCCGCGCCGCCGCCGCCGTCTTGGCCAGCAGCACCAAGCCACTCGTCTCCCGATCCAGCCGATTGATGATCGACACCTGACCTCCGTTCGCGATCTCGTAGGCCAGCAGATCCCGTGCGTCGTCCCACATCGTCCGCGGCCCACCCGGCGTCGTGGGATGAATCAGCACCCCTGCCGCCTTATCCACGACGAGTAGTTCCTCCGTCTCATCGACAATCGTAAACCTCACACCCAGCATCAACTCACCAACTTCTGAAGTTCTGAACTTCAAAACCCAGAAACTTTCAACCCGTGATCCAGCTCACCCACGTCACCCGCACCTACCGCACCGGCACCGCCGAGGTCCACGCCCTCGACGACCTCACGCTCAACATCCCCGATCACGAATTTGTCGCGGTCACCGGACCCAGCGGCTGCGGCAAAAGCACCCTGCTCAATCTCCTCGGCGGCCTCGACCATCCCGACTCCGGCACCATCGACGTCGGCGATTTTTCCCTGCACGCGGCCACCGAAGCCGACCTCACCCACTACCGCCGCCATCACCTCGGGATCGTGTTTCAATTTTTCAATCTTCTCCCAGCCATGACCATCGCCGAGAACGTCGAACTCCCCCTGCTCCTCCAGGGCGCTCCCCGCGCCGAGATGCGCGACCGCGCCGCTGAGCTCCTCGACCTCGTCGGTCTCGCCCCCCGCGCCGGGCATTTCCCCCACCAGCTCAGTGGCGGCGAAATGCAACGCGCTGCCATCGCCCGCGCCCTCGTCCACCGCCCCACGCTCCTCCTCGCGGACGAACCCACCGGCAATCTCGACACCGCAAACGCTCACCGCGTCCTCGACACCCTCACAGAAGTCGCTTCCAAAAATCTCGCCACGATGGTTATGGTCACCCACAGCGAAGAGGTTGCCGCCCTGGTCCCTCGCAGAATCGAGCTGCTCGACGGCCGCATCACCCATGCCTGACTCCCAACCGCCCTGCGATCCGCCCCTCAAGCCCTCCTGTCAAAGCGAGGTCCTCTCGAAATTCCGACTCTTCGCCGGATTTAAGGAGGACGAACTCGCTGCCGTCCTGAACCTCTGCGACTCGGTCAACTACGCCGTCGGCGAGAAGATCGTCACGCAGGGTGAAGAAGCGGGCCACGCCATGTACGTCATCATCAGCGGCCGGGTCCGCGTGCACTACTCCAGCCAAGACCGCGAGATCGATCTCGCGGAACTCTCCAACGGCGACTTCTTCGGAGAGCTTGCCCTCGTCGACGACGGCCCCCGCTCGGCGACCGTCGTCGCCATGGAACCCACGCAGACGATCCAGATCAGCCGCATGGTCCTCAGCGTCCTCGCCGGGGTCAAACCCGGTGCCGCGATTCACCTCCTGGCCGCCATCGGTCGCTCGTTGGTCAACCGTCTGCGCGCCGGCAATCAGAAATATCTCGACCTCATCGTCCTCGGTCACAAAGACTCCTCCGCTTCCGAAGGGTGACCGGCCCACCGGGACCGTCTCCAACCCAAGGATTTAGTGGAAAAACAACGAACCCTCGCCGCCCCAGCCAGCCTGACCGGCAGCTCCCTTCACACCGGGGAAAACGTCACGATCACGCTGCAGCCCGCGCCCGTCGGCCACGGCTACAAATTTCGCCGCACCGATCTCCCCGACTCCCCCGTCGTCGACGCCCGCGTCGCTAACGTTAGGTTCGTCGAGCGAGCCACCACCCTCATCCAGGGCAACGCCAAGATCCACACCGTCGAGCACGTCCTCTCCGCCCTGGCCGGCCTGGGAGTCGATAATTGCCTCGTCGACATGGACGCGAACGAACCCCCCATCTGCGACGGCAGCGCGGGAGAATTTGTCCGCATCATCAAGGAAGTTGGCACCGTCGAACAAGACGCCGCCCGCCTCGTCTTCGCCCCCACCGACCCCATCCACGTCGAGACCAAGAACGGTTCGATTCTCACCATCCTCCCCGACGACAAGTTCCGCATCTCCTGCACCCAAGTCGGCCCCGACGGACGCTTCACCCAATACCACAGCACCGAGATCACCCCCGAGATCTACGAGACCGAGATCGCCGCCGCCCGCACCTTTGTCTTCTACGAGGACGTCCAGCCCCTCATGGACAAGGGCCTCATCCGCGGTGGCAGCATCGAGAACGCCATCGTCGCCCGCGGCGATTCCGTCCTGAGCAAGGAGCCGCTGCGATACCCCGACGAATTCGTCCGCCACAAGATCCTCGATATCATCGGCGACCTCGCGCTCGCCGGACACCGCCTCCAAGGCCACGTGGTCGCCGTCAAGCCCGGCCATGGCCCCAACGCCGACCTCGCCCGCGCGATGGTCAAAAAATTTGACGCCCTCACCGCCCCCGCCGCCCGTCCCGTCATCGCCCACGGCAACGTGCTGGACATCAACCAGATCATGGCGATCCTCCCGCATCGATACCCCTTCCTCATGGTCGACCGCATCGTCGAGCTGGAAGAACTTCGCGCCGTCGGAACGAAATCGGTCACGATCAACGAACCCTACTTCCAAGGACATTTCCCCGGCCATCCCGTCATGCCCGGCGTCCTCCAGGTCGAAGCCATGGCCCAAGTCGCCAGCATCGTGATGATGCGGCGCACCGAGAACGAGGGCAAGATCGGCTACTTCATGAGCGCCGACGACATCAAATTCCGCAAACCCGTCTTCCCCGGCGACGTCCTCATCATCGACGTCAATCTCACCACCGCCAAGAAGCGCCTCGGCAAAGCCGAATGCAAATGCCTCGTCAACGGCACGGTCGTTTCGTCAGGAACGCTCCTCTTCGGGATCGTGGATCGATAACCGTCGATGGTCTCGAGTCTGCGGGCCCCGAAGGCGGGTCAGCGATTCTGACCGACCAACTTTCAACCATGAACTCCTTCATCGACCCCACCGCCGAGATCGACCCGACCACCACCGTCGGACCGTTCACTTACATCGGCCCCAACGTCAGAATCGGCCCACACTGCACGATCCACAACCACGTCAGCATCGCCGGGCCGACCACCATCGGCTCGCACAACGTCATCTTCCCCTACTGCTCGGTCGGCCAGCGCAGTCAAGATCTGAAATACACCGAGGAACCCACCCACCTCGAGATCGGCGACCACAATTCTTTCCGGGAATTCTGCACCCTCAACCGTGGCACGGCCCCGGGATCGAAGACGACCATCGGCAGCCACGGCAACTTCTTGGCCTACTCCCACGTTGCCCACGACTGCACCGTCGGCGACCACGTCATTTTTTCGAACAACGGCACCCTCGCCGGCCACGTCATCGTCGAGGACCACGCCGTCATCGGCGGCCTCTCCGGTGTCCACCAATTCTGCCGCATCGGCCGCCACTCCATCACCGGCGGCTGCACGAAGATCGTCCAGGACGTCCCCCCCTTCATGATCGCCGACGGCAATCCCGCCGAGGTCCGTGGCATCAATCAAGTCGGCCTGGAACGCCGCGGCTTCCCGCCCGAGACGACCCGCGCCCTCCGCGAGGCCTACAAGCAGCTCTACCGCACCAACGCCAACGTCCGCCAGAGCGTCGAGATCCTCCGAGCCTTCGACGATCCCCCCGCCGAGCTCACCCACCTGCTCGACTTCATCGACTCCAGCCAGCGCGGCATCATCCGCTGAAGCGAACAGGTCGCGTCATTCGGGTGAGTGCGGTAAACCAAACGCACAAAACGGTGATGATTTGCTCCTCTCGCTGGAAGCGACGGTAACTTCGGGGTCACACTCCGCATCGCCGATCCCCGCCCGGCCCGGCAAGTATTACCAAATTCAACGCGATCGGATTCAGAATGCCCATTGCCCTTCGCAGATGCTTTCCGACACCGGTCGCCGACCCGAAGGTTTTTCGATCTCCTGGTAATCCTCCGGCAACTCGTTCGGGTCGCCCGGGTGCCCCAGCGCAAACATCGCCGCCACGGCGAAATCGTCCGGCACCCCCAGATCCTTCGCTGCCCGTTCGTAGTCGAAGCCCGACATCCCGTGAGCCACGAGCCCCAGCGCGGTCGCTTGCAACGCCGCGTTCTGCCAAGCCGCGCCGACGTCGTAGAGGTGCACGGGGTTTGGCTTGCCGTTTCGGGCAAACGTCTTCGCCGCCAGGACCACGACGAGCACACCGGCGTTCTTCGCCCAGGCTTGGTTCGCTCCGGCGAGAAGATCGAAGAAGTGGGGCCACTGGTCTTCTCCCCGGCGGGCGAAAAGGAATCGCCACTCTTGTTCATTGTAGGTCGAAGGTGCCCATCGAGCCGCCTCGAAGCACGCGAGCAGGTCCGCCTCCGCCACCGGCTCACCGCTCATCGCCCGCGGCGACCAGCGTTGCCAGATCAGCGGCTCGATGGGGTGGTCCGGGCTGCGGTGATCTTCGACTTTCGGGAGTGCGCTCATCCCAGAACTCATAAGCCCCACTCCCCCGCGATTCGAGTCCAGACTCCACCCGCCGAGCACTTCATCATTTTGAGCCTTTTGCGCCTCTTCGCAGCTAGGCTACCTTCCCACCCATGTCCGTCACATCCGGAAAAGTCAAAATCGGGCTCGTCCAGAGCCGCAGCGCCGCCGATCCCTCCGAGAATCTCGCCACCGCCGAGCGCGGTATCCGGGCCGCCGCCGAGCGCGGTGCCCGCATCGTCTGCCTGCAGGAACTCTTCCTCACGCCCTACTTCTGCCAGAGCGAAGATCACGAGAACTTCAAACTCGCCGAGTCCGTTCCCGGCCCGACGACCGAAGTCTTCGCCGGCCTCGCCGCTGAACTCGGCGTCGTCATCATCGCCTCCCTCTTCGAGCGGCGTGCCCCCGGCGTCTACCACAACACCGCCGCCGTCATCGACGCCGACGGAGCCTACCTCGGGAAGTACCGCAAGATGCACATCCCGGATGATCCGCTCTTCTACGAAAAATTCTACTTCACTCCCGGCGACCTCGGCTTCCAAGCCTACGACACGAAGTATGGGCGCATCGGCGTCCTGATCTGCTGGGATCAATGGTATCCCGAAGCCGCCCGCCTCACCGCCCTGCGCGGCGCTCAGATCCTTTTCTACCCGACCGCCATCGGCTGGCATCCCTCCGAGAAATCCGAACACGGTGCCCGCCAGCACTCGGCCTGGGAGACCGTTCAACGCGGCCACGCCGTCGCCAATGGTTGCTACGTCGCCGCGCCCAATCGCGTGGGCCTCGAGACTCCCATCGGCGGCGACGGCATCGAGTTCTGGGGTCAGTCCTTCGTCTGTGACCCCTCCGGCATCGTGCTCGACCAGGCTCCCGTCGACAACGAGGCCATCCTCGTGACGGAGGTCGACCTCGATGCCGTCGACACCCAGCGCACCCACTGGCCGTTCCTCCGCGACCGGCGCATTGACGCCTACGGAGAGATCACCCGACGGCTCATCGACTAAGGCAGATGCCGAAGTTCCCCGCGCTGCGCCACGACCGAGCGCACCACTATCGACATCTCATCCGCCGCTGGCGCGCCGCGATTCGCACGACGCCGCTCGTCTTGAGGAAGTTCGGCGAAGCCTCTGGCTTCCCCCTGCACTACGCCGAATCCAAGCGCCCGCAGCCGGACCAGCGTTGGATCTACGTCTCCGCCGGCATCCACGGCGACGAACCTGGTGCGACCGAAGGCCTGCTCGCGTGGCTGGAGCGGCACCCCGACCAGCTCGAGCGATTCAATTTTCTACTCTTCCCCTGCCTCAACCCCTGGGGCCTCGTGAACAACGTTCGCACCGACGAAGCCGGTCGCGATCTCAATCGCAGCTACCGCACCGACGACATCCCGCAGACCGCCGCCCACCGCGCCCTCCTCGCCGGTCGCACCTTCACCTGCGCTCTCACCCTGCACGAAGACTACGACGCCAACGGTCTCTACCTCTACGAGATCAAGAACGGCAGCCCCTTCTGGGGCGAAGACCTCCTCCGGGCTGCGTCGAAGCATCTGCCCGTCGATCAGCGGAAGTCTATCGAGGGTCGCTCGTCCCGCAACGGCCTCGTCCGCCGCCGCGTCGATCCCGACTTCATGCCCGACCATCCCGAAGCGTTCGTCCTGCATTTCCACTTTGCCGACCGCACCTTGACGATCGAAACCCCGTCGGAATTTTCCATCGACCTCCGCGCCAACGCCCACGCGTCCATCATCCGGCGAGCGATTGAGCTGTGTGGTGCCGAGGCGTGATTGTTGCAGGCGCTATTTACTTCCAAAGCATTCTCAATACTTTAACCGGAACCCTCAACCCTTGATCCCGTGCAGCGTTTCGCCCTCACCCTAGCCTTTCTCTCCTGCCTACTCCCTTGCCTCGCCGACACCGTTCTCACCAAGTCGGGCGAGAAGTACGAAGGAAAAATCCTCACCGAAACCGACGACTTCGTGACCATCGAGATCCCGTTTTCTGAGACCATCATGGAGAAGCGGATCGTCCCCCGCGCCGACATCGCCACCGTCGAGAAAGTCGCCGACGAAGAGATCGCGTACGAGCGTTTGAAAGCGACGCCGAACCCCGACCTCGCGTTGAGTCCCGGCCCCATCAACGACCTTCTCAACGATCGACTCCGTCCCTTCGTCGAAGAATATCCGAACTTCGTTCACAAGCCCGAACTCCTGCAACGCATCCGTGGCCTCGAGGCGGAGTCAGAACGCCTCGAAGCCGGGGACATCAAACTCTTCGGCATCTGGCTCGCGCCTAGCCAGCAGGCCGCCGAGAAATACCAGATCGAAGCTGCGCGCCTCTTCGTAAAGATGCGTGAGTATCTCGAGAAAGATGCGTTCGGTTCTGCCCTGAACGAATTTAGCGTTTTGGTCTCGAAATACCCGCAGTCGATCGCGACTACCCGCGCCATCCCCCTTGCCCGCAACGCCACCAAGAGCCTCAAGCAACAGTTGGATTTTGCGCTCAATAATCTTTCCAACACCCTCGCCAAGCGCCAACGCACGCTCGACCTCGCGGGGATCGCGGACCGCAGTCAGGTTCAGGGTGCCCTCGACCGACAAGACGCCTACGCGGTAAGCCTCGCCGAGCGAGCGAAGTCGGCGCGGCAGGACTTTTACCAGATCCTCGACTACGACGAAAAAGGTCTGACCCAGATGCGGGTCGCAGCGAGCAAAGTCGAGCAGGCCGCGAGCAAGCTCGACCGCGCGCCCCGCGAACGCGCGATCAAAGACATCGTGCAAGCTCACTCCTTCATCGCGTCCGAAGAATACGCCGCCGCCGAGACCACGATCAAAGCGGTCGGAGATACGTGGCCCAAGTACGAAGGACTCGCTCGACTCAAGCAGCTCATCGACACCGGAAAACGGGAACTCGCTGCGAAGCAACTCGCCGCCGAGAAAGCTGCGGTGGCCGAAGCCGAAGCCGCGCAGACCGCGACACCCGCCCCGGCGCCCCCCCCTTAATCCCCGTTAACCGCCAAGCGCCATCGACCCCAAGAGACCAGTCCCTCGCATCGGCATCGTCGACTACGGCAGCGGCAACCTGCGCAGCGCGTTCAAAGCCGCGCAGCGCTGCGGGGGCGATTGCGCCTTCGTGACCGCGCCGTCCGACCTCGACGGTTGCGATGCGCTCATCGTTCCCGGCCAAGGATCGTTCGGAGATTGCGCTCGCAATCTGCGGGCCACCGGTCTCTGGGAGCCGATCCGGGTGTGGATCGCCGCCGACCGCCCCTTTCTCGGGATCTGCGTTGGCTACCAGCTTCTCTTCGAGTCCAGTGAGGAATCGCCCGAAGAACCTGGCCTGGGCGTGTTCGCTGGCACCGTCCGCCGTTTTCCCCGCAACGATCTCAAGATTCCGCACATGGGCTGGAACCGCCTGACCTGCCAACCCGCAGACCGCCTCTACCGCGACCTCACCGATCCAATCGAGGTGTACTTCGTCCACTCCTTTTACCCCGACCCGGTCGATCGTAGTATCGTTTCTGCCACTTGCGACTACGGCCTTACCTTCGCCGCCAGCGTCAGCCGCGGCAACCTCAGTGCGACCCAGTTTCACCCCGAAAAAAGTCAGAGAACCGGCCTCGCGATCCTGACAAATTTCATCGATTCGATTCCCAGATCCTAAATCGTCCATCATCAATCAGATGCTCCTCCTACCCGCCATTGACCTCATGAACGGAGAGGTCGTCCGCCTCAAACGCGGCGAAAAGACCGAGAAGACCGTTTACTCGTCCGATCCCGCTGCCTTTGCCGCGAAGTGGGAGGCCGAGGGTGGCGATTGGATCCACATTGTCGACCTCGACGCTGCCTTCACCGGCGAAACGTCAAATCTGGATTTCGTCCGCGCCATTTGCTCCACGGTCGCCGTTCCCTGCGAGCTCGGCGGCGGCATCCGCTCGCACAACGCCATCGAGGCGGCGCTTCAAGCCGGGGTGTCGCGCGTCGTTCTCGGCACTCGGGCGAGCGAATCAATCGATTTTGTCGCTCAAGCCTGCCAACGCTTCGGCGGCGACCGCATCGCGGTCGGCATCGACGCGCGCGACGGCCTCGTCGCCGTCAAGGGCTGGACCGAGACCACCGCCCAACCCGCGACCGATCTCGCGCTTGCCGCTCAAGCTGCCGGCGTCGGCACCATCATCTACACCGACATCGCTACCGACGGCATGCTGACGGGTCCGAATTTCGCCGAGCTCGAGCGCCTCCTTGCCACCCTTGACTGCCAGCTCATCGCGAGCGGCGGCGTATCGTCCGCCGACGATCTCCGCCGCCTCGCCGCCTACCCCGCACTCTACGGAGCCATCATCGGCAAGGCGCTCTACGACGGCCACATCACCGGCAACCTCCGCGAGATCGTGTCGACCGCGCCGTAAGGAAGAAAGGACCGTCGCTCGAGGAGCGATCCTACATCAACTCGTTCACGATATTCTCGAGACGCTCCTGTCGACCGCTCGTGTGCTGCACGGGATCCGGCTGGCTCAGCGCGTGTGCCTCCAGCTCGGCAAACCCGGCCTTACCAGATTCGACGTCTGCGCCGATCCCGGAGTCCCACGACGAGTAGCGTTCCTTCACGAACTCGTCGATCCGAGCGTCGGCGCGGATCGCGGCGGCGATCTTTAGGCCGCGCGCAAATGCGTCCATGCCACCGATGTGCGCGTGAAAGAGGTCCTCGACCTCAAAACTTTCCCGCCGCGGCTTGGCGTCGAAATTCATTCCGCCCGTCGTCAATCCTCCCATCCGCAGCACTTCGAGCATGATGTCGGTCGTCAGATAGAGGTCGGTCGGGAATTGGTCCGTGTCCCAGCCGATCAATTCATCGCCGGTATTTGCGTCGACGGAACCGAGCGCTCCCGCGTCGACGGCGACCCGCATCTCGTGACGCATCGTGTGGCCCGCCAGCGTGGCGTGATTCGTTTCGAGATTCAGTTTGAAGTGCTCGAGCAGGTCGAACTCGCGCAGGAAGTTCAGACACGCCGCCGCGTCGCTGTCGTACTGGTGCGTGGAGGGTTCGCGCGGCTTGGGCTCGATGTAGAACTGCCCGGTGAAGCCAATCGACTTTTTGTAGTCGACGGCCAGATGCAGAAACTTGGCGAGGTGCTCGAGCTCGCGCTTCATGTCGGTATTCCACAGCGTGGAATACCCCTCGCGCCCCCCCCAGAAGGTGTAGCCCTCGCCGCCGAGTTCGTGGGTCACTTCGATCGCCTTCTTCACCTGCGCTGCCGCGTAGGCGTAGACGTCGGCGTTCGGGCTGGTCGCAGCGCCGTGGCAGAAGCGTGGGTTGATGAATAAGCACGCCGTGCCCCAAAGCAATTTGATCCCCGTGCGCTGCTGCTCCTCCTTGAGCACCTTGACCACCGAGTCGAGGTTGCGGTTTGACTCCGCGAGCGATGCCCCCTCCGGAGCGACGTCCCGGTCGTGAAAGGCGTAATACGGTGCGCCCAATTTTTCGATGAATTCGAACGCGACCCGCGCCCGGTTGCACGCGTTCTCGACGGATTCGCTCCCATCGTCCCAAGGCCGCACCGCCGTGCCCGCTCCGAAGGGATCACTGAGCGTGTTGCGAAACGCGTGCCAATACGCGACCGAGAAACGGAGGTGATCCGTCATCGACTTGCCCTCGACCAATTCCGAGGCGTCGTAGTGTTTGAAGGCGAAAGGATTGCGGGACTCGGCGCCTTCGAAGGCGATCTTGCTGATGTCGGGGAATGCTGGTTTCACGAATGGGAGAGGGGTTGAGGATTACGACTTGAGCGCATCGGAGACGCGGTCGAGGACAGCTTTAGCCGCCTTCACGCGTCCGTGCCATTTGAAATTTCCGGCCACCACCTTCCACGGCGCGGACTCCGGCGAAGTCTTGGCAAACATGTCTTCGGCCGCTTCGATGTGCACGTCCCACTTCTTCCGATTGCGCCAGTCTTCTTCGCAGATTTTCCACCGCTTGTAGGGATCGGCCTCACGAGCTTTGAAGCGCTTGAGCTGCTCGTCCTTGTCGATGTGAATGAAGAGCTTCACCAAGATGGTGCCGTCGTCCGTGAGCTGCCGCTCAAATTCGTTGATCTCGCGGTAGGCCCGCTGCCACTCTTCCTCGGTCGCAAATCCTTCGGCTCGTTCCACCAGCACCCGACCATACCACGAACGGTCGAAGATCGCGGTCTCGCCGTAAGCCGGCAACTTGCTCCAGAATCGCCACAGGTAGTGGTGCTGATACTCCTCCGGCGTTGGTTTAGCGATCGACCAGACGCGCAGCGACCTCGGATCGAGCTTCTCCGTGATCCGGCGGATCGCACCCCCCTTGCCCGCTGCATCGGGACCCTCCATCACGACAATGAGCGACCGCTTCGCCTCGCGCAGATCGGATTGCGCGTGGAGTAACTCGAGCTGAATCTTCTTCAGCTGGTCTTTGTATTCGCGGGATTCGAGGGAGCGGGATTGATCCAACTCGTCGAGGAGAACGTGCTTCTTTGCCATGGAAGCCAAAGGATTTGCCGCAAAATCGCGCTGCGATCAAGCGCCGGACGCGCTCGTCACAAGACGAGCCACGTCGCGAGTCCGAGGAAAGTGCCCATACTCACCACGTCGGTCGCCGTCGTGAGGAAAATGCTCGAGGCCGTCGCAGGATCCGCCCCGACCCGCCGAAGGACCAACGGGACCAAGACACCCGCGACGCCGCTGATCACGCACGACCCAATCATCGCCAGAAACACCACTATCCCCAACATCGCCGGGCTGTGCTCCTCACCTGCACCCGCGCCAAACGATGCGAACAGATACATCCCGATGCCCGCGGTCACTCCGACCAATGCTCCGTTGAGCAGACCCAGCAACGCTTCCTTCAGGATCGCGGGCGATCCTTTCCCTTCGACCAGTTCCCCGAGCGTCATCCCGCGCAGCGTCACCGCCAGCGCTTGGCACCCCGTATTACCCGACTGCCCCGCGAGCACCGGCAGGAACACCGCCAGCACGGTGATCTGCTCGATCGTCCCCTCGAAGACACTCACGACGCCCGCTGCGACGAAAGCCGTCAGCAGATTCAACTGCAACCACGGATGCCGGAAGAGCAGGCTCCGCGCCCACGGAGTCGCCAGCCGCTCCTCCTTCGTGACGCCGACCATGCTGCCCGCCTGCGCGCTCAGTTCGACCGCCTGCTGCTCGAACATCTGCTGCCCGCGAACCAAGCCGACCAACATCCCATCAGCGTCACACACCGGGTAAACCGGATAATGCCGATCCAAGGTCTGCTTCATCGCGTCGATCAACGGAGTCGTGGCTTCCAGGAAAAATACCCCACCGAGCATGATGTCCGCCAGCCGCTGATTCTTCTCCGAAAAAAGCAGGTCGCGCATCGTGATCACGCCGAGCAGCTTGCGGTCGGCGTCCACGATGAACCCGTAGGTCACGAAGACCGTTTTCACGACTTCCCGGAGCTGTTCGATGACTTCGCCAACGGTCTCGCCGGGCCAAAAACGGCCACCGGCGGTTCCATCAACCGACCGATGGAATTCTCCGGATACTGCGTGTCGGCCTCCCAATGCCTGACCCGCTCGCGTGGCGCGGCACCGAGGATGCGCCTGCGGTCGTCGTCACCCAGCTCCCTGAGGATCAGCCGGGCCTGCGAAGGCAGCAATTCGACGAGCGTCGCCACAGCCGTCCCCGTCTCCTGACGGGCCAGCAATTCCGCCGCTTCCCGCGGACCCAGCGATTTACACCGGGCGAAAAGGTCCCCTACCGCCAAAGCTGGATCGTTTTTCGAGTGCTCCCCCATCGGTCTCATTTTGTCCCCAATCATCGCGCGAAAGGGAAGCCACTTTCTGCGAAGTTGAATTCGGAGCATCACGCCAGCACGGGTCGAGCCGCAAGCAACCCCCACGCCAAGATGACCGTCACCGCTCCGGCGGCAAGGCGCCCCAGCGGTCGGACGTGGGTTGGCGATCGCGAGACTCTCCTTTCAACCCCGACGGGTTCTCGATCACGCCCCACGCCGATCCGGATCGAATCCCCGCTTGCGCCCAGGCAAAAGCGGGGCTATCTGCTTACCCGTGTTGACCGATTGGCGAAGAGCGGCAGTTTTCGGTGCCAGCCTGATCGGGCTCGGCGCGAGCGAAGCCCGGGCGCAGTTGGAATACTTCGGCGTCAATCTCTCCGGGGCGGAATTCGGCGACGGGCAATCTGCCGGGGTCGGTGCCGACCGACTACTCCTACCCGGGGTCGAGCGACATCATCGACTTCGTCAGCAGGGGGTTCAACACCATCCGCCTCCCCTTTCGCTGGGAGCGGATCCAGACGTCGACCGGTCTCGCGCTCGACTCCACCGAACTCGGCCGGCTCGATAATTTCGTCAACTTCGCGACGGCGGTGGGCGCGAACGTCATTCTGGACGTCCACAATTTCGGCACCTACTACGGCGACGTCATCGGCCAGATGGGATCACCCGTGACGGACGCGCACTTTTCCGATCTCTGGACGCGCCTCGCGGACCATTACAAAGCCAACGACAAAGTGATCTTCGGCCTGATGAACGAGCCGAAGGGCGTCAATTTCGGCGGGGCGACGACCGAGGAATGGTTGACTTCCGCAAACTCCGCCATCGCCGCGATTCGCGGCACCGGCGCGGAAAATCTCATCCTCGTTCCCGGCAATGGCTTTACCGGCGCGTGGAGTTGGACGAATCCACCGGGTGAATTTCTACGGCACCCCGAACGCGCTGGTGATGGGTGGCGTCGTCGACAGCATCAACAATTTTGCCTACGAGGTGCACCAATACCTCGACGCGGATTCGTCGGGCACCTCGAACAGCATCGTCAGCGAGACCATCGGCGCGGAGCGGCTCGTGGACTTCACCAACTGGGCGCGAGCCAACAACGCCCGCGGATTCCTCGGAGAATTTGGCGTCTCGTCCGGGGCACCGCAGCTCGCCGCGCTGGACAACATGCTGGATTACGTCGACGCGAATCAGGACGTCTGGCAGGGCTGGACCTACTGGTCGGCCGGTGAGTGGCCGGCCGAATATTCGTTCTCCGTCGCCGACAATGCGGCGAGCGGTCGCCCGCAGCTCGCCATCCTCGAGGACCACCTCAACCCCATCCCCGAGCCGCGAATTTGGTGCCTCCTCGCTCTGGCCGCGCTCATTGGCGGGTGGAAACTCGGCGGCGCGCGGTCCAGGCGAACAAGCTGAGCGCGATCACGAGCAGCGCAACCGTCGACGGCTCCGGCACGACCGTCGCGCGGAACGCCAGCTCGATCTGGCTAAGACTGGACGTTCCCGATCCGTTCGCGCTCGTCGGATCGTAGAAGAGCGACTCCACGTAGACGCCGTTGCCGAGCAAGCCGGGGTCGATCTCCACGCCGTAGCCCGTCCGCTCGCCGCCGCTCGCGAGCCCGACGAAAGCGGCGAATCCCGTCGCGTCGAACGCCGTGAGTCCCGACAGGTCGAAGGTGCCGCCAAGCGCGTCCTGGAAAACGGGGTCCCTCAGGAGATTCTCCAGCGCCAGGTTGATCGAGCGTACGCTGTCCGCCAGGTCGATCGTGCCGAAGTCGATCGTGTAGCCCGTCGCCGAATCCATCGTGAAAACCGCGTCCCCGGACACCTTCGTCAGCACGGGCTCGGCGAAAAAGTTCACCGCCCCGGTGATCGCGAGATCGATGGGAGCCACGTTGTCGAAATTTGTCGCGACGTGAATCGACTGCCCCGTGAGCGCCCCGGCGGTCGACGCGGTCAACGTCACGCCCAGCGACCCGCTCGACCCGCCCGTCGCGACCGGGCCGAGATTCCCCGCCGTCACCCCGCTCCCGGTCAGCCGCGAGTCCGTGAGGTTGCCGCCGTTCACGGACGTCTGCAGCGCGCCGCGGATCGCGGGGCCACTCGTCCCAGGATTTGCCAGCGTGTAGGATTTTGAGATCACCTCGCCGACGTGGACCGTGCCGAACGCGATCACGCCGCCCGCCACGCCGCCCGCCCGCCGCCCGCCACGTCGCCCGTCGCCGCGAGCGTCGCGTCGCCACCCGCCAGAATTTGTCCGGTGCCGGTGACGTTCGAACGGCGATTGAAGCCGTTCCCAACACCGAAATTTTCGTTCGTGTAGTCGCTCGATACGACAACGTCGTTCGAGCCGAGCGCGAGATTGGCCCCACTGTGTTTGAGCTGACCGACGGCGCTGGTGTGAATGTTTTCCGAGAGATCGAGGACGGCGTTCGCGTTGATGTCGACCGTCCCGTTCCCCGTGATCCCCGCCGTCGCCGCCAGCGTCCCGGCTCCGACGATGGCCGTCCCGGTATTTTCCAGCACGACGTTCACTTGATACAGGCCCGCGCCCGTCTTGTTCAGGATGCCTTCGTTGACGAACCGGCTACCGACATTCGTGCTCGCGAACCCGACCGTCGCCAGGCCGGACGACACGTCGGCGGTGAAGAAGCTCGCGTTGCGAAAAGTCGATCCCCCCGCCCCGTCGGAATTCAGCACCAAACTACTCAGCCCGGCTCCAGCGCGCCTTTGGGTGAAACTCCCGGTGTTCACGACCTCCGCCCCGCCGTTGACGTTGATGAACTGGTCCGTCGCGCCTGCCGCGATGACGGTCGTGCCGCTGAACGTTTTTGTCCCGCTTCCGCCGAACGTGTAGCTCGCCCCGTCGAACGAAGTCGTCCCGGCGAAGGTCGTGGCCCCCGACCCGGTGACCAAGCCGCCGCTCGTGAATGCCGTGCCCGTGAAGGTCTTCGCGATATTGGACTCGAGCGTCCCGCCCGCGATCCGCAACGCCGTCGCGCCGATCGCGCTGCCCGCGTCGAAGGTCGTCGTCCCGCCCCGCAACTCGAGCACCCCCGACGCGAACGAACTCCCCGACGCGAAGTTCGTCGTCCCGCCAAGCACGACCACCGACCCGCCCCCGGTGAACCCGACCGTCGACGCGAACGAATTCGTCCCGGCCAGCCCGAACGTCGCTCCGCTCGCGACAGCGAAGTCCCCGAAGACGACCGCGCTACCACTCCCCGCGTTGAGATTGAGGAGGCCCTGCTGCACGTCCACATTCCCCCCGTTACGGAAGATCACGTTCGCGTTGTAATCGCCGCTCCCCGTTTTGATGAATTGGCCCGAGTTGTCGAACGTGATGTCTCCGACGGAATCGCCGAACCCGATGCCCGCCGATCCCACCCGCACGTCTGCGGTGAACGTGCCCCCATTCGTGAAGCGTGACGAGCCGCCCGAGCCATCCGCGTTGAGCACGATCTGGCTGTCGCCCGGCCCGAGCCGCCGCTGGGTGAACGTCCCGTTGCTCTGCACCTTGGTCCCGCCGTTGACGTTGAAAAATTGATCCGTGTCACCCGACTCCAGCGTCGCGGAACCCGTGAACACCTTCGCCCCGAATCCGCCGAGCGTCGGGCTGCTCCCGTCGAACGTCGTCGTCCCCGCGAAGGTCGCCGCCCCGCTCCCGGTGACGATGCCGCCATTGGAAAACGCCGCGCCCTGGAACGTGTGCGCGATGTCGAGTTGCAGGGTCCCGCCGGCCGCCTGCAGGGCGACCGACCCCAGCGTGCTTCCGGCGGCCAGGATCGTCGTGCCGCTCAATAGGCGCAGCGTCTGGTTGCCGAGCGAACTCCCGGAACCAAACGTCGTGACGCCGCTTTTCACCAGCAACGTGCCCGCCCCCTCGACCGAGGAGCCGCTTCCGAACACGAACGATCCGCTGAGCCCGAGCGTCGTGCCATTGCCCAGACCATAAGTCCCGCCCGTCGCCCCGCCGTCACCCGCGTTGAGATCCAACGTTCCCTGCTGCACGGAGACGTCGGCGTTGTTTCGAAACGCCACGTTCGCCGCGTAGATTCCCGATCCGGACTTAGTGAACGTCCCATTGTTGATGAAAACGTTCCCCGCCGTCGCCGTGGCAAAACCGACGCTCGCTTCGCCGTTGAGGACGTTCGCCGTGAAGTTTCCACCGGCCCGTTCACGAATTGCGAGACGCCCCCGGCGTTGTCGGCGTTCAGCACGATCACGCTTGCGCCCACGCCCGTCTTCGTCTGCGTGAACGTCCCGAGGTTTGTCACGGTCGTCCCGCCGTTCACGTTGAAAAATTGTTCCGTCGCTCCGGCCGAGATCGCCGTATTGCCGTTGAACGTCTTCCCGCCCGTCCCGCCAAACGTGTAACTCGCCCCGTCGAATACCGTGGTTCCGGCGAATTCGACCGCGCCCGACCCGGCGACCGTCCCGCCGTTTGCGAAGGTCGTGCCGGTGAACGTCTGCGCGATATCGGCCACGAGCGTGCCGCCCTTGACCGCCAACGCGGTCCCGCTCCCAATGAAGCTCCCGGAATCGAACGTCGTCGTCCCGCTCACGAGTTCCAATCCGCCCGACAAAAGCGTCGACCCGGAGGCGAACGTCACCGCGCCCCCGTTCACCCGCAGTGCCCCTCCGCCAGCCACGCTCGAATCCGCAGCAAACGTGTGTCCACCACTCAATCCCAACACCGCGCCACCCGAGATCGACGCCGCTCCGGTCGTCGCACCGCCGTCGCCGGCGGTCAAATTCATCGTCCCCTGAAGCAACTCGAGCTGGCCGGAGTTCACGAACGCAACGTTGGCTGAATAATCGTTCGATCCGAATTTCTGAAAAGTCCCCTCGTTCAAAAATTGATTTCCGGCATCGGGTGCCGCGCTCCCGATGCTCGCCACGCCGCCGCTCGCGTTCGCGATGAACGTCCCCGTGTTCCGGAAAACCGACCCGCCGCCGGCCTCGTCCGCGTTCAGCACGATCGCGCTTTCGCCGCTGCCGAGCCGGGCCTGCGTGAATTGCGCGGAGTTCACGACCTCCGTGCCGCCGTTCACGTTGAAGTATTGATCCGTCGACGTGGTCGAAAAGTTCACGTCCGTCGCGAACGTCTTCGTCCCCGTCCCGCCGAACGTGTAGGTCGACCCGTCGAACGTCACCGCGGTCGCGAACGTCACGTCGCCCGAGCCGAGCACCGACCCGCCGTTGGTGAACGTCGAGTTCGAGAAGGTGTGGTCGACATTGCTCGTGAGCGTCCCGCCGTTTACCGCCAGATTCGATGAGCCAAATGTCGCGCCGCTCTCGACGACGACGTTGCCGCTGACCAGTTCCAGCGTCGAGACCGAGAGATCGCTGCCCGCCGCGAAGGTCGTCGTCCCGCTGTTGTTCGTGAGCCTCCCCCCGCCCGCCACCCCGGACCCCGAGGCAAAGTCGAACCCGCCACTCAGCGCCAGCGTCCCGGCGACCGTCTGCGAACCCGTCGTCGAGCCACCGTCGCCCGCGTTCAGCTTGAGCGTTCCGGCCTGCACCTGCGAGGTCCCCGAATTCACGAACGCCACGTTCACGTCGTAATCCGCCGTGCCGGATTTCACGAACACGCCGGCGTTCACAAACTGATTACCCGCGTCCGCCAGGCCGAAGCCCACGCTCGCCCCCGCCGTCGTCGTGGCCGCCGTGAACGTCCCCGTCGACGCATTGCGGAAGGTCGATCCGCCGCCGAGTCCGTCCGAATTGAGAATGATCCCCGTGTCGGTCGCCCCACCCTGCGTGTGCGTGAACGAACCGAGATTGGCCACTTCCGCGCCACCCACGACGTTCACAAACGCCGCGCTCGCCCCACCCGAAAGCGCCGCCGAACCACTCAGTCGCGTGACGCCTCCCGCGAAGACCGCCCCATTGCCGAGCGTCGTTGCCGCCGTGATCGTTCTGGTCCCGTTCGAGAGCAGGGATGCCCCGACGAAGTTCAGCGAGTCGAGCGTCACGTCGACGTCGAGCGTCACGTCGCCGCCGGCGATGGTCGCGGCGTAGGTGTCTGCGGCACCCGGTTGGCCGTTGTTGGGATAGACCGGATTCGTGTCCCAATTTAGCGGATCGCTGAAATCACCCGGTCCCCCGAGAAAATTCGCCGTCGTCTGGGCGCTCGCCGTCGCGGCGAGGGCTAGGATTGCGAGGAACGTTCTCATGGCTGGCGTGGGTTGGGTCGGGTGTAAAATTTCCGCAGGACGTCCGCAGCGGGTTTGTCGCGGAATTGGAAGTCGGTCGGAGGCTGCGGGTGGTAATCGAGGTCTGAGAACCAATGCCACCAGTAGAAGCCGTAGAACCATCCCTGATCCCAAAAAGTTCGGAACAGAACTTCAAAACTCACCCGCTGCTCTTCGAGATCGACCGGCGGCGGCAGGTCGTCGCGCCACGAGTGCGGCTTGAGACCCGCGCCCGGGATGCTGCGGAACCCGGCTTCCAGAAAAAGCACCGGCTTGTTGAAACGAGTCGCCACCTCCGCCACGTGGTCCCGCGCCTTGGCCGCTTCCACGAGACGCTCCTCGAGCGTCCCGCCTCCGATCGGAAAATAAAACGAAACGCCGATGTATTCGAGCAGGTCCCAGAACTCGATGAAGTCGATCTCGTCCGCCCAATTCGCCGAGTAGGTGCAGGGACCCTTGTAGACGCCCCGCACGTCGAGAATGACCCGCCGCCAGTCCGCCGGGCGGAGTTCCGTGGCGGTCCGCATCTCGCTCCCGACGCTGAAGAGTTCCACCCCTTCCTCCTGCGCCATCCTCGCCCAGAACAGAATGAACCCGGTGTAACCCGCGAACCATTTCTCCCAATCGGCGCCGTTCTTCATCCGCACGTCGCCCCGCCAATCCCCACGCGCGCCATACATCCCGATCCAGATCTGCGGGGCCAGCGTCACGGCGAGACCCGCCGCGTGCGCCGACCGGATCATCCGCCGGATGCTGTCGGGGGTCATCGTGAGATCCTCGCCCGTGTATCCAAAGATCCGCGGATCCTCGACGTTGAAGCTGTAGCCGAGCGGAATGATCGTGACGCTGTCGACACCGAGCGTTTTGAGTTCCTCGAGCGACCGCGCCGCCATTTCGCCGCCGTAGCCGCGCTCGACGCTGTGGTTGTGCGCGAAGACGACGCCCCGCTGAAAGCGGGGTTGAAAATCCGGCCCGACGGGCGGGATTTGGCCAACCGAAAATGCGGCGAGGGAAATCATGGCAAAGAACGCGGTCATCGATTGGCGGCAGCGACGGTGTCGGTCACCGGCGGCGAGTTGGCAAGCAACCGCCACCGGCCCGCCTCGAATTCTGGGCGGAAGAACGCCCGTTTGTCAGCACCAAGCGAGATCCAAGCGCTGGAGACCAGTTCCGGCCTCCCCCCGATCCCCGACCGCCGGAGGAGCGCGTGGGACGCGCAGCGCTGCGGATTTTCCAGCGAAAACCGAAACCGCGCCTCGTGCGGCAGCACGAACCGCGAGCAGTCGCCGAGCAGCGCAATGAGAGCAAACCCCGCCGCATCGTCGAGCAGGACCGTCCGCGCCGTCGGGTCCGCGCCGATGCGCTCCACCAGCCGACGTTCATCGGCGAAAGTGGTGACGTCTTCGCCGCGCGCCAGCCGGGCGAATACCCGTTCCTCGGGCCGCGGCGAATCCGCGAGTTGGATCCACCCGACGACGGCGACGAGGATCGTCGCGGCGGTCAACGCGGTGAATTCCCGCTGCCGAAAGCGGCCGAGCTGAGCCCCGAGCAGAACCAACGAAATCCCCAGCACCGTCGCCAGCGACCGCCCGTCCCGCGCGAGCGCGCTGCCGCCGTCCCACACGAATAAAAACTCCACCACGAACGGGATCGCGCACAGCAGCGCGACCGCCGCGTTGCGCAGCCGGATCACGACGTAGATCAGCACGGGACCCGCGATCAGCAATCCCGTCGAGACGTGCGCGGCGGCGGCGAGCGGCGACCGAAGCGACCACCCCGACCCTCCCCCGTCCCGCCATCGACCCACCCAACGAGCGACCCGGACGAAGGCGGCAGCAAGCCTGGCCAGCCCCCGCCGAAGGCCCAGCCCAGTCCCTGAACGAGCGCTTGCACGGTGACCATCGGCAGAAACAGCAACAGCGCGATGGTGATGATCTTGCCGACGTTCCGCCGTTCGCCGGGCGGCAGGAGGAGCGGCGTCGCGAGGAGGAAAAGCGGGAGCGCGACCCCGAGTCCGGGCGTGGCGAGCGACGCGAGCCCCAGCGCGAGCGCGGCCGCCCACAGGAAGCGAATGGCGTGCGCCTGCTCGCGATCCGGATCGACCCACGCGGAGAGCCGCCCCGCCCGGCGAGCCTCCCGCAAGTTCTGCTGCTCGATGGCGAACCGCGCGGCGAGCTGAATCGCGACGACCAGCAGCAGGAAACCCGTCACGGTGGCCGTCCCGGTCACCGAACTGTGAAACACCCCGGGCAGCGCCGGGACCAGGAGGAGCAGCAACGCCAGAGCCGGGTGCCGGACAACGATCCCCCGATACGAATAGAGCAGCCACCCGACGAGCAGCCCACCCGCCAGCGCGGACACCCACAGCGCCGGATTCGGCAAGCGGCAGGCGGCGAACGGGATCGCGGCGAGGAAGGGCAGCGGCGGCTGCGGAATGCCCAGGCTCGCGATCGTCAAAAGATCGCCCCGCGCGGCGAGGATCGCTCGCGCGGAAATGAGCGCGCCCTCGGTCGTCAGGAAGCCGCACCACGCCGCGAGCGCCTGCCCGGTCGCGAGCAGCGCGGCGGTCAGCCCGCCGACCACGAGCGCGACGAGGGGCAGGGACAGCCTACGCATCGGCGGTGTTCGGATTGGCGGTGCCGACGGCGGCGGCGGGGAGTCCACCGGTCATGGACGACAGTCCGTGGTCGGTTTTTTCCCAGTAGAAGGGATTCACGATCAGCTGCCAGAGTCCCTTGTAGGCCGCGATGGCGTGCATCATCCAGTAGAGCGGATTGAGCAGCGCGTAGGGACTCAGCGCGTGCCGCCCCCGCCGGAAGACGGCCAGCACGCAGGCGTAGATCGCCATCAGGTTTCCGATCACGAGATTCGTGATCGAGAGCGTGAGCAGCCAGGGCGGGAAAATCGCGTCGATGAGCGGCGACCGCGTGAGCGCCCACGCGATCACGATGAGCCAGAGGATCGGATTCACCAGAAACGTGAACGGAGTCCCGCCGATGAAGAGAACGAACCCGACGAACCCCCGCCACCCGATGCGCCCGATGATCCGGGACGGGTGCCGCGTGTGGACGAGGAAGGTCTGCATGTAACCCTTGATCCAACGCGATCGCTGCCGGATCCAATTGCCGGCGTGGCAATTCGCCTCCTCGAACGTCGTCGAATCGATCGTCGCCACCGTGTAGCCGCGGGCGCTGGCGCGGACGCCCAGGTCGGCGTCCTCGGTCACGTTGTAGGGGTCCCACGCGCCGAGTTCCCGCAGTCGGTCGGTCTTGAAATGATTGCTGGTGCCCCCGAGCGGGATCGGGATCCGCAGCGCCTCCATGCCGGGAAGATTGTAGTCGAACCAACTCGTGTATTCGAGCGTGAAGAGGCGCGTGAGCAGGTTCTCGCGCCAATTGAAATAGTTGAGACAGCCCTGGATGCAGACGACGTGGTCGGCGAGTTTGCCGAAGGAAACGACGACTTTTTCCAATTGATCGGGCTCGGGGAAATCCTCCGCGTCGTAGATAGCGGTGTATTTCCCGCGAACGAAAAACATCCCGAAGTTGCACGCCTTCGGCTTCGTCTTGGGCGTGGCGTGCGGGACGATGATGGTGTGAAAATTCGGCGGCGGATTGATCGCCCGCACGGCGTTGATCGTTTCGTCGTCGCCCTCCTCGAGCAGAATGTTCACGTCCAGCTTGGCGAGCGGGTAGTTGAGCGACGAGAGCTGCCGGACGAGGCCGGAGATCACCAGCGGCTCGCGGAAAACCGGGACGAGAATCGAATAGATCGGGAGCCGCGCGGGATCGATCGCGTCGAGTTCCAGCGGCGAGACCTTGTGCGACACCGTCCGCGTCGAACCCACGAAGACGAGCAGCGTTTTAAACCCCACGCAGAGCGTGTAGAAGAGGTTGAGGACGCAATTCACGACGATGATCGTCGCGACGGGCGCGGCGAGAAGTCCGCCGAGAATCGCCGACCCAACCGCCCAGATGAATCCCAGCTGCGGCGGCGTGAAGGTCCGCCGGGCCGACGCGCCCGGCTGCGCCCGCGACAGACCGTGCACGGCTTCGTCCAGGAAATCCCCGCCGCGAAAGCGCGTGACCAATTCGACCCACTCCTCCTCGAGCAGCAGGCAGGGTCGCGCCGTCGCGGGCCGGAGCGAGGGCGGCAACCGGGCGGGATCGACGGCTGCGGTGGTGGCCGCACCCGCCGACGTGACGACCGGCAACGCCTGATGATCGCGCCACAGCTCCCACGGGATGGCCGCAGATCGATCTCCGTCCAGCCGGAGCGTTTCCGCCGCGTGCCGCTCCACCTCGTGAACGTCCTCGTAAGCCCGCAGGTAGGTCGCGGGACTCACCAACGCGAAGGTCCGCAGCAACGGATCCGCCTCGACACCCCAGCTCGCCGCCGCCTGCTCGACCCGCCGACGTCCCGCGATCCCGAGGAGACCCTGCTCGTGGAGGTGATTGACGACGCGCATCGCGGGTGGCTAACGGGCGTGCTGACGCCCTTGTTTGTAGACGAAGAAAACCGTGCCCGAGAGGGCCAACCAGAGCGCGCCGATCGACCACCAGCGCCAACGTCGCCAATCCCCCGTCACCGAGCCCGGGCCAGCCGCCACCACCTCGAGACTCCCCACCGCAGCGACCGACGCGGGCACTTCCGCCAGCTTTCGTTCCCGGGTGCTCACCGTCAGGACCGGGCCACGACCATCCCCCATCACCACGTCACCCGCCTCGATCCACCGCGCTCCGGCGATCTGCCCCGACACCGCCGCCAAGGCTTCCGGCCCGTTGGTTCCAGACGATCCGGCGACGATGACGGGTTTCCCTCCGCCGGAAAATCCGAGCTGCCAGTAACCGAGACTCTCCCCGCTGGCCACGCGGAGGACTTCGCGCCCCCCACCGTCACGCACGCTCACCGATCCCGCTCCCGGCGCGATCGGCAACGTCGCCACCACGTCGCTCATCCCCTCCGGCACGGTTGCAATCAAGACCGTGGGCCGGAGACCCTCCGGCTTCCCGGTTACGACCGGATCGAGGAGCGTCGCGCGATTCACCCGCTGCAGCCACGTCACCACCGACGCGGCGACTTCGAGCGAACCTCCGCCACCGCCCCACACCACGTCATACGGTCCAGCGACGAACGATCCCTGCGCCGCTTCGATCAGGCTCGACGGCTCGAAGACCACGCCTCCGCCACCCTCGACCGCCGAGATGGAGGCGGTCTCCTCGAGCTGCCAGAAGTAGGGCTTGGTTCGATCCGTCGGAAACATCGCGACGCGCACCTCGCTCTCCCCCTTCAGGTGCTCGGTCGGCAAACGGCACCGCCCATTGGAACGTCCGCGCCTCCGGGTCGAGCCGCGCCGAATGAACCATCCGATCGTTCAGAAAAACCGCCCCCACGATCGGCCCCACCCCGGTCAGATCGGAGACCCGCCCGGCGAGAGCGAGTTCCAGTTGCCCCGAAGATCCGCTCAGCTTCGCGGGCACGAACGCGAAGCGCCGCTCGGTCTCGCCGGGCCCGCGATTTAATTCGCCGATCCGCGGATCGAGTCCCCGCAACGTCGTCGGACTCACCGCAGCTCGCCCGTCGTCCGCAGCCGCCGACGCCTCGAGACGCTCGCCGGGCAGGCCCGACCGCCCCAGATCGCGCAGCATCCTCCACACCGCGTCGGCTTGTTCGTCATCGCCGGCGGACAGCGTGATGATCCGGCCCGTCGGACCAGCCGCCACCGCGATTCCCGGTTTCTCGGTCGCCCGCGGGTCGATCACGATCTCATCGGTGACCTTCAGCAAATCGCTCGCCACCGACACCCGCCCAAACGGCTGGGCGTAAGCCGCCCACGTCACCGCGCGCAACGCCAGCCCCGCCGCAAACGACTCACCACCGTCCGGCAGACGGACCGTGATCTGCGGCCCCAGCGTCGTCGGCAAACGACTGGCCGCCAGCCAATCGGGATCGGTGGGTTCGACCGCGCAGACGAACGTCGTCGTCGGCAGCACGTCGACCCAAGCCGTGGCGCGCAGGATTTCGTCGGAAGCGGGATTGCCGTCGCGCGGCGCGAGCGCGGTCCGGACGGTGAGTTTGAGCACCTGGCTGGTCGGGTCGTCCGCTTTGACCTCCGTCGGAATTGGCACCGCGATCGGGGGCATCGCGCCCTCTCCGACGACTTGCGTCGCGACGGGTCGCTCGTTGACCAGGATCGTCACCACGGAACTCGGATCCAGCAACGGCGACGGCTCGACGACCACCCGAAACGAGGAGTCTTCCGCGAGAAAATCGCGACTCGCCAGCGGAAAGAAGAAATCCCGTTCGACCTCCGTGCCCGCGAGGCGCACGGGCTGGACGAATCCCATTTCGGCCAGATTTCGCTCGACCTCGACCGGCACCGCCAGCGCGGAATGAACGAGGGTGGCGGTGAGAAGGAGCTGAACGATTTTCATTGGAGAAGCCAGAGCGTGAGCGAGATCCCAAGGCCGATGAGAGCGGTGACCAAGACGGGCATCGCGATGCCGGGACGGACCGACCCGGATCCCTCCGCCCGCGTGACTTCCGGGTGGGCGCGCTCGAGCAGCCGCTGGAGCAATCCGATCATCTCCGCAGCACCGCAGGGCTTCATCAGGACGGAATCGGCGCCGGAATTCATCAGCTCGTCGCGGCCAGCCCAGTCCGACCAACCCACCAGCGCGACGATTGGGGCGGTGACGCCTTTTTGCCGAAGCTCTCGGATCACCGTCGCGCCCGGTTCGTTGCCGAGTCGGCCCGCGATCAGACAGGCGTCGAAATCGTTCAGATCCGCGAGACCGCTTTCATCCGCGATCCGATCCACCCGAAAACCCGCAGACTCGAGGGTCCGACCGATGGCGCGCGCCGTGAGCTCGTGGCTCTCGGCGATCAGAATCCGGCACCCAGCGGCGGCGGGAGTAAACTCAACGGCCATGAGCGGGAGCGATTGGAAGGCTGAGAAGCACCGTGAGCCGGTCGCCGTCCCGGCGCTGGACGGTAGCGTCACCACCCAGAAACCGGGCGTTGCGCCGCGCGAGCGACAGCTGAAAGGGCGCTACGTCCTCGCCCAGCGCGAAGGGCCGGAAGAGCCGCTTGGCCGCGTATTCCGTGAGGCCCGGAGTCGCCAGACTCGAGCGAAATTCAATGGCGCCAAACCTCTTCCCCACCCGCAGCTCGATCCCCCGATCCCTTCCCAGTAATTGTCCCAGGCCATCGAGCAGTTCGACGATGGTGCCCCCGAGCAGCTCCGGGCAGGACATGAGTCCGCAGTCTTCGACGTAGGCGTCGAGCTCGATCCGACGGTCGGCAAGTCGCGCCCGGACGCCGGGTTCACGCTCGATCCACCAATCCCGCACGCGGACCGGCTCGAGCGTCGGCGTCGCGGCATTCGCGCCGCCGAGCTGGCCGAGCGCGCCGATTGTCGTCGCCAGATCCCGGGCGGCGGCGTCGAGATCGTCCACGGTCGCGGCGATTCGCACCGGAAAATTCTCGATTTGGAGAAGCTCCGCGTTCAACCGGAGCGCGGTCGCGGCGTCGTCGACCGCCCGCGTCAACCAACGCGACAGATCCTGAAAAATTTGGACGCTCTCCCGCTCCAATCGCTCCTCGAGAACCACCCGGGACGCGAGCCGATTTTTTTCCGCCGAATGGCTCAATAGATTCCGGACCATGATCCGGGGCTGACGCTCCACCAGCGCCAGAAGAGCGGAGGCGGGAATTCGCAGCACCACCGTCTCGCACTTCGCGACGATGCGCGCTCGCCGGACCGCCTTCGGGGTGCGATCGCCTTCCGAATCGATCACCGCGCCTTCGCCGATGAACTGACCGGCGTCGAGCCGCGCGCATTCGGCGAATTCTCCCGCCGCGGTGCCTCGGACGAGGAGGCTCAATTCACCCCGCACGACAACGTGCAGCGCCTCGATCCGGTCGTCATCGTCGAAGAGAACGTCGTTGGTTTGCAGCCGGATCGGGGACGCCTCGGTCGCAAGCCATTCGATATCTTCCAAAGGCAGCCCGTCGCAGAGACAACTCCGGCACAACGACTCGACCGGATCGAAGTGATCCTCAGTGTCGCGACACTGAGCTAATACCGACAATGCCCGTGCTTGCAAACCGGCGGGATGATGACTCTTCTCCCTCGCATGGCAAGGCAAACGCCCATTTTTCACCGAGATACGAGGAATTCCGTCCGTCGGTGGATTCGGTCGTTGATCGCCGTCTCGGTGCTACTTTCAAGCCCGGCATCTTCCCAAGCCGGAGCCTGGACCCAGCCGAAAGGCGAAGGACTTGCCGTCCTCGCCTATTACTTCTACACGACCGACGAACAATTCGGCGACGGCTGGAAACGCGAGGACTTCGGTTTCGACGGTCGCTTCACGAAGAACGAGTGGAACCTCTACGTGGAATACGGGCTGACCGACGGCGTGACCCTCATCGGGAATTTCTTCCTCGATGGCCTAGCGTTCGAGAACGAATTCGGGCGCGACACAAACTTCGGCCTCGCCGATCAGGAAATCGGCTTGCGCTACCGGCTCTCGGAAAAAATCCCCCAAGCCCTCCAGCTCATGGTGAAGATCCCGGGTCCCTACGACGTGAACGACTCCCCGGCCCTCGGCAATGGCCAGACCGACGTGGAGCTCGACTACTTCATCGGGCACCCATTTCCCTTCGGCAGCCGCTGGGGTTTCGTCGACGTCGGCGTCGGATACCGGCTTCGGACCGCCGAACCCGCCGACGAGCTTCGCTGGTATTTCACGGGCGGGATCGAACTCACCGACTGGCTCGACGTTTACTTCCTCGAAGCCAGCGGCATCCACGGACTCGGCAACGACACGCCGCAATCCGTCGGCGACAACATCCTCCTCACCACCGACTTCGACCTGATCAAAGTGGGCGCGTCCGCGCTCGTCGAACCCATCACCGACTGGATCATCCAAGCCGGCCCCTACTGGCAGATCGCCGGCCGAGCGACCGGAGCCGGCGGCGGATTCAAGGTCGCCGTCTGGCGGGAATTCTGAGAAATCAATACCGGATCGCGACCGGCATACCGACTTCTGCGGCATTAAAGAAATCCTGGATCACGACCTTGCTCACGCGGATACAGCCGTGCGACGCGGGTTGCCCCGGGACGGGGATCGGTCCTTCGTGCAACCCGACGCCACCCGACGTCAAGCGCATCCAGTACGGCATCTTCGCCCCGTCGAAATACCCACCCGGAGGCGGGAAGTCCGTCCGGGAATCCGCGTCGTAGTTGACCACGTTCCCATTCGCGTCGTACAACCAACCGTAGAGATTCGAAGACTTGTCCACGATCTTTTCCATCACGTTGAAGTTCCCGGGCGGTGTTCCGTAATTCTCCTTCCCCGTCGCGACTAGAGCCACCCCCGCTAATCGGTTGCCTTGGTAGAAGTAAGCCCGCTGCTCAGTGAGATTGATCACCATCGAAGGCTTTCCGGCGTAGGCTGGCGGATCTCCGTCCCAGTAACTGATGTCGTCGTTGACCTCCGCCTGCCCCGTGGCACCCGTGTTCTGATATTGCGTCTCGAAGTCACCGCCCAGGTAGGGCGTATTATAATACCCTCCACTACAGCCCGTCAGTCCCACGACCCCAAACAACGCGAACGTAAAAAGGGGTGCCAAACGACTCAACTGATCACGGCCCGTAAAAAACATGTGGTGGGAAGTACCACACATCTCCCGGAAGCGCCAACAGAAGCCTCGCATTTATTCCTCCACTTCTCGCTCGCCGAAGATCGCTGTCCCCACCCGCACGATGGTCGCTCCCTCCTGGATCGCAACCACGTAGTCGCCACTCATCCCCATCGACAGAGTGGAAAAAGGCAGACCTGCCCTGGTGGCGACCGCGTCGCGAAGATCACGCAGTCGCTGGAAAAAAGGTCGCGAGGCTTCGGCCTCCTCAGCGTAAGGCGCGAGCGTCATCAGCCCCTCGACCTGCAAACGCTTCAATCCCAACAGCGCGTCCAGATCCCGCAGTAAGCCGTCGGGCGAAAATCCATGTTTCGAGGCCTCTCCGGCTACGTTCACCTCGATGAGAACCCTTGGGAACAAACCCTCATCATCCGCGATCCGGTCCATCGACTCCGCCAGTTCCAGCGAATCCAGGCCGTGGAACAAATCGATCCCCGCGAGGACGCGCCGGATTTTATTCTTCTGGAGATGACCGATAAAGTGCCACCGCGCCCCCCCCTGACCTCCGGGCATCTCCGGTTGCTTGGCCAACACCTCCTGGACGCGGCTCTCGCCGAAGACCCGTTGACCCGCCTCGAACGCCACCCGCAAAGCCTCCAGAGGCATGCGTTTGGACACCGCCACAAGCTCGACGTCGTCCGACGAACGGCCCGCCACTCGGCACGCTGCGCCCACCTCATCGCGGACCGCCGCAAGGTTTTCTGATATTTCTGCCATTAGAAAAACAAATCCACGTGAAAAATTCTATTAGTTCGTCTAATAGTAAACCAAACCGCATGCAAATCGAATCCTTCAAGGTCTTCCGCGATCTCGTCGAAGCCGCCAGCTTCTCCAAGGCGGCCGAGGCCAACGGCATCACGCAGAGCGCCGTGAGCCAACAAGTCCGCGCGATGGAGAAGAAATTCGATGTCCGGTTGATCGACCGCGGCCACCGCGATTTCGCCCTCACCGACGAGGGCCGCGCTTTCCTGGCCGCCAGTCGCAACATCCTCGACGCTTACGAAGATCTGGGGCACCGCATCCAGTCGATTCAACACGTCGTCGCCGGAGAGATCCGCGTTGCGACCGTCCTTAGCATCGGCCTCCACGAATTCCCCCCGCACTTAGCCGCCTTCCGCAAGTCGCAGCCGCAGGTCGACGTGACGGTGCGCTATTGCCGTTCGAACGAGGTCTACGATTATCTCGAAGCGGGCGAATGCGATCTCGGCCTTGTCGCCTACCCATCCCGTCGCCCCGGCCTCCGCCCGTTCACGTTCTGGCGGGACAATCTCGTCCTCATCTGCCCGCCGACCCACCCGCTGGCCACCCGCGACACCGTCCGGCTCCGAGATCTGGCCGGGCACAAATTCGTCGCCTTCGAACCCGACCTTCCCACCCGCAAGGGGATCGACAAACGTCTTCGCGAGCAGCACGTCAAAATCAAACCCATCCTCGAGTTCGACAACATCGAGACGGTCAAACGCGCGGTCGAGATCGAGCAAGCGATCTCGATCGTTCCCGAGATCACCGTCCGTGACGAGGTCCGGGGCAGCGCCCTCGTGTCCATTCCCATCGACGAACCCGAGATGTGGCGTCCGCTCGGCGGCCTCGTCCGCCGCTCCGTCTCGAGCTTCTCCCGCTCTCGTCGAGTTGCTCGCGGTGCTTGAAAAAAGCAACCTCGGTCAGGCATGATCGGGGGATGATCACCCCGACCCCAGACCAACCTGCCATCGCTGTCATCGGTGGGAGCGGCCTTTACGAGATCGAAGGCTTTCACGAGGACAAGCACTACGAAGTGGAGACGCCCTTCGGCAATCCTTCCGACTTGATCATTGGCGGGACCCTCCACGGGCGCACCGTCTTCTTCCTCCCTCGCCACGGACGCGGCCACACCATCGCCCCGCACGAGATCAACCACCGCGCCAACATCTACGCGCTCCGCACGCTCGGCGTCCGCTGGATCATCAGCGCCGCCGCTGTCGGCAGCCTCCAGGAGCGCTTCGAACCCCGCGATGTCGTCCTTCCGTCCCAATTTTTCGACCGATCCAGCCAGCGCGCGAATCACACTTTCTTCGGCAACGGGATCGTCGCCCACGTCAGTCTCGCCGAACCCACTAGCCCCCACCTGCGGCAATTGGTCGGCCAGACCTGCTCGTCGCTTCGCAAGAAATACCATTCCGCCGGCACCTACATCCAAATGGATGGCCCCGCCTTTTCCACCCGGGCCGAGTCCGAGACGAACCGCCGGCTCGGCTTCGACATCATCGGCATGACCGTCTTGCCCGAAGCCAAGCTCGCCCGGGAGGCCGAGATTGCCTACGCCTGCATGGCCATGGTCACCGATTACGACTGTTGGCGAGTCTCTGAGGATGCCGTGACAGTGGAATCCGTCACCGCTCACCTCCACGCCAACGCCGAGACCGCCCGCGACGTCCTCGCTCACGTGATCCCCCGCATCCCGGAGTCCCCCGACTGGCCCGACCACTCCGCCCTGAGCGACGCCATCGTCACTCCGCGCGAGCATTGGTCCGAGGAAGCCATTGAGCGATTGCAAATCATCGTGGATCGGTATCTTTAGGACCCATCAACTTCCGCACCATGACCATTCGACTTCTGCGCAGCACCAGCGTTGCCGTGCTTCTCACCCTCGTCGCCTGCCAATCCGTCCACACGCAGACCGAACCCGAAGTCATCTCCGTCGCACCTGAGGGCACGCTCGGAGTCTCGCCGACTGCCTCCACTGCCGACTCGAACGAGGACTTATCTCCTTCCATCAATGCTTCTGCCGGCCAAGACGTCGCGCCGGCCACGCTGGAGACACCGACGCCGACTCCCACTCCAAAGCCGACTCCCAAGCCCCCGCAGAATTCGTACAATTCCGTCGAGACCGACCGGAAGATCTTGGCGATGACCTTTGACGACGGGCCGAGCGCCAAGCTGACGCCCAAGCTCCTCGACATCCTCAAGGAGCGCGGCATCAAGGCCACTTTTTACGTAGTCGGCACTCGGGCCGCCGAGCATCCCGAGATCCTCCAGCGCATGGTCGACGAAGGTCACGAGATCGGGAATCACACCTGGAACCACCCGACCCTCACCAAACTCAGTTCCTCTGGTGTGAAGAGCCAAATCGACCGCTCGAACGCCGCCATCGACAAAGCCGTTGGCATCCGTCCGAAGACCATGCGTCCTCCCTACGGAGCGACCAATTCCCGGCTCAACCGCAGCATGAACGAAGACTACGGCCACAAAGTCATCATGTGGTCCGTCGATCCGCTGGATTGGAAATACCGCAACGCTGCCCGCGTGCAGCGCGAGATCGTCAACGGAGCGACTCCCGGCGGCATCATCCTCGTCCACGATATCCACTCGAGTTCGGTCGCCGCCATGCCCGGCACGCTCGACGCCCTGAAGGCGAAAGGCTACGAGTTTGCCACCGTCTCCGAGCTCCTCGAACTCGACGGCAAGTGAAGTCGGGGGACGTGGCCCGACAGGCCCGTCCTATTGGCTCGCCCGCCGCCAGGCCTCGGCCACGGCTCCCGTCGGCAGCCACGCAGCCTCTCGCTTCGAGCCTCCGAAATCAGCCTCCGGCGCGACCTCCAACGTCTCGAGATCCCCGAGCCAACCTTCGTTCTCAACCAAAGCCTCGATTCCCGCCGGTGGCTTGCTCGATAGACGCTCCGCGACAACCGCACGGAAAAATTCCTGCGCTACGCTTTTGCTCTCCCCCACCCCGTGGGCTGCGCCCGCCTCACGACAAAGGGCCCACAGCGCCCCCCGCGGACGGTATTCCTCGAAGAGCGCCGTGATGTTTTTCACCCGCACGGGCTGATCCTTCATTCCTAGAAACAGGATTGCGGGGATGTCCCGGGTGGCCGGCCTGGCTGGCGTGTCGTAGTAGTAGCCGCCCTTGTTCACGATGAACGCCAGCGTGCGCTCGGGCTGCCAGCACGCGAAGTTGTAGTTGAATTGCCCGCCCGCCGAATGCCCCCAAAGCAGGACCGGTGCTTCGGCGACCTCCGGCCTCTCGACCGATTTCGCAAATTCTTCGAGCGCTTCCAACAAAGTCTCACCGCTCCCGTTCTGCGCGTAGCAATACGACGCGCCTTCCGATTTGAAGAAGCACCCGATGAGGCCAAATCCCAGATCCTCCGCCAAGGCACGCCAACTCTTGTCGTTGATCTGTCCCCTTCCATCCCCGTTGGCACCCGGGACGAGGACGATCATCCCCCGGACTTGATCCAGACCGCTCGGCAACCAGACGCGAAATTTGCTCTCCGTCAATCCCTCCGCTTCCGCGTCCCAATCCCACGGCTCCATCGGTCCCGCCCGTTCCTCCGCTCGACTCTGCCAAGCGGCCACGACCGCTTGGTCCGCTTCGACCAGTTGCGCCAACGGCACTTCGAACTCGTTCTCGTTTGCCAATCGCAGGGTCACGACGCCCGACGCGACTCCCTCAATCTCGGCTTCGAGGGTCCGACCTTGCTGATCGGTGAAGGTTGCCGCCGGTGCGGCAACCGCCAGCAAGACCAGTCCCAGGGAAGCTATTGTCAGCCCGATTGCTTTCATCTCTAGAGGACCAATAACCACAACCCGATTTTGCGCTCAAGCCTCGATCACCCGACCGCGACGCCACCGGTCCGCGCCCGGTCGATCATCACCCGAGAGCCCATTGCAACATCGGCGTGTAGAGCTCCGGCTCAAGCAGGAACGAGTCGTGCCCCTTTTCCGAGTGCACCGTCATCCGCACCGTCTCGACGCCCGCTCCCTTCAGCACGCCGACCATCTCGGCCTGCTCCTCGGGATAAAACGAGACGTCCGAATCGATGGAAAACGTCAGGTACCGCTGACCCCGACACCGCGCGAACAACTCGTCCAAATCCGCCGCCCCCGATCCCGCCAACAAATCGAACCGCTGCCACGCCTCCAGAATCCGCAGATACGAATTTGCGTCGAAGCGCCGCACGAACTTCCGCCCCTGGTGCAGCATGTAGCTCTCCTCCGGCGAACTCACTCCGTAGCTCGTCAACTCGTCTCCACCGCTCACCACCTCGTCTCGCGCTCGTTCCGAGAGCATCCGCAGCGAGATAAACGTCTTGTGGGCGATCATCCGCGCCAGCGCCAATCCCCGGTCCGGTCGTGGCCCGTCGTAATAATCTCCCCCCGCGAAGGCCGGGTCCGCTTCGATCGCAAAAGCCTGTTCTAGATTGAGAATCCGCTGCAACGGCGTCACCGCCAGCCCGGTCGAGATCGGGATCACCGTCCGCACCCGTTCCGGCCACCGCGTCGCCAACATCAGCGCCAGCATCCCACCCACCGAAGCCCCCACGGCGGCGTGCAATCGATCGATACCCAACGAGTCCAAGAGCGCCATCTGCGAAGCCACGATGTCCGGCAAGGTGATCCTTGGAAAAGTCGAGCCGTAGACCCGTCCCGTTGCCGGGTCTACGCTGCCCGGCCCAGTCGAGCCGTAGCAGCCCCCGAGATAATTCACGCAGATCACGCAGAACTTCCGCAGTATCCACCGCCTTGCCCTCGCCGACGAAGCCATCCCACCAACCCTCACGACATTCCTCCGTCCAGAGTCCACCGACCCCCGGCACGTCCTCTCGCCACCCCGCCGCGTGCTGGCTCCCGGTCATCGCGTGAAAGAGCAACACGGCATTATCCCGAGCCGCGTTCAGCTCGCCATACGTCTCGTAGGCCAGCTCGAAGCCCGCCAACTCCCCGCCACCCGACAGCGGCAACGGTCCAGCAAACTGAAAGACCTCCGCCCGCATCACCTCACCTTCAGTCAACTCCCCATCACCCGGCCGCCGCCGCCAAAGCCTGATCGATATCTTCGAGAATGTCGTCGATGTGCTCGATCCCGATCGACAGCCGCACCAGCTCGGGCTTGATTCCGCCCGCCGCTTGCTGCTCCGCCGTCATCTGCGAGTGCGTCGTCGTCGCCGGGTGGATCGCCAGGCTCTTCGCATCTCCCACGTTCGCCAGGTGCGAGAACAACTTGAGCGCCTCGATAAATTTCGAACCCGCCTCGGCCCCGCCGCTGATCCCGAACACCACCATCGAGCCGCCCCGCCCACCGAGGTATTTCTCGCATCGCTCCGGCTCGTCAAAGAGCGGGTAGCGAACCCACTCGACGCCCGCCTTGTCCTTGAGATGCTTCGCGACCGCCAAGCCATTCTCGCAATGTCGGTCCATCCGCAGCGGCAGCGTCTCGATCCCCTGGAGGAACATCCACGCGTTGTCCGGCGTCGTGCACGCTCCGAGATTGCGCAGCGGGATTACCCGCATCCGGAGAAGATACGCGATGGGGGCCAGCATCTCCGGCAGATCGTGCGCCCAGCGGACGCCGTGATAACTCGCCTCGGGCTCCGTCATCAGCGGAAATTTGTCGTTCTGCTTCCAGTCAAATTTTCCGCCGTCGACCACGATCCCCCCGATCCCCGTCCCGTGGCCTCCGAGCCATTTTGTAAGCGAATACACCGCGATGTCCGCCCCGTGCTTGATCGGACTCTCGAGGTAAGGCGTGGTGAACGTCCCGTCCACAATGAGCGGGATCCCGTTTTCGTGAGCGATCTCGGCGATGGCTTCGATGTCCGCCACGTTCAGCGCCGGATTGCTCACCGTCTCGCAGAACAGCGCCTTCGTCTTCGGGGAGATCGCCTTGCGGTAATTCTCCGGATCGCGCCCATCGACGAAGTTCACCTTGATCCCAAACTGCGGCAGGATGTCGTTAAACTGGGTGTAGGTCCCCCCGTAGAGATCGTTCGCCGAGACAATCTCGTCGCCGTGCTGGCAGATGTTGATGATTGCGTAGAAATTCGCCGCCGTCCCCGACGCCACCGCCAGACCGGCGGCCCCGCCCTCGAGCTCCGCCACGCGCTTCTCCAGCACGTCGTGGGTCGGGTTCATCAGCCGCGTGTAGATGTTGCCCAGCTCGCGCAGACCGAACAAGGCGGCGGCGTGCTCGGTATTCTTAAACTGATAACCCGCCGTCCGGTGGATTGGGACCCCGCGAGATAGGGTGGTTGGATCAGCCGCGGTGCCCCCGTGCAAACAAACAGTCTCAAACTTCATGATCTTATAATACGTTGTGCCCGGCGATCTTGACGCGCCCGACCACCTCGGAGCAAACAAAACGCACGGGATCTTTGCCCCGAAAGATTCCCGAACCCCCGACTTCCGTTTCGCGAAAAAACGTGAAACATTCCCCGCCATGGATCAACCAGGCAGCACCACGAACAGTCGTAACGTTCTCGGCGGCGACATCGAAATCACCGGCACCGTCAAATTTGGCAACGAGCTCATCCTCGACGGAAAGGTCGACGGAGAGATTCTCTCAGACGGCGCGATCACTATCGGCAAAAACGCGAAAGTCACCGGCGAGATCAAGACCGGTTCCGCCGTTGTCTACGGCACCGTCACCGGCAACATCACCGTCAAGGATCGCGCCGAACTGAAGAGTTCGGCCCAAGTCGAAGGCGACCTCAAGGCCGCTCGCGTCGCCATCGAAGAAGGCGCCATCTTCATCGGCAAAAGCGAGATCAGCTCCCGCCCCGCCAAGAGCTAGTCGAAGTCCCGACGAGTCGACTCAAGGGGCGGCGATTTGCAATCGCCGACCCAACCTCAGGACCGCAGGCCTCAAACCCTCTCCTCGACAACCCGATTACGCAGCGCACCCACCCCCTCGATCTCCACCGAGACTTCGTCCCCCGCGCGCAGCCACCGGGGCGGCACCCGCGCCATCCCCACCCCCGCCGGCGTCCCGGTGAAGATCGCCGTCCCCGGTTCCAGGGTCGTGCTCCCGCTTAAAAACGACACGATCTCCGCCACCGAAAAAATGAGATCGGCCGTCGTCGAATCTTGCATCACCTCGCCGTTGAGAAGCGTCCGAATCCCCAACTGCCCGGGATCCCCGATCTCGTCGCGTGTCACCACCGCCGGCCCCAGCGGCGCAAACGTGTCGAAGGTTTTCCCCCGGGAAAACTGCCCGCCGCCGAAATCCTTCTGCCAATCGCGAGCACTCACGTCATTTCCACACGTGTAGCCCAGCACGTAGCTAAGAGCCTCCGCGACCCCGACGTTTTTACAACGCCGCCCGATCACCACCACCAGCTCGGCCTCGTAGTCCACGCAATCGCTCCGCAGGCCCCGCGGCAGCTCGATCTCCGCCTCCGGCCCGACCACCGCCCCCGGTTGCTTCATGAAGACCACCGGCCACTCCGGCACCGCCGACCCGGTCTCCTCAGCGTGCTTTCGGTAGTTCAACCCGATGCAAAAGATCGCCGGCGGCACCACGGGAGCCAGCAAACGAGCGACTTCCACCACCCGTCTTCCCGCCGAACGATCCCCGAACACATCCCCCTCCAGCGCGACAACGACCCCATCCCCGCGCTCAACCCCAAGCCCAATCTTCCCATCGACCCCCTCAAACCGCACGATCCTCACGACCGCTTTCTCGTCAGCATAAACTCGTTCCCCTCGCTATCCACGCACATCGCCAGATGCGGCGGCAGTCCATCCTCTTCCAGTGGTTCGCGCTCGCACAGCCCGCCAGCGGCCCGCACCTCCGCCGCGCCCTCCACCACGTCGGCCACCTGAAAGCTCATCGCCGTCCACGTTCGCTTCGCGTGACTTCCCTCACCCCCCGCGTGGATCGACACCGCGACCCCGGCGATTTCCACTTCGGTGATCACTCCGCTGATCTCTCGCGTCACCCGCCCACCGAGCACCTTCTCGTAGAACTCCACCGCCCGAGCCACGTCCGCCGCCCAGATCACCGCCTTGAGTTTCTCAACCTGCATAATCCGGGAATCTACCAAAAAAAACTCATCCACTCACCCGCATTTTCGCCCTTTGTTCCTCGTTACGTTGACTCGCGCTTTCCCAAGCGTCTCGCCCTTCGGGCTGCCTCGCAGAGTCGATGCAGTCAGCCCCTCGGCTTCCCAGCCGCCGGTGCTCCGTTTAGAAACGCATTCGCATTCTACGATTTTCGTGCTCACTCCCGCCTCGTCAGCCCCCCCCACCATTCACGATTCACAAATCGCCAATCACCCCATAACCTCTGCCCCGACCGATGAGTAGTCGCCGCGCCACCTTCTTCCGCCGCCTCGGCAGCACGCTCTTTCTCTGGACCGTCATCCTCGCGGCCGTCTTCTCCGGGCGAGAGATTGCCTACTTCTTCGTCATCGGATTCATGGCCCTCACCGCACTCTGGGAATATTTCCGGATGCTCGACCACGACGGCATCCCAAATTTTCAACTCACCGGACTCGTCACCGCCGCCATCTTCCTCGGAGGCAGCTTCTATTACTTCCACACCTGGTCGCCGAACCTCGCCCTCGATTTCGAGCTCGCCATTCTGGTGCTCTTCATAGTCGTCATGTTCGCCCGGCAGATGTTCGCCCCGCTCCGCGACCGCCGCCCGCTCCAGACGATGGCCTACACGCTCTTCGGACTGCTCTACATCCCCTGGCTCTTCAACTTCGTCACCAAGATCCTCTTCCTTCCCGCCCGCGACGACCTCGGCGACCCGACCGGCCAATACTACGTCCTCTTCCTTCTCATGGTCACCAAATTCAGTGACATGGGCGCCTACCTCTTCGGCAGCCTCTTTGGCAAACACCCGCTCGTTCCTCACATCAGTCCGAAAAAGACCTGGGAAGGCTTCGCCGGGGCCCTCATTACCTCCACCGCCGCCAGCTTCGCGCTCTACTGGCTCATCCCGGGGAAACTACCTACCTTCTCCGTCCTCGACTACGCCATCCTCGGAGTCGGCCTCGGATTCGCCGCCATCGTCGGCGACCTCGCCGAATCCATCGTCAAACGCAGCACCGCCATCAAGGACTCCAGCGGTGCACTCCCTGGCATCGGCGGAACGTTAGACTTAATCGACAGCCTGCTCTTCACCGCCCCACTCCTCTACTTCTACATGCGGCTCGTCCTTAAAATGACGTGATGACGGGTCGAAAAGTCGTCCTCCTCGGCGCGACGGGCTCCATCGGCCGCTCCACCCAACGAGTCGCCCACGCCCTCCCCGACCGCATCCAGATCGTCGGCCTTTCCGCTCACAGCAACGCCGAAGGCTTCGCCGCCGCCCGCGCCGCCTTCCCCGCCGCCCTCGCCCACCGCACCGACGGCCCCGACGGTCCCGACCGCCTCCTCGAACTCGCTACCCACCCCGCCGCCGACCTCGTCCTCATCGCCATCGTCGGCACCGCCGGCCTAGCCCCCGCCCTCGCCGCCATCGAGGCCGGCAAAGACATCGCCGTCGCCAGCAAAGAAATCCTCGTTCTCGCTGGCGGCATCCTCACCGCCGCCGCCCGCCGCTGCGGCGTCCGCATCCTCCCCGTCGACAGCGAGCACAACGCCATCTTCCAGTGCCTCGAAGGTCGCCCCGCCGACCACGTCAAACGCCTCATCCTCACCTGCTCCGGCGGCCCCTTCCGCGAGACCCCCACCGCCGACCTCCCGCACGTCACCCCCGCCCAAGCCCTCCGTCACCCCACCTGGAACATGGGACGCAAGATCTCCCTCGACTCCGCCACCCTCTTCAACAAAGCCCTCGAAATGATCGAGGCCCGCTGGCTCTTCGACGTCGAGATCGACCGCATCGACGTTGTCATCCACCCGCAAAGCATCGTCCACTCCCTCGTCGAATTCGTCGACGGCTCTCTGCTCGCCCAGTTGAGCCAGTCCGACATGGCCTTCCCCATCCAATACGCCCTCACCTACCCCGACCGCATCCCGGGCGCGCTCGAGTCCCTCGACCTGACCACCCTCGGCACCCTCGAGTTTTCCGCCCCCCGCGAGACCGACTTCCCCGCCCTCCGCCTCGCGCGCGAAGCCGGGCGAATCGGCGGCACCCTCCCCGCCGTCCTGAACGCCGCCAACGAAATCGCCGCCACCGCCTTCTTGGAGGGCCGAATCCCCTTCCCCAAGATCTGGCAGACCGTGGAAGTCACCATGACCGCCCACGAGGTCACCAAAAACCCCGACCTCCCCGACCTCATGGCCGCCGACAGCTGGGCAAGGCAAAAGGCCAAATCCACCATCCAGAATCTGTCACGCTGAGCAAAGCGAGACACCTCTGACTTCCCACCTTCAGCGCCCCCCCACCGAGCCATCGCACCTCCCGCCGATCAACCCCCAATGGCAAAGCCGAAAACCATTTCAAATTTCGAATTTCAAATTTCCTTAAAGATGCCCCTCGAAGTCACCGCCAGCCTCGCGTCCAAGGTCGGCTTTGCCTTTCATCAAACCGCCGTCGCCCTCCTGCAGGATCTCGCGCTCGAAAGTAGCGAGAAAGGGGGAATGGGGTCAGGGAATGGGGTCGGAACGGGGTCGGAACGGAACGGGGGAAGGAACGGGGTCGGTCCATACCTTTGTCAGGAACGGGGTCGGAACGGAACGGGGTCGGGAACGGGGTCGGTCCATACCTTTGTCACGGAACGGGGTCGGTCCAGGAACGGGGTCGGTCCAGGGAACGGGGTCGTCATGGAACGGGGAACGGGGAACGTCGGAACGGGGTCGGAACGGGGTCGGTCCATACCTTTGTCATGTGTCATTGGTATGGACTGACCCCGCTCCCATACCTTTGTCATGTGTCATTGGTATGGACTGACCCCGCTCCCTGACCCCGCTCCCTGACCCCATTTCCGATTTCGACTCGCCGCCTTCCAGATTGCGGTCCGGGGGCAGGCCAAACGGCCAACTACTCCAGGTGAAGGAACTTCTGCACCGCGTAGATGGTATCCAGGCTGTTGGCGTGGCGGGACAGCGCGCAGCCGATCCCAATTTCGGATGGCTCCGGCGATAGAAGGTTTGCTCGATGTCCCGGTGAATTCATCCATTGCTCGACGATGGCCTTCGCAAAACTTTCACGCGAATTGGGTTCGATAGGTTCGCCGCCGGGCTGGTCGGTGTGAATCGTTCGACCGTCCTCGCTCCGCGTGTAGAACGGCTCGTTGGATTCGTAACGCAACAAAAATTGGTATGCGACGTTCTCGGCAACGAATGTCGGATCGAGTCCCTGCTCGGTAAGTCGAGAAAATGGGTTGGTGATCTCATCCGGCTCAGCCGATCCGTGCGTGAGAACTTCGGCCGCGGCGAGGGCCTCGGCTTGCATCTGAGCGGCCTTAGCGGCATCCACGTTCCAATCGAGTGGGGCAAGATCATGTCTCGCCCGGACGCGATTGGTCTCTTCGAAAATTGCGCCAGCGAGCGGCCGAGGTTCGAAGTTGTCACGCTGAAGCGGGGACGCGGTTGCGTCGAGCAACGCAAGGAAGATGGAAAGCGAAATCACAACACGCATTCTCTAGGATCGGCGGAGTGGCCCCGAACGGATGGATCGCGAACGGGAAGAGGGAACCGAAAATCCTCTATTGTGCGAACCAAACGGATGCATGCCAAATTCTTATTCGTTCTAGCCACCGCCGCCCTGCCCGTCGTCCCCGGATCGCTTCAGGCGCAAAATCCTCCGGCCATTACAGAAAACCAGGCTTTCTTCGAAGGGGTCATCACTGCGGCCGATCCTAACAAGGACGAATATATCGTGACGCAAAGCGAACCTGGAGCGGAAATACGGAAATTTGAGATCCCGGACGATACCGTCGTCACCAAGTTCGACGGCGAAGCGGTCACGATCACCGACCTCAAGGTTGGCACTTCCGTGCGACTCGTGATGTGGAGCGAGGACTCCGTCCAAGCCCAACGCGTCGAGATCCTGCGCCCGCTTTCCGTCCGAAAATACACCGAAGAATTATAGGGAGTATCGGCTCTGCCATTCACCCTCGTCGGGAATGGGGTCAGGAATGGGATCAGGCCTCAAAACTCGAATATCTGCCGAAGTGGTTTGAATTTTGACACCTGACCCCATTTCCTGACCCCATTTCCATTTCTGACACCTGACCCCATTTCTGAAGTGGTTTGAATTTTGACTTCTGGCCCCATTTCCCATTTCGTGACCCCATTTCTGACCCCATTTCCGGGCACCTGCTCGGCGACCGCCACCATCTGCGAAGCCGCGTCGTCGTCCAGGACGGTTCAGTCGCGGCGGATCACCACGACTCGGCGGCTCTTCGATTCGTTACCGGCACGGTCGAAGGCTGACATTGTGAAGACATTCCGACCCGCCTGCAGTTTCACGCGGGCAAACCAGAATCGGCGTCCCTGCGTGCGAATCTTGCGGGTGCGACCGTCCCGGGTGATCTCGATGTGGGCGATCTTGCGATTGTCCGTGGCCGTGCCACCAATGATGAACTTTCGCTTGCCCGTGATGCGCCGTCGATTCCCGGAGACATCCATTTCAGGCCGGACTCGATCTTTGCGGGGACCCGCGATCGGCGTTGGCGCTGGAAGTGGTTGCACAATCGGAGGTGCCGGGACGTTCGGCGTGGGACTCGGACTTGGCGAAGGTGTGGGACTCGGCGTGGCTGCCGGCGTCGGTGTCGGGACTGGCGACGGATTGCCGACAGTCACGGAAGCCACGGCGCTGGCGGTCGATTCGCCGAAAGCGTTGATCGCGATCACGCGATACTCGTAGAAACCCGAGGAAAGGTAAGTCGCGGAGTAGTTGCTGGTCGGGGCAGTGACGACTTCGCCCGTCGACCATTGGTTCGAAGGGAGTCGGCGTTGCTCGACCCGGTAGGTGGCGGCACCTTCGGACGCCGTCCAACTGACCTGCACGCTGCCGTAGTAGGACGAATTGCTGTCCGGGACGACGACGGCGACGGAGTCTGCGGGTGCCATCGGAACTCGGGCCGCAACGCGAATCGCAGCGGAGGGTGCCGAGATCAGCGTGCCGTTGCGGGCGCGGACGCGGAAGAAAAACTCCTGACCTCTGACGAGTGCGGATTTGAAGGAAGTTGTCTTGGCGGTGCTGAAGTTCTCCCAAGCCTCTGGCGTGGCGGCATTTGAGCGCTCGATGTCGTAATAAGCCGCGCCGGTCACGCCGGTCCAAGTGAGCTGAACTTCGCGAGTGTCCAGGATCGACGAGATCACGAGAGCTGGTGCTTCGAGAGCGGACGGAGCCACGATTCTCAGATTGGAATCGTAGATCTGAAATTCCGGAATACCGATCGCGGGCAGAAAAATCCCTACGAATTTCTCTTCACCCACTGGCAGAATTCGGTAGGGCAGACCGTCGTTCGTAGCGATGGCTCCCTGCGAGTAGCTGGGGGCAATCCATTTTTGGAGCTGCGTCGACCCGGAGGTCTCGCGGAGGGTCAGCACATCCGAACCCGTCCAGGCGGCATCCGTGAAGGCATAGCTGAGCGCTCCCGGCAGGCGGGCAAGGGAAATGGCGTCGTGGAAAATGCCGGATCCGAGCAGCACCTTCGATCCGTCGGGCGAGAGCCGGATCGGAAGTTTGAACCCCTCGCTAGTGTGGAGCGGGGAATCTTTGCTGACGCCGATCGTGCCGCGGAGCAGGTTTGGGTAGGCGGTGCCGTTCGCGTTGATCTCCTCCCAGAAGCAAGTCGGTGGGCGACGAATCGCGGAAAAAATACATCTTCTGATTCACGTCGCTCCAGGCGAACTCGGCGGAGTGGTAATTCCAGTCTTTGGAAGAGCGCAGGATGCCAGTGTTGTCAAAGATATGGTGGGCAGCCCCACGGTCCGGTGCTGTCGTCGGCGAAAACGAAGGTCCCCGCCGTCGCCAGTCCGCGCAACCGGGACGCTACCGTGGCAAACGGGGCTTCGGCTGCCACCGTCGGCACTCTGAGATCGATCATCCGGATCGAACCATTTGCCGTCCCGGTGTAGATCGAGTGATTCGCCGCCGAGTAGGCGACGAAATCAGGAACCGCCACGAGCGGGATCGAACTCAGGAAACCCCGCGCCGCCGGGTCCCAGCGGAAGATATTTTGGCTAACCCCGCTGACGAGATACACGAGCCCATCCTTGTCGACGAAAGCTTCGTCGGGGGTGAACGCGAGCCCATTAGGATTCAGCGCCTCCGATGGATCGGGGGCGTTCAGGTCGGCGAGAGGCACTGCCATCACGGCCACGCCATGTGGCGCCGTCGCGTCGGGACCGAAGGCGAGCGCTGCGCCGTCGACGAGCGCTAGGGCTTGGGCGCTGAAGTCGAGGACGGCGCTGCCGGTGGGAAGCAGGGAATGGGGTCAGGAATGGGGTCAGGAATGGGGTCAGGGTCAGGAATGGGGTCAGGCGTCAAAACTTGAATATCTGCCGAAGCGGGAATGGGGTCAGGCGTCAAAACTTGAATATCTGCCGAAGCGGTTTGGTTTTTGACACCTGACCCAACTTCTGACCCCACTTCCTGACCCCATTTCCGCAACGGCACCCCCCACGCTCCCGGCCCGCTACCACCAGCCGCGTTGACACCGGGCATCTTTTCGATTCCCGTGCGCAAACCGACGATTCTCAACCGCACCCGAGATCGGTAGAATGCTGCGTGCGCAAACGCAAAAACACGCTCCTCCTCTACACCGACCAGCAACGCTGGGACACGATCGGCGCCCTCGGCAACCCGAATTGTCCCACTCCCAACCTCGACCGCCTCGTCGCGAGCGGCACCAGCTTCACCCGGGCGTTCGTGAATTGCCCCGTCTGCATGCCGAGCCGAATGAGCATGTTGAGCGGACGTTACCCGTCGACGCTTGGGATTCAGAGCAACGGCACCGAGCTGCCCGACTCGGTCGAATGCGTCCAACACCTCCTCGGACGAGTCGGCTACCTAACTGCGAACTTTGGCAAATTGCACTTCCGTAACCACGCCAGCGTAGGCCGCGACCACCGCGACCCCTATCCCGCCTACGGTTTCGACGTGAACGTCAACTCCGACGAACCGGGTTGTTACGAGGACGCCTACATCGAGTGGGTCCGCCAGCGCGATCCCTCCGCCGTCGATGGTTGCCGGATCGCTAGCCCTCCCGCCTGGCGCGGACCTGCGATCACCGGCCGCCCCCGGGAGGTCCACGGCCCCTACGTGTTCGAAGCCGACGAGCAACTCACCCACAGCGCTTTTGTCGCCGACCGCACCTGCCAATTTCTGACCGAATCTCGCTTCCGCGAACCCTTCTTTTGCATCGCCGGGTTTTACGCTCCCCATACCCCGATCAATCCACCCCGGCGCTTCGTCGAGCTGATCGATGAAGACGCCTTGACCCTACCCAACCGAAGCGAGGGTCAGAACTTCCGAGACGTCTCCGACGCGCAATGGCGCAAGGTCAAGGCGCACTACTACGCGCTCGTCGCCCACGTCGATGACCAGATCGGACGCATCCTCGACACCCTCGATTCCACGGGTGTAGCCGCCGACACCCTCGTCGTCTTCACCTCCGACCACGGGGAATACCTCGGCGATCATGGTCGCATTCAGAAGGGCGGAGCGGAAGACGCGTCCGCGCGCGTCCCGCTCATCTTCGCCGGTGCCGCTGGCGGCAGGCCCGCGACCCTTTCCGGCGAGATCGCAGAAGCCGTCGACATTGTCCCCACCCTTCTCGATTTCGCCGAGGTGCCCCGCCCCTCTTGGCTCCAAGGTTCGACGCTCCGCCCGGTCATCGAGGGCAGTCCCCGCTTTCGCACCCTCGATTCCGGAGCGCTGATCCAATTGAAAAACGGTCCCGGTGACGGCTACAAGGCAATCCGGACGACCGACTTCCTCTACGTTCACCACCTCGATGAGTCGGAAGAACTCTTCGACCTCACGACCGATCCCCAGCAGCTAACCAACCGGGCGGGCGACCCGACGGCCAGCGGCCTATTGAACCGGGCGCGCCTCGCGCTCCTCCGAAAAGTCCTCAGCGGCGAGCCAGAGGACGCGCGGAAGACCGGCGACTACTAGACGCCCTCACGAGACTCCCTTCGCCACCCCGATCTCGAATTGAAGGTCTTCAGGTATCAGCGCCTGAGTCCCCAACGTTCCCGGCGAGATCGCCGGCCTTGCCTTCCGATCCGGCTGACCGTCGGCTCCAACGGAGAAAAAGGCGGCCCGCCGCGCCATTTGGACGTCATCTTCGTCGTTGGCGCCGACGCTGGAAACATCGTCACGCTTCCAGACCATCTGCAGGACGCGAACCCGACCATCTTCCGAAGACCCGGTAATCTGGTCAGATATCAAAACTTGAATATTTGCCGACGCGGTCTGGTTTTTTGACACCTGACCCCATTTCTGACCCCATTTCCGTGCTGCGAGTTCCGTTGCGTTCACGCTTGCCCGGCCGGTGGCCGCTCTCCTTCGATCGCCGGGATGACAAACCACTTCAAATAGACCCGCGTCGCGGCGGTGATCGGCACCGCGAGCAGCGCGCCAATCACTCCGAACAAACTGGCTCCGGCCAACACGACGACGATCGTCACGGCAGGCGGCAGCGACACGTTCTTCTGCATCACCTTCGGAACTACGAAATTCCCTTCGACTAGCGCGAGCACCACAAAAAACACCGCAGTGCAGACGCCCACCCACCACGGCATGGTCAGGAACGCAAGCGGCACCGCGATCCAGGCCGCCAGAAATGGACCCACCATCGGGATTAACTCACCCACGCCGCCAATCAAACCCAGCAGCAGCGGATGGGGGAGACCCAGCGCCATCATCGCAAGGGCGATGGTCACCGTCATCGCCGTTACGAGGATCGCTTGCCCTCGTAGCCAATACCCCATCACCTCCGAGGCCTCGGCCGAAGCCTTCGCGACTCGCTGCCGGTGCCGTGGAACGACCAGTAACAATGCGGTGCCGAATAGCTTCTCGCCGCTGATGAGAAGGTAAAAAGTGAGGACCAATACGGTCACTCCTGCCCCCACGACTCCAAGGACTCCCAGCAACGCTTTCGACCTCTCCCACAGGTAGCTCCCGACGTTCCCGAGTTGATCCTGAGCCATCGACGCGATGTCCGGATTTGCCGGGATCTGCGGAAACGTGCGGTGCAGTTGCTCCAAACGAGCGTCGAGGGTGTCCGCATACTGCGGGAGCGACTCCGCCGCTTCCGCGCCTTCAGTCCACAACCTGGCCCCGAGAAACAAGACGAGACCGACGATCGCCAGGGTAATCGATAGCACGAGGGAAAGTGCCACGGCCCAACGCGGACACCGCCAACCCAGCAGCGCTTCTCCTTTTCGTTGGATGGCGGACATCACCGGATGCAGGCCACACGCGAGCACCACCGCCAACACGGTGATCAAGATGATGGTCACAATTTTACTCGCCGACCACAGCACAAGCATCACCGCAATGACCGCCAACGCGATCTGCACCCCGGTCGCTCTCGATGATCGTTCCATCCGACATTCGTTCGTAACTCGCCACGGAAGCAGCCGCATCCGATCGCCCTGAAGGATGGACCTGAATGGTCGAAAGTGGGTGGATCGGGGATGGGGTCAGGTATCAAAACTTGAGTACCCACCGAAGCGGTTTGATTTTTGACACCTGACCCCATTTATGACCCCATTTATAACCCCAGTTTTGACCCCATTTTTACAATTCTTGGAGGCGGACTTCTACCCTTCTCAGAACGACGCGTTTTTCGCCTGGGCTTGGCGGAATCGACGAACCCTCACCGAGATCCACTGTGCGTCACCAGAATACGTCATCCTCTGGAAAGTGACCTTTTTCTCCGAGGGCGGCGGCGAGAAGCACGTTAGCGATATCCGGCGAATGCTCGAAATCTCCTCGACCCTGATTGATCACGATGGCCTTCGGGAAGAACTGAAGCGGCGGCAGCTCTTGGAGGTCTATCAGAATTTGACCGGGTGAGCGGTAAGAGCGCGGAGGTTTTTGCCTGGCCGCAACACCCTCAAGCTTCCCAAGCAGTGAAGCCACTCACGTTCTCCCGGCGAAGCCGCCAACCATTTCTCATTTCGCATTCCCCATTTCTCATTACCGTCGAGCGTGCTCCAGATCGCCCTCGACGTCCCGGACCTCTGGCAGCAGCAAGCCGTCCGCGCCCTCATGGCCGGGCACGACGTCCTCGTCGACGCCCCCACCGGTGCCGGTAAGACGCGCGTCTTCGAACTCCACGTCGACTCCGGAGCCGCCGCCCGTCGCGGCCAAGCCGTCTACACCGTCCCGACCCGGCCCTCGCCAACGACAAATGGACCGAGTGGCAACGCCGCGGCTGGGACGTCGGCATCGCCACCGGCGATCTTGCCGAGAACACCCGTGCCCCCATCCTCGTCGCCACCCTCGAAACCCAACGCGAGCGCATCCTTTCCGGCGACGCCCCAGGCACCCTCGTCATCGACGAATACCAGATGCTCGCCGACCCCCGCCGCGGCCTCAACTACGAACTCGCCCTCGCCCTCGCGCCCCCCGACCGCACGCAACTCCTCCTCCTCAGCGGCAGCGTCCGCAACCCCGCAGCCGTCGCCGATTGGTTCCAACGCCTCGGTCGCACGACTGAGATCATCCGCGTCGCCGACCGCCCCGTCCCCCTCAACGAGATCCCTCAAGAAAATCTCCCCCGCGTCCCCGACTCCGTCCGAGGCTACTGGCCCCGCCTCGCCGCCGCCGCCTACCTCGCCCACCTCACCCCGCTGCTCATCTTCGCCCCCCGCCGCGCCGACGCGGAAAAGATCGCCCGCCACCTCAGCGAAGCCCTCCCCCTGCAGGACGCCATCCCCATCCCGCCCAAGCTCAGACCCTCCTCGGCAAGGACCTCTCCCGCCTCCTCGCCCGCCGCACCGCCTTCCACCACAGCGGCCTCCCCTACGCCGCCCGCGCCCACTGGATCGAACCCCTCGCCAAGAACGGCCACCTCCACTTCATCGTCGCCACCACCGGCCTCGCCGCTGGCATCAATTTCTCCGTCCGCTCCGTCGCCATCGCCGGCACCAGCTACCAGGACGGTCCGATCCAGCGCGAACTCCGCTCCGACGAACTCCTGCAAATGTATGGCCGCGCCGGTCGCCGTGGCCTCGACACCGAAGGCACCCTCATCGTCGCCCGCGACGGCCCCCGCCTCTACGATGCCAGTCAGCGCCCCCTTCGCCGCGTCAACGAGATCGATTGGCCCAGCCTCCTCCGCGTCATGGAAACCGCCGCCGAACAAGGGCGCAACCCCCTCGAAGCCGCCCGCCGAGCCTGCCAACAATCTCTTCAGCCCCCAGGCTCCCACTCTCGGACTGGAACCCCTCTCCCCCTCTCCTCCTCAAAACGCCCCCCCCTCTTTCCTCAACCCCACCCGCGAAGAATACCTCGACAGCACCGGCACCTGGCAGCCCGCCAAAGACGCCCGCACCGGATCACGCCCACTCGCCGACTGCCTCGCCTTTCACAAGGAAAAATGGCAACCCGCCCTCCGCGTCCCAGCCGTCGCCGAATCGCACGGCCCGGGCCAAATTTGTAAGATCTCCACCCCCACCGGCTTTGTTTACGGCAAGAATTGAGTGCCGCCCACCCCACCGAAGACAACCGCCTCCGCCCCCTCCCCTGGGTCCGCAAAAAGCTCCACCTCACCAAAGCCGAGACCTTTACCAAATCCGAATTTCTCACCACCGTCGCGCCCCTCCTCACCGACCTCCCCGTCCTCGGCCTCGCCCAACGCGGCGAGATCCTCGCCCTTCAGCTGAGCCTCGGCGACCAGCCCGTGGGCAGCGACCATGGACCCGCACGACCGCGCACTCCTCGCCCCGCCCCGCCGCCGCGTCGAACTCAACCCGGACACCCACCTGGCCACCGCCGAAGTCCCCGCATTCAATCCCCCCAGCGTCGCCCGCCCACGCTTGGCGCAAGCTCGGCCTCATCGACGCCCTTGGCGTCCCGACCGCCGACGGCCGCATCGCCGCCCGTTTCCAGCGGCGAAGGCCTCGTCATCGCCGCCGCACTTGGAAGACACACCTACCCCATCGAAGAGATCGTTGCCCGCCTCGCGAATCTCCGAGGCGGCCACCGATTGGCCGACCTTGGCCGCCGGCGAATGCCGCCGCCTCGGCGATCACCAGGCCCGCGCCCTTGGCCACGTCGAGGCCGCGGGTTACCTCGAACGGCCTGCCCCGCCTTGGCGAAGGCACCAGCCGGGACGTACTGGCCGAGACCCGCGCCAGCGGCGTCCGCTCCATCCCCGCCGACGCGATGATCCGCGAGACGTCGAACGCGCGCCCTCGAGTCGCACTCCTTACTTCGGCACATCCAGCGCGCCCCGATCCGGACGACCCCGCTCGCTGCCCCCTGGACTCAGCCCGCCGCCGAGGCCCTTCAAGCCGCAGCCCACCAGGCCTACCAGCACCCCGATGCTGCCGGCGCCCGCTACCGCCCAACCCGGTCGCCGTCCTCTCCAAGACCGTTTACCTCAGCCACTCGATCCCGTCGATCACCTCGCGGAGCTGCCGCCGCTCTCGCAGCCGATGAAACATCGGCACGCAGTCCTGCTTCGTCGCGTATCGCAGACAAGTCATCCATCTTCCTCGCGAGCCGTCCCCGGCGCCGAAGATTTCATCCCAGATAGCACCTTCCCCGTCGGCATTCGTCTTGCCCTGGAAGGAATCGAGCAGCACCCCAGTGACCGGCGCGTGACGCCGCCAGCTTCGGTTGATCCTCGCAGATCCACTTCGACCCGATCGAGTCCGCAGCCGCCGTTCGAGCGCCTCGAAGGAGATCGCCCAGGCGCCAGTCACCGATGATCCCGACCCTTTCGCGTCGGCCATCACCTCCATCGCGCCCGCACGCTCAGCGACCCAGTTCACGTCTTCCAGTGCCAGCAACGGCACATCGATGCCGATCAGTGCCAACTTCTTCCGGAAACGATCAATGTTGACCACATCCCCGCCCGCATCCTCCGAGTTTGACTTCAGTGGGGTCGCCCCCGCCTTGTCCAACGGCACCACTTCGACCCCCTCCGCCAGTTGGGATCAGCTCCCCCATCTGGTCCACCACGTCCCAGAATTCGCGCCCCGCTCGAATGCCTCCTCCAGCAGATCCACGACACCCCGATCCCAGCTTGCCTCGTCTGATTCGACGCCCCGTTCCAACCATTCAACCGTTCCCAGCGCGAGTCACGACTTGATTCCCGTCCGCCCGAGCGTCGCACGTTCACCCGCCCGACTAGTCGCCCGTTCGCTCGTCGCCCCGCCCTTGCGCCCACCAGACCACCTCCGAGGTCCAATGCCTTGAGATACTCACAGAGTCCCGTCATTCTTCATGCGTCTCACAGTCCCACCGATTCACCCAGAAATTCCGACCAGACCGCCGATCGCTCCACATCAACTCGACCCATGAATAACGTCCAAGGGCGCTCTGTTACCATTCCGCCACAGGCGACCTGGCTCTTCGTATAGTCTTCGTCGCCACAGCCGCAGAATCATTTCCCCGAGAGCTTCCACTTTTCCTTCCCTCACAGTACAGCATAGATAGCCACCCCCCTCATGTCGAACGTCGCAACCACTTCCTCACTCTGCGCCTGCGTCCTCGTTTTCATCAGGTCTCAGCACTCTCTAGCCCACCAGTCGGTCGTCCAGCGCCCCCTCGCCATCATTCTCTTCGTCGGCGACGAGCCTCGACGCCTAGCTACTCCCGCACCCCCGACTGTACCCGGAGAGTGCCAGGACCACCCCCGGCTTCGGCTGAATCTCTCGCCCGCACCTCGCAGTGCTCACGACCTACGCGAACGGGCTCGCCGTCCCCGACGCCTCGTCCGCCGCATCGCTCTCGCCACCGGACAACACATCAACATCCGCCATCTCTCCATCGACGCCGCCGGCGATCCTCTCCCAGCCCTGTTCAACTCGCCCGACGCGCCGGCCGCGGCCACAGGCATGTCGCCGACACGCTCTAGCGGACGCCGCGACCGCAGCCTTCTACGCCCAGACCGACGACCCTCTCGACCACCTGGAACTGGCCCGGCGAGTTCGTCGACGACGTCGACCTTTCGCTCGTTCTCGGTGGTGGAGAGCCACTTCTGCCGAGAGCGAGACAGCTCCGCACGATCGGCCGAGACCTCATGCTGAACTCCGCAAGCAGGTTCCGACATCGTCCGCTCAGAAGCCGACCTGACGCGCACCCCAGCGTGGCGAATACCCCCGCGTCTTCGGGATGTTCGGTCACGGCGGTCTGGCAGCTCCCAGCAACGACCCGATCCGCCTTGGCCGCCCAGTCTCGCCGAGATGACGACCGCGCCGTCCGACTTCCTGGATACCAACCCCCACGGCTCTCCTCATCGTCGACGCGGTTTCATCGCCGACCACTCACCCACGACGAGGGTGAACGCGTGCCTCGCCGAGTCCAGGAACTTGACCACACCATCGAGCCCGCCCTCGCTACGCTCGACAAGCTCTCATCATCGTCACCAGCAAAACAATCCATCGGCGGGCTTCAATCCACTACGAACAACAAGACGGTCTCGATCCTCACGTCAACACGGACTCCATCCACTCATCTTCACCTCGTAGACCGGCCCAGACCGACACCGAACTGCCGCCGCCGTCGCCGCCGCCGCCGCCGTCGACCACCACCGACGCGATCACCACCAGCACCGGCCCCGGATCCGTCTCGGTTGAGGAGCGCCGACGTTTCGGTGATCGCTGAGACCTGGAGCGCCCCGCCACGTCTACCTACCGCTCCTTCCCGTGAAATCCGCCCGCCGACATCCGCTTCATGCGCGCGGCACTTGCCGACCGCCTACGGCCTCGGTCACGCCCGGCCCGACCCAGCCCCATGGCACCATTATCGTCCGTGGCGGCCGCGTCCTCGCCATCAGTTTCCACCACGCCGCTGCTGGCTCCGCCCGCACGCCGAGGTCGACGCTTGCCCGACTGGGACCCGCGTCCGCACCACCGATGCCACGCTCTACGTCACGCTGGACCCTGCTCGACCATGGCCGAAGCTCCGCTTGCACCAACGCGATCATGGCGCGCCGATTCGCCCGCGTTCTTCGCCTCGGACCGCATCCCGCCCACGCCGGACGCGCCCGCCGCCTACCTCTCCCGAGCGGGTCTCGCCGTCACGCCCGGCGTCCCTTCACGCGGAGACCGCCGACTTCGACCCGCACCTGGATCGAATTCGATCGCAACCGGCGAGCCCTACGTCATCGCGAGGAGTCCGGCCTGTCCCTCGACGATCAGATCTCCTCCCACCCCGTTCGCGCTGGCTCACCTGCGAAGGCGTCCCGCGCCGACGCGATACGCCTGCCGCTCCGAGAAGTCGACGCCATTCTCGTCGAGCCCGGAACCATCCGCACCGACGACCCCAGCCTTCACCGTCCGCAGCATCCCCGGCGCAACCCCAACCGCGCCGCATCATCTCGTAAAATGAGAACGTCCCCGACTTCGAAAAATCTTCGCCGATCGCCGCCGCCTCGACCCCAACGATCGTCCCCGCTCTCCGATCTTCTCGACACGCTGGCGCGGAGCGTGAGCTTCAATTGTCGTCGAGCAGCGGCCAGACCCTCGGAGCCTTTTTTGACCAGAACCTGGTCGACGAGGTTCGCTCTACACCCGCCCCGATCCTCACCGGGCCCGTTGCAGCCGTCAGCAGGCCGCGGCGTCGGGACAGCGGACGAAGCCGCGCTGAAACTCTGGGACCCCAGTACGACGGAATCAGTGCAACAACCTCGAGATATCGACCACTTCACCAGCGGATGGCGCCGAGCGAGTCCTCCGAAGCCTTGCCGAAGGGACCGACTACAACGACATCCGCATTGCCTGGTCGACGTCCTTGTCTCCCCGACCCGAAGATTGATCACGACGATCTCGTCCTTCGCCATCTACAGCACCACCTTCGTGGCGTAGGCCACGGCGTGGGCCAACTTCGAGTGCCGGATCGTTCCCTCCGCCTCCGCCAGCATCCGGAGAGATGCCCCCAGCGCTTCGTCGTCCGTTGCGTAGTACGTCGCGCCCGACCCCACGTCCCGCAGGTTGGCGATACCAGCCGACCGGCGGCGTGATCCAGATCCCGCCGACCGCGGAATGCGTCCAGCTCGATCTGACCGTCGTCGTCGGCCGGCGACCATCTCGCCCCCTGCGGCGCCCCGAGGCGACCACCCTGAACCAGCGCCACATGCTCACCCTCGCGATCCAACGACCGCAGCTTCGACCCCGACCATCCTCACCGCCTCGTCGTTGAGGAAGGGGTGCGGACAGCCCCGATACGCGTTCTTCCACCACCCCGAGCGCGAGCCAACCAGGAGATCCAGCAGCCACTTCTTCATTGCAACACCTGCCGACACTTTGGTCCCGATCACCCATGAAGTCCCGCGCCGTCTTTCGGATTCCAGGATGCGCTCCGTAGCGGTTCCGATGATGCATCAACCGCACGTTGAGTCGCCCGTCGCACATCGCCTCGTTCACCGCCTCCTTCAGCGTCGCCTGCCCCGCCGTCACCGCGACAACTCGCTCCCCGGAGCCGCATGCCGCGCCACGTTGAGAGCCTGCCGCTCCATGTCGACCAGCCCCATGTAGATCATGCACTCGCGCCCAAAGCGCGCCCGCCACCGTCACCGTGTCGCGACCATGTGCCCCCGCCCCCGTCTCCGCCGCCGATCACGCGCTTCTTCCCCATCCGCCGGCCAGGATCGTTGCCCACGGCGTTCTTGATCTGCGCCCCCCTGTGCGGCGATCCTCTCGCTGATCGTCGCCCAGCCGCTGGACGACGCGAGAACACCCGCGAAACTGGCCAACGGGCTTCGACGGCCAGGGAAGCCTGGAGCAGCGGCCAACTCCGCCGAAACGCCTCGTCTTTCCGCGCTTCGGTGTACGGCCCCGTCCAACTCTGCAGCACCATCATCAGCGTCTCCGGACAGAACGTTCCCCCGTCCTCTCCAAGTGCCCCGTCTGGTCCGGCTCGGAATCAACGGTTTCATGTCCGCACCTAGCATTCAGGCCGCGCGAACACCACCATTCCAACGCCGCCCGAACACGATCAGGTCGACGCCCCGATCAGCAACTGAAGATCCCCGAAACGCTCGTGACTCGACCGCCGTCGGCGGCGACCACGATCCGAAGCAAGAAGAAGGTGACCAAGATGCCCCATCACCGCCCCCGACCGATCCGAAAAAGATCATGCAGATCGAGTAAAACAGCGCGTTCGGCATCATCGCGAACCCGATCGCCAACGACAAGCGCGCGCCCGCGACCAGCGGATCGCGCACCACCAACAGCGCACCGAAGAACACCACCGCGACCGCCTGCCCGATCCAGATAGGTCCCCGCCGCGCCGCCCGGACGCTGCCCGTCCGCGCCGTCAATCGATCCGACAGCCAGCACCAGCACCATCAGGTCCCCCAGCCGTCCCCCACGACGGCACCAAGAACCGCCCCATTTGCCTTGAATCCCATGCCGTAACTGCTCCAGATGACCGGCAACCGGTTCGCGCGAAAGCGGCGCGTCTCCAAACACGAAGATGACCAGCAGTACGCCAGCATGGTCCGGTCTCGGAGCAGTTTGGCCGGACCCCGCCCCGCCAGGACGCCTGGCCGCCTTCTTCCCTCGGTCCATAGCAGTAGAGCCACGGCGTCGGTCCCCCCAGGACAAGCCCCGCCACCGAGCACGAGCAAAACATCACGCCAACCGATCCCGAGCGATCATCTGAGCGACAGCGGCCACAATAGCAGCGCAACGGGCGCCGACCAGCCCGATAGCGCAACTCTGTCCCAGCTTAACCCAGCGACATCCGATCCGCCATCACCGATTCATCAGCCGGAGGATTCACGCCCTACAACGCCCAGCGGATCGAAGAAGCAGAAAACCGCAAAACGAAGGGCGAACTCCTTTCCCGATCATCACAAGCGACGAAGCCGACGCCGCCCCGCCCCACAGCGCTCGCACACTCCGATCCAGCGACCACGATGCCGTTCACCAGCCCCAACGTCCCCAGCGCGAAGGCAACATGGCGACCAACTGCGCGTTATCCAACCCAATTTATTTCGATCAGCAGATCGCGAACGAGATGTCCGCCCGGTCGAGGTGGTTCAACAAGAGTGGCGCCAGGCAGAAGGCCATCGCGCCCCGCCGCTTCCCGCTATTCCGCCCGTCACCATCCGCTCCAGCTTCAGAAGTACGACGCCCCCGGCCGGACGCGGATCAGCCCGTCGATGCGAGAACAGCCTCGGCCAGCCCTACGAGATCCTCATCGCGGAAGCACCCGCAACCCATGCACACCTGCCACGACCACCTCCATCCGCACCCACGTATCAAGTGATGACGGATAAGGCCTCCACCTCCAGCACATCCGCACCAGCGGATGCCGACCGAAGCTTCCGAACCTCGACCTTCGACCCCTCACCTACAGCAGCACCCACATTCCGCGCCAACGCGGACCCTCTGACCGCTCCAGCCGCACCCCGCCCATCCACCACGATCCAAGCCCCCCGCGTCCGCAACTTTGTCACCTTCGCGCACCACTTCAACGGCAGACCCTCCGCATAACATTCCCCGCGCGAATTCGCGCACCGGACAGGCCAAACCAGGCAGCTCCAAAACAACAACAGCGGAAGCCCATGATCAGCCCAGTTGTCGATCCACCATGACGCCTCCTGCAAGCTGGGCCACGCACCACTAACATCTACGACCAAGTCGATCAGATCATCATCATCGAACACCACGCCGGCGCCGACCACGTTCCCATCCACCACGGCGCAGCTCGATCGAAGCGCGAACGCCGCACCACGTTCGCCGTGTGTTCCCGACGCCCGGCGGACGGCGGATGCCTCATACCCCTCCGGCACCACCCACCGGAACCACTCCGACCACCGCACCCCGCCGACCAGATCCGCCGGCGCCGATGATCCCCAGCCCCTCCCACGCCGACGGCGCCCTCATCCTTCCCCCGCTGCCGCCAGCTCCCCCAGGTCGGCCACCGCGCCATCCACCGCTCGAAGTACCGGCGCCACCGCCGCCACCGTGACCCTGCTGGCAGTCCAGTTGGCTGACCAGCGCCGCGTAAGGATGCGCTGATCCACCCGCCCAAGGCAGATTCCCTCCCTCGACCACCAACCAAATCCCCGCAATGCCGCCCAAAACCCCCACCCGAGTCGAACCATCACCACCCGCCCCCGCGTGCTCCCGGACGATTTCTAATTTTCGATTTCCTCATTTTGACTACCTACACCAGATCACTTCCGCCCCGACGCCCAGGTCCAGTCCCTCCCGCGTCGCCCTCGTCGCGCGGAACTCATTCGAAGAGAAGCCTTACACCCACTACGCCGCCCGCAAAGGCAGCTTCACCGTCGCCGTTCTCGAGAAAAGGCAGCCCTACCTGCAGGCAGAGTGAAGACTTCGTCGCCTTTACCCTCGGACCACGTCCTCGCGAGGCCGCCTTCGACTCTGGGGGACGGTCAGAGCTCGACCCCCGACCTCCTCACCCCACACTTCGATGGACCAGTCCCAGCAGAGGCGAACTCTCGGCCGCTGGTCATCAGCAGCGTCTCACCGACGACGAACAGCCCCGACATTTTCGCCGAATCAGGTCACCAACAGCAGAAGCGATCAAATCGAACACCCAGATCCGCACCCTCGTACCGCGATTCGAAGATCGAAGAGACCGCTCGACGCTGATCCTCGTCCCCGGAGCGATCCGAACACACTCACACGAAGATGAAGAACATCGCCTCCTGGCCTGGGCGCGCCCGAGCCATCGAGAATCTCTGCGAGCGGCGCAATTGCCCCCGCGCCTCTCCGACAATTGCGCGACGCCTCCCTCGTCGAACACGCCCTCATCGACGCGGCCAACGGCTCCAACTGGATCGGCGCACCGAAGCAAGTCCGACCAGCCATCACCACCGCTCGATACTCCTGGCTGGAGGCGTTGATCAATCGTCGATCAACCAGGGCCAGCGCCTCGGCGTCACCCTCCCGCGACGAGCCACGCCCCAGTCAAAACCGCGCCACCGACCTCATCCGCTCGCAGGACCCGACGTCCTCCCCGAGAGCATCGCCAAAGTTCACTTGCGGACCGCCGCCGAGGTCCTCCAGAGCCACGTGATCCGCTCCCGGCCGGGCGGCGAGTCCCTCCCCCGCCCTGGCCGTCTAGCCGTGTGCCACAACCCCAGATCGCGTCACCGAGGCGGCGTCGTTCCTCGCGTCCGACCCGCTGCGATCTGGAAAAATTCTCCACCGGCTTGCTCCACCGCTCGTAGTGCGCGCGAAGAAGTCCCGCTGCGCCTACAACAGTTCGCCGACAACCGCGCCTGGCGGTAGCTGTCGTCGTCGGCAGCGACGCGAGAAAGCTGGCGCCGCCGCTCCGCGTTCACCGCAGTCGGCACCGCGTGCCGCCAATTTTCCTGAGTTTCCACAAAGATCTCCGTGAAGAACGGCGCGAGCATCAGATTCTCCGACCCCGATTCGTCTCGTCAGCCTCCTTGATTCGATTCAGGAACGCTGCGCGAACGATGCACCCGCCGCGCAGATCGTCGCAATGTCGCCGAAGTTGAGATTCCGACCGTAGAATTTGCCCGCCGTCCCGAGCAAGTCGAGTCCCTGCGCGTCACTCACGATCTTACTCGCGTAGAGCGCGTCGCCGACCGAATCGATCAAATGTTGCCGATCTACCTCGAAGGCCTTTGGCGCCGGCGCCGGCAAGATCTTGCTCGCCGCCACCGCTTCTCCTTCATTGAAGAAGAATCCGCGCATCGACAGCAGCATTGATCGTCGAAGCACCACAGCGTGCTCGGTCGCCTTGCACACCGTCCATTTCCCCGTCCCTTTCTCGCCGCCCGGTCCATGATCACGTCCACCATTGGCTTCCCCGTCTCGGGATCTTTTTCAGGAAAATACTGCGGCTGATGTCGATAAGATAACTGTCCAGCCGACCCTCGTTCCACTTCGCGAAGATCTCGTGAAACTCCTCCGCCGTCGGATTGATCATCACTTTGAGCACCGCGAAGCCTCGCCATCCACCTGCATGTCGCCATTTTCGATCCCGTTTCGATCATCTTCACGTAGTGGCCAGCGCCATACGGCCCCATCAGGCAGCAGCGAAGCCACCCTCACGATCGCCGCCACTTCTGAAGATCGGTGCCAACCCTCCGACGAATGATCGACCCCGGGCATCGTCGAAGGTCCCTTCAGCGCACCCTCTTCGCCGCCCGAGACCCCGCAGCCCATGAAATCGATCCCCTTCTCGCGAACACGATCTCCCGCCGCTGCGTGTCCATCCAAAGCGCGTTTCCCAGTCGATAATCATGTCGCCCTCCTCGAGCAGCAGGACCAACTGACCGATCACCGCGTCCACCGCTTCCCCGCCTTCACCATGATCATCACCTTGCGCGGCCTCTCCAGCGACTCGACAATTGCTCCATCGTCGTCGTCGCGGTGATGTTTGTATCCTTCGCACGACCGTCGGCAAACTTCCCCGTCACCGCCGTCGTCCGATTGCAACACTAACCAAAAGCCTTTGCTTTCCATGTTGAGAACGAGATTCTCCACCATGACGGCGAGTCCAATAAGACCGATCTTGCTTGGCTCATAGTATAAAAATGAAGACGCCGACCCTATCCACCCCCCGCCAAGGTGGCCATGGCCTTCTCCCGAAACACCGCTGACCCGCACCCCGATCGTCGTCCCCGACGACCCCGCCCCCGCTACCAGCGCCCGGCTCGACTCCTCGGATCGTCCATTCCCTCCAGATCGCACCCCCATCTCCGCCATCGACTCCGTCGCCACCCGACGATGACCGAACCCACCCTCGCCCAGATAATCGCGAAGCCGCCGAAGCCCAGCCCCTCCTCGGCTGCCGTCTCGTCCACCGCATCGGTCACGTCCCCGCTGGACAGCCCTCCCTCTTCGTCCACGTCGACACCGCCCACCGCGACCCGCCTACACCGCAGCGCTGGATTATCGAGCGGCTCAAGCTCCGCGTCCCATCTCGAAGCAGCCGATTTCGACCAGTTAGAAGTTGCACGGCATAACGCAATCCATCTTGAATCTCCCAAACCAGCTCCCCGTCCTCCGACTCTTTATCACGGAGCCTTCGTCATTTTCACCCATCCGGTTCCCGGAGCACTCACCGCCGCCCTGCTCCTCTTCATTACAGCCAGCGTCACCGACTACTTCGACGGAGAGAGATCGCCGGAAGCACGACCTCATCACCGATTCGGAAAATTGATCGACCCGGTCGCGGATAAGATCCTCGCCGCCGCCGCCTTCGTCTGCCTCATCCCCTTCGACCTCACCCCGGAACGTCGGTAGTCATCGTCATCATCGCCCGCAGTTCTTGATACCCGCCACCGCCTCCTGGCTGGCGACGAAGGCGTCGTCCTCCCCGCCGAGAAGCTCGGCGAACACAAAACCGCTGGCAGATCACCACCATCATCTTCTTCCTAGTTCGGCTCGCCGTCGGCGAATGAGACGCGAAGCCCTCACCATCCTCACCCCCCTTTGGACCTACGGCGGCCCCATCCTCATCACCATCACCACCGTCCTGACCGTCTACTCCGGCCTGGGCTACCTTCTTCGAACAGACTCCTGCTCAATGCCGACTGAAGTTCAACTTGTTCAACCTGGCGAGATTCCTCGCCGCCCTTGCCCCGGAGACGAATGCTGATCAGAAAAAACTCCCGCATCACTTGGATCGTATAGCCGTTTCGACCCAATATCAAGACTCCGGGGTCCCGTCGGATCTTTCTCATGTTGACCTTCATCGCCCTTTCGCCGCCGGTTTCCGGCGCATGCGCGTCTGCGCGGCAAATTCCGTGAAGCCTCCCGCCGCGTTCACCGGCTACGCACCGTCAGATCCGTCGTGTAAGGAATCCTCTGGGGCAGCCGCACTTCGCCCCGACGTTCACAAACCGGGCTTCAGGCAAGGACACGCTGACCGAGATCGTCGGTTTCGAGTAGACGCCGCCTTCCCGGTAGCCGAGCTCAATCACTGCCTGTAGCTCTTGTTGGGTCGATCCCAACGCTCGGATGGCCCCGATCTGCGGCAGGTTGACCTCGCCAGCGCTATCAACGGTATAGATCCCGTTGACTTCGGATGGCCTCGTGGGGGAAGCGCCAAGCGTGTCATCTTCGACCAGGTCACCCGTCCGCAGCCGGATACCCCGGTAGACCGCGGTGGAAGCTCGTCCCGGACGCGGACTGGTCCAGGTCTGCATTCCGAGCACGGCAACCCCGGAAGTCTGACACCCGCACTGCAACGACGAAGCGGACGTTGCTTCCGCAAGCCGCGAAGCGATTTTCGTCGATTTGTTCATCCGGTCTGATCGTTGGCCGAGCAGACCGACTTACCGTCATCTTCGGTGACTTCGCCTTTTGGGTCGCCTTCGGTGGCCGTCCACCGCCCGACGATGGCTTTCCGTCTTGGTGGTAGGCGTCGTGATTGGTCTGGTATTGGTAATATTGGTCCATCCGGATGCCCGTTGTTCAAGACCACGCCCAGCAGATTACCCCCGGTGTTGAGGACGGCGCTTTTCACCCGGGCCGCCCTCGCCGAGGGAATCGTCGGTGTTGTATCACCGCAGGCGCAGTCATGTGAACGGGACGCGCGATAGCAGTATGAATCACTCCACCCCCAGGATTGGCGGAGCATCCACGGACGGACCATATCTTCAAATTTCTCGCGCACCTCTTCGATTAACGTCGTCATCCGCTTGAATCCAGCATCGCTATGTTCCAGCCGGTAACTTTCGCTCGGAATCAGCTTCAGATTCTCGTCCGACGTCGCCAGCACTAAGTCATCGATCGCAACCCCTTTGGAGAGGTAGTCCGTTAATCCCCGCGAATTCGATGCGCCGAAGATCTTGTGCTGCGAGGGTCTCCTCAGGTCGGCGTCGATACGAGGACGCTCAGTGCAGGATCCTGGGCGAAGGTGTAAGCAAGATTGTTCAAGGTCGTCGACTTCCTCGCCGCCCACTCACCAGAGTGAGCACCTTCATGTTTTGTTTTCCAGTTGAATTCAATGTTCGTCCGCAGGATTTGATAGGGTTCCGCGTTAGGTCCACCGTCGGGCGGCAAGCATCGAGAATCCCCGTTCCCTTGGAATAACCGTTGACGGATAGTCAGAAGTCCTGCTCGATGTCGTCCATCGTCTTGACGCTCCGTATCGAGGTATTCAATCAGGAACGCGCCGCCCAGCGAGAGCACCAGTCCGAAGACCACCCCGAGCGCAATGTTCGGGATCCTGGGCCTCGACGGAAAGTCGGCGACATCGGCGGTGTCCCAGATGATGGCTGGATTCATCGGCATACTGCGCTGCATCATCTCGGTCCAAACCGGGTCTCGGCGGCTTCAAGGTTTTTCGCCTGGATAAAATTGTTCTTCGCTTCGAAATAGACCGCCGCCCGCGTCTTTCGAATCCTGCTGCTCTTCGCGACTCTCCAGAAGCTTTCCCTCGAGGTTGTCGAGCGAATCGATCTCGATCTGAAGGTTCGACTCGATGGCCACGCGCAGGCTTGAGGTCTGGTTCGTGAGCTGCTTCCAGTACAGACCTTCTTGGCCTGCTGGGCAAGTCTCGCGTTCGATCCTCCGAGCCAATCAGAATTAGAGAAGCCGCGATTCCTCGGAGGCTGCTCCTGGTGCGAGGAGCAGGATCTGCAAGATCGTCTGATCGTCGACCTCAAGCGTCGCGATCGTCCGCATGATCTGATCGTCGGAAAGGCGGCTCAGAAGTCGCGCCTTCGCGCGCAGCAGGGCCGCCCGGAGGCGCTGATCGCTGACTTGCTCCTCGACACTTAACAATACCCGCTCGCTCGCTTGCATGGGGTCCTCAACACTCTTGGATTGAGATCGTTGATCTGATATTTTTCGCGGATCTCGGCGGCTTCTTCTCGCAGAATCTCGGTCTTGACCCGCTGCTTTTCGACTTCCGCTTTCGAGTTGAGAACTAGGTCACCCACCCGTACCTCATCTCAATCTTGGCCCGCTGGTATTCCTCCGCGATCGTATTTGCAATCGCGGCGGATTCTGCGTTGTGCCAGCGAATCTGGGAATTCGAGATGTAGATCCGTGTTGCGCAGCTCGCGCAATGTCATGATGCTTTCGAGCTTCTCGAAAATAGGCTCAGCAGATTAATCTCGTAGCGATCAGCCCATTTTGGTCCAGCTCGAGCTTTTCCGACGACGGGCTGGAGGATATCGCGACTTTGGAGGATCTCGAACTGCGTCGATACAAACTTCGGGTTCCAGCCCGCGTTCCGCCTGCTGGAAGATCTCGAAGTCCGCGTTCTCCTGGACCTGGATCAGCGCCGTCAACTGGTGCTTGCTTGGGAAGCAACAAAAGTAACCGCCGTGGTGGAAATAGCGACCAGCAAAAAGATCCAGCAGAATCAACGGCCAACGGACCGAAATCACCCTGAAATAGTCGAAAAGGTGTAGCTGCGATTCCTGACTTTCTGGGAGGCGTCCATGAGTGGCGGAGCGGAAAGCTGTCGAGGCACGGTGAATCCGTTGTCAACCCGACGAGCGGTCGACTAAAAGGCGACTTCGAGTCCGAGAGACGACAAGCCTCAGTGTAGCTCGTGTCTGCGGATTCCGTCTCCAGCGCATCGAAGTTGTAGTTCGCCCGCAGCGCGAAAACGGTGTTGAGCCGATAGCGCAGCCCTGCAAATAGAGAGTAGACGGTCTGCTCGGTATCGGCCACGCCGCTAGGAAAGTCGAATTGCTGATTTAGGTCGCTTAGCCCCAGGTTCCCCGAGAGCCGACCGGTGAAAGCGTAGTTGACTGCGATGGTCCCTCGAAGCGTCTCGGTGATCGCCAGTGAGCTGGAGCCAGAAGGCTCCGTCCGAACCGTAGGCTGGTATCCAAGGATGATCTGGGCGCAAACTGGTAAGAAAAGTTGGTTTCTAGAAATGGACCCGTGTCGCCGGATAGTCCCGCAGGACCAGGATTGGTCAGCTCACGCTGCTCGGCGCCAATTGAAAGTTCCACCGGGCCTGCGGCGCGAAGAGATGATCAAAGCCTAGGGTCAGGATCTGGCCGTTCGACCCCACGTCCGCTTCGTAGAAGGTGACGGATTGGCACGATACTCCACAACACGCTGGTCCGAGCGTTTAATTGTCGCTGAAGCGTGAACGCGATGACTTGCTGGTAAAAGCCAGAGTTAGCGTTGACGACGGGATCAGTGTCGCGGAATCCGGTGAACTGGTATCGCAGACTAGCGAGCCACCTGGGTGTAAGTTTAAACGCGAGTGAGATCGAGTCGTCGGTGACGTAATAGTCGCCTTGGAAGCGACCCGTGCCGCCTTCCAACTGCGATCCACTCGAAAGGTAGAGAACCTGAAGATTTGCGGTGATGGTAAGCCGACGGCTGGCCTGGTAAGCTAGATCTAGCGTGTAGTTTGCGTTAAGGTCGGAATTGTCCGACGAGCGGTTGTCGTAGTAGGTTACGCCGGCGGAGAGACCGGTCTTGATGTCGAGACGTTGGAACCGAGGTTATACAGAAACGCCGCGTTCAAGCCCGACGTGCCGCTCCCTTCTGGATTCACTGAAGAAAGCAAAACATTGTCGTCGTAGCCAACGCTCGTCGTCAACGTGAGGCGAAAGTTTTCGCGGGCGTCGGGACCGACGACGGCCCCAGGCAAAAAAACTTCAGACGCCTGCGCAATAAAATCATCATATGAGGTGCTAAAGTCCGCGTCGCTGGCTTCCGGACCGAGGATCTCCGGTGATCTCTGTTCCGGGTCTGATCCCGGCCGGCGTCGGCTCGGTGGCGACTGCCCCCGGGCAGGTGCCACGACCTGGCCCGTTATTCGACCGTCATCCGCTGGTGTCACCAGGGATCCCAAGGCATCATCTGCGAGCTGTTCCCGCGCGGTCGACGCCATCACCGGATCCACGAAGGCTTCTTCGGGCAGATTGTCGTTGCCACGCACCTGCGGTGTGTTTGCCCGAGATCTCGTCCCAGCGCACTCAAATCGGCGCTGGGCTGACCGTAAGCGGGGGCGACCAGCATCGCTATTGTCGAGAGCGCCACCGCTGCCTGCGCCGCCAGCGTCCGACCGCGCAACGACTGGCAATCAGTAATCATCGACTTGTTCATCCGTCATTAAGCCCAGCTCAATTCGAAGATCCACCCCCATCGACTCCGCGTAGCTCCCCCCCCCCGGGAACAGTGCCCCAAGCAAATAATAAACCAGGGCGGACGGGTATTCATCCAACTGATTAAAATGGTCTCCCATTTGCCCATATGGGAACGGGTGGCCAGGGTCAGCCGGATCGCGGTCCTCAGAATCCGCTCGGACTCGCCGACGTCGGTCCCTTCAACTTCGTTCCGTGCGCGGGCGAGCCAAATCCATAGCTCGCGCTCCATCGGACGCAGTTCGATGGCTCTGGCGAAGCATTCGGCGGCGGACCGAACATTTGATTTCGCCGTTCACCCGCCAGCATCGTTGTATCCGCCCGCTCGCCGTCCGCACTGGACGGCGCTTCGACGTCGATGATGAGGTTCTCGCTTGCCTCGCTCTCGCCACCGTCCAGATCGTTAAATTGGAGGGCGGACTCGTAGCTGAAAAAAGCTTCGCCACGTGCCGCCCATGCCGCCGCGTGCTGCGGATCAGCCGCAAGAGCCAACTCTGTCTGGGCCAAGGCTCGTCGCACTGCGAAGCACGGAGCGCGTTAGAAGCCTGCAGGACGCGGTAATCCACTAGGGCGCCGGGCCAGAGTAAGATAGCCAGGTCAACCGCGCTACCGGCCGGCCAAATCCCACCACCGAGCGATCAACCCATCTCGATCGTGCGCTGCTCCGGCTTTGCCTGCTCGCCCCGTCCCCCCTGCCCGCCCAGCCGGGTCAGCCCGATCGCGAAAGCAGCGAAGACGGCGTTTGCTGGAATCTGGAGATTGAAGTCAAAAAATCCGTGGGTGCAGTAGGCCACGCCGGTCGCAAAGCCGGCGGCCATGAGCGCCATCGTGTTACTTCGTAGCTGGTCGCCGCAATCAACTCGCCGGTGCAGATCGTTGACAAAGGTCCGGGCGGCGACGAGCAGCACCAATCCGACGCAGACGACGACGCTCAGAAGGCCAAAAAAACCGTATTCAGCGAGGATCTGGATCCAGTCGTTGTGCGCGTAGATCGCGTCCATCGGTTCATCTTGCGACCGGTAGCTCCGCGCTGCGTAGCGATACATTCCCGCTCCGATGCCCCAGTCTGGAGCTGTTTGGAACGCCCGCGACGCGTGCTTATAGAGTTCCAGACGGACGTTAGAGACAAGCGCGTGACTTTCGAAGCGGCCTTGAGCCAGCCAAGAATGTGAGTAGGCAAACCAGGCCGAACCCGCAAGCACGAGCCCCACCGCGATCCACATCCCAATCAGCTTGACCTTCCCATGACGAAGAAAGCTGGAACCAACGATTCCTAGACCGACGAGGGCGGCGATGCCCGCAGCCAAGCTGATCATCCCTCCGCGGCTAGCCGACAGGATCTGAACGCTCACGAAAACTAAGGCAAGGTAAGCCAGGAGAAGGCGCGATATCGTTGAGACCCTGCCCCAAGCCGCTAGACTGACGCAGCCGATGGCGGCACCGTTTAGCAGCCACGCGAGATGATTCGGATTGAGGTAGAAGCCCCTGGCCCGCAGACCAAATTTCCCGAGATAAATGGCCTTAAGTTCATCCGAGAGCCAGAAGATCCCGAAGCCTGGATTATCGGAGAAGACCTGGGCCGTCGCGACCCCCGCCTGGACCACGCATCCCGTCAGCACGATGCCCAGCAGAACCCAGCGCGCGCGCCGTGCCCCACAGATCTGGCTCGTGAGAAGCAACGTGATCAGGGCAGCTATCACAATCATCGCATTAAAACGCCCGGCGGCAATGTCTGGACTCGCCCGCGACCACCCGGCGACGAGCCACGCGACGAGGAGACAAACGACTACGATCCGGGCCCTCCCGGGACTCCCCTTCGTCGCCACGAGATCGATCAGCCCTACGGCCGCCGCCAGCACCAGAAAAGCGTATCCGGGTGCGGCCAGACCGGATCCGTCACCCCGCCGTGCAAAAACTGGAGCGCAATGATTCCAAGACCAAGTAGAATTGCGGCTAAGATCTTCAGCATACCTCCGTTAAAAAATCAAGAGGCGCTAGACGTACAAACCCATTCCGGACCATGCACGTCAATTTGCCGCTGGTGAGAGCCCCGGCGGCTCAGCTGGTCGACCGCCAGGCTAGATAGGCGGCGCCGAAAAAGATGACGCCATCGCTCAGGATGGCCGTGATGCCCGGGGCGATGATGCCGAGCTTGGGGATGAGTAGCGCATTGCCGGCGAGCGCCATTACCATCGCGATGCCGTAAAGAATGGCCACGGGACGATCTCGATCATTCGCAATCAATCCCCAGGTGAAAACCGATGCGGCGACGCCGATCGCTCGCGCCACAAAGAGCAGCACGAAAGGCTCCGCAGCAGAAAGGTATTGGCTCCCGTAGAGGTGGAAAAACAACGGGCGAGCGACTTGATTGACCAACGCGGCCCCGACCATCAACCCAGCGAGCAGGATACCCGAGATGATCCACTGCCGCCTCCAGAATGAGATGGGGTCCTTCGACCAGTCCATCAGCTTAGGCAGCAAAATCAGCGGGACGAAGCTGACTGCGTGGTGAATCGCGACGGCCAAAATGCTGGCCGGGCGAAAGATCCTGCTTCTTGCTCAGAAGCGAAGATGCCGATCATCAGCGTATCTTGGTAGACGTAGACGTTCCCAAACACGTAGACCACGACCAACCAACCGCCCCGTGGGATCATCCTGGCCGCGTAGACAAGGTGACGCCAGCGACACTTCCAGACAATGCGCATCTGCCTCCGGACCAGCACCCAAGACACCGAGCAAGTTGCGATGCTCCCAATTACGATAGCGACCACGTCGAAGCCCGTAAACGCCCAGCCCGGTCGCAAGCTGAACAGAATCCCACTCGTCACCAGGGAGCCGATTCCGGTCGCCCGCCACACCAAGTTGGACTCATCTCGCGCCACGAAGATCCACAGCGGCTGAGCGAAAACGAAGACCAGAAGCGGCAGGCCGCAGAAGATCGACAGCCACCAACTCGAATTGGGGGCGAGCCAGATCCCCGCTCCCACCGCGCCGCCTCCGACGACGAGCGCAAGCACGAGGCGACCCATCGTTGCGGCCACGACCATCATCTGACGGCTAGTCGCCGAGGTCATTCGGCGAAATCGGCGGGAGAGATACGCTTGATTCAGCAACGCACTGGCGGCCGCAAGTTGCGTGATGATGGCGAGAACGATTCCCGATATCCCGAACTTCTCCGGTCCAAGGACCCGCGCGGCGTAAGCAAACGCGAAGATGCTCACCAGCTTCGTAACGCCCTGCCAAGCAAAGATCTCTCCCGCTTTGGCCGCAGTCTTCCAGATGTCACTCATCGGTTATCGCGCCGACCGCCGCAAATCCGCGCCCCCGGCCCGACCAGCCTCCAAGCTGACTTACCAGCAAACACGCGACACATCGGTAGAAATCAACACGGCCCGACCCTGGGACAGGGTCCGCTCGACGGTCAAGCAGCTTGCCTTTCCCGTTATTCGTGATTTACTTCCAAGCCTCGCTGACCCATCTCGTCGCTTATCTTCCGCGCCTACCTCCCAAAGACTCCACTCGCGGCCATGCAGACCCACCACGATGTCCCGCGCTCCGCCGCGGTGGATGCGCGTCGGCTACATTCTTTCTCGTTGCCGAGATCAACGGGTCCTTCACCTTGGTTGCACGGACTGGCCTCTTACCGCCGAGCGATTCGCGGAGGGCAGCCTCCTTCATCAGCGATTAGCGGCGACGGCTTCGGAGGTCGTGGGGATGGATGCCGACGCCGACGGGGTTACTTTCTTCAACGACCACGGTCTCTCGCCGTGTGTCCAGGGAAACGTCGAGACAGCGACGCTTGAACCACTCGGAGGCCGCCCATTCGACGTGATCGTCGCAGGCGAGATCATCGAGCACCTCGAGAATCCGGGACTTTTCCTTCGTGCCTGTCGCCCACTGTTAAGCGCTGAAGGCAGCCTCATCATCACTACGATCAACGCCTACTGCTGGTTTCGCTTCATCCGGTATCTCTTCGGACGAGGCTCGTTCACGAAGATCACAACTACTATTATTCCCCCCGGGTCCTGACGAAGCTAGTCGAGCGGTGCGGTTTTGACGTCGACGAGACGCTCTTTCACGGAACCGGGCAAGAGAAACACTTCGTCCCGGCTCACTACCGATGGTCGATGCGGGCCACGACCGCTTTGCTTCCTCGGCTCTCAGATGGCGTCATCGTTGTCGCGCGCCGGGCATCGCTTTCCCCTCGGTGATACCGGCGTGGATACTCGGCTACTCGTCCTATTCCTAACGATCCTGTTCGCTGCCTGCGCGGCCACCATCGGACTAGGTGTCGGGACCGGGGACATCTTCGTTGCTTCCCTGCTGACCGTCGGATTGATCGGTCTCGTTTTGATTGTCAAGCCGCAGGTGGCCAGCTTCGCGGTGGTTGCGTGCTACGCAAGCGGCCTGACGGCACCCGGGTTCCCCGGCCAACTCGGTCTATTCTACACGGGCTGCGCGGCTTTGGGCGGAGGGATGATTGTGTTATTGATTTTTAACCGCATTCCATTCCCTTCCATCACTGGGCATCGACTGATTATGGTCGGATTCTGCGCGGTGATTTTGCTCACGGGCATCCTTCGTGGCTTCGGATTCCAATTTCTCGGCTCTGGGCAGTGGGGCGGGTTCACCTACGTCGCGGTTCTATTCAGTGCATCTTTGGTGATCACCCTACCGGCCGTGAATCTGTCCGCACGGTGGTGGCCGCGCGCGATTCTTCTGATGGGACTACTCGCTCCGCTTCCCTTGATCGCGGATCTCCTCGTTGTGAACGGGTTTGCCTATGGCTTGGTTCGACTCTTTATGCAGACCGGGGACACGATCGGGACCCTCATCGCGGAGCAATCCGCAGTCGGCGAGGTCCTCAGCCGCTACACCAGCGCCGGAGTGGCGGCCCAGACGATGATCATCGCTTTCCTTGCCCGCGTGCCCACCAACAAGCTTTTCAACACTCGATCAGTTGGGTCCATCCTCGTCTTGATTTGCATTGTTATACTCTCGTTCTTTAGCGGGTTTCGATTGATGACAATGATGGTCCTCTTCATCGTCTTCTTAGCGGCCCTCCTACAGCGCTCTCTGACCCTACCCCGGGTCATCACCGGCTGCGCGATGGGCGCCGTCGCCGTGGGCATCCTCTACGCCATGGCGGCTCGTCTGCCGATGAACATCCAGCGATCCCTCAGCTGGCTCCCCGGCATCGATATCTCCGGCTCCGTCGCCGCAGACGCGGCCGGAACGGTCGAATGGCGACTCGAACTCTGGCAGGAAGCTCTCCACGCGATTCCGGAATATTTCTGGCTTGGCAAAGGCTTTTCCTACGACGGAGAACTGTTCGTCAAGATGCTTAGGGGGATGGGATCAGCCGACAGCATTCAATGGGCGCTGGTCACCGGAGCCTACCACAACGGCTACCTGAGTCTTCTTCTAGTGACGGGGATCTTTGGATTGATCCTCGGAATGGCTCTTCTGGTCGGCGTATCGATCCGGCAGCTGCAGCTCAATCGGAGAGCTTGGAACCACCCTACCCTCCACCGGTGTCACCAAGCATTTCACGCGTCGCAATTGTGTTGGGTGATCGTTTATTTGACCGTCTATGGGGACGTTTCCGCTGTCTTCCCGGGCTTCTTCTTCACTTGGGCCGTGCTCGAAGCCCTGGACCGATGTGATCGCGGATCACCAGCACCAACCGGGGAAGCGCGGGTGGAAGCACTTGCCTCGGAGTCATCGCACTACGCCTCGTCACTCGACGAACCCTACCAACCAAATGCCGAGTCCTGAGGGTCAAATCGCTATCTTGTCCGTTGCTCACGGCACGGGCTGGGGTGCGGAGAGCGTGCTCGGATACCTCCTCCAAGCCCTCGACAAGCAAACGCGCAAACGCATCGTTTTGATCACCCCGGACCACAGCCACGTCCAACGGGTGGCCTTGGACCTGGGGATGCCGACGGTCATCTGGCCGGCGACGGCACCTAGCTCGCTGCTCCACGACGCGACGGCGTTTCTTCGCTTCCAGCGCTCCCTTGCTGACTTGAAGGTCGGTCTCATTCACGGCTGGCACGGTCGCACCTTCGAATGGGCGGCCCTCCTTGCCCGCCAGCTTCGGGTGCCGCTGACGGGCACTACGCACGACCATCCCACGGATCCGGGATACGGCCGATTCCGCCTCGCCCTCATGCGCTTGGGTGCGCAGCGCATGCGCAACCTAGCGTGCGTCAGTCAGGCGATGGCAGATGCCTGCACCGAGGCCGGCTGGAACGTTCCGCTCACCGTCATCCGAAATGGGCTCCCGCTAGATGCGTTTCAACCCGCCGGTCCGACCCGCGCGCACCGGCCGGTTCGCATCGCCTTTCTCGGGGCAAATGAAGCCAAGAAGGGCGGCTCGCTCGTTTTTGAAGCCGCGCGAAACATTCCGGCTCATCTCGCCGAATGGAACGTCTACGGGGCCCAGACGTCGGCATCGCCGCCCGAGATTCAGAATTGGACCCACGCTAACCAGCCCGCGATTCACCTGCACGGATCGGTTCCGTCGAAGGATATCTACGCCGCCAACGACATTGTCTTTCACCCCTCGCTGCGCTTCGACCCCTATCCGACCGTGTTGCTCGAGGCAGCGGCTTGCGGCCTCCCAGTCGTTGCCGCCCGAGTGGGCGGAGCGCCGGAGATTGTTCGAGCTGGAGAGACCGGGTTTCTTTTCGACCCGGCTACCCCTCAAGCGGGCATCGCGTCGTTGCTTCGCTTGATTCAAGACGAGGGTCTGCGCAACCTGTTCGCCCAAAGCGCCCGACAGCACGCCATTAACTTCCTTGGTTCCGACGAGATGGCCGCTAATACTATCCCTGTGGAACGACTCCCGCCAAACAAAGCGATGACCCACGTCGCCATGGAATCGAGCTATCGCTTCATCGGCCGCGGGGGCGTCACGCGTTACATTGAGCATTTGGCGGCAGCGCTGGAATCTCGCCGCGACACGAAAGTCTCCGAAGTGTGCTGCGCGATACCCAACTTCGAATTTCGCCAGCCGAAGCGAGCGTTGACAACTATCTACCGTGAATACGTGTGGACCCCGCTCATCGCTGGACGGCTCATCCGCCGACTCAAACCAGACATAGTTCATCTCACCTGCTTCTCGGACCTCCCGATTCCCAAAGCGATCCCAAAGGTCGTCACGCTGCACGACGTCTCTCACCTCAAGTTCCCCGAAGCTTCCCGCCCCTACACCCGGTGGCGTTGGAAGCATCTGTTCGAGTCCATGCGAGACGCCGATGCCATCATCACGGTGAGCGAATTCTCCAAACGCGAAGCCGTCGAGCTGCTGGACTTTGATCCTAACAAAATCCACGCGATCCCGCTGGCAGCAGCGCCGCTTCCGAGCGGACCTCTCACCGGAGACTCACCGCCCGCGATCTCGAAACCCTTCTTCCTCTTCGTCGGGTCATTGTCGCCGCGGAAGAATCTGGACCTCTTGCTCAGCACCTACCAATTAGCGGAGGAACGCGGCCTCGATCTGCCGCCACTGATTGTCGTTGGCGTCCGGATTGAAGGCGTGACCCGCGAAGCCGCCCCGCCCGCCAACTGGACGTTTGTCGGGGAGGTAGACGACCACCGACTGGCTGAACTCTATCGGCAAGCCCTGGCCTTGATCTACCCCTCGTATTACGAAGGTTTTGGCATCCCCCTGCTGGAAGCAATGGGCACTGGGTGCCCGGTGATCTGCTCGCCCGTCGCCAGCCTTCCCGAGGCCGGAGGCAGCGCGGCGTGCTACGCAGCCCAAGACCCGGAGGCCTACCTTGACGCGATGAAGCGAATTCACGAAGAACCGGAAACGCGCGCCGACCTCATAGTTCGAGGCCGCGCCCACGCCGCAAACTTCTCCTGGGATCGGACGGCCCGCGCGACTGCGGCCGTCTATCAATCGCTACTGGGAGGAGGTGGACCGTGACCGATGACGCCCCCTCTCAAGAGGTCTTCGAAACTTGTTACCGCGGACGGCAGAGTGGGCTGCACCACCTCTCTTACCTGCGAACCAGCAAGGTCTACGCAATTTTGGTCGCTTTGAATAAACTCCGGATTCGGCCCGAGCACCTCAGCGTTTTTGACTATGGATTCGGCGCGGGAACCCTCTATCGACACCTTGGCGTCAAATGTCAGCTCACTGGAGTCGAACAGGACCCCGTCGTCGTCCGGGAAGTGACGGAATCGCTCGCCGACCGCGGTTACCAAAACGTCGATTTGAGGACGATCGACATATCACGATGGTGCGACCATCCCCTCCTCGCCCGGTCGTACAACCTCGTCGTGTGCAGTCATGTTCTCGAGCACGTGCCCGATCCCCCGCGGGTGCTGGCTCGACTGTTGGAATGCTTGGAGCCGGGCGGGCATTTCGTCGGCCTGCTCCCGATCAACGAGCGGAAGCGCAACGCTCACCACGAAAGCGTCGTTGATCGCTCGACCATCGAGACGTGGTGCCGTGCGGCTGGGGGGCAGATCGCGTTTTACCTCGAGACCGACCCGTGGAGCGATCGCGTCCAGCCACTCTTCGCCGATGCACCCCCGAGATATCCTCGCCTCAATCGAGCGATCAGTCTGACGCTCGGGCTGTCGGCTGCGGCCCTCGGACCAGCCCACTGGTCGTCAGCCGGTAGCGTGTTTGCTCGCCTGACCCGGTCGAACCCGACCCAGGCGGTCTTTGCCATCAAAAAACCTTAGAGGCAGCCGCCTGGACCCATGCGCATCCTCGAGATCTTCGCCCAGGTACACCCGTCCCGGCGGTGAGGAGGAAGCTGCTAACAAGCTTCGCCGGGTGATCGGCCAGTTTGCCGCCATTGAGCCTTGCTGGATCCGCAACGGCGAATGGAATCAACCCGGTGCGCCTTCGAGGTTCCGGCAGACCAAAGCCCTGTTTTCCAACCCCGAAGCTCTGCGGCGCATCGCCGCTTGCAGCGAAGCCTTCCGGGCCGACGTCTGGATGGCCCACAACATTTACCCCATCATTTCCCCCGCCCTCTATCCGTTCGCCGCCGAGCGCGGTATCCCGATCCTCCAATACGTCCACAACTACCGACCATTCTCCGTCTCTGGCTACCTCTGGGCGGCGAACCGCGTCGCGCGGCAAAGTGTGGCTGGCAACTACTGGCCCGAGATCTTCGCCGGCGCTTGGCAAGAATCTGTCCCGAGGACCTTGCTCTTGGCGGCGGCGTTGTGGCACGCGCGCCGGCGGGGATGGTTCGATCACGTCTCAGCGTGGATCGTTCTCTCTCGTTACATGCGCGACCTCTTTCTCGAAGGGGGCATCCCCAAATCCAAGCTCCACCTGATCCCCCATCCTTGGGAGTTCACTCCCGATGCCTCCGCGACCAGCGACGACGGTCACTACCTTTTTCTGACAAATCTGGTCGCGGCCAAGGGGATCCGCACGGTCATTGCTGCGTGGAACATTCTGGCGCGCTTCCCGGGTTGTCCGCGTCTTGTCATCGCGGGAGGGGGGCCGCTGGAGACCGAAGCGGTTGCCGCCGCCGAGGCGAATCCGTCCGTCGACTTTCGCGGCTGGATCTCCGACCGAGAGAAAGCCGATGCCCTGCGCCGGTGCCGCGCCGTGCTCGTGCCCTCGCTGTGGCCCGAGCCTCTGCCCACGGTGATCTTCGAAGCGTTCAACTACTCGAAGCCAGTCATCGGCTCGGCTATAGGCGGGATCCTCGATCTCGTCACGCCCGGCGAGGACGGGTTTCTCTTCCCGCCAGGGAACGCAAACTCGCTCGTCGAGCAAGTCTCGCGATGCGAAGCCGCCACTCCGGCCGAACGCGCGGGCCTCGGCCACAATGGACGCCAACGGCTCGTCCGTCGACACGATGTCGCGACGTGGCGGGCGCGCTTCGAATCTTGCGTCGAGCAGGCTCGCCGCTCAGCTCCAGGTTTGAGCTTGAACTCGCCCAAAAGCATCTAGACTCCTTCCCGCATGAAGTCCGCACCGATCCCGCGCCGAATCGCCGGCCAGCTCGCCGATTCTCCCGTCTTTACCCGAGCGCGCCGCGTCTGGGAGCGCAACCAGACTGACTATCAGCTCGGCCTATCCCGTTGCGAGAAGCTCGCAGTCGGTGCGTATCTCGTGCTCAAAGACTACTCCACCGGGACGTTTCCGCCTGTGCACACCGACCGCGAACAAACCTTCGCATGGGAAAAAGACCTCTACAGCGCCAAGCCCGGCCTGGCGCTGGCGGACGGGCTTTACGAAGCCCGAAAAACGCCCTTCTGGATCGACGCCAAAGCGATCAGCTCGTTCGAAAGCTACGTTCGGGTCTTCCGGATACTGCTGCGGTGCGGACTGAAGTCAGGCGACCGGGTCCTCGAGCTTCGGCTGCGGCTCGGGGTGGATGAGCGAGTTCTTGGCGGCTTCTGGATGTCGAAGCGTCGGAACTTCGATCAACCAAGACGAGGTCGAGACGGCCCGCCACCGCATCGAAGTCTTCGCCCGCCGCGAGCTCGACGGCGAACTCGCCTTCGAAGAGACCGCGATGGAAACCGTCGGCGAGCACTTCTCCGGTCGCGATCCCTTTGATTTTGTTTTTGTTCACGCCGCCCTGCACCATGCCTTCAGCTGGCAGGAGACGCTCGCCTCGGTTGCCTCAGTCCTTCGCCCGGCCGGTTGGCTACTTATCTGCAACGAGCCGAATCTTTTGCACACCTTGCAGAAGCTACCGCATCTCAAAGCTCGATCATACCCACGAGATCGGCATGAGCCGCCGAGCCATCCACACCCGACTCCTGGAATCTGGTTTCGATCGGGTCGAGAACTACTCGCGCCCCGGATTATTCAAACCTATCTGGCTGGCAGCCCGGCGGCGGTAGGTGTCGCACGCAGCGGCGGCACCGCGTCCCCCCGGCGATCGCCGGGCGGAGTCCGAGCACCCGGACCTTGAAAGGACCCAGATGCGTGCGCTCGAGAATCGATCAACCCGCGAAGGGTCGGATCTTCCGCGCTAGACCAGCAAGGTATCGGCGGGACGCCGATCAGCGAATCAGTAGCCGGCGGGCCAAGCGAGCAACGAACAACGGGTTGTTGACCAAGTAACGGCGACCTAATCGCCTCGGTTCTTGGGCCAGTCGGAACAACCACTCCAGCCCAGATTCTTGCATCCACAGCGGTGCCTGGCTGACCCGACCGGATAACATGTCGAAGGCCGCTCCGACCCCAATCATGAAGTTCCCAGGCAACGCCGACCAGTTTGCTGCCATGAACCGCTCCTGCTTCGGCGTACTCGAGTCCGACCCAGAAAAGGTGGGGTTCCGCTTCCAAAACCTGTCGGTGAAGATCACCCTGCTCCGCTTGGTTCAAAGGTCGAAATGGTGGGGTGAAGGTGCCGACCACCCGGACGCCCGGAAAGCGTTCTTCAAGCGCCGACTTGAGGCTCTGAGCCACCCCTTCCGATCCACCGTAAAGAAAATGGCGAACCTGGCCATCGGTCGTGTTCGCGAAGATCTGCGACATGAGATCCGGTCCGTAGACTCGACGAGTGTGCGAAAATCCCTGGACTCGGGCGACCCAAGACATGGGCATGCCGTCAGGAGTCGTCAACCAAGCGTCGTTGAGAATCCGTCGGAAGTCAGGGCACCGCTGCGCTTCCATGACTCCGTGCACGCCCGTGACCGTCACGTAGCCGCGCTGACCACATCGCACTCCATCGAGGATCAATCGTGTTGCCTGATACAGCGCGATCGCACTGACGCCCACGCCAAGGACATCTGCGCGAGGAATGGCAGCTCTCGAGATCATCAGCTTGGAGAGAGATCCACGCTGGCGGCGAAATCAAGCCTCTTCGATCAACGGGCCGGTTGGACACGGGTCCGCAAGAGGCGGGATCGAGGTCAGATCCCCCGGGGACCTCGTCCAGCCGGTCCGGGCACTTCACCTGATCGGCGGTGAGGGTGGAAGCCGGGGGTCGCGAATCTTCAAGCGATCTGACCGACCTTAGCTTCCACCGCCGGCTCAATCCCGGCGGAAACCCCCGATGCGGAGACCTTAGCCGTAGCTTCAGCGCGGCTCTAAACAGTCCACCGTGAGAAGGCGGCTCCTTTCAGCCAATTGGTGGCCGCTCCGGGGAAGCGTGGAGTGAACACCCGATTGGTGCCTTCGAAAACCCTTGTCCCTTCCGCTTTGGTGAACTACCCGTTGCTCTCCCGAGCAAACGATCACCTTGGAACCCTCGCCCCAGCAAACTTGACCGCGCCACCGCCCAACGACTCCGCTACCCGCCACCCGGTTGTCCTGTGGTCTGCTGTGGCACTGGCGTTCGGAGGGCTGCACCTATCTTTACGGCTTTTTCGGCTACCTGACGGCGTATGGCCCGCATCTGTCCGTGGTCCAAAGCGCGTTTCAGCTCTACGGCTACGAGGAGTGGCAGCACTGCGTGCTGGTGCTTCCGATTATAGGATTTCTGATCTGGCATCGACGGGACGCCTACCGTGATCTCGATATCATTCCTGCGCCGGTTTGGGGGACGCTCGCTGTGTCGCTTGCTTTCGCGCTGTTTTGGCTGAGCTACCGGGTCGATCAAATTTACATCGCGTTCGCCTCGATTCAGTTGATGGCGGCCGGGTTGATCCTGCTCTTTGGGGGATTTCCTTGGATGCGGGTCCTCTTCTTCCCCTGGCTTTTTCTAATCTTCGCCTACCCACTCTTTTTTCTGGATAACATCATCGCGTTTCCGCTTCGCATTGTGATGTCGCAAGCGAGCACGGCGGTGCTTAACTTCATCGGGATCGCGTCGGTGCAGGTCGGCACCTCGATCCAATCCGCTACCGATCCTATTTCTGGACTTCCGGCGGGTCAGCAATTTCAGGTCGATGTCGCCGACCCGTGCAGCGGGATTCGATCACTGTTTGCACTCATGATGGTCTCGGCCTTGTTTGGATTCTTCACCTTTAAGAGCTGGTGGAAACGCGGCGTCTTGTTCGCCCTTGCGGCGCCCTTGGCGGTGCTGGGAAACTTGGTGCGCATCTTAATTCTGACGATTGGGATTCTGATACTCGGTGCGGATCGGGCGATTGGCACACTGGACGATCCCTCGTTCTTCCACATGTTTGCGGGCTACTTCGTGTTCATCGTCGCGTTGGGGGGGATGATTTTCGCCGCAGGCCTTCTGCAAGGCAGTTACCGAAAATACCTCGTTCGACTGCAAGAGATCCGTCGGTCACTCTCCGCCGGATCAAAAAAGAACGTCCGAGCCGTTGACGGGAAGCGTCTTCAACGCGACATCTATTAACGAATGGTCCTACCTACACAGACCTGGCTTCGAGCGGCGGGGGTTGTCGGACTTCTGACGGCTGCGACCATTATCGCCTGCCTGAAGACGCCGGAGCCAGTGGCCGCTCCTCTCGCCGGGGTCGTGTTGGAATTGCCTCCCACCGTCAACGGATTGATCGGGCAACAGATGGAGGTGAGCGAAGCTGAGAAGCAGATCTTGCCGCCGGACACGCAATTCGCGAAAATGGCTTACTCGCTCGCCGCGGACGACCACCTCCAGATCGGTTGTCAGATTGTGCTCAGCGGAGCGGATCAGCGAAGTATTCACCGTCCGGAAGCCTGCCTCCAGGGTCAGGGATGGAAGATTCAGAACGGAGGGACCATTCCAATCGCCTTGGCCGACGGGAGCACGTTGGACGTGATGAAGCTCGTGATCGCGCGTCCGGTACGAGTGGGGGAAGAGGTTAAAACGCTCAGATCTCTCTACCTTTATTGGTTCGTCAGCAAAGAGGCGACCACGCCCTACCACTGGGAGAGGATTGCCAAGACCAACTTCGACCTACTTCTACACAACCAAACGCACCGTTGGGCCTACATCATCGTGAACGCACCGGTCCTACAGGGATTCGCGCCCGGCGGACTTGATGAGCAGGAAACCGAACGTGTGCTGACCGACTTCATCAGCACGGCGGCTCCACAGTTTCAGCGCGTGGGCAATGGGGTCGAGGTTCCACCGTTAGCCCTAGGCGGAGAAGATCATTCGTCTACGTTAGCGGCACGGGATTAATCCCGCACTTGTTCCGCAGTGCAATCTGAAGTCTCAAGGTCAGCACCTCTCGGTTCGGCGGCCACCGTTGTGGCGGTCAATGAGCGCTGAAGACGCGGCGGACTCTGCTCGCTGAAGGTTCCCTTGAACTCCTCGGACTCGTGCGCGTAGCCTCGCGGCCGCGATGTCCCTGCTGCCGAGCCTGCTGAACAAACTCCCGGCGCAGACGCGCGGGGTGGTGCTCACCTGCATCTACGGGGCCGTCGGTAGCCTTGTCGCCGTCGCGTTTCATCACGCGATTGGATTTATCTTCGACAGTATCTGGGATCCGCTGGCCGAGTTACCGAAACCGGAGTTCTGGAAATTTGCGGCAATCAGCTTCGGCGTGATCAGCGCAGCCACCTTATTTTCGGGATTTCTTCTCGCGAACTTCGCACCGGACGCCGCCGGGAGCGGGATCCCGCAACTCAAGCTGGCCTATTGGCGGGACATGGGGGTGATGCCTTTCAAAACGATCTGGGTCAAATTCATCGCCGGAGCGATTAGCGTGGGCGGCGGGTTGAGTCTCGGTCGCGAGGGTCCGACGGTCCAGATGGCGGGTGGGCTGGCCTCGTGGATCGGGGCGCGTCTAGGGGTAGTCAAATTCGAGCGCCGGACGGCTGCGGCTTGCGGGGCCGCTGCTGGCTTGGCTGCGGCTTTCAATACGCCGATTGCTGCGGTGACGTTTGTGCTCGAGGAGATCATCGAGGATCTCAATAACCGGGCCATCGGGCGCATCCTGCTCGCTTCGGTGACTTCGGCGTTTTGTCTCTACTTCCTCGTCGGCAACGATCCGTCGTTCAGCATCAACTTTAGCGGGGACTTCAATTGGCACCTTTATTTTTACGGCCCGTTCGCCGCGTTCTTTGCGGCGCTCGTTGGCGTAGCGTTTCAGAATTCTTCCCTCGCCTGGAAGCGGCGGATCAAGGCCCACAGCCGGATGCCGGGTTGGTCTCGCCCCTGGGTTGGCGGGGTCATCACGTGGGCGGCGGCCTGCGTGATCTTCTACTACTTCGACCGACTCGGCGTCCTCGGTCTCGGTTACGACGACCTCAACGAGTCCCTCACGGGCGCGCTCGCCTGGCACGTTTGCCTCGCTCTCCTCGGGGCAAAATTCATCGCGACCGTGGCGAGCTACGCGTGGGGCGGGTGCGGAGGTATCTTTGCCCCGACGCTTTTCCTCGGCGCGATGACCGGTGCCGCTTTCGCCGGCCTAGCGGACATCCCACTCCCGATGACGCGCGAGGAACACATCGTCCTCGCGGTGGTCGGGATGAGTTCTTGTCTGGGTGCGGTGGTCCGCGCACCCGTGACGTCGATCCTCATTGTGTTCGAACTGACTCACGACTTCACGCTGGTCCCGCTCCTCATGCTCAGCGCCATCATCAGTCAGGCAACGAGCCGCTGGTTGTGCGCGGACAATTTTTACGCACAGGTCCTCGAGGATGACGGGATCCACCTCGATAAGCACATGGGCCACCGGGACTTTGCCCACTGGAACCGCGCCCGCGTCTCGACCTTTGCCAATTTCAAACCAGTCGTCGTGTCCTCTCTGGAATCCGAAGCCGTCCAGGGAATCTTAGACGATTCGCAGCACCACACTTACCCGGTCTGCGACGAAGCTGGGCGCATCCAAGGAGTGGTCGAACGCGACGACCTCACCCGCCTCGTCGCAACGGGCGAAGAGCCAAATGTCCACCCCGCAACCACGGCGTCGCCAGATACCACGATCGGCGACATTCAACGGCAGCTCGTCGAAGCCCCGCTCAACATCGTGGTCCTGGTCGACGAGACACATCGAACCGCGATCGGGATCTTCACGCTTCACGACCTGCTTCGAGCCCAACTCGCCGAATCTGAGAGGGCCGGACTCGGTTGAATACGATGCGTCCACCGAGCACCCAAAGTCCGCAGACTAGCTCGAACCTCTCCGGCGCCGCGTGCCTACTCGCGGCCATCTGCTTGATGGGCGGCTGCAAGAACTCCGCGTTCACCTCGACCGGCGGCATCATCAATCCGGGAGCGAGCGGTGTCAGCGTCCCCGCCCCCGTTCCTTTTCCGGTCAGCGTTGGCGGGCAACCCGTCATCCCGGCCTACCCGTGGGCGGCCCGGGTGTTGGATCCGGTCGTCGACGACGCGGCGATCCGCGTGCCCGGGGTGTCTCGCGCGACCTTCGCGATCTTCTCGTGCGACCCTGCCGGGAGAACGCCCACGCCAAACGTCCGGGCGATCTACAATCTCAAGGGCGGACGATCTCAGTCGCTCGATGCCGTCTCTATCGGCATCGCACCCACGCCAGGACACTACCTTGCGAAGGTCGACGCGCGAGAAAAAGGGACGGTTGAATTTGTCTTCGAGATCCAATCGGACAAAAAAAAAGCAACCGACTCTCGTCGGCTGCTTCTTCCTTAGTTTCGAATGACTTGGCTTCTATTCGTCAGCGCTGTCGTCGTCCATGTCGGCGTCGTCCTTGTCCTTCTTCGTCGGCAGAAGTTTGATCTTCGCCGCTTCCATCGAGCCTTCTTCGTCGGTCATGACGCGCACCCTTGAGCCGATCACGATCGTGGCGGCTTCCACGTCAGCATTGTCCGCGTCGACGATCTTAGTCTCTTCGGTCATGGTGTAATCCATCGTCTTGTCGCCTTTTTTCTTCTCGACGGTCATCGTCATCGTCTCCGCGTCAAAGGCGGTCACGTTACCGGCGAAGCCTTTGTTTTTCTTCTCTGCATCCTCGTCGGCGTGAGAGGTGAGGGGAGTGAGAGCAAGCGCGAAGCCCGCGAGGACGGTCATCAGATACATTTTTTTCATGAGGTCTTTTTAGGTTGTGGCCCGCGGCGTATGGCCGACGAGCGTGGTTATTCTAACACATTCGGAACGGGGGAAGCGCTCGGTTCCTTCAAATTCAGTTTCATTTTCAACCGGAAGCGGTTCCGGATCTGCGGTCGACGATGGCTCCGGGTCTGCGGTCGCGGTCGGTTCGGGGGACGGCGAAGCCGTCGGAGACGTCTCCTGCGTGGCTTCCATCCCGTCGCTGATGTCGCCGGGCTCGATGTCGGCGTCCGGCGCCGGCGTTTCGACGGAGACCGTGATCGGCCCACCGACGACTTCGCGCGAGATGGTTACCAACTCGTCCGGCTCGAAGATTTTACCGTCCACCAGTTCGCCGAAGCTCGCCTCGATCTTCGTGCCGCTCGAGATCGGAACGACCACCTCATCGCCGGTGGACACTGCCAGGTGGAGAGCACCGAAACGCTGATCCCACCGCAATACCTTGCCGCGTAATTCCTCCGCAGAAGCGTTCCCTGCGGCGATTGTCACGAGCAGTAGCGCAGCCGCGCCGAAGGTTCGTTTCATCCTGGAAAGTGAATCGATAAACCGTCTCGCTGTCGACCAATCGCTCGCCTTTGAGACACCGGAGATTTACCCCGCTTCCGACCGAGATCGCCCAGGGACGGGAACCACGCGGGCGGTCACGCTTTCCGCACTGACACCGAGCAACAGCGAGACCGTCGTCCGGTAGATCTGAAGCTGATCGGAGTACCGAAGCTCGAGCTCGTCGGCTGAGCCGTCGCCAGTTTTGAAGTCGAGTATCTCGGCAGAGATCGGCGCGCCCGACGATGCGAGCAAGACGTGCACACGGTCGAAAACGCCGCTGAACCACTCGCCGGCGATCACCACGTCGAACGACCGTTCTTGCCATAGGACTAAGCGGTCGTCCGATTTGACAAAAACGGACCGCGCCGCTTCGTCGGCGAAAAATTGACTCAGTCTCTCGTGAGCCATCGGAGAGACGTCTCCGAAGTCCGGCGGTTGCGTCCCGTCCCACCATTCAAACGCCGCCAGGGCGGCATGAATCTCGCTTCCGAGATCGGTCGCTGAGGATGACCGGGGGGGCCGCCCGCCGCCCGCCGAAGCCACCGCTGGGCGGGGCGTTTTGTTGATCGGCTCCGCCAACTGCACCGGGTTGCCTTGTTCCTCGGATGGTTCACTGGACTCGTCACGCCGTTGCCAGCTCTCGAACCAGGTCGCATCCCCGGACGTGTATCCCGGCTCCACCAAGCGACCCAGCATGGGCCCTAGCGTCTTGGACCGTGATCGTTCCCCCACTCGATCCGTGACAACGTAAAGTGCGTAGCGCGACCGCGTCATCGCCACGTAAGCTGTGCAAAGAGTCCCGTAGAAATCGTCCGCCAACATCGCGTCCCGCGCCCGTGACAGCACTGGGTCGGCTTGCGTGAATTGGCGTTTCGGCAACAACGTCCCCCAGGCGGGAGGCTGACCACCGCCCAGCGCCAACGCACCGGCCGTGCGGTCCTGCGCCAGTCGATCCAGGCCCGAGACAATTGTCAGATCGAAGGTCAACCCTTTCGCTTGATGCACGGTCATCAACCGCACGACGTGCGAGCTCTCCGCCTCTTGCACCTGCCAGCCCGCGATGAAGTCCAAGAACGCGTGCACGCCGTCGGTCGCCGCGCGACTGCCATCAAAGTCTGCTGCAGCCCCCAGAAATTCTTCCCCCCGTCTCTCCAAAAACGCTTCGCCGGTCAAATCGATGTGCTCGATCCAAGACCTCGCCGTCTCGGCGTACCCATCCACGGCGATGCTCAGTAGCGCGCCCTCGCGGAAACTGGCGAGGTCTCCGACGAGCGCGCCCAAGGGCGAACCAGCAAAGAGCGTGGCAGCGAGGTCGTCGTTCGGCGAAGCGACGATTCGAAATCCGGCGAGCAGCGCCGCCCCCAGCGGATTGTCGACGCAGGGGTTCGTCTTCCCCTCGACCGCCACGGGGATCCCAGCGGTCTGCAGTAACGCCGCCAACGCGCCCAACCGCCGGTTGTCGCGCTTCAAGGCCGCGCAACTCAGCCCTCGTTTCGTCGGTTCGACCTCACGCAGAATCCGGAGGATCTCCAGATCCTGCGGTCCAGCCACGAGATCGTCCTCGGCTTCGTCGACCGCTGCCACCTCGTCGTCTGCCGCGACCTCGACCCACCGCACGTGGCCCGAGGTCCGGGCATTCGGACCCGCCACCGTGTGCTCACGCCAAGCCTGCGACCAATCGTCCACCGCCCGATCCGGCAGCGCAAATTCTTCGCGCACCTGGTCGATGTGCCCGAAGACCGAGTTGACGAAGTCGACGATCTCCGGTGCCGACCGATACGACGCTTGCAACGTCCGCTCGACGATCCTCGGCTCGCCCGAGTCGTTGTATTTGTCGCGAATTTCGAAGAACAGTCTCGGGTCCCCTCCCCGCCACAGATAGAGGGCCTGCTTCGTATCGCCGACGTAGAAGAAAGACCGCGCCTCCTCGGGATCCTGGACCACCTCGTCGACAAACGCCGACAGCACCGCCCACTGAGGTCGGCTCGTATCCTGAAACTCGTCGAGCAGCCAATGGTCGAACCGAGCGTCCAACCGATATCCCGCCGAGGTCAGCCAATCGATGTCGCCGGCCTGGCGCGCCAGGACGTCCGTGATGTCGGTGAACGTCAGCCGACCCAGACCTCGCGTCTGCTGATGGTACACCTGCTCGAACGCCGCGATGAACTCGTGCAGCGCCGCGCTACGTCGCAGCAAAGCCTCGAACTCGGGTCTGAGCAGCGCCAGCATCAGTGCCGCCCGCGCGGGCGCTACGTGGTCGTTGAGATAAACCCGCGATGCCTTCTTCCCACCGGTCGGCAGATATCTCAACCCGGTCGCTTTTTCCGTCGACGTCTTGTCGAGACGCTTCTTGATGAAAGCGTCCAATTCCTCACCCGGCTCCGCTGCCCGCGCAATGGCAAGATCCGCCTCCCAGGCCTCGCGCGCCTCGTCCGTCAGCTCGGGGTGCGTCGCCCGGATCGCAGCGAGCAGATCATCCGCCGCGTCGGCCGGAAGCCCGGCGTCCAGCACCGCGCAGCCTCCCGGCCAGATCGCAGCGGCATCGCCCCAGGTCACGTCCTGCGGGGTCGACAAAAACCGCCCGTGGAGCGCTTCGACGGAGGCCGCCAGCGCACCGAACACGTCCCGCTCGCCATTCTTCCGACTCTGCGATCGCACCAGCGTGACAAAGTCGTCGAACCCCGCGACGTCGCCCGTCCGCATTCGGAAGACTGTCGCAAGCGCATCCTCCCGAGCCGCGCCCACGTCCGCTTCGCCCAGGATCGAGAAATCGCCAGTGATGCCCGATTCCAGCGGAAAGGCTCGGACGATCCGCGCGAACAGACTGTCGATCGTCCCCATGCACAACCCGCCCATCTGCCCGACGAGCCGCCGCAGCATCGACCGACAGGCCTCGGCGTCCAACTCCCCGACGCTCGTCGCTGCGCGGAGATCCTCGAGCTTCCCAGCGTCTACCGCTGCTTCCGCAATCCGCGCGAACGTCGCGTCCAGAAACTCCCCCGCCGCTTTCGTGGTGAAGGTCAGCGCCGCGATCCGCCGCGGTTCGACCCCCAGCGCGAGCAGCGTGACCATCCGCGTGACGAGCGAATACGTTTTCCCGCTGCCCGCGTTGGCGACCAGCATCTCGTGCGGGATCCGGCGGCTCATCCGCGCACTCCCTTCAGATATTCAATTGTCTCTTCGTCGAAGCAATCTTCCGGGGTGCCGTTGAGAAACAACGATTCAACCGGATCGCCCCAGTTGCCCGGCACCTCCCTCGGCGGCCAGAACACACCTCCCGCCACGTTTGCTGCCACCGCCTCCGCGCACGCTAGCCCCGACGTGTAGAGTTCGTCGTCGAGATCGAGGGTCGCAACCCCGGTCTGCGCCGGATCCGCTGGCAGAAGGAAATACGCCAATTGCACCTCCCGGCCCGGATACCATCGTTCCGTCATCCTCCGATAAAGCGGGAGCTGCACGTCCACCCACGCCCGCGATTTCCCCCGCACCTCCACCGTCGCCGCTGGCAACCAAGCAGCCGAAGCCGCTCCGAGATGCGTCTTCTCCGGCGTCTTCCGACTCGCGTAGCTTTTGTAATCCACGACCCGCAACCCGTGCTCGGGGTGCTCCTCGATCCGATCCACCTTCCCCGACAAGGGCAGCGGGCCGAGCCGCAAGGGTTCCGCGTCCTCTGCCGACAGCTTGCGCTCCGACTCGATGATCCGCCACCCCGCGGCGAACTCTTCCGCTTGCACCCGTGCAAACGCCCGTAGCCGCAGCTTGATCGCTGCCAGCTGCACCCGCACCGTCGGCGAAGGCGATGGCCCAAACATCCGCCTCGCCTCCGTCGCCAACGGCCCCAGCACCGCCGCCTCGATCCGCTCCACCGTCGATTCGTCCGGCGTGTCTTTCCCGTAGATCTCGAGCGCGTGGTGCAGCAGCGACCCGAAAGCCAGCGCATCCATCTCCCGAGCCCGTGGATCAAACTCCTCCGCCCGCAAGACCTTCGAAAAATAGAATCGAAATGGACACGCCAGATACGCCGACACGTCCGTCGGACTGATCTTCGCGACCGCCGCCCGTCGCGCGGACGTCGGCAGCCGCCAACGCCACCCGTTCCCTCTCCGCGGTCGCACGCGCCCCGCTTCCGCCGGACGGAAGACCTCGAGCACCCTCGTCGGCAGGACTTCGTCCGCGCACCGCAGCAGCAGGCTCGACGGTAGATTCGGCGCGCCCTCCGCCGACACCTTCCCGAAGCTGAAGCGACACTCCCCCGCCGCTCGCGCCCGCACCAGACAGCTCAGCAGATAAGCATCCCGAGCCGACCGCCCGACGTTGTCCAGGATCCCGAGCGCCCGCCGCCGCGAGTCCGGCAGAAACGCGTGCTCCGTCACCGAAGCCGGCAACCTCCCTTCCACGCACCCCGCTACCGCCAAGCGCCCCGCCGCGACCCAGGGGGCCTCCAGCCAGCCGAGTAGTTCCACGGTCCCGGGATCTGACGCCTCAAACGTCGCAGCGGCACTCAACGCCCGCGCAAAGGCTGCGTCCCGCCCGGCCGCCCAATCTCGGAACACGGGTGACTCGGCGATCTCCCGCCACAGCGCGATCACTTCCCCCGCCGCCCCCCGCTCGTCCGTCCAGACCAAGGCGAGCAACTCATCGACGGTTAGACTTTTCAGCGCCTCGATCCGCGACACTAATTGCAGCTGAGAAAAAGACCGCGCCTGCCCCCACGTCTCCGCCAGCGCCCGGCCTTGCAACTCGTCGAGATCCGCCAGGGCGTCAGCCACCGGCACCCCCAGCCAAGCGACAAATCTCGGACACTCCACCAGCCGCCGCAGCGTCTTGAGGCGCCGACCTTCCAACCAGTCCGCCCAGAGCGTGGCGACGACACCCGCCTCGCTGGCCGCAAGCCGCTCGCCTTCTGGCAAGAACGGTCGCCCCCCCGCCCGCGAGATTTCTGCCCGAAACGCCGGGGCCAGATCCCCATCCGCCAGCACCACGGCGTAGTCACCCGCCGGCTCCGCCCCAGCCAGATACCGCACCGTGCGCTCCGCCTCGTCGTCCGGATCTCGAGCCCGGACGAGATCCCCCGCAGCCACCGGCAGCTCGCACCCCGCCCAGTCTCGAGCGTCGGGCCGCCCCCACGCGTCGAAGCCTCCCCCCAACCCGCCCGGTCGCCACACCAGCACCGTCACCGCCACCCCCCGCCGCGAGAGTTCCTCCGCCCAGCGCTCCGCCAGCCGCGGGAGGTCCGGGATCGCCGCGATGAAGACCCGCCGCAGCCCCGCCGAGTCGCCCGCCCACGCCAACCGCGCGGCGTTCGGGTCCACAAGATTTCTGCGCTTTAATTGCCCAAGGTAGTTCCCGTAAAGCTGCCGCAGCTCGTTCCAGCGCTCCCCATCCTCCTCGCAAACTTCCGCCACCCGCGCGCTGGTCGAGTCCCATCCGCCCTCCGCGAGCAGATCCGCCAGCTCACACAAGGTCCCTGCCGCCCCCAGCAGTTGCCGCTCCCCACTGAGTAAATCCTCCCGCGGAAAGACGGCTCCACCCGCCCCGCGCTCTCGCAACGCCAGCGCCCAGGCTCCCTCCCGCTCCGCCCGGCTTGCGACCGCCGCGCCCTCGGGAAGCATCGCTGCCATCGGCTGCACGAAAGCTGGTGCCAGCAACCCCGTCCCCGCCTCGCCCGCCCGTCGCGCCAACGCGAGCCGAATCCGCCGCGAGGCCGTCTCCGTCGGCACCCAGATCTCGGTATCGCCGAGATCCACCGGCCGCCCCCCCACGCCGCTCATCACGGCATCCGCGACCTGCTCCGCCAACGATCCCGTTGACTCCAGAAACTGAATGACCCCTCCCGGCATAGGCCCCAAGACGTATTTCACGATTGTCATTTGACCAATCCCCATTCGCGTCAAAAACCCGCGCCCGAAAACCTCGCAAAAGCTGAAGTTCCTGCTTCATTCCCCCCACCACAATCACCATGCGATTCCTCAAAGAGATTCTCCGCGCCCCGCACATCACCGGCGCCATCGCCCCTTCCTCGCCTTTCCTCGCCAACGTCGTCATCGACCACGCCGATGTCGCCACGGCTGACCGCATCCTCGAGCTCGGCCCCGGCACCGGCGTGATGACTCGGCGCATCATTCAGAAGAAAAAATCCGATGCGCGCTTTGTCGCCGTCGAGAAGAACGAAAATTTCGTGCCCGACCTGTGCCGCCGTTTTCCCGACGCCACCTTCGTCCCCGGAGACGCCAGCGAGATTCGACGTCACGCCACCGAGCACGGCGTGGACCAAGCCGACAGTATCGTGTCCGGCCTCCCGTGGGCGATCTTTCCACTCCCCGCGCAGCGAGCCATCCTGTCCGAGATCAAGGAGACTCTCTCCGCAACCGGCACCTTCGTCACGTTTGCCTATTGGGGCACCCATTGGCTCCCCGCCGGTCAGTCGTTTCGCCAGCTTCTGAGGAGTCAGTTTCCGACCGTCCGCACCTCCCAGGTCGTCCTAGCAAATTTCCCCCCCGCCTTCGTCTACTACTGCAAGAAGTAGGGTGCCTTTCCGGCGTTCCGGCCCCGTGCGTCTAGCCAATACCTTGCCGCCGACGTATTAGAGAAACATGGCGACGCCAAAGACCGATCCCGAGAACCCCCGCTTCGATCCTATCCCCGACGTCCTCGCCGACATCGCCGCCGGGAAGATGGTCATCGTCACCGACGACGCCGACCGTGAGAACGAAGGCGATCTCGTCATGGCCGCCGCCAAGGTCACCCCCGCCGCCGTTAATTTCATGTCCCGCTTCGGACGTGGCCTGATCTGCGCTCCCATCACCGAAGACCGCGCCACCCACCTCGGCCTCCAGCGCATGGTCGCGCACAATCGCGAGATCTACAAAACCGACTTCACCGTCTCGGTCGACGCCGCAGTCGGCATCACCACCGGCATCTCCGCCGCCGACCGTGCCGCCACCATCGCGCACCTCGCCGACCCCACCGCCACCCCCACCGACCTCGTCCAACCGGGCCACATCTTCCCACTCCAAGCGCGCCGAGGTGGAGTCCTCCGCCGCGCTGGTCACACCGAGGCCTCCATCGATCTCGCCCGACTCGCGGGCCTCGATCCCTCGGGAGTCATCTGCGAGATCCTCAACGAAGACGGCTCCATGGCCCGACTCCCCGACCTGCTCAGCTTCGCCGCCGAACACGGACTCAAGATCTGCACCATCGAGGCCCTCATCGCTCACCGCCGCCAGCGCGAGAAGCTCATCACCCGCGAGCAGACCATCCAGATGCCCACCGAATACGGTATCTTCGACCTCCACCTCTACCGCTCCGAGCTCGACGACCGACACCACCTCGCCCTCACCCGTGGCACCATCGAAGCCGACACCCCCACCCTCGTCCGCGTCCACAGCGAATGCCTCACCGGAGACGTCTTCGGCTCGATGCGCTGTGATTGCGGCAGCCAACTGCAGAGCGCCCTCCGCCAGATCGACGAAGCCGGCTCCGGCGTCCTCGTCTACATGCGGCAAGAGGGCCGCGGCATCGGCCTCCCGGCCAAGATCCACGCCTACAAGCTTCAAGAAGAAGGACTCGACACCGTCGAAGCAAATGCCCGCCTCGGCTTCCCGCCCGACCTTCGGGACTATGGCCTGGGTGCCCAGATCCTCGAAGACCTCGGAGTGCGAAAATTAAAACTTCTCACCAATAACCCCCGGAAGGTCGTGGGTCTCGAGGGCTACAACCTGGAGATCGTCGAGCAAGTCCCCATCCGATCAGACTCGAATCCACACAACGAATCTTACCTCGCCACCAAGCGGTCCAAGCTTGGCCACCTGCTATAGTCCGGACCCACCACTTCCGACCGGCACCGACCCTACGGACGATGCCCCATCCCCGGACCTTCCGACTCACACCTCTCTCGTGCCCGCTTTCGATCCGCTTCCTTTCCAGTCGATCAACGACTACGTCAGGCCCGCACTCCCCGCCGAAGAGACGCTTCGCCTCTACCTCCGCCGCGCAAAGGGCTTCTTCCGCAAGGCCAATAGCGCGCCTTTCATCGCCGACGACAAACTCCAGCGCACCCTCACCACTCTCCTCGACGAGATCGTGGGACCACCCGCCTGCGGTCCGCTCGTCGAGGAGCTCGATCTCACTCTCCGCGACTGGATCGCCGACCCGTCGCCGACCGTCCCGACGCGCCTCATCGTCCTCCCGCCCGGCGACCGCAATGCCGTCATCTCCGCCTGGGCGGCCGAGCGCGAACACCAGGTCCTCGAACCTCCCTCCCGTGAGGCCCTCATCGACTCGAATCCGCCCATCGCGCCCGACCTTACCGGCGAAGGCCTGCTCGTTATCCCCGACCTCGCCCGGTGGTTTCTGCGTCACCGCCACGGACTCAAGACGATCCGCCAGCTCCTGACCGCCGTGCACGCGAGTCCCCGTCATTGCCTCATCGGCTGCACGAGCTGGGCTTGGGCTTTCCTCATCCGGGCCATTGGGGCCGATCTCATCCTGCCCGGCGCCCTCACGTTTCAGCCCTACAACGCAGTCCGCCTGCAACGTTGGTTTTCCGAACTCAGCACCGACCCCACGACCGACCGGATGACCTTCCGTCTTTCGCAGAATGGTGCCGACGTCTTGGACGTCGACGCGAACGGCCAGCTTCGGAACGACTACCTCTCCAAGCTGGCCGCTCGCAGCCTCGGCATCCCGTGGGTCGCCTGGCGCCTCTGGCGTCGCAGCCTCCGCTCCGACCCCGAAACCGCCGACGAGGTCGGCAATCAAAGCTCGGACCCAAAATTGCCCGCCGATAATCCAACGCCACTCGGCGACCGCACTCTTTGGGTCGCCCAAACCGAGGAATACGCCCTCCCAGCCCAGCACCACCAGCTTGCCCTCCTCGTCCTGCAAGCACTGCTCATCCACGGACGCCTCACCGTCGACGAACTTGCCCTCGTCGTCCCCATCGTCGGCGATAACTTCGTCGCGGCGGCCCTGCTCTCCTGCGGCTTCATCGAGCAGATCGACGATGAACTTTGCGTTCGCGCCATCGCCTACCCGGCTGCCCGCGCCGAACTTTTTTCTGCCGGTTTCCCCGTGGCCTCCATCTAGATCACCGCCATGACCGCAGCCGAAGAGACCAAAGAGACCGCCGCGAAGCTCATCAACAGCTTCCAAGACATCAGCTTTTTCAAAATCGCCTGCATCGTCATCGGCACCGGTCTCGCCATCCTGCTCGCCCGCAAAGTCCTGCCCGCCCTCGCCGCCCGCGGCCCGAGTCAGCTCCGACTATTTGTTCTCGGAGCCGAGCCGATCCTTCGTCTGCTTTTCTTGACCACCGCGATCGTTTGGGTGGTCCCGATCATTTTCAACATCACCCTCCAGAACTTCCTCGTCATCTCGGGAGCGCTCGGAGTCGCCATCGGCTTTGCCTTCAAAGACTACGTCAGCAGTCTCATCGCGGGCATCGTGGCCATCTTCGAGCGCCCGTATCGCCCCGGAGACTGGGTGGAGATCAACGGCGACTACGGCGAAGTCCGCGCCGTTGGACTTCGCACCATTATTCTGCGGACCGCCTCGGACGACTCCATCTCCGTCCCGCACAACCGACTTTGGCTCGAGAATATCTCCAACTCCAACGACGGCTCCCGCACCCTCATGTGCGTTGCCTCCTTTTATCTTCAACCCAATCACGACGCGGCCCGAGTCCGCTCCGCCCTCCAGGACGTCGCCTTGACCAGCGCCTACCTGAGCTACGAGAAACCTGTCCTGGTCCAGCTCCAGCAAGATATCTGGGGCAGCCACTACCAGCTCAAAGCCTACCCGTTCGACCTCCGCGACCAGTTTGCCTTCATCAGCGACCTCACGGTCCGCGGCAAACTCGCCATCGCCGAGACCGGTGCAATCGAAGTCGCCACCATCCCCGCCAAAGCCAGGGACCCCGAGTGACCTCGCTACCGCCCGTAACCAGCGTCCCGCCAAGCCCGATCAAGCGGCTACGCGTCCCCACCCACGGGCGTAAACGCCCCACCCCCGCCCCCCACCATCCCCATTTGACAACCTGGCCCCGCGCCCTACCCTAGTTCGACGCAAGTCAAACTATGAAAAAGCCTACCCTCCTCATCGCCGCCGCCGTCCTTGCCATCTCGGTCCCGCTTCAAGCTCAAGTTAAGACCGCCGCACCGTCGCCCTCCTCGGAGCTCGACCAAGTCGTTGGCATCACCAACTTCACCGTCGCCTACTCTCGCCCCGGAGTGAAGGATCGGACGATCTACGGGGACCTCGTCCCCTACGGCGAAGTCTGGCGCACCGGAGCCAACGCGACGACCAAGGTGAAGTTCGATTCCGAGGTCACCTTCGGCGACAAGACCGTCCCGGCCGGCGAGTACGTTCTCTTCACCATTCCTGGCGAAGACGAGTGGACCGTCATTCTCTACGGCGACACCGAGATCGCCAACGCGGGCGTCTACGACGAGGCTAACGACGTTGCCCGTATCACCGTCGAGCCGACCAAACTCGACGCTCCCGTCGAGACCTTCACCATCGGGTTCCAGGACCTTCGCGATGACTCCGCTTCGTTGAATCTCGACTGGGCCGACACGCGCATCTCCGTCCCGATCACCGTCGACACCGATGCCCTTTCCGCCGCTTCCATCGAGTCTGCGATGGAGAATCAGGACGACTGGACCGCTCGCGATTACGCGAACGCCGCCGAGTTCTACTCGGAAAACGACCTCGACCTCGACCAAGCCGCAACGTGGATGGAGAAGGCCACCACCATGAATCCCGATGCCTTCTGGTGGCAGCACGGTTACGCGCAGCTCCTCGCAAAACAGGGAAACACGGATGCCGCCAAGGCCGCCGCTGAGAAATCCATCGCTACGGCCGAAGCTTCCGAAGGTGGCGACTTCGGCTACATCCAGCGCAACAAAGATCTCATTTCCCAATTGAAGTAGACGCCCGACCGGTCCATGCGAGCGATCCTGACGGCGTCTGCCCTTCTCATGCTGTCGCTCCGGCCGGCCCCCGCGCTCGAACCCTGGTCTAGCGGCAAGCTCGGTCTGGAACTCGAGAAGCTCCAAGTCCTCGGCAGCGTCCTCTACGTCGCGGCCCACCCCGACGACGAGAACACCACCCTCATCGCGTATCTTGCCAACGGAGCGAAATACCGCACCACCTACCTGTCGCTCACCCGAGGAGATGGCGGGCAGAATCTCGTCGGCGCCGACCTCGGGGAGAAACTCGGCCTGATCCGCACGGAAGAACTCCTTGCCGCCCGTCGCATCGACGGCGGCGAGCAGCTCTTTAGCCGGGCCATCGACTTCGGCTATTCGAAGACGCACGAAGAAAGCGTTCGCCTCTGGGGAGAAAGGGCTGCCCTCGCCGACGTCGTGTGGGCGATTCGCCAGACCCAACCCGACGTCATCATCACCCGCTTCTCCCTTCTGGAAGGCTTCACCCACGGCCACCACACGGCATCGGCCCGCTTAGCGAAGGACGCCTTCACCGCCGCCGCCGATTCCGCCGCCTTCCCCGAGCAACTCACTACCGTAGCCCCCTGGGCCGCCAAACGTCTCCTTTGGAACACGTCGTCCTGGTTCTATCAGCGTCGCAACATCCAGTTCGACCCCACCGGTCTGCTCCAGCTCGACGTCGGCGGCTACAGTCCTCTCCTCGGCCAATCCTATCCCGAAATTGCCGCCCGCAGCCGCAGCGCCCATCAATCCCAAGGCTTCGGCGCGACCCCCGAACTCGGCGAATCCTTCGAATACTTCACTCTTCTCGCCGGGGACCCGGCTACCGAGTCCCTGCTCGCTGGAGTGGATACCACTTGGGGTCGCATCCCCGATGCCGCGCCCGTCGCAGCAGCCATCGACCGCGCCATCGCCGCGTTCACCCCGACCGACCCCACCCGCGCCGTCCCCGATCTCCTCGCCGCGTACTCGGCCCTCACCGCCCTCCCCGACCAATTCTGGCGGACCCAGAAACTCGCCGACCTCGAGCGCGTCATCGCCTCCTGCATCGGCCTCGACCTCGAAAGCGTCGCCACCGTTCCGTCCGCCGTCTCGGGCGCCGAGATCGAGGTCACCCTCCGGGCAATTCAGCGTTCCGACTTCGATGTCACCGTGGCCTTCGACTCCGGGCAGACCTCCGACCTACCCTCCAACCAACTCGTTGAAACGGAAATAAGCCTTTCAGCTCCGGCGACGATCTCCCAACCCTATTGGCTCATTGACCCGACCGTCGACGGCAGCTTCACCGTTGACGACCAGGAACTCATCGGTCGCCCCGAGAACCCGCCCGCCCTCCCGGTCATCGCGACCGTGACCGTCGACGGCACCCCGCTCGCCTACACCCTCGCGACCACTCACAACTTCAACGACCCCGTCCGCGGCGAGGTCAAAGAACCCTTCATCGTCACGCCGCCAGCGATGATCAATCTCACCGAATCCACCAAGATCTACGGAGATTCTCGACCGCGGCAGATCACCGCCCGCATCCTCGTCCGCGCGCCCGTCACCGGCGGCAAACTCCGCTTCGTGACGCAAGACGGCTGGAAAGTTGATCCCGCCACCATCCCCTTCGACGCCCAACCCGGCGACGAGATCACTCTCGCGGCCACCCTCACCCCACCCGCCGCCCCGAGCCAATCCACCCTCACCGCCGAGGTCCTCGTCGACGGCCAGAAGATCAACCGTGGATTCGATCGCATCGACCCCGGCCACATCCCCGCCCAGACCCTCTTCCCCATCGCCGAAGCCAAGCTCGTCGCGCTCGACGTCAAAACGACCGCCACCCGCGTCGGCTACATTCCCGGAGCAGGGGACGAGATCCCGGAGGCGCTCCGCCGCATCGGCATCACCGTCGACACCCTCACAGAATCCGACCTCACTCCAGCCGACCTCGCCCGCTACGACGCTATCGTTCTGGGCATCCGAGCGGTCAACACAAACGACCGTATCCGATTCATCCTCCCGCCCCTTTTCGACTACGCCGCCACCGGAGGCGTCGTCATTAATCAATACAACACCACCCGCGACCTTCCCGCCGAGGGCTTCACCCCGTCGCCACTCACCCTTTCCCGCGACCGCGTCACCGACGAGACGGCCACCGTCACCATCCTAACCCCCGACCACCCCGCGCTCAACGTCCCCAACGAGATCACCACCCCCGACTTCGACGGCTGGGTTCAAGAGCGCGGCCTCTATTTCGCCTCGAAGTGGGACCCTGCCTTCACCCCCCTCCTATCCATCGCCGATCCCAACGAACCCCCGAGCGAAGGCAGCCTCCTCATCGAGCGCCACGGCAAAGGCTACGTCGTCTACACCGGGCTCTCCTTCTTCCGCCAACTTCCCGCCGGCGTCCCCGGGGCCTACCGCCTCTTCGCCAACTTAGTCTCCCTCGGCCAAGATGAATAAATGGCGCGCGCTCTACGCCGCCGCTCTCTTCTGGCTAGCCGTCCAGATCATCCTCCTTCGCTGGTTAACTCCCGCATGAAGTCTACTTCGAGGAGCGTCGTGTTGACTCGCTCGCTCCCGGTTGCCGTCGCGGTTACCTGCCCCGAGCCTTCCCAGGCTCCGGTGCTCCAGCCGCCGACGTCCGGCCACCCGAGCGAAGCGAGGGAGCCGTCCGCACTCCCCTTCTCATCTGTATTCTTCGCGACCTTTCTTACCTTCTGTTCGAAAACCGTATTTGAATTCTTCCGTTCCGAACCACGCTCGCCGAGCTTCCCATGACCCCCGTCGACTGGATCGTCCTCCTCGCCACGATCCTCGGGATCGTGGGCTACGGCCTGTGGACCGCTCGCCGCGACCACAGTTCCAGCGCGTACCTCCGCGGCGGCACCGATCTCAAGTGGGAGACCATCGGCCTCTCGGTGATGGCGACCCAGGCTTCCGCCATCACCTTCCTCTCCACCCCCGGCCAAGGCTACACCCAAGGCCTCGGCTTCGTCCAAAACTACCTCGGCCTCCCGATTGCCCTCGTCATCATCTCGGCCGTTTTCGTCCCCATCTACTACAAGCTCAAGGTCACCACCGCCTACGAGTTCCTCGGCCAACGGTTCGACCAGAAGACTCGGCTCCTCGGCGCGGGTCTCTTCCTGCTCCAGCGCGGCCTCGCCGCTGGTATCACGATCTACGCCCCGGCCATCATCGTGTCGTCGATCCTCCACTGGCCGCTCGGCCCGACCATTTTTTTCACGGGGTTTCTCGTCATCCTCTACACCGTCACCGGTGGCACCCGCACCGTTAGCCTGACCCAGCGCTACCAGATGCTCGTCATCCTGCTCGGGATGACGATTGCCTTCGGCTACGTCGTCGCCGGACTCCCCAGCGACGTGTCGTTCGGCGACGCTCTTTACCTTGCCGGCATCAACGACCGCCTCGAAGCCATCAGCTTTTCCGTCGACCCCAGCGAGCGCTACACGATCTGGACCGGCCTCATCGGCGGCACCTTCCTCGCCCTCTCTTACTTCGGCACCGACCAGAGCCAGGTCCAGCGCTACCTCGCCGGCAGCTCCGCCACGTCCAGTCGACTCGGCCTCATGTTCAACGCCATCCTGAAGATCCCGATGCAATTCGCGATCCTGCTCCTCGGCGTCCTCCTCTTTGTTTTTTACCTCTTCCAACCCCCGCCGATCTTCTTCAACGAAGCCACCATCGCCCAGGTCTCCCCCGCCGTCGTGGCCCCCATCCAGTCCGAATTTGAAAAAACCGCCGTCGCCCGCGCGACCGCCGTCCGCTCTGCCCTCGCGGACCGCACGCCCGACACGACCACCGAAGTCCACCGCCTCACCGACGAAATGAACGCCCACCGCACCGCGTTCACCACCGCTCTACTCGCCGCCAATCCCGACGCCGACACCGAAGACTCCGACTACGTTTTCCTCGGCTTCGTCCTCACCTACCTCCCCGCCGGTCTCGTCGGCCTCCTCGTGGCCGTCATTTTCCTCGCCGCCATGTCGTCCACCGCGTCCGAACTCAACGCCCTCGCCTCGACCACCGTCAACGACGGCTACCGCACCCTCATCCGCCCCGACGCCAGCGACGCCCACTACGTCTGGATCGCCCGCGTTCTCACCCTTGTCTGGGGAGCCATCGCCATCAGCTTCGCGATGACCCTCACCCTCTTCGACAACCTCATCGAGGCGGTCAACATCATCGGTTCCCTTTTCTACGGCGCGATTCTTGGCCTCTTTCTCATCGCCTTCTTTCTCAAACGCATCGGCGGCACCGCCGCCTTCATCGCCGGCGTCTGCGCCGAACTCACCGTCCTCGCCCTCTTCTTCTCACCGCTCGAGATCGGCTACCTCTGGTTCAACCTGATCGGCTGCATCCTCACCATCGCGCTAGCCGTCACGATCCAAACCCTCCGCCCCCGCCCGTGAGCGCCCCCGTCATCTGCTTCGGCCAGCAACCCTGCGGCTTCCTCCCCAAGCGCTTCCTGATGGCAAAACTCCGCACCGCCCGCCGCCTCCAGACCCAACTCGGGGGACGCATCGTCTTCTTCTACCACGACAGCGACCACGACCCGCGCGAGACCCAGACCATTCTCGTCGAAGCAAAAACCGGCGACGAACAGCGCCTCAACTTCACCTACGCGAACAAAACTCAGAAAAAATACTCCCCCCTCTCCGCCAAGCGCATCACGCCCGACTGGCAAAAACAGATCGCCCCGCAACTTCCCAAATATCTCTACCCCTCCCACCTCGAAGCGTTCAAAGCCGTCGACGCCACCAATCCCGCCGACTTCTGCCTCGCCATGTATCGCGCCCTCGGCCTCCTCGACGGCATCGAAGTCGCCCGCTCCAGCGATCAGACTTTCCGCAGCGCCGCCTGCCCCGTTGACGACTACTTCGTCGACGTCCCGTACGAGGGCGAAACCGTCCGCGCCCGTCGCCAGTCCGACGGCGGTCTCCGCCTCCACAAAGGCGGCCAAGCCCACATCGACCTCCCCCGACAGACGTGGGAAAAACACCAGATCAGCCCCACCCGCGACACTCGCCTCCGCTGGATGCAATCCGTCATCCGCTGCACCCACTACGTCGCCGGAGCTGGAGAGATGAACTACCTCGTCCGAACCGAAGCCCCCGAAATCAAATTCATCCGCCGCGACGACATCTCAGATCCACACCACGCTTACCTGCCCGACGACGAATGCGTTTGAACCAGAAAGGACATGAAGGAATTCACCTCTTCATGTCCTCCATGGTAGAAGAATCACCCCACCGACAAACATGAAGATCCTTGCCCTCGGTGCCCACCCCGACGACCTCGAATTCGGCCTTGGCGGCGTCCTCCTCACCGAGCGCGACGCCGACGCAACCATCCACCTCGCCATCACTTCCCGAGGCGAATCCTCCAGCCAAGGCACCCCCACCCAGCGCGAATCCGAAGCCCGCGCCGCCGCCACCCTCCTCGGAGCCACCCTCACCATCCTCCCCTTCGAGGGCGACGGCGCACAGACCGCCGCCCCCGCCAACGCCACCTCCCTGGCCCGCCTCATCCGCGAGATCCAACCCAACCTCGTCTTCGCGCCAACGACATCCCCCAACCAGCACCCCGACCACGCCGCCGTGGGTCACGCCACCCGCGACGCCTGCCGCCTCGCCCGCTACGCCGGACTCGAACCCCTCCGCGACCTCCCGCCCCACACCATTGATTCCCTCTGGTTCTACGCCGTCACCCCACCAACCGACCCGACGCTCCCCAGCGCCATCCTCGTCGACATCTCCGCCACCGTCGACCGTTGGAAGGACCTGATGGCCTGCCACGCTTCCCAGCTCACCCAGCGGGACTACCGCAATCTCCAGCTCAGCCACGCCCACCAACTCGGCCTCCTCGCGGGCTGCGACTACGCCACCGCCCTCTGGCCCAATGACCCCCCCGTCGTCCGCTCCCTGCACGCCATCAGCCGAACGGCTCGCACCTTCTGATTCATGTCGTCTCCCCTGAGAATCGGCATCGTCTGCTACCCCACCATCGGCGGCAGCGGCATCGTCGCCACCGAGCTCGGCCTCCTCTTCGCCGCCGCCGGGCACGAGGTTCACTTCATCAGCTACGAGCGCCCCGTGCGCCTCGGCGACGACACCCCGAACCTCCGCTTCCACCCGGTCATCGTCAACGAATACACCCTCTTCAAATACCCGGACTACACCCTCCCGCTCTCCGTCCGCATCGCCGAAGTCAGCACCGAATTCCGCCTCGACATCCTGCACGTCCACTACGCGGTTCCCCACGCCACCGCCGCCCTCCTCGCCCGACTCATGCTCGGCGACGGGCACCAGCCCGTCCTCATCACGACGCTCCACGGCACCGACACCAACCTCCTCGGCAACGACGCCAACTACCGCCCCATCATCCGCCACTCCATCGAGAACTCCTGCGGCGTCACCACCGTCTCCGAAAGCCTCCGCCAACAGACCATCGACACCTTCGGCATCACGAAGCCAATCACCGTCATTCCAAATTTCTTCAAACCCTCCACCCCCCTCCGCGACCGCGCCACCGTCCGCCGCGACCTCGGCCTCCGTGCCGACGACATCCTCCTCCTCCACCTGTCCAATCTTCGCCCCGGCAAACGAGTCACCGACATCCTCCAAGCCATTGCCCGCGCGAAATCTCGCGCCCGCCTCCGCTTCGTCATCCTCGCCGGCGACGACTTCACCCCCTACCAAGCAGAGGTCGCTACTCTCGGCCTCACCGACCAAGTCACCAGCTTCGAAGGCGTCCAATCCATCGACGATTTCCTCAACGCCTGCGACCTCGGCATCTACGCCTCCGAGCAGGAAAGTTTCGGCCTCAGCATCCTCGAGACCCTCGCCCACGGCCACCCCGTGATCGCCACCGACGTCGGCGGTATTCCGGAGGTCATCCGCCCCAACGAGACCGGCCTCCTCGTCCCACCCCACAAGCCAACCGCCCTCGCCACCGCCATCGACCACCTCGTCGAGAATCCCACCCTCCGGGCCACCCTCGGCGAATGCCGCCCGGGCCGACGCTGCCACCCGCTTCGACCCAATCACCATTCGAGACTGCTACCTGGATTTCTACCGCTCATTTCTATGATCACCAGCCGCCCCAACCCACTCAACGACCAGATTGCGTTCCCGGTCCTCACCACCGACGAACTCGATGCCACCAAAGCCTTCGGCACCTGCTGCTCCTTCCCCGCGGGCGAACCGCTCTTCGAAGCCGGCGACCAACCCTTCGACGCCTTCGTCATCATCGAAGGCGACATCGTCGTTCTCGATATTTCCAATGACGAGCGCGACGTCGTCATCGAGTACGGAGCCGGCCACTTCACCGGCGACATCGACCTCCTTACCGGTCGCCCGGCCGTGGTCCGCTGCGAGGCCGTCACCGACGTCCGCGCCGTCCGCATTGCACCGCGACGCATCCGCGAGATGTTCATCCAGGCCCCCATCCTCGGCGAAAAGCTCTGGCTCGCTTTCCAACGCCGCCGCGAACTCCTCCTCGCCACCGACTTCCGCGGCATCCGCGTCTTCGGCCACCGGAACGATCCCGCCACCTTGCAGATGGTCGAGTTCCTCTACCGCAACGGCGTCCCCAACGAATGGCTAGACGCTGCCGAAGCCGCCAACGTCGACCGTCTCACCAAGCTCGTTCCCGACCGTACCCCCTCCCTCCCGGCGCTCAGCTACGGCCCGCACCTCATCGACGAAGCCCCGACACTCATGAAGATGGCCGAACACATCGGCCTCCGCCACCACCCTGAGAACGACACGCACGACGTCCTCATCATCGGCTCCGGTCCGTCCGGTCTCGGCGCCGCCGTTTACGCCGCCTCGGAGGGTCTATCCACCCTCGTCCTCGACGGCCTTGGTCCCGGCGGACAAGCGGGATCAAGTTCGAAGATCGAAAACTACGCTGGCTTCCCAAACGGCATCGCTGGCCGCGAACTCGCCCAGCTCACCTATCTTCAGGCGCTGAAGTTCGGGGCCGATTTCGTCGCCCCCTGCAACGTCACCTCCCTCACCCGCCGCGACGATGGGCTCTACGAAGTCCGCACCTGCGAAAATGACGTCGCCGTCGGCCGCACCGTCATCATCTCGACCGGGGTCTCCTACCGCATCCTCGACGTCGACGGCCTGGACGATCTCAAGGGCGCGGGCATCTATTACAACGCCACCAAAGTCGAGGCGCTGCTCTGCAAAGACTGCCCCGTTCACATCGTCGGCGCGGGCAACTCCGCCGGCCAAGCCGCGATGTTTCTCTCTCAGTTCGCCACCGAGGTCCACCTTCTCGTCCGCGGCGACAACCTCACCAAAAGCATGTCGTCGTATCTCTCCGATCGCGTCATCGCCAACCCTAAGATCCAGGTCCGCTACGGCACGCAGATCTCCGCTGTCCACGGCACCGTTCGCCTCGAAGCCGTGACCCTGAAGGACAAGCACGGCAACACCACGCGCGAAGGCACCTCCGGCCTCTTCATCTTCATCGGAGCGAAACCCCGCACCGACTTCCTCCCCGAAGACATGTGCTGCGACGACAAAGGCTTCCTGCTCACCGGCACCACCGTCACCGAGTGCGGTGCCTGGAAAGAAGACCGCCTCCCTCGCCTGCTGGAGACCAGCTACCCCGGCGTCTTCGCGTCCGGCGACTGCCGCAGCGGCACCACCAAGCGAGTTGCCTTCGCCATCGGCGACGGCTCCCTAGCCGTCACCTGCGTCCACGACATCCTCGGCACCTATGCCTGATCACCTCTCTAGGAGGGGCGATTTGCAATCGCTGACCCTACCCAAACCCGAAGCGTCAACTTAACTTCGAAAACACCCCCCGATTCCGCGCGACAAAATCATACCCCGCATCCGCGACAGCCCCAAACCCCGGCACCCGCTCATAAGCCCAGTGCCCGAGCGACCCTAACCAATTCCCCATTGCCAGCGCCCGAAAGACCGCATCCGCCCGCTGCGTCCGCGTCCCGTCCACCTCGACGTATTGCACCGAACTCTCCCAATCCGCCTCCGGCACCTCGGGATACCGCACCCGCCCCTCGCTCGACGGAATGTATTCCACCCCATCCCCCGTCATCGCCCGCCACCGCTCGACCCACCGCTTACAAAACGAGCAATCCCCATCGTAGATCATCACGGGACGCTCATTGACTTCCTCCCTTTGCGCTCTTTGCGACCTTTTGTTCAAACTCATCTCCTGTAGTTTACGCCCGATGTCCGTCCTCGATACCCTTGAAAACAAACTTGGCCGTTACGCGATCCCCGGCCTCGTCCGCTACATCGTCGTTCTCAACGCCCTCGTTTTCATTCTCCTCACGCTCGATCCCCGCTACGTCTCCGCCCTCGTTCTCGACCGCGACCTCATTCTACAGGGTCAGGTCTGGCGTCTGTTCACGTGGGTTTTCGTTCCGACGACCCTCAGCTTCATCTGGATCCTCCTCGCTCTCTATTACCAGTGGTTCCTCGGCGACCTCCTCGAAGGCACCTGGGGCACCTTCAAACTCAACGCCTACGTCCTCATCGGCTACCTCGCCATCACCGGCGCGGCTCTCGTCTTTGGCCAGACCTTCGCCAACGCCGCCCTCATCGCGTCGCTTCTCTTCGCTGTCGGCACCGTCCTTCCTGAGTTCACCCTCCTCCTCCTCTTCGTTCTCCCGGTAAAGATCAAATGGATCGCCCTCATCTCCGCCGGCCTCTACGCCCTCGCCGCGCTCGGCGGCGATTGGGCCATCCGCGCCACGGTCGTCCTCACGTTCGCAAATTACTTCCTCTTCTTCGGTCCCGCCTTCATCCGCCAAGTCCGCGATTCCCAGAAAACTGCCACCCGCCGCGCGAAGTTCGAGTCCGGCAAGGATCGCACCGAGACCCTCCACCGTTGCGAGACCTGCCACCGCACCGAAGTCACCGCCCCCGACCTCGAATTCCGCGTCACCGCCTCCGGCCAAGAATATTGCACGGATCATTTGCCGAAGTAAGCTGGCGTCAGAAGGTCTGAAAGGTCCCAGATCGGAAATTCAGCCCCGCGCTCCGCGCAGCACCACACGGAGCGGCGACCTCCGATCGCCGACCCAACCCAACCGCGAAGCGGCGCTCCCGACCTTCGACCTTCCGACTTTCTGACCTTCCGACCCCATCACATCAACGACACCGCATCCACGTCCACCGTCACCCGCACCCCTTCCGGCAAAGTCAGCTTCTCCAGGATCCCCCGCAGCGCCCGACTCATCCGCACCGCGCTTCCCCCCCGCACGCTCACCTGAAATCGATACAACGTCTTCGCCTTCGCCAACGGGGCTGGGGTCGCCGCCCCCACCAGCCAATCGTCCGCCGCCACCTCCTTCAATCTCCGCTCGACGGTCTGCGCGCAGAACAGCGCCATCTCCTCCTGCTCACCCCGGATCGTGATGAGCACCATCCGCACGAACGGGGGATGCCGAAACTGCTCCCGCATCCGCGCTTCCTGCTCCCAGTAACCCGCGAAGTCGTGGTGCCGCGCAAACTGGATCGACGGACTCGCCGGCGTGAACGTCTGCACCACCACCTCGCCCTCGCATTCCCCCCGACCCGCTCGCCCGGCCACCTGCGTCAGCAGCTGAAACGTCCGCTCACCACTGCGAAAATCCGACACGTGCAGACTCATGTCCGCGTTCACGATCCCCACCAGCGTCACGTTCGGAAAGTGCAGCCCCTTGGCGATCATCTGAGTCCCGATGAGGACATCGATCTTCCCCGCTTTGAACGCATCCAACGTCTCGCGAAATCCGCCCTTCCGCTGCATCGCATCGGCGTCCATCCGCGCCACCCGCGCCTTCGGAAAAAACCGTTTCACCACCTCTTCGATCCGCTGCGTCCCAAAGCCCGCGTGCCGGATGCCCGGATCCCCGCATCCCGGGCACTTCCGCGGCACCACCGCCGCATGACCACACACGTGGCAGCGCAACCGCTCATCCTCGCGGTGATACGTCAGCGCCACCGAACAGTCCGGGCAGTGACACACGTGCCCGCACACCCCGCAAAGCAGCGCCGAAGCGTAACCCCGGCGGTTGAGAAAAAGAATTGTCTGCTGCCCCAGCGCGAGCCGCCCCTCGATCCCCGACGAGAGTATCGGCGATAGGATAGCCGGTTGACCCTTCACCCGATTCTGCTGCCGCATGTCGACCACTCGGATGAGCGGCATCCGCCGGTCATCGATCCGCGACGGCATCGACAGCAATTCGTACTTCCCCGTCTCCGCGTTGTGGTAGCTCTCCATCGACGGCGTCGCGCTGCCCAGCAGCACCGCGCAAGGCTCCAGACTCGCGCGCAACACCGCCAGATCCCGACCGTGGTAGCGCGGGGCCTCGTCCTGCTTGTACGACGACTCGTGCTCTTCATCCACCACGATCAGCCCCAGTTTTTCCAACGGCGCAAACACCGCGCTCCGCGCCCCGATCACGATCTTCGCTCGCCCAGAGTGCACCTTGTGCCACTCGTCGTGCCTCTCACCTTCGGACAGATGCGAGTGCATCACCGCCACCTCGCCCTGCATCTCGGCGAATCGCGACTTGAATCGCTCGACCGTCTGCGGCGTGAGCGAGATCTCCGGCACCATCACCAGCGCCGTTTTCCCCAACGACAGCGCGTGCTGAATCCCCTGCAAAAAGACCTCCGTCTTCCCGCTTCCCGTCACCCCGTGCAACAAGATCGGCCGGGCAGTCTCGGGCAAATCAATCGCCGCCCGCACCGCCGCGAGGGCCACCGCCTGCTCGGGGTTGAGATCCAACTCCGGCGACGGCAGAAACGTCCCCTCCGGATCCCGCGCCACCTCGAGCGATTCCACCACCACCCACCCACGCCGCGCCAATCCTTTGAACGCGTCCCGCAGCTCCGGCACCGCCGCCACCTTGAGCCGCCCGCCTTCAGCTTTGAGCTTCGCAAACGCCTCCACCTGCTTCGGCGCCCGCTTCCCGATCTCGACCAACTCCTCCACCGCAGGCTCGCGCACGATCCGCGCGAAGTCGGCCATTTTATGACCCATCTCCGCCTTGCGGATGACCACCGGCAGCACCGCCCGAGTCGCCACCTCGATCGGACAACAGTAGTAGTCCGCCATCCAAGTCGCCATCTGGAGCAGCACCTCCCCGATCAGCGGCGAATCCCCCACCACCGAAGCCAGATCCCGCACCCCCTTCGCCTCCGTCGTCTCGTGCAGAGAGACCACCGTCCCCAGCACCGTCCGAGTCCGCAGCGGCACCCGCACCCGCGAACCCACGCCCACCTTCAGCCCATCGGGCACCCCGTAATCAAACGGCTTCCCCGCCGACTGATCCAACAACACCCGCGCAAAGCTCATCGGAATACGATTCTCACGCAGAGCCGCCGAGGCGCGGAGAACTTCCGTTTTTTCATTCTCTCCGTGTCTCGGTGCCTCTGCGCGGGAAAATCCACCTCACCGCCCCTCAGCGATCTCCCGCGCAAAATACGTCAGCACAAAGTCCGCTCCAGCCCGCTTGATCGCTAGCAAGCTCTCATCCCGCGCTGCCACGTAGTCCAGCCACCCCAGCTTCGCCGCCGCGTGGATCTGCGCGTATTCCCCGCTCACCTGATACGCCGCCACCGGCAGATCCGTCCGTTCCCGCACCCCGCGAATGATGTCCAAGTACGCCCCGGCCGGCTTCACCATCACCATGTCCGCCCCCTCCGCCTCATCAAGCGCTACCTCGAGAAGCGCTTCACGCGCGTTCCCCGGATCCATCTGATAAGAGCGCTTATCCACGCCCTTCCCCGCCACCTTGCTCCCCACTGCATCCCGAAACGGACCGTAGAACGCCGAAGCAAATTTCGCCGCATACGACAAGATCCCCACGTCCTCGAACCCCGCCTCATCCAACGCCTCCCGGATCGCCGCCACCCGCCCATCCATCATGTCCGAAGGCGCGACCACGTCCGCCCCCGCCCGAGCCTCGGCCACCGCCAGCTCGCACAACGCCGCCACCGTCGCGTCATTCATCACCACCGTCCCATCCTCGGAGACGAGCCCGTCGTGGCCGTGGTCCGTGTAAGGATCGAGCGCGACATCGGTGATCACCACCAACCCCGGCACCGCCGCCTTCACTTCCCGCACCGCCGCGAACAGCACGTTACTCTCATCCACCGCGTGCGACCCGACTCCATCCTTCAGCCCAGCGGCAATCACCGGGAAAATCGCCACCGCCCGGATCCCCAACCGCGCCGCCTCCTCGCACTCCCGCACCAAGCCTGGGACCGTCCACCGCATCACCCCGGGCATCGACCCCACCGCCTCCGGATCCCCGTCCCCCGCCCTCACAAAGACTGGCAAGACGAGATCCTCCACCCGCACAACCGTCTCCCGCAGCAGGTCCCGCAACCCCGCCGACCGCCGATTTCGTCGCAACCTCCTCGCACCAATCCAATCCATCCGCCCATTCCGCCCCGCCCGCTCAATTGACGCAAGGAATCTCACGCGAAGCCTAGAAGCCGCGAAGATTGTGAAATCGGATTCCCCTTCGCGCCTTCGCGCCTTCGCGTGAGAAAAAATCACCGTTCACGAATCCCCAATCACCCGCTACCGTCCCCCCCGCATGTCACTCCACCTCGCATCAGCATTCTCCAGCGTCAGCGGATTTTTCCTCGAAGGCGGCATCTTCATGGTGTTCCTGCTCATCCTTTCGATCATCGCGCTCACCGTGATCGTCCAGCGCACCATGGCCCTACGGGAAAACGTCGTCATGCCCGACGTCCTCGAAGACGAAGTCGAGCGCCTGCAACCCGGCGACGAGCTGACCAGCTTGAGTCGCCTCATGACTCAGCACCGCTCGCCCCTCTCCCGCATTCTGCTCACGCTCTTGCGCCACCTGTCTTGGCAAAAGGGTGAGAACGCCGAAGCGGTCTCGACGCAAGCTCGCCACGAGACCGCCCGCCTCGAGAGCGGCCTTGTCATCCTCGAGATCACGACCGGCGTTGCCCCCATCCTCGGGCTTCTTGGCACCCTCTCCGGCTTGGTGGGAATCTTCGCCAACGTCGGCGACGGCGATCCCATCGTCATCGCCCGCGGCATCTCCGAAGCGCTCAACACCACCATCGTCGGCCTCGCCGTGTCCGCCCCCTCACTCATCGCCTACAATTACTTCATGCGAAAGATCGAGGTCATGTCCGTCGAGATGGAGTCCGTCGTCGCCGAGCTTCTCGTGAAATGCTACCCGAATCCCGGCGAGCAACCCTCCATCCACGAGGACTTCACCCCCGTCGAAGACCAGTGAGATTCTACACCCGCAAACGGCGCAGCCCGGCGGTCATCATCGTCTCGCTCATCGACATCCTCGCCATCCTGCTCATCTTTTTCATCGTCACGACGACGTTTAAAAAGACCCAGCCGCAGCTCGAGATTAACCTCCCCGAATCAAAGACCGCCGCCCCCGCCGCCGAGGCCACGACCGAGCCCCTCGTCCTCCGCGTCAAGTCCGCCGAAGAACTCACCCTCGACGACCAGCCCGTCACCCTCGACGACCTCGGCGCATCCCTGAAGGCCGCCCGCGCCGCCGCTCCCGACCGCCCGGTCGCCATGCAGGCCGACGAAACCGCCCCCTTCGGCGTCATCGTCCAAGTCCTCGACGCACTCAAAGGAGCCGGCATCACGAACCTCCCCGCCTTCACCAACCCAGTCCCGGCAGCCCCCCCCAAATCATAAATCATCAATCGTTAAATCCCATGATCCTGCCCATCGTCCAATACGGCCACCCCGCCCTCCGCTCCAAGGGCAAGCCCATCGATACCATCGACGATCGCATCCGAAAGCTTGCGGGCGACATGATCGATACGATGAATGAAGCCGACGGCGTCGGTCTCGCCGCCCAACAAGTCGGGCTTTCGCTCCAACTCTGCATCGTCGACGTCACCGACGCCGGCGACCGAGCCGGCACCATGATCGTTGACGGCACCGAGGTCGACGTCGACGAATACATGCCGATGATCCTCATCAACCCCGAGGTCGAGAAGCTCGGCAACACCGCCCCCGACACCGAGGGCTGCCTCAGCTTCCCGGGCCTCCAAGGAGCCATCCCCCGACCGCTCGAGGTCAAAGTCACCGCCAAGACGCTCGAGAACGAGACCCTTACCTTCGAGGCCACCGGCCTGCTCGCCCGCGCGATCCAGCACGAACACGACCACCTCCACGGCATCCTCTTCATTGACAAAATGCTCGCCGAAGACCGCGCGACCATCGCCAGCGACGTCGACAAACTCATGCGTCAAAACGCCATGTGATCGACGTCAAGGAGCCGCGCCGACGACCTTCATTTTCTCGACGATCCTCCCCCTCGCGGGCCGGCGGTCCGACTTATTCGCCGTTGGCATTCGTCGGGGCCACCGCCACCCGCCGCCGCCCCACCCGCGCCGCGAGCACCACCAGAAGAGCGCCCACCACCGCCATCCCGATCAGCGCCGCCGCGCGCCAGAAGACCGCGTCCATCGCCCGCGCACTTCGTTCGTCCACGACCGCAGTCAACTCCGCGACCCGCGCCTCCCACTCTCCCGGCGCCGTCTGATCCAACAACTCGTTCAGCCCGTCCACCACGCCATTGAGCTGCTCCAGTGACCGCACCGTCCCGCCCAGAGCCGTCACGTATTCGTCCTGACTGAAGGGTAGCGCCGCGATCTTCTCGGCCAGCGCGTCCACCGACTCCGCCGTGCCCCGCACCGAATCCGCGATCCGCTCCGTCGTGTCCAATCCACCGCGCACCTCCGGCCACACCCGCTCCATCTCCGCCGCGAGGTCGTTCGCGTGCGCCGCGTAGAGATCGCCCAAATGCCCCGGGACCGTGTTCGCCAGATCGACCCAGCCCGCAAAGTCCGGGTTGAGCGTCGCGATCGGAAAGCGCTCGGCCACCCGGTCAACCGTGAGATCCGCCTGCCGTTCCAACAGCAGCGGCAGTCGCTCGAGGTAAAAGAGCATCCGCTCGCCGGTGAGCAGCGATTGGTCGACCGACCCGAGGAAGCGTTTCACGCTAGCCAGTAACTCGTTCGCCGACGGCGCTTCTTGAAACTGACTCAACACGACCCCATCCAGGTTTCGCAGCCTCACGTCGCGCACGTCCCGGGGCCGCGCTCCCTGCTTCCAGTTCGCGATGAGCGCTCGCAGATCGGCCGCCTGCGCCGCCGTGAGCACCTCGTCGACCTCCTCCCAGATCTCCGCCTCCGCCTCCGCAAACGCCGCTCGCAACCCCGACGCCCGTTCCCCCAGCAACTCCGGCACCCAATAGCGATCCGCCGCCCACCGGCCCGCCGAGATGAACACCGCCATGTCGAGCAGGTTCGCTCGCGGATCCCGCGAAGCTGCGATCATCATCGACGAAGTCACCAGCCCGATCTGCAGCCGCTGCGCCTCCACCTGCCGCTCGACGTCGGGCTCCGCCGCGACGTAATCGTCCAGCGCCGCCCGCAGATCGGTCGAGAACTGATCTGAGAAATCCATCACCTCCTGCTGCACCCGCGCCGAAGACCGGCGCGCAGTGGGCGATCCCTCGGACTCCGACGGAGTGAGTGTCGTCCCGCTTCCTGCGGAAGCCTCATCCCCGACCCGGGACTCGAAATTCGTCGAACACCCCGTGACGACCACCAGAGATCCTACCGCCAGCCACCGCCCCAACACACCCGGATCAACACCACCCCGCCCGTCAAAGTCAAGCCTACCCCCTTGCCTGATCACGGTCGCACATTTCGAACGACACCTACTCCTCGCCGCCCGCACCCATCGACGTCCAACCGCGATCCGCGTCGAAGTCCGCGCCGCCGTCCCACCGCCAGATCCCGCCATCGGCCTCTAGTGCGAAGAGGTGCAGCCACCGATTTGCCACCAGTTCCGCCACCCCCGCCTGCTTGCGCAGCACGCCCACGATCCGCTCGCGCGGGGCCGCGAGCAGCGCGCTGAGCCGTAGCGGCTCGTGCACGAACTTCGTCCCGTCGTGCACCGACTGCCAGGGCAGCCCGACCTGCAGATCCCCCCCGTTCCCCATCACAACGCCCAGCATCCCGACGACGTTGTGGAGCACCTTGTTCCCGCTGCCGAACTTCACGTTGTTCACGGTCGACGCGTAATATTGGAGATTGATCCAATTCGCCACCACCATCGGCGCGGCCATGATGAGTTCCAGCACCGCCCCCGACTCGTCGGTCGTCCGTTCGTAATTGTGCAGAAACGACCGCCCACCGAGGTCGAGGCTGGCCGTCAGCGACCGAGGAGCCGCGACGAACATCGCGTTCCCCGCCAGTCCCCACTCGGGCCGCACCTGCGCCCAATCGCGGCCGCGAGCCGCGACCGCTCCCTCCCGTCCCGCCCGCAGGCCCAGCGTCGGCAAGCGGTGCCCCCGCGCGACTACCCCCGCATTCGTGAGCCACCCGCGCAGCTCCTCCATGGCGGCCAGCGTCGCCGGAGGCTCATTCCCCTCCTCGACGAGCGACACCTCGTCCGTCGTCGTGTTGTGCAGACCCGCGACGAACCACGTCTCCGTCGGCACCTCGATCCCGCGATCCCGCAACCCTTCGCGCACCGCCCCATCATTCAGCGTCTGCGCGGCCACGCGCGCGTTCGTCAGTCCCGCGTTTCCGCCGCAAGCGCCGCAATCGAGGCTACTTCCGTAGGGATTATTCGCCGTCTCGCTCCCGTGTCCGCACAGGAGCACGAGCTGAGCAAAATCTTTCGTCAGCCCCATGTTCCGCAGCGCCCCCTCGGCCATCCCGACCCGCGCCGCCAAGTCCGCCTCGGTGCACAGGTGAGTGGCGCCGGTTGATTTCCCGTTCTTCCGCCAGCCGAAGCCATCCGCCAACAACCTCCCGCCAAACGCCAACCCGCAGGCTTCGACGAACGAGAAGCTCGACACCGCCGACAGCCGAAACGATTTCCAAGCCCGCGCAACCCGCTTGAGAACCCGCCTCGAATCCGCGCCCGCCGCCGATTCCCGCACCGTCACCGCCGGCGACAGCAGCACCGGGCACAACGCCGTCCCCACCTGCTCATCTTCGCCGAGGCGGGAGATGGGAAAACCAAAGAATCCAGCGAACCCCACCGTCTCGACGTCGGGTGCGACCGACTCGAGCGACCGACGAAAGACCTCCGACCGCACGTCGATGCAGAACACAGCTTGGACGGCGGCCGGACTCACTCCCGCCCCCACCGACCGGCTCCCCGCTTGGATCCGCTCGACGAAATCCCGCTGAAATCCGATCTCAAACGCCTCCTGCCACACCGCCAGTGTCGACCTTCCTCCTGGCACCAGGAGCTTCGCGCCCAGCGCGTCCCAGGCTTCGCCGAAACCATCAGCCGTCTCCTGGCACTGCCGCCAGACCGCGAGTTCGAACGACATGCGCACCGCCAGAAAGTGCACCAGCGAATCGTCGTCCCTTCCCGCCATCCCGTTCTCCCGCACCCGGTACTGCACGTAACCCGCCCACCCCGACACGCTCAGCAGCACCCGGTGGAGATACAGCTCCACCCCACCCGCAGGAACCCGCAGTTCCGCCAACGCGAGCGCGATCACCTCCGCCGGATCGTCGGGCAGCGATCTCACCAACTTGCGGAAACCGCCCAGTCCCTGCAACTCCGCGCTCCGGTCGATCTCGGCCATCGCTTTCCACGACGTGAAGAAATCCTCGCCCGCCCACGGCAGACGCCACGCCGCTTGGCCCTCGTCGTAATACGCCGCGCACCACTTCGAGACCTCGGCCACGGCCAACCGACGGTAGCTCGTGCCCAATCGGGCGTCCGCCAGATCGCAGACCGATCGCACCCTCTCGTCCTCTCCTTCCACGACCACGTCCCGCAGCGAGGCGACGATGTCTTCCTCCCGATCCAAGCGAGCGAACGCTTGGCTCATGTCCTCGGGATTGATCCGACCTCGCTTCCACTGCTCGCGGTAAAACTCCGCGCTCATCGTCATCGGCTCATGCGCCACCCGCTCGACCGTCGTCATCGCCTCCGCGAAGCTGTCGCCCGACAAACCGAGGAACGGATTAACCGCTACGAAATTTTGCAACGGCCACAGCGGCGGCACCCGCCGACAAGCGCCGCTCACCGCTTCCGAATAATTCTCATTCATCGTCTTCATCTTCAATTGCTCCGCTTCACCGGCCACACGCTCGTCACCAGCCGATTCGCCAGCGCATCCAGGTACAGACTATTTGCCAAGTGCACGTAGATCCGCCGCACCCACGGGCGTTTCCCCCAATACGGCAACTGCGCTTGGAACCACAGCGTGCCCACGAAGAGAGCGATGAGCGCGAGCATGATCCCATACTCGACCGCGCCCGCCGCCGGGGCCGCGACCACCGCGTCACCCACCACCCAGACCGCCAACTCGTGCAGCACGAAGAAGGCCACGCTCACCCCCAGCGCGAGCGCCAATCCCCGCACCGCGACCGCTTGGCTCGTCCCCCACGAGTTCCACAGCAGGTGGGTGATCCCCAGCATCAGGACGATCCCCAGCACGATCACGCCCGGCTTGTCCACTGGCGACACCCCGAAGATCACCGCCACCATCAAGGTCCCAAACGACGCCAGCAGCAACGCCCCGATCAGAAACGCCGGGTGCGGCCGCGACCGCTCCGCGGGCAACCACGAGGCCCGCACCTGACTCACGATGCTGCCCGACGAGAGGAACGCGTGCGCTTTGTAGAGCGAGTGCGCCACGATGTGCAGCAGAGCAATCGCGAAGGCCCCCAGCCCGCATTGCAACATCATGAACCCCATCTGCGCCACGGTGGAATACGCCAGCGACCGCTTGACGCTCGTCTGCGTCAACATCACCACCGACGCGAACAACGCCGTCAATCCACCGACGATCGCCAAGGTATTCAAAGCCGAGGGCACCGCCGCCACCAACGGACTCAGCCGGATGATGAGATAGCCGCCCGCGTTGATGATCCCCGCGTGCATCAGCGCCGACACCGGTGTGGGCGTCTCCATCGTGTCCGGCAGCCAGGTGTGGAACGGAAATTGTGCCGACTTGAGCAGCGCCCCACCGACGATGAGAAACACCGCGCCGACCCACTGAGCGTTGGGTTCGACCGTTGCCGCCCCGGCGAACAAATCCGCGAAATTCAGACTCCCGAAGACGCTGTAAAGCAGCACGCTCGCCGAGATGAGGCAGACGTCTCCTATTCGGCTGATGAAAAATTTCTTCCGCGCCGAGATCTGCGCCGCCTCGCGCTCCGGGTAGAAGATCAGCAATTGATGCAGACAGAGGCTCGTCGAGATCCACGCCAGAGCGAAGACCAGCAGATTACCCGCGATCGTCAGCATGAGCACCGACCCAGTCGTCAGGCACAGCCATTTGAAAAATCGCCCCTGCTTCGGATCGCCCGCCAAGTAGTTGCGCGAATACCGCATCACGATGGCTCCCAGGAAGCTGACCAGGAGCAACATCACGACCGACACCGCGTCGACGTAGACCCCCAGCGCCAACTCGAATCCCCCGACAAATTTCACCTCGACGAACGAATGCACGACCCGCCCGCCCACGCCCACGATCACCGCCACGATCACCGCCAGCCCGAAGATGACCCACGCGATCCGCTCCGTGACCCGGCCCATCCGTTTCGGCTGCCGATTGCAGATCGCCGACGGGACCAGCCCCAGCAGCATCAACAGCACCGGGCAGGCAAAGGCGACCCAGGCCCCGGCGATCAGAAACGACTCGTGCGAACTTTCCATTGGCCGATCCTGTCGAGCAGGTCGCGATCCATCCAATAGATGTTTTATTCCTTTTCGTTCTGTTTTAGAGATTGCGGGTGGGCTTTCTGAATTACCACCACCTCCGCTATTTTCACGCCATCGCCCGCGAGGGCAACCTCACCCGCGCCGCCCAAGCACTCCGCGTCTCGCAGTCCGCTCTCAGCGTCCAGCTCAAGAAGCTCGAGGATAGCCTGGGCCAACCGCTCTTCGACCGGGAGCACAAGACGCTCGTTCTCACGGAGGCCGGGCGAGTCGCTCTCGACTACGCAGAGTCGATCTTCCAATCCGGCGAGGAGCTGCTCGACACCTTGGCCCAGCGCGGCCAACACCGTCGCCGCGTCCTCCGCGTCGGCTCCGTCGCTACGCTGTCCCGCAATTTTCAATTCGAATTTCTCCGCCCCATCATCGGTCGCCCCGACGCCGAAGTCGTCGTCCGCTCCGGCACCCTGCGCGATCTGCTCGAGCAGCTCCGCGCCCACACCATCGACATCGTCCTGGCCAACTCCCCCGTCCCTCGCGACGCCCACACTCCCTGGCACAGTCGCCTCGTCGCGGATCAACCCGTGAGCATCGTCGGTCGCAAACCCCCGACCCGCCGCCGGTTTCGCTTTCCCGAAGACCTTCGCGACACCCCCATCATCCTCCCCAGCCTGGAAAGCAACGTGCGCGCTGGCTTCGACGCCCTACTCGTCCAGAGCGGGATCCGCCCGCTCATCGCCGCCGAAGTCGACGACATGGCCATGCTCCGACTGCTCGCGCGAGAATCCTCCGCCCTTGCCCTCGTCCCGCCGTTCGTCGTCCAAGACGAACTTCGCGACAAGATCCTCGTCGAACGCCACCGCTTCACCGAACTCCACGAGCGCTTCTACGCCATCACCCCCGAACGTCGCTACCCCAACCCGCTCGTGGCCGAACTGATGACCTAAAAATTTTTCTATAATAAGTCTTGCGCTCCCGCAGAGTCTCCCTACTTTCAGCCTTGTTCTGGGGGGAACAGCAGGCCGTCGTAACACTCGTTGCGGCGGCCTGCATTTTTTAAGGGTCGCCTGCTTCCGGAAGCGGCGGGGATCCGGCGCTCCGCAGAGTCTTCGCATTCGCCCTTTGCAACCCCCGGCCAACGCACTACCCATCTACCCCGTGCAATCCGAGCCGACCCTGCCGCCCATTCGCGTTCGCGCCAAATTTTTCTTCGAAGGCGACCGGAAGTTTTTCATCAAGGGCGTCACCTACGGCCCCTTCGCCCCGGATGAGAACGACGACTACTTCGGCGACCCGGAGAAAGCCGCCCGCGACCTCGCCCTCATGGCCGAGACCGGCATCAACCTCGCCCGCGTCTACTACGTTCCGCCCGCTTGGTTCCTCGACGCCTGCGCCATCCACGGCATCCGCGTCCTCATCTCGCTGCCCTGGGCCGAGCACATCGAATTTCTCCGCGACGCCAAGGTCCGTCGCGAGATCATTCGCTCCGTCCGCGAGGGCGTGCGGCGCAACGCTGGCCACCCCGCCGTCTTCGGCTACCTCGTCGGCAACGAGATCCCTTCTTCCATTGTCCGCTGGCAGGGCGCTCGCGAAGTCACCGAGTTCGTCGAGCTCCTCATCAACGAAGCCCGCAAGGCCGACCCGCGCGCGCTCTACTCCTACGCCTCCTACCCGCCGACCGAATACCTCCTCCCCCAGAACGTCGATTTCTACACCTTTAACGTCTACCTCCACCGCCAGGACGACTTCGACCGCTACCTCGCCCGCCTCCAGAATCTCGCGGAAGATCGCCCACTCGTCATGGGCGAGTTCGGCATGGACACCATCCGCCACACCGAGGAAGAGCAGGCGGAAATGCTCACCTGGCACGTGGAGAGCGTCGTCCGCGGCGGCCTCGCGGGCACCATCCTCTACGCGTGGACCGACGAATGGTTCCGCGGCGGCATGGAGATCCTCGATTGGAATTTCGGTCTCGTTCGCCGCGACCGCACCCCCAAGCTCTCGCTCGCCGCAGTCGCCACGCTCTTCGCGGGCAACGAGCCGATGACCCAGCGCGTCCGACTCGAGACCTACCCGAAGGTCTCCGTGATCGTTTGCTCCTACAACGGCGCGAAGACCCTCGACCGCTGCCTCGCCTCGCTCCACCTCGTCGATTACCCGAACTACGAGGTCGTCCTCGTCGACGACGGATCGAAAGACAACACCCCCGAGATCGCCGCCAAACACCCCTGGATCGTCAGCATCCGCCAGGAGAATTGCGGCCTCTCCTACGCCCGCAACGTCGGCGCGCACGCTGCGACCGGCGAGATCATCGCCTACACCGACTCGGACTGCATGGCCGACCCCGATTGGTTGTATTACTTGGTCCAGACCCTCACCAGCGGTGACTACGCGGGCGTCGGCGGGCCGAATATCTCGCCCCCCGCCGAGGATTGGATCCAAGCCTGCGTCGCCGCAGCCCCCGGCGGGCCGAGCCACGTCCTGCTCACCGACGTCATCGCCGAGCACATCCCGGGTTGCAACATGGCCTTTCACAAGTGGGCCTTCGACCTCGTCGGCGGATTTGATCCAGAATACCGCAAGGCCGGCGACGACGTCGACTTCTGCTGGCGGCTCCAGCAGGAAGGCGGCAACATCGCGTTTTCCCCGTCGGCGATCGTCTGGCACTACCGTCGCTTCACGCTCACCGCCTTTCGCAAGCAGCAAGAAGGCTACGGCGAAGCCGAGTCCATGCTCCGCTTCAAGCACCTTATCTTCTTCGGACCCACCGGCACCGCCAAGTGGCGCGGCCAGATCTACGGCGCCCCCCGGTTCACCTGGCTCATCAACAAACCGATGATCTATCACGGCGTCTTCGGCGAAGGCCTCTTCCAGAGCATCTACCCCACCCCCCAGTCCGAGATCGCCGCCTACCTCTCCAGCATCGAGTGGGTCGTCCTCGCAGCCTTCATTTTCGTCGTTTCGATCCTCATCCCCGACCTCCGCATCGTCCCCTACCTCATGATCGGCGGCACGTTTCTCGTCGCGCTGTCCTACATGATCCACGCGAAGCTCGAGCCAGAATACGACACCATCCCGGCGCGCCTCCTCGTTACCTTCCTCGCCTTCACCCAACCCCTCGCCCGCGGCTGGGCCCGCTACGTCACCTGGTTGAGGCACAAACGCACCCCTCCCTCCGTCATCGCCACCCACGAGGACAATTTCAAATACTCCGGCAAGGGCAGTATCACCCACCTGAACTTCTGGAGCGAAGAGGGCACCGGTCGCGAAGCCCTGCTCCCCAAAGCCATCGACGCCCTCGAGAACGAAGGCTGGAGCTACTCGATCGACACCGGTTGGAAGAACTGGGACGTCCAGATCTACGGCAGCTTCTGGTGGGGCATCCGTGCCGCCACCGTCACCGAATACCACGGCGGCCCAAAGGCCCTCACCCGCGTCCGCCTCACGACCCACATGGTCGCCACGACCTTCTTGGTGAACTTGGTCATCCTCAGCACCCTCCTCATCCGGCAGCTGGGAATGACCCAACCCGACCTCTGGTTTCAGATCCCCTACGTCATCTTCCTCCTCTTCCTCTTCAACAACCTTCGTAAATTGAAGCGCCGCGTCGCCGAACTCTTCGAAGCCTCCGGCCAGCGAGTCGGCCTCAAAAGAGTCTTCAAGTAATTCAAGGAGCGGCGGCTTCCAGCCGCCGAAGTTCGCATTGAACCAAACGTCCGACTACGACTTCACCCTCCCGCCCGACCTCATCGCGACCCACCCGCTGCCCGATCGAGCCGCCTCCCGCCTCCTCGTCGTTGATCGCGCAACCGGCACCATCACCCACCGCCGCTTCACCGACTTCCCCGGATACCTCCGCCCAGGCGACCTCACCGTTCTCAACGACTCCCGCGTCCTCCGCGCCCGTCTCCGTTCGACCGACGGGCGGATCGAATTTCTCTTCCTCGAAGAGCGCGCCCCCAACGAGTGGGTTTGCATGGCCAAGCCCGGAAAAAAACTTCAACCCGGCGGCCAGGTCGACGTCGCCAACACCACCGCCCACGTCCTCGAGATCCTCCCCGGCGGCGAGCGCGTCCTCCGCCTCGAAGCCCCCATCGATTTCGAAGCCCACGGCGAACTTCCCATCCCGCCCTACCTGGCCCGCGCCGCCGACGTCGCCGACGACGCCCGCTACCAGACCGTCTACGCCGACTCCCCCGGGTCAGTTGCCGCCCCCACCGCCGGTCTCCACTTCACGCCCGAGATCCTCGCCCGCGTCCCCCACACCTTCCTCACCCTCCACGTCGGCCAAGGCACTTTCCAGTCCGTAAAGACCGACACCCTCGCCGACCACACGATGCACGAAGAGCGCTACACTATCTCCGACCGGAGCGCCGCCACCATCAACACTGCCACCCGCATCGTCGCCGTCGGCACCACCACCACCCGCGTCCTCGAAAGCCAGCCCCCCGGGCCGATCACCCCCCACTCTGGTCGAACGAGCATCTTCCTCCACCCCCCGAAGACCCTCACCCGCATCGACGCTCTCCTGACGAACTTCCACCTTCCGAAGAGCACCCTCCTCATGCTCGTAAGCGCCTTCGCCACTCGCGATCTCATCCTCGAAGCCTACCGCCAAGCCATCGCCAATCGCTACCGCTTCTACAGTTACGGCGACTGCATGCTGATCATCTAGCGGGGGATCACGGGCTTCCAGCCTGCTGTGCCGAGCTTCCAGCCCGGCTCCCGACCGCTCACCGCAACATCCACCGCCTCCGCAGCAGCCAACCCGCCGAACCCCGCTACAAAACCCTACGACGGACGTGCTAGAGTTTCGGAACGGCTCTCCGAAGCTAGGTTGGTCCTGGTCGCTGACTCTTTCCGCGCGGCATCTCGCCCGTCCTGCGCACGTTTTCCTCGAGCGTTCCGCTCCCGAGAGGCTCGGAGCGTCGGCGCCGTACGCGTCGCCGTCGACGTCGACAATACCCGCTTAGATCGCGCCCGCGATCAGACCCGCTCCGCCAGCTTCAGCAGACCCGGAAACGCGAGATCTCCGGATCCTACGTCGCCCGCAGGTAAGGCGATCTCGCGATCAATCCCACCTTACCCGGCTCGATCGACGGCACCGCGAAGTAGCTTCGATCGTCCTCCGGCAGCACGTCCGGTCGTCCCGTCAGCTCGATCTCACCACGAACCCAACCCGCCTTGTCCGCCGCCGGGTCCTTCCAGCTCGTTCCTAAGGTCAGATCGCCCGCCGCGAGTTCCAACTCCCGCTCCAGCACCTCCGTCTCCCCCGCCGCCACGCTCCGGTCTCACGTCAACCCCGCCAACGCCACCGCCAAGATCCGCAACAAAGCCAATGGCCAATCCCGCAGCTGCAGCGGCATATCACGCGGAGCCGGCTGATCGTCCAAAAACCGCAACGCGGAAAAAACCCGCACATTCGTCCGCCGCCGCCGCCGCAAGTGCAACCACACCGGAGCCACCACCCCAACCAACCCCAACAATCCCAATGGCAACAGGAAGCTCATGATCGAACACTTCGGATTGACCGGAAGGGGGGAAGAAACTGAAGAGATGAACTTTCAACCGCCTTCATCTTCTTCCCCCCTTCCGGTAAAAATCATTCACCGCAACCGCCCCCGAGCAGCCAGAAAACGCGCCATCGCCGCATACGGCTCCTCATCCGTCCGCACCACCACCAGCGGAATCGCCAGCTCCCGGAAAAGCTCCGGTCGAGGAGCCATGAACGCCTCGAACCGCTCCAGATATTTTCGCCGCGCCCGCTCGGGTGTCACGTGCCGCAGCGCGCCCGTCTCCGCATCCTGAAAGACCGCCGCGTCGCCGAACGGAAACTCCACCTCATCCCGGTCCAAGATCTGAAAAACGAACCAATCGTGCCCCCGAAATCGCAATTCTTTCACCCGCTTCGCCAGCCCGTCCACCTCATCCAACAAATCCGAAAAGATCGCCACCAAGCTCCGTCGTTTTACCGGTACCCTAGCCTTCGAAAGTAAAAACTCCAACCCGCCACTCCCCCGCGCCACCACCGCGTCCAGCTCTCGCTGAATCAGCCCGAGCTGCGTCGACCGCTGCGCCGGCGGCACAAGGCGCCCTCCCCCAATCGCCCCCGGATCAAACCCCTCCCGCACCTTCATCCCATCCGTCTCATCCGAAAAATCCGTGGTTAAAGATTCACCCCCGCTCCAGTAATCGCCGGAACAGATCCGCCGCCGACACACCATCCGCGTCCGCCTGAAAATTCCGAATTAACCGGTGCCGCAACACGTTCGGTGCCAGCGCCGCGACGTCCTCGCAGGCGACGTTAAAGCGCCCCTGACAGGCCGCCCGCGCCCGTCCCGCAATGATGAGATTTGACTCGCCCGCGGCGACGCCCCCCACCGCAGATACTTCCGCACCTCCTCCGGACACGACGCGCCGTCCGGCCGCGTCGCCCGCACCAGATCCACCGCGTAGCGCACCACGTTTGCCGACACCGGCACTCGCGCCATCACGTCGCGAAACGCCGCCAACTCGCCCTCGGCAAACAACGGCTGCAACTCGCGCGTCGGCGTGAACGAGTGCCGCTCCACGATCCGCACCTCATCCTCGGCGCTCGGATACCCCACCTCCAGCTCGTAGAAAAAGCGATCCAACTGCGCCTCCTGCAGCGGATACGTCCCCTCCTGTTCGATCGGAGTCTGCGTCGCCAGAACGATGAATGGCTCCGCGAGCGTGCGAATTTTCCCCGCCACCGTCACCGTCACCGTCTTTTCCTGCATCGCCTCCTGCGTCTTCGGCGGCGTTCGATTGATCTCATACGCAAACAGCACATTCGTAAAAACCGGCCCCGGCGCGAAGACGAACTTCCGGTGACCCGACGCCGCGTCCTCTTCCAAAATCTCCGTCCCCGTCACGTCCGAAGGCATCAGATCCGGCGTGAATTGAATCCGCGCAAAGCGAAGAATCGCTGGCGCCTCACCCCAGCCCACCCGCTACCCCAACTCTGCCAACTGCAGCAGCCCGGGAAACCGATCCTCGATTTCGTTGTAGCGCAGAGACGTCATGCACTTTGTCCCCTCGACCCGCGTCCGGATCAGCCCAGCCTCGCGCAGTACGCAGATGTGGTGAGACCTCGTTGCCTTCGACACGTCCATCGGGAACTCGTTGCAGGCAAACTCTCGCCCCTCCGCCGCGAGCAGAGATCGGACGATTCCGAGCCGCCACGGATCCGACATCGCCTGCATCACGACGGTGATGCTCACGTTCTCCAGCGCGGGATGGCGATACTCCTTCATCTCTCCCAAAGGGTAATCCGCCCCCGCAAGGTTCGACAACCGTCGAAATGAGAGTCAGACGCCCACAATCCGCTCGGCCTGCGATAGGAAGGACGAATGAAGTTTCTAAAACACCTCACCGCAGCAACCACCGCGATTCTCATCGCCTCGAGTCTCACTGCGGTCGCCGACGACGCCACGCCGGCCACCAAAGACGAACGCGACCGCCTCACGCAGCTCCAGATCTTTCTCGACGACGCGAACTTTGGTCCGGGCAAAATTGACGGCCGCTGGGGCGAATTCACTCGCAAGTCGTTGGCTCGCTACCTCCGCGCTCACGATCAGGACGTTCCAGAATTCACCGATGAGGTCCCAACCGAGTTCCCCGTCGACGCGACCTCTGTCGACCCGATCTACACCGAATACACGGTCCAGCAATCCGACCTCGACGACCTCGGATCCGTCCCCTCCGAACCCGAGGAGCAGGCCAAACAGGACTCCATGCCCTATGCGAATCTGACGGAAATGATCGCAGAAAAATATCACATCGACCGAGACTACCTCGCCACCCTGAACGAAGGCACCGCCATCGATGATGCCAACGCTGGCGACAAGATCACCGTTCCCGCCATCGACGAGCCGTTCTCGGTTGCCAACGTTCAGAAGCGAGCCGACGAGGAGAAGGAGTCCGCCGACGAGACCGAAACCGGTTCCGCCGCCGACAACGCCGGAGCGTCTACGCCCAAGACCACGTCGATCTTCATCAGCACTTCCGAAAAGATGCTCGACCTATACAAGGGCGAGCGCCTGGCAGCATCGTTCCCGATCACCCCAGGCTCCGATTCGCTGCCCGCGCCGAAGGGAGACTGGAAGATCACTGGCATCGCGCTCATGCCATGGTATCGGTACGACAAGAAGATGCTCGAAGAAGGCGAGCGCAGCGACGATGCCCACAACATCCCACCCGGACCGAACAACGCCGTCGGCGTTGCGTGGATGGCGATCGACAAAGAAGGCATCGGTCTCCACGGCACGGCAGATCCCGACACCATCGGCCGCGGCGGCAGTCATGGCTGCGTCCGCCTTTCGAACTGGGATGCCGCCCGCTTGGCTGCAATGATCGAGCCCAACACGCCCGTTCACATCGAATGACGGGACCGGGCGCGACCCCGATTGATTCTCCCCACTTCGAGAACGGCCAAGGCGCGCCCCCTTCACACGAACCCTTTCCATAACTTGAAGCCAATCGTCTTAAAGTTTCGCAATCGCTCCTCGTATTGCTGCGACACCCACGTGCCCGATGCTTCGGTCCGATCTCTCGCTGCTCCCGCGCGATCGCTTCCGCGTCGCCTTGATGCCCCCAAAGTGGCCGAAGGCGGGGGCAGTTCGCGGCGCACCTGCGATCCGGCAATGCCCGTTTCAGGAGGTCCTTCGATCGCACCCTGCCAGATCGGTCGCCCCGCCGCAGTGTTGACGCGTCGGAGGAAGTTGCCCACTGTCTTCCCCCACCCACTTGCCGCTTCGGCTGCGACGGGCCAAGCTTTCGATTTTCGGGTCGGGAGATCACTCACCGCGGAACTCCGCAAACCAGAACTCAAAGAATAACCCACACCACTATGTCAGAAGAAAAAGGACTCAAGAAACCGGTCACCCTCAAGAGCGAACTCGCCGACCTTTGCGGCGCGAAGCAGCTCCCCCGCACCGAGGTCACGAAGAAGATCTGGGACTACATCAAGTCCAATGATCTCCAGAGTAAGACTGTCAACGGCAAGCCCGAAGGCGCCGGCAAGAACATCGTCGCGGATGCTAAGCTCCTCCCGATCTTCAAGAAGACCAAATCCTCCAGCAAGACCGGCAAAGTCACCGACCTCACCGGCCTCAAGGAAGGCCAGACCATCGACATGATGCAGATGGCGGCAGTCGTCGGCGCCAACGTCGAATAGTCTTCGCCACCCGCAAATCTGCAGGGTTCACGACCGGGCGACCCCCGGCGTGAACCCTTTTTTTATCTCTTCACCACGCGCAAGGCCACGTCAAGAGACCCCCCACCGCGCCAGCATCCATACCGACATCGCAATCATCATGAGATTCTCGGTCAGTGAGATGAACCCAAGCGGCACCTTGCTTCCCCCACCCACGCAGGCGCAATTCACGTCCCGTTTCTCGACGTAGACCGCCTTGATCACCGAAAAGGCTCCGACTGCGCTGACGAACAAAGCCGCCGGCGCGGCGATCCACGTGGCAACTCCCGCAATCATGAGAATCCCAGCCCCCGCCTCGACGAAAGGATACACGTAAGAATAAGGAACGTACCGCCGCGCGATAAAGTCGTATTGCACGAACCCCGTCGCAAACGACTGCAAGTCCTGCAACTTCAAGATCCCCAGCACGCACATGCTGAAGGCCACAAACAGCTCCAGCACCCGCACGACCGCCAGCGATCCGGTCGCAGCGAGGCAGGTCGTGATCGCCATGAGAAACGTGACCGCGAAGACCGCGATCACCGGCTGATAGGTTGTGCCCTCTCGAGGGTCGGGACCAAGTCCGAGGTGTTCGCGCAACGCGTCGAAGCCGCCGATCCGCTCTCCCTCAACGAAGATCTGGGGCGTTTCGTCAAAGCCGTTCTCGCGCTTGTATTCCGCACTCGCTTGCTCGGAGTCGAGATGGTGATCCTCGACTTCGTAACCGTTTCGTCGGAGCAGATCCCTGGCTTTGATCCCCCAGGGACACAGATGATCCGGCGTGACCAGCCGGTAGATACTCGCGCGTTTCATCATCCTTCCATCCAATAGATGCGCCGTTGCCCGGCGGTGCGGTTCACTGATCGACCGGAGGGACGGCCTCGGCGGCATGAGCGGCTTTGGCTGCCCTCACTTTCGCGACGTACTCTGCGGGAGTCTCGTCGAACTCCTTCTGACACATCTTGCAACACAGCAAGACCTCTTCGCCGTCGTAACTCGTTGCGAAGGGTTTACCCATGGCATCCAAGGCCTCGCCAGAGATAACGCAAGTGGTCAGCGGATAGGTCGATTCTTCGGCAGAAGCAAGTCCGAGGATCCCGAGCGAGAAGACAGCAGCAAGAGTGGTAAATTTCTTCATGTCCGGAAAATAACAGACTACCGCGAGAGCGCTTCAGATTTTGTTACAATCGAGCCGTCCCCAGCGGGAAATACTCCGCGCTCTCCAAAGCACGATCCCGTTCGTATGATGATCTCACCAGAAACCATCTCATCCACCCCTGCGTTGATTACCCCATCGCCCAACCTCGCCATGCCGCTCTCGTGAACGCCTTTCCGCAGATCCTCATTACCGCCGTCGTCGCCTTCACCACCGGTGCCCTCACCACTTGGCTCGTCCTGCGAGACGCCGCGGCCCCAGCACCAGCAGTGCAAAGCGCCTCCGCCCCGTCTGCACCACCACCCACGGCGGCCCCAGAATCTGCCCCGGCAACCCTCACCGCTGCCAACCAGGCCTATGACCGCCAGGAATGGCCGCGCGCCATCACCCTCTACCAGCGCACCATCGCCCTCGGCCTCGATAACGCCGACGTCCGCACGGACCTTGGAAATTGCTACCGCTTTGCCAACCAGCCCAACGACGCCATCGCCCAATACGAGATCGCCCAGCGCCTGGACCCCGCGCACGAGTTCAGCTTCTTCAACGCCGCCACCATTCAGATGGAGAAACTCGGCAACCCTGCCCGCGCCGCCGAGCTGCTCGAAGACTACCTCCGCCGCTTCCCGGACAGTCCGAACAGCGCCAACGCGCGCGCCATTCTCACTCAAGTCCAATCCCAGCCCGACCCCACCGCCGGTGTTGCCGACTGGATGCGCGAAGAGGCACCACCCGAACCCGACCAGTAGGAAAACGAGTCGCATCCGGGCCCATTTCTCCTTCCCCCAGCGGTGCCAAATAGCGCCGCAGACCCTTCGCACGATCCCCCCTGCATCCGCGCTGGATTTTCCAAAACCCATCGCCGACACTCCCCCGCCATGCGCCCGCCGACCCTTTCGCAAACCTTGCCGATCATTTCGTGACGAGCTTCTTCGCGCTCATCCTGGCGGCGGGCAACTTCGAGTTGCCCGTCTCGCACGACGCCATGCGGACGCTCGTCGTCGCTATCGCGGCGGGCATCTTCCTCATCGTCATCGCGCGCCAGATCAGCCTACCCGGCATCGTCCTGCTCCTCATCGGCGGCGTCGTCCTCGGCCCGGAGTGCCTTGGTATCACGCAGCCCGCTAGTCTGGGTCCATTGCTTCCCGTAATTGTCTCGTTGGCCGTCGGACTGATTCTTTTCGAAGGCGGCCTCACCCTCGATCTCCGAGGTTACATCTCGGGATCAAAAGTCATTCCGCGCCTCCTCACCGTCGGGGTCGTGACCACGTGGTTCGGCACGTCGCTCTTCGTTTACCTGCTTTTTGACGTCAGCGTATCGTTCGCCCTGCTCGCCGGCAGTCTGGTGATCGTCACCGGTCCGACCGTCATCGCGCCGCTCCTCAAGCGCATCAAGGTCAAGCAACGTCTGCACGACATCCTCCACTGGGAAGGTGTGATGATCGATCCCATCGGCGTTTTCATCGCTCTCCTCTGCTACGAGTGGATCGTCGGGGGCGACGGCGGCCTAGTTTTCAGCAATTTCGCACTCCGCTCCGCTTCCGGGATCGTCATCGGCATCGTCGGCGGTTGGGCCATCGTCCAAGCCTTCCGCTGGCAGCTCGTCCCGCGCAATCTGGCAAATGCCTTCGCACTCGGTGGCGCGATGGCCGTCTTCGGCGTCGCCGAGACCGTTATTTCCGAGGCGGGTCTGCTTGCCGTCACGGTTGCCGGTTTTGTCGTCGGCTGGCTCCAGCCCGCAGAACTCAAAATGATCCGGCAGTTCAAAGCCGAGATCACCGATCTCCTCATCGGCCTCCTCTTCATCGTCCTGGCCGGTCGTCTCGAACTCGAGCAATTCACCGCCGCGGGATGGAACGGCGTCTTCGTCGTCCTCGCCATTCTCTTTGTCATTCGACCGTTCAACATCGCCTTCTCCACTTGGGGCACCGGGCTTTCCTTCCGAGAGAAGCTCTTCCTCTCGTGGGTCGCCCCGCGAGGCATCGTCGCGGCCTCCATGGCGTCCCTCTTCGCCCTTGGTCTCAAGGGCACCGACGACCTCGCCGTTGACCCGCAACTGATTGAGACGCTGACCTACTCAACCATCGTCGCCACGGTCATCCTTCAAGGATTCTCCGCAGGCTGGGTCGCCCGGCTTCTTGGTCTCAAGCGACCCGACCCCACCGGCTGGCTGATCGCCGGAGCTAGCGCCATCAACCGCCGGATCGCCCGCTTCCTCCGCGACGAAGCCAAGCTCGACGTCCTCCTCATCGACACGAACTCCCGCCTCATCGCCGAGGCCAAGCGCGGGGGCCTCCCCGCCATCTGCGAAGACGCCCGCAACGTCGATCTCGTCGAGGAGCGGGTCGAATTTCTCAAAGTCGGCCACCTCCTCGCCCTCACCGACAACACCGAACTCAACGAACTCCTCTGCCAGCGCTGGGGCGACGCCCTCGACATGCACGAGTCGGTCTACCGCTGGAGCGGCAACCGGGACCAAACGTCCGAGGACCGGGGGCAACTCGGTGACATCGCCTTCCCGGGCACCGCGCGTCCCAGCGTGATCTCGGCCGAGCTCGTTGACGGCGAGGCCCGCGTCTGGAGCGCCACCTCCGACGGCTCGGACATCGGCGGCGTCCCGCTGGTGATCTTCCGCAAGAACTCAGCCCGCCCCGTCACCAATCGCAAGGACAGCGACCGAATCGAAAAGGGCGACCGCGTCCTGGTCCTCGAGCGCGACGCCGGCTTTCTGTCCCGCAGCCTCCAAGCCGGGTCCGCTGTCGACCTCACCGCCACCGACCTCCACCACCTCTACGAACAAATCCTCGAGATCGCCGTCGAACTCGTCCCGTCCATTTCGAAAGACGAAAGCCTCAGCGAGATCACCCAGCCCGGGAAGCTCGTGCCCAACCTCATCGGTCACGGCATCGCCATCCCGCACATCTACAATCGCAATAATCCCAACCGCCTTTGCATCTTCGCCCGCCTCCCCGACGGCCTCGCGCTCCCCGGCGAGGACGAGCCGATCCGCCTCGTCTTCTTCCTCATCAGCCCCGCCGGCGACCCCGAAGGCCACCTCGCGACCCTGGCCGAAATCGCCCGCTTCTGCGGCGACCAAAAAAACCGCGACCGCCTCCTGAGCTTGGAGAACATCGATCAAGCCCGCATGTTCCTCCAATCCCGCTCCCGCTAATCAGTCAACCCGGGGAGCACCGGCTTCCAGCCCGGCGCGACGTCAGCAAGTCGCGGGACCAAGCCACGTGGGACAAATTAGCTCCCCCACTCTCACCCCCGGTGCAGTCGATTGGGCGAGCCAGAATCCCGCGACTCCCCAACTCCCACGACGACCTTACGCCCGCCAAACTCCACTCGATCCCCCGCATCGAGCTTCCGCCGCTTCCGCGTCTCGACTTCGCCGTTGACCCGCACTTGCCCCTCGCCGATCACCACCTTCGCAGCCCCGCCGCTCTCGGCTAGGCCAGCGAATTTCAGCAACTGGCACAGCTCGATCGGAACCTTCCGGACCGCCACCTCTTCATCACGCTTACCCGTCATTCCCCCCATAGAAACAGTTTCCCTCGCCAGCGGGAAGCCGCTCCGTTGGTGGTAGCTCGATCCCAGCCCGACCCCACCCCGGCACCGGAATTGCTTCCTTCCGACGGTCGCCCCATGCCATCCCCGCCACCGTCCGCCTCCTCCCTCTGGAATCCCGACCTCGCCCCGGTCCCGCTGACCGAGCGCACTTGGAACAAATGGCACATCGCCGCCCTCTGGGTCGGCATGGCCGTCTGCATCCCGACCTACATGATCGCCGGCGGCCTCATCAACGCCGGAATGAATTGGTGGCAGGCCACCCTCACCGTCCTCCTCGGCAACCTCATCGTCCTCGTTCCGCTCGCACTCAACGCCCGCGCGGGCACGGCCTACGGCATCCCGTTTCCCGTCCTCCTCCGTTCGTCCTTCGGCGTCTTCGGGTCAAATATCCCCGCCCTCATGCGCGCCGTTGTCGCCTGTGGATGGTTCGGTATCCAGACGTGGATCGGCGGCGCGGCGATCTATCAGATGACCGCCATCGTCGCGGGCTTCGACGCCGCCGCTGCCGTCCCCCTCCCGATCCTCGGCATCTCCGGAGGGCAATTCCTCTGTTTCATGATCTTCTGGGCGATCAACATGGCGGTCGTCGTTCGCGGCATCGACTCCATCCGCTGGCTCGAAGCGGTCGGCGCACCCTTCCTCCTCGCCGTTGGGATCGGTCTCCTCGCCTGGGCCTACGTCGCCGCCGACGGCTTCGGCCCGATGCTCAGCCAGCCGTCGAATTTTGCAACGCTCGGGGAGTTCTGGCCGGTCTTCATTCCTGGCCTCACGGCGATGGTCGGCTACTGGGCAACGCTCTCGCTGAACATCCCGGACTTCTCCCGCTTCGCCAAAAGCCAGCGCGATCAAGTCCTCGGTCAAGCCATCGGCATGCCGGGCACGATGGCGCTCTACGCCTTCATCGGTATCGCAACGACCAGCGCCACGGTCGTCATCTTCGGCGAAGCCATCGCCGATCCTGTCGCGCTGCTCGGCCGCTTCGACAGCCCGTGGATCGTCGTCCCCGGTCTCATCGGCCTCGTGGTCGCGACCCTCACCACCAACATCGCGGCCAACGTCGTCTCCCCCGCTAATGATTTTTGCAATCTGGCCCCGCGCCACGTCAGTTTCCGCATCGGTGGCCTGATCACCGGGGCGCTTGGCATCCTCGTCTTCCCGTGGAAGCTCGTCGCCGAGGGCACCATCTTCGCGTGGCTCATCGGCTACAGCGCCCTCCTCGGCCCCATCGGCGGCATCATGATCGCCGACTACTTCATCGTCCGAAAACAGACACTCGACCCCGACGCCCTCTACGAGCGCAACGGCATCTACACCTTCACTAGCGGCTTCAATCTTCGAGCCCTCACCGCCCTCTTCCTCGCCATCCTCCCCCATGTCCCCGGCTTCCTCGTCGCGATCAGCGCCCTCACCCCCGAACAAGTCCCCACTTTCTTTCAGACCCTCTACACCTACAGTTGGTTCTCCGGCTTCGCCCTCGCCTTCGCCCTGCACCTAGCCTTTTCGCCAAAAAATCGTAAATAATTCCATGCCGCTCCCAGCTTTCGACCACACCCCTACCGCCTACACCGGCCCGACGAAGGCAGAAGTTCGAGCGTTGCGCGAAGCGCACGTAAACCCCGGCATTTTCCTCTTTTACAAGGAGCCGATCATGATCACCGAAGGGAAGATGCAATACCTCTACGACGAGACGGGCCGACGTTTTCTCGACGCGTTTGGCGGCATCGTCACGGTCAGCGTCGGCCATTGTCACCCCAAGGTTGTCGCCGCCCTCAATCGCCAGAACGAACTCCTCCAGCACACCACCACGATCTACCTGCACCCGAACATCGCGGAGTACTCCGCCAAGCTCGCGGCCACCCTCCCCGGCGATCTCAAGGTTGTCTACTTCACCAATTCCGGCTCCGAGGCCAATGACCTCGCCCTCCTCATGGCTAGGTCCTACACCGAGAGTTTCGACTTCCTGGCGTTGCGCAACTGTTACCACGGCGGCTCGCAGTCCACGATGGGCCTCACCTCCCACCACACGTGGAAGTTCAACGTCCCGCACTCCTTCGGCATCCACCACGCCGTCGCGCCCGACCTCTACCGTGGCCGCTGGACCGACGTCGACTCCGGCCCGCGCTACGCCGAAGACATCCGCGAGACCATCCGCTTCGCCACCTCCGGCAAGATCGCTGGCTTCATCGCCGAGTCGATCCAAGGCGTCGGCGGAGCCGTCGTCTTCCCCGAAAATTATCTTAAAGAGGCTTATCGACACGTCCGCGAAGCGGGCGGCCTCTGCGTCGCCGACGAGGTCCAGAGCGGCTTCGGTCGCACCGGCTCGAACTACTGGGGATTTGAGACCCAGGGCGTCATTCCCGACATTGTCACCATGGCCAAGGGCATCGGCAACGGCTTCCCGCTCGGGGCCGTCGTCACCACGCCGGAGATCGCCAAGACCATCGCCGCCCGCGTTCACTTCAACACCTACGGCGGCAACCCCATGGCCTGCGCCCAAGGCAAAGCCGTCCTCGAAGTCATCGAAGAGGAAGGCGCTCCAAGCCAACGCCCTCGCGATGGGCAACCGCCTCCTCGCCGGCCTCCGCGCGCTCCAAGACCGCCACCCCGCCATCGGCCAAGTCCGCGGCCTCGGCCTCATGCTCGGCGTCGAGCTCGTCACCGACCGCGACACCAGGGACCCCGCAAAAGAGCTTCTGCCTCCGCGTCTTCGAACGCGCGAAAGATCTCGGTCTCCTCATCGGCAAGGGTGGCCTGGACGGCAACATCCTCCGCATCAAACCGCCCATGTGCATCAACGCCGACGACGTCGACTTCATCCTTGAAGTCCTCGACCAAGCCATCGGCGACGCGTAATCAGACCGCTTCAAGGAGCGGCGGCTACTAGCCGCCGAAGTTCGCATTCACTTTTCAAGGAGCGGCGATCTGCAATCGCCGAACGTAACAGAAGGCGAAACCTCAAAAATCTTCCGCAAGTGAATCCCACCACCTACCAACGCGTCCGCCTCTGGAGCGGGATCACGTCCATCGGCTGCAACCTCGGCGCGATTTGGATCCTCGCGCTCACCGCCGTTGGTTGGGCACCGCTCATCCCGGAGTCATTCCCCATCGTCGCCGTCTTCGCGCTCATCGCCCTCGCCTGGCCGCTCGCCAACCTTCCGTTTGACATTCTCGTCGGCCACGCCACCGAGACCGCATTCGGTCGCACCACCCAATCTCTTCGCGACTGGCTCGCCGACTGGCTCCGCGCCTCCGCGTTGAACGCCCCCGCCCTCTTCATCGCGTTCACCTTCTTCTACGTCGCCGCCAGCTCCGGTCTCGCCGGGCCGTTCTTCGCGCTCGCGGTGATCATCGTCGCCGCCGCGCTCTTCCGTCTCCCGAGCGGCTTCCCGGCTCCGTCCGACTCGCCCGAAGCCAACTACGAAACCAAACTCGCCGCCGAGTTGACCAAGCTCGATCACCCCCCCCGCCCGATCCGCTGGTTCGACAACGCCGAGACGACCACCGTCAACGGCTACGTCCGCCCGGTGCCGCCGCGCCACCTCTGCCTCTCGACGACCGTCGCGAGCCAGCTGAAGCCCCGCGAAGCCGCCCTCCTCGTCGCCCGCGAAGAATGGTTCGTCCGCTCCGGCGCCGGCCTCCTCACGACCGCCATCGCCGCCCTCTGGCTTCTCGGTGGCGTCGCCCTCGCGCTCCGCTTCCCCGCACCCTTCCCCATCCAATCCGCCTTCCTCGGCCCCGCGATCGTCACCTCCTGGTGCTTCCTGGCCCTCTTCGCCTGGCCGACCCTCAACCGCGCCATCAACCTCCGCGCCGACCGATCCCTGCTCGTCCTCGCCCCCGCCGCCGAAGTCTCCGCCCTCCTCACCCGCCTTCAAGCGCTCAACGCCACCGACACCAACCTCCCCGGCGGAAAGACGGCCGTCTTTCACCCGATCGCCCCCACCGACCAACGAAACGCCGCCCTCCGATGAACCAAATTCCCCGTCTCCTCTTCATCCTCAGCGGCTGGTTCGGCAACACGATCTCGCGGTCCCTCCACTGCCACGTCGGCCGCCCAAGAGCCACCCGCCGCCCCCCCAACTGGTCCTAAAAAACGGGGCGCAGCCCTTCGTTACCGGAGGGCGAGGCTCCCGCCGAGCCGCCACTTTCACGCGAACCGCCCGCTCTCTCGCTCGACGACGATTCGATTCGAGCACGGCTCGGCGAGAGCCTCGCCCTCGGGTTCGGAATCCCGCCCTGCGGCGATCAGGTCACTCTGCCGGCTGAAACCCAAAAATTTGATTGATCGAATCCAATTCCCGATCCTGATTCGCGACGTAGGGCTCAAATCCATACCGCACGCATTTCGACACGAAATCCGCGATCCGCGCTTCGTTCTTCGCATCCCCACGTTTCCCGGTGTCGACGTAATCCACGCACAACACGGCCTTTTTCTTGCGGACAGCTTTCTCCAAACTCCTGAGCCGATAGCTCGTGTCGCCCCGCGACTGGCGGCTCGTCTCGTCGTAAAACAGATCCTCGACTCCGAAGCCGGTGATCGTCCGGAGATACTTCCCGCCCCGGTCGTAACGCACGAGATTCTCGCCGTTTTGCGGAAACACCTGAAAGTCCTTCCCGAACCGGCTGTTCGCCCGCCCGTAATCCGCGATCCACCTTACGAGGTCGATCATCCGCCCCGCCGCGTCGCGCTCGTTCCCCTTCGGATCGCCCGGCGAGAACGTTTCCCTGCCCGGCCCGTAATTCGACCCGTCGCTCCAGTATTCAAACCCATCGACGATGTCCAAATAGACGCCGTTGTAACCATCGGCGATGATCTGATCGAGGTAGGGCCGCAGCGCCGTCTCCCGCCATTGCGGATCCCAGTAGCGCACCTTGTAATTTCCGATCCAATCCGGATTCGTGTGACCCAGCCAGCTCGGTGCCGACGCGGTGAAGCGGTTCGAATCCACTTTCTCGACCCAATTCCGGTCCCAATAGAAGCGGTAACTTTCCGCCTCCCCGATGGAGAAATACGCCAGCGCCTGGACGCCCTTCCGCTGCATCTTCCGAAGCTCGGAACGTTTGAACCGCTTCCGCTCCGATCCGTCCTTCGAATAGTCCATCACCGCCACGTCGAATCCCGCCCGGGCGAGCGTCCGCGGATTCGGGTTCTGGATCTGATAAACCCAATCCCCCGCCCAGACGCTGGCGCTGGCAAAACCAAGAACGAGCGCGACCAGGAACGTCATGATTGTAGATGTGACCGGTCACATTTCGAAGGGCAAATGAAATATCTCTCGCTCCAACGCGGAGGGTCGTTTCATTTATCTCCCTTCGTAAAGATGACGAGCTCGCCAGCTGACCCTCCCCCCCAGATCCCGACTGACGCGGCGATCCATCGGAGAGATTCAGCGGACGCCCCGACCCCGTCGAGCGCGCGGCGAATTTTCGTTTCGCTCATCCAGATCGCGATTTCCGGAGGGTTGCTCTTCTGGATTTTTTCCGACCTCGGGGGGAATGGCGCGATGACGCGCCTCCTGTCCGGAGCGAATCCGCTCTGGATCGCCGCCGCCGTCGCGAGTGCGGGTCTGGCCGTGGTCGCCGGCATCGTCCGCTGGCGGATTTTTCTGGAAATGCTTACCCTCCACCTGTCGTGGCGGCGCGTCACCGCGATCTACCTCATCGGCGGCTTCTTCGACCTTTTTCTACTGGGAGCGACGGGCGGCGACGCCGCCAAGGCCGTCTGCGTCATACGGGAATACCCCGATCGCAAGACCACCGCTTTCATGAGTCTGGCGATGGATCACATGAGCGGGCTCGGCGCGCTGCTCGCAGCAACGGCGATTTTCACCGTTTCGCGAGCCGACCTCCTTCTGACGAACCCGGTCACCGCCACGATGTTCTGGTTCGTCATTGGCTACGTCACTCTCGCCTTCGTCGGCATCGCGCTGTGCATCCTGGTGTCGAAGTTTCCGATACCGTCCTGGGCCCCGATCCCCGCCAGCCTCGGAAAAGTCGCCGACGACATGCACGCCGCCTTCACGGAAATGCGGAGTCAGTGGCGGGCCAGTCTCTCGGCGGTCGCCGTCTCGTTCGTCGCGCTCTTCGCGTATTACTTCACGTTCTTCGCCGCCGCCCGCGCCCTCGCGGTCTCAATTTCGCTGCCGTCCTTCCTGTCCGCCATGCCCGTCGTCGAAGCGCTCATCTCGCTCCCCATCTCCGTCGCCGGCCTAGGCGTCCGCGAGAAGTCCTTCGAATACCTGCTCGAAGCCCTCGCCGACATCCCGGTGGAGAGCGCCGTCCTCGTTTCACTCGGGGGGTTCGCCTGTTGGAGCATCTGGAATCTCGTCGGCGGCCTCGTCTTCGCATTCTACCGAAGATCACCGACCAAACCCCGACCAACACCCGCGCCTCAGCTCCCCAAAGCACCGACTCCTGGAACTTGACCTAGCGAATCTCTCGTGCCCGCTCACCTCCGTGGTCTTCCGGCTCGCACGGGAGACCCCGCACCCTCACAAAGTCAACTGGTTGGTAGCCCAAGCTATCTCGCAGCCTTCGGCAACTCGACCCCGGGGCACGGTGCGCCCGAGATCGGAGCTAACAACACGACGTTAATTCAGCGCGGAGAAGGCTGTTCATTAGGAAGCGAATCGCCGACGCCGGATTGCGAATAGCATCAGCGATCCAAAAATGACGAGACCAAACAACTGAACCTCCGGCACGGCCGTCGTCCGAACTGATCCAAACCCAGTGCCCCGGTCGAGGTTGATCGCCAGACCATCCAAAGCAAACTGCTCAAAGATCGCTTGGCGGTTTGCTTGGAATCCCGAGTAATCGAAGCGGATTTGCGAGTCTGGGGTGATCGTTAGGTTCGAACTTTCCCGTAGGTCCAAAGCGACTGCGATCCGACCGCTATCGTGCACCTCGAACCTGGCAAGCGGGATCAACTCCAACTGCGCGAAGGCACTCTGGACCTGGATCGAGTCGAGATTCGCAGCCGAACCATCTGTCCGCCACGTCACCACCGCACCGACACTATCGCTGCCCGGAATCCCAGATGCCGATCCTCCAAAGAAAAACTCCTTCGCCGAGGTATCAACGGTCAACGTGACCTGGGCCGCAGCCGTAAACGTCGTGGAGATCACAATGGCAAGTAGGAGACCCTGACGGAAAAAGCGTTTCATATTATCACTTTGCAGGAAACACCCGCCAGCGGCAAACCCTCATTTAATCTTAGTTGGATCGGGCCCGTCAAAATGCGAGGGAACTCTGGGGGCCAGTGCGGACAGCCTTTGCGATTCCCAAGCCAGTCGCCGCTCGTGCGATCCCTCTCGCCTCAATAGATTCGCCGCGTTTTCGCGTCGCAGGTCAGGCTCCTCGAATCCCATGCCAGCTCATCCGGGCGGCATGACCCACTTTTGCGGTCTCGAAATACCGCGTAGGTTGCTTGGAGAATAACCGTATGAAACGCGCAAACTCATTAGCGGCCCGGAATCGATGTCGGATCGCACAAAAAATCTCAATGACTTCAATGCTATAAATCCCAGGGGATTCATCGGCCTGATGACCGGAAACGACGAAGAAAACACTCGCTTCGGCTGGGCTCGGTTCGCTTGCGTCGACGACGGGGCGGCTTCCACGCTCACCCTCGTCGACCACGCCATCGAAACGGGGTCCAACACTCCTATCGTCACCGGAGCCGTTCCTGAGGCCGGAACCCTTGCCCATCTCAGCTTCGCCAGCCTGATCGCCCCTCTTTCCTCGCGGAGGAAGTCCCGAGACTCATCGAGTGGCTCGATCAGCGTTGCACCTCCTTTCACCAGGCCGCAGCGCAGCCAGGTGGGCCGAGGTCGCCCCATTGAACTTTGGGAGAAGCCCGACGCAATCCACGGCATATCCGACTGGGCGGGCTGGGAATTTTAGCAGCGAAATGGCGGGCATTTCGTCCGGTCATTCGTTTCACTCCCTCGCGGCCCTCATCGAACGGGGACGACCACTCCATGAGGCACTTCTTTTTTCTTTGCGCCCTTTGCGCCTTCTTACGGCCCATCACCGCCGCCGAACCCGACTGGGCCGCTCTCGAGACTTGGATCGCCCGTCAGCAAACCGTCCGCACCCTCCAGGGTGAGTTCACGCAAACTCGCCGACTGCCGACTCTCCGCATCCCATCGCGCACGCCGGGGAAGATTTGGTTCGAGGACGACGGCAGCTTCCGTTTCCAGCTCGGTGCCCCCCCCGCGACCATCGCCATCCGCCGTGGCGACACCCTCACGCTCATCGACAAAAAAAAGGACACCGTCCGCGAGATCAAGGAGTCGACCGCCGGCCCCGAGACTCAGCAGCTCCTGCTCATGCGCTTCCCCGTCACCGACTCGTTGGCCGAATTTCGCCAGCTCTTCGACGTCACCCGCATGGCCGTCGAGGATGATCGGACCGCGCTCGACCTCGTCCCGCGCGACGCCCGCGCGACCGAGTTCGTGCGAGAGATCAACCTGATCTACGAGACCACCACCGGCATTCTCACCAGCTTCAACGTTGAGCTCGCCAACGGCGGCGGCCTGGAAACCAAGTTCACCAGAGTCGACATCAACCACCGCCTCCCACCCGACATCTTCGAACCACAGATGGACACAGACTAACCCGGATCCGTCCGAGCATTTTACCCATCCGTGTTCACCCGTGTTCATCCGTGGTTACGACCCGTATTGATCGTTGTTGCATCGGCGTTGATCCTAGCCGGCCTCGCCCGCATTAGCTTCAACGTCGAGATCCTGGACCTCCTTCCTCCCGACATCGATCAGGCCGACGGACTGGCCACGGTCCTGGAGAAATTCGGCCTGCCCAACGAGCTCATCGTCACCGTCGAGAGCCCCGACGCGACCGTGACCAACTCCGCCACGCTGTCGCTCGCCAGCCGCCTCCGCGCCGACTCCACGCTCACCAAGCTCGTCGTCGACCGTCCGCTTTGGGAGGCCGAACCCGAGAAACTCGGCGACTTCGCCGCTTACACGGCCATCAATCTCCCACCTGCCGATTTCGCTAGAATCGCCGCCGCTCTCGACCCCGCCTCCGCCGTAGCCAACGCGCAATCCGCTGTCGACGACCTCACGAGCACGCTCTCCGGTCGCGACCTGGCCCTCCTCAGCTACGATCCTTTCCGCATCCTCTCCCACCTGCAATCCATCGCTCCCACGGGTGACTCGGTGACCAAGTCGGAATTCGTCTCCGCCGACGGCACCTTTCGAGCCTTCTACGTCACCGCCGCAACCGACCTCACCAACTATCGCCTCGCGACCGAATGGATCGCAGCGATCAAGACCAGCATCGCCGAGTGGAAAGCATCTCAACCCGCCGCAGAGACGATCCAGATCGGCATCGCGGGCGACCCCGCTTTCGTGTCGGAGCTGTCCTCCGGCATGGAAAAGGAGATGCGCCAAAGCGGTCTCGTGACCGCGGCGATCGTCGGCATCATATTTTTCGTCGTCTATCGCCGCTTCGTGACGTTGGCCATCCTCATCGGCCTCCTCGGTCTGAGCTTCGTGATCGCACTCGCCATCGCGGGCTTCATCGAAAGCGGAATTACGATCATCAGCGCCGGGTTCGCCTCCATCCTGGTCGGCATCAACGTCGACTACGGACTCATCATCTATCAGACCCATCTCAACAAACCAACCGACGCCGCGACCCTGCGACGCCGTTGCACGCCGGGCATCGCTTGGGCTGCGGCCACGACGGCGGCCGCCTTCGCCAGCCTCGTCTTTTCCGGTGTCCCCGGACTCGCCCAGCTCGGCACCTTAGTCGCTCTCGGCGTCATCGCCGGAGCCACCCTCATGCTCACGCTCTTCACCCGAGCCGTGGTCCACTTTGCCAAGCCCAACCCGTTGCCCGCGAACGAGAAGCTCACCCCAACTCTCCCGCCTCCACGTCGCGGCTACCATCCTCACCGCCCTACTCGTTCTCACCGCCGCCATGACGCTGGCGACTCACGGCTTCCCCGGCCTCGAACGCACCGCTGCCGCCCTCAAGCCTCGCAACAGTCTCGCCTACGAGACGGTCAATCGGATCTACGAGAAACTGGCCGACTCCCCCCGCACGCTCAATCTCTTGATCACCGGCGACACCCCGGCCCAGATCCACGACCGCTTGGTCGCAGCCACCGCCTCCCTCGACGAGCTTCAAGCTGAAGGTCTGGTGAAAAGTGCGCTTCTCCCCACGGCGTTCTGGCCCGACTCTGCCGCCCAACAATCCAACCTCGCCACCATCGCTCCCGCCATTGCCGCCCGCGATCAGCTCCTCTCTGCGGTCGAGACCGCCGGCTTCACCGCCGAAGCTTTCGCCCTCACGGGGGCACTGCTGGACAATTGGCAAACGCTGTCCGCGCCGCCCGTCTGGCCGACCGATCCGCGCACGCTCTGGATCCTCCGTCGGGCCATTCACCGCCCCGACGCCGCCATGGGCGCGGTCGAACCGGCTGCCACGCTGTCCGACGCCGACTACGCGGCGCTGCCGAGTCGGATCGACGCCCCCGGCATCACGCTGCTGAGCTGGCCGCTCCTTGGCCAGGAACTTGCCCGCTTCGCGGCTGAAGAAATGCTCGTTCCGCTTTCGATCTTCGCTGCGGTCCTCCTCGGGATGCTCGTCCTCGTCTTCCGGAACGCCTTCGACGTGTCTTTTGCCATCGGCATCCTCGCGCTCAACACCCTGACGCTCCTCGGCGGCATGACTCTGCTCGGATTCACGTGGAACTTTATGAATATAGCCGCCGCCCTCCTGCTCCTCGGCACGGGCGTCGATTTCAGCATTCACCTCATCCGCTCACTCCGCGAAACGAACGGCAATCTCGTCGTCACCCACCGCACCGTCGGCACGGCCCTCTTGCTCTGCGGCGTCACGACGACCACCGGATTCGCCAGCATCAGCTGGGCCGCCAGTGAAGGCCTTGCCAGCCTCGGCCGAGTCTGCGCCCTTGGCTTCGCGGTCAACACCGCCATCGCCATCTTTCTGCTCCCGAGGCTTTGGGTCGGAATACAAAAGCGTTTCAACAGAAGGTAACGAAGGGGGTGAATGCCTCCGGCCCCAGGATCCCGCCATTCCCCCGTGTCATTCCGTATTCTTCGTTCCCTTCGTTCCCTTCTGTTCAAAGACGTATTCGTATTTCTGTCTGAAAGTCAGACCCTCGCGATCACGTCTTCGCGTGGAAAGCGCACTTTCGCTCTCCCCGCCGACGCGTCATCCGCCGCGCGGTAGCCCGCCGGGCATGCCGCGACCGTGAAAAATCCGGTCCCCGTTAAGCCGAGGATCTCGTCGTAGGCGGCTGGATCGAGTCCTTCCATTGGACAGGTATCTACGCCCATCATCGCCGCCGATAGCATGAAGTTCCCGAGCGCGATGTAGACCTGCCGCGAAGCCCACTCTCGCATCTCCAGCGGGTAGGGCGGTTTCTCGAGGAATCCAGCGACCACCTTCTCGAAGCCCGCTAGCGCCTCGACCGGCGTTCCCTGCACTTCCGCCGTGCGCTCGATGTGCCGACGCACGTCCGTGGCGTCCAGCGGACTCTTCACCGCGAAGATGACGAGGTGCGAAGCCTCAACGACTTGGCCCTGACCCCACGACTTTCCAACCAATTCCGCGCGCTTCGCTGCATCCTCGACCACGATAAATTTCCAAGGCTGCAGCCCGAACGACGACGGAGCCAGCAACAGCGATTGCTCCAAAGCCTCCCAAGTCTCCGCGTCGATCTTCCGATCTGGATCGAATTTCTTCGTCGCGTAGCGCCAGGTCAGAGCTTCGACCACGGCTTCAGGATCAAATTTTTCCATAGCGCTGAATCAAACGCCACGGTATCGCGGGCGGCAAGCGCCACCTACCCGCGCGGCTTCATCTGCGGAAAGAAGATGACGTCGCGGATCGATTCCGCCCCGGTCAACATCATCACCAAGCGATCAATCCCGATCCCGATCCCGCCAGCGGGCGGCATCCCGTATTCCAGTGCCTCGAGAAAGGACTCGTCCAGCATCTGGGTCTCCCCACCGCTCTGCTCCACCAACCGCCCCCGCTGCACCGTTGGATCATTCAGCTCCGAATACCCCGGCGAGATCTCCTGACCATTGATCACCAGCTCGTAAACGTCCACCACCGACGGGTCCTCGACGTTCTGCTTGGCGAGGGGCACCAGCTCCTTCGGACAATGCGTCACGTAGAGCGGGTCCATCCGCTTCTCCTCCACCAACTTCTCGAAGACGTGCTGCGTCACCTCGAAATCCGCCACGCACTGCGACACGTCCAGGCCGATCTCGCGGCACCGTTCCCGCCGCAGTTCCGGAGTCAGCTCGTACCAGTCCGGTTGCACCGACTTGATCAGCTCGGCGTAGCGCTCTCGCTTCCAAGGCCGCGTCAGATCAATCGTCCGCGTCACGTTCCCGTCGGCGTCCTTGTGCTCGATCTTCAATCCGCCGCAGACCGTCTCCGCCAAGTGACAGATCATCTCCTCGACGAGATCCGCCATCATCTCGAAATCCGCGAACGCCCAGTAAGCCTCCAACATCGTGAATTCCGGATTATGCCGCCGCGAAATCCCCTCGTTCCGAAAATTACGGTTCAGTTCGAAGATTTTCGGAAACCCGCCCACCAGCAGCCGCTTGAGGTAAAGCTCGGGCGCAATTCGAAGAAAAAGATCCATCCCGAGTGCATTGTGGTGTGTCTTGAAAGGCTCCGCCGCCGCACCGCCCGCGACCGACTGCATCATCGGCGTCTCCACCTCGATAAACGCCCGATCTTCCAAAAATCGCCGAATCTCTCGCACGATCGTGACTCGTTTCTGAAAGATCGCCCGCGACTCTTCGTTCGCGATGAGATCCAGATAACGCTGCCGATATTTGATCTCGGTATCCTGCACCCCATGCCACTTATCCGGCAGCGGCTTCAACGATTTGCTCAGCACCTCAAACGCACTCACCTTCACGGTCGGCTCGCCCGTGCGCGTCATGAACCCCGCGCCCTCCACGCCGACGAAGTCGCCGATGTCTAGCTGCTGAAAGATCGCGAACCGCTCCGCCCCGATCTCCTTGGCGTGAACGTAGATCTGCATCCGCCCCGTCGCGTCGGACAGATCAAGGAATTGACTCTTTCCCATGTCGCGATGGGCCGTGATGCGCCCGGCCATCCGCAGCGGGGCCTCCTCCGCAAACTTCCCCCGCACGTCCGCCACCGCGCCATCGGTCGCGTACGCGGCACCGTAGGGAGCCACTCCGGCTTCCACGAGCGCCGCCAACTTCTGCCGACGCACCGCCAGCAATTCACTGAGTCCAGTCTCTTCCATCGCCAACACCTATCGTCGAGGAGCGAGGGCTTCCAGCCCGTTCGACGGGACATCCCAAGGCGCGGCCCAGATCAAAAACTATCTCCGACAGCCTCCACCACCGCTCCCCGGGTGGATCAGCTCCCGTGTTCCTGACTCTTCAGCTTATCTGTTGCGTAGCCGAGTTCGCGGCAGCGCGCGACGATCTCAGCCATTTTACCGTCGGGCAGCGAAGTCGTCCGACTCATGATGAAAAGATACTTCTCCTTCGGATGCCCAATCACAACGTAGGAATAATCGTCGGCGAGTTGAATGACCCGGTATCCGATTTTGAAGGGCCACAGGAATTGCGCCTTCATCTCTCCGACCTCGGGACTTTCGCCGGGGAATAGCCGCGACTTTGTCTCCCGAATTTTCTCCTCGCCCTCCTTCCGGTATTTCACCAGCACGTCGTAGGTCCCGTCCTTTCGCAGCGTGTAGATGTCGACGGTCTCCAACCAATCTTTGTCCATCGGCGTCGGAATCGAAGTCAGCGAATACCACTTCCCGTCAAACTTCTTCAGGTCGATCTCAGCGACCGGTTCGTTCGTAAAAGCCATGGCGGTCTGAGTCAGGAAAATCACCCCAGCAGCGAGAGCGCCGAGGCGAGCGTTGAGTTTGATCATTGTTTAGAAAGCTGAACGCGCCCCGCGCCTCCACCGGATGCCCTCCCGCGTTCAACCTCGCGCGACCAAACTCGATCCCGTCATCTCCGGCGGCTGCTCGAGTCCGAGCAGATCCAACAGCGTCGGCGCGACGTCCGCCAGGATTCCATCCCGCACCGTCACGCCATCGGCGTCCGCGCCAACGTAGAGGCACTGCACCAAGTTCGTCGTGTGCGCCGTGTTCGGCGAGCCGTCCGGATTCCGCATCGTCTCGCAATTCCCGTGGTCCGCCGTGACGAGCGCGCAGCCACCCAGCTCCAACGTCCGTTCGATGACCCGCCTCACCCCCTCGTCGATCATCTCGACCGCCTTGATCCCCGCATCGACGACGCCCGTGTGACCGACCATGTCGGGATTCGCGAAGTTGAGAATCACCAAGTCGTAGTTTTCCAATTGTTCGACCACCGTCTTCATCACCTCCGGCGCGCTCATCTCGGGCTTCAGGTCGTAGGTCGCCACGTCCTGCGGGGACGGCACGATCTTGCGATCCTCCCCCTCGAATTGCTTCTCCACGCCACCGTTGAAAAAATACGTCACGTGCGGATATTTCTCCGTCTCGGCGATCCGGAGCTGCTTGCGACCCGCCTCGCTCACGATCTCGCCGAGAATCCGCCGAGGCGGCTCCTTCGGAAAGACGACCGGCACACCGTATTTTTGATCGTATTGCGTAAGCGTCACGTACTCGACCTTCGGCGTCACCTCGCGGTCGAACCCGGCGAAGTCCGGCTCGAGGAATGCCCGGGACAACTGCCGCGCCCGGTCCGCCCGAAAGTTGAAAAACAGCACCACGTCGCCGTCGCGCACCCGCTGTTCATCGGCGTGCGAGAAGACCAGCGGCTTGATGAATTCATCCGTCTCGCCCGCCTCGTAGCGCCCAGCGAGAGCCTCGCTCGGCGACCGATCCGAGACCTCGCCACGGCCCAGCACGATTGCGTCCCAAGCCAGCTTGTTCCGATCCCATCGCTCATCCCGATCCATCGCGAAGTACCGCCCGACCACCGTCGCCACCACCGCGCCCGACGGCTTCAGCCCAGCCACCACGCTCCGCAGAGACTCGACCCCACCGGTCGGCGACGTGTCCCGGCCATCGGTGATCGCGTGCACGAGGATGTCTCCCACCCCCGCGTCTTTCGCCGCTCCGGCCAGCGCGACCAAGTGATCTTGGTGACTGTGAACTCCCCCATCCGAGACCAGACCGAGCAGATGCAGCCGCCCACCTTTCGCTTTCTCAAATGCCTTCACGAGCACCGGATTTCCGGCCAACTCGCCGTTCCGAGATCGCCTTGTTGATCTTCGTGAAATCCTGATACACCACCCGCCCGGCGCCAAGATTGAGGTGACCCACCTCCGAGTTCCCCATCTGCCCATCGGGCAACCCGACGTCCAGACCGCTCGCGCTCAGCGTCCCCTGCGGATATTTCGCGTAGAGTTCGTCGTGGAAAGGAGTCTTCGCCAGCAGCGTCGCGTTCCCGTCCGCCTCGGCCCCATCGCGCCCGTTCGGATTGATCCCCCAGCCGTCACGAATAATCAAAATCACCGGTTTGCCCATAAGCTGGGACCGTGTCCGAAATGCCGCCCCTCGTCAAACCACCGCAGCCCCCGCCATCCCCCCTACTCCACGACTCTCACCCGCGAATCACCTCTGACTCGAACTTGCACACCGGCTCGCCCTTTCGATGGCCATACAGTTTGAACCGCAGATCGACCTCACCGCTTTCCAGCGTTTCGACCTCGACGAGGCCAAGGTTCAATTCTCCCAGCGGATTCTCCTCGTGGTTGTCGACCCCAGGCACCAGCCGCACCTTCCCACGAAGGCCCCCGTCTTCCGTGTCAGCCGTCCGGTTCGCCGCCATCAGCCACTTCGAAGCCGTCGCGATGATCGGCCCTGCCCGGTGCGTGATGCCACTCGAGATCAACTGGTGCAGGACGAGACCCTTTGACCCCTCCCATCGGACAGCGTGAGCGCACCCGATGTGGATGTCCCCGGATAAGATTGTCACGTGCTGTCGGGGATTTGCGACCTGGTGAGCGTGCACCGTCCGAAGGAACCAATCGCGATCCCTCACGTGTTCCCCCGTTGACCACCGGTCGTCGAAGTCGTTCCCCGTTGGCGCTAACCAAGACAGCCCCCGACTTAGCTTACGCGGCAGATGCACCGGAGGTACGCCGAGCACCACGAAGAGCGCTGCGCGGTCCCTTTGCCCGGCTAGAAACCCCGCGAAGTCAGCTCGTTGCTCCTCCGAGAAAAGCCGCCCGTTCTCACCCGCCCGCCGCTCGGTTCGCATGTCCGCCACGAAAGTCGCCGTCGGACCGTATTCCACCTCGTATTGAAAGCCCCGGTCCGCCCGCCACGGCATCACGCGCGACATCTGGTAGTCGTGACAGGCCTGCCGCGATCCCTGTCCCACTCGCTTCCAATCTTCATCTTGATGCATCGGGTCCGAGCCCCAGTTGTCCACCAACTCGTGATCATCCCACGTCGGGTAACACGCCATCTCAGCCTGAAGCGCGAGCCACTCCGGCAGATTGAAAAAGATCCGGTAGCGCTGCTGGTAAAGCCTCCGCAGCTCCTCGACCGAGCAATCCAGCAGCCGCTCGCGACCCGCCGGGCCCCTCGGTCGGAAGAACGAGTCGTCGAAGAGCGAGAAGCCCTCCGGTTTGTCGGAATACATCTGATCTCCCGCGAAGAACGCCAACTTCGTATTCTCCCGGCGAAAGACCGTGCGCGCCGCGCGCAGCATCTCCCGCGCACCCGGACGCACCGCCCCTTCGTCGTCAAAGGGCTGGTGGCAACTCGCCAGCCCAATCGTAAATTTTCCGGGGCGAACCGCCGCACCCTCCGGCGCAGTCTCGAACGACCCCTCGCCGACCAATCCCCCACTCATCACTCGGTCGACCCGGAACCAATGCCGCTTCTCCGGCTCCAAACCGTCCAGGGTCACGACTCGCGTCCGGTCCCCGCCGTCACCAGCCGGCACGTCCGCAATCATTTCTCCCGTCGGCCCGTCATCTCCGGTCAAACCCCACGTCACCCGCACCTCGCCAGGAAGGTCCGCTCGCAACCAGATCCGCGCACTCCTGGTCCCCACCGCCCCGACCACCGTCGCATCCCGTAGCTCTCCAATCTGAAAGTTCTTTTCTGCCACTACCCACTTTAACGAACCCGCCCCACCCCCCGGACGGCCTTACCTGAGGATGACCGCTACGCGGAGCACCGTCCCCGGGGCCTCCCGCGAAGCATCCCCCCGCGTTCACACCCCCACGAAGCGCGCTTCCCCGTCGTTGACTAAACCGTGCCTTCCGCAGAGTTCCGCGAAGCGAGCCATCGCCTCCCATTCTCGCTCGCCCAGATCGAAGCACAGACACCTCGTCAGATACCACCGGGCAAACTCCGCGTCTGCCTCGCGTGCAGCGATCTCGCCGATCAGATCGACCCCGCTCGCCTTGGCCTGCCGCAACGCGTCCGCTAACCCAGCCGCCTCCGCCTGGCGCAGCCGGTCTCCCAGGACCCAGCACGCAAAGACAAACGGCAGACCCGTCCAGCGCTTCCATTCCTCCCCCAGATCAAGAAAGCTCCAGTCCGGATGCGCCGCGCGGAACTTAATCGCCGGATCACCGATGATCAACTTCGCCACCCCGTCCCCTCGCGCGTCCTGCGCCGCTTCGCCGCTAATCTCAGCGAAGTCCATCCCCAGAAACTCCCATAGCAGACACCGCAGGAGATTCGCGGAGGTCCGCGACGCCGGATCCATCGCAACCGATCTCACCCCCCCCAGGTCCCCTCTGTAAGCAAGAAACACGCTGTGAACCGCGCCGTCACAACCGATCCCCACACCGTCCACGATCCGTCCCCCGCCCCGCTCCAGTCCAACGAAGATCGGCACCAACGCCGCGTCATATTCCCCCGCCACAAACCGCGCGCCCAACTCCCGCGGCACCGCCAGCTCCACCCCGCTCCCGAGCGTCTCAATCAAAGGCCGCGCATTCAGATAAGGCACCGACCCCACTCTCCATTTCATCTCACATCCGAGTCCATCCGAGTCCATCCGCGTCCATCCGTGGTCAAGACTCACCTCACGCTGATCAGCGTCACGCCGCCACCGGCTCCGCCAACTCCGGCTCGATCCGCTGGTAATACGTGTTTCGCTGCATTGGGTCCCGACCCGCCTCGCGGATCGCTTTCTCCAGCGCGTACATCGTCTGCTGCTGCGGCGTCGTTGCGCCCGCCATGTGAAAGATCTTCTCTTCGATGATTGTCCCGTGCAGATCGTCCACCCCGTAGTTCAGCGACACCTGCGCAAGCGGGAGTCCCAGGCTGATCCAATACGCCGTCACGTGCTCGATGTTATCCAGATAGATCCGACTCACCGCCAGATTCCGCAGCTCCTCAAAGCCCGTCGCGTGCGGGATGTCCCGCAGCATCGGACGCGCGCCGTCCGGCTCAAACGCAAACGGCACAAAGCCCGTGAATCCCCCCGTGACATCCTGCAATTCCCGCAGCCGTCGCAAGTGAGCGATCCGCTGCTCATCCGTCTCGATGTGCCCGTAGAGCATCGTGCACGTGCTCCGCTGCCCCAGCTCGTGCCACGTCCGGTGCACCTCGATCCACTCGTCCGCCGTCTCCTTCCCGCGACAGATCTGATCCCGCACCCCCTGGTCGAAAATCTCCGCCCCCCCCCCGGTGATCGCGCCCAACCCAGCTTCGATGAGGATCTCCATGGTTTCCCGCAACGGCTTTTTGAAAACTCGAAACGCCAGGTGCCGTATCTCCACCGCCGTGAACGCCTTCACGTAGAGTCCCGGATCTAGCGCCTTCAGACTCCGTAGCAGCTCGAGATACCAATCTCCCCCCAGCGACGGGTGCAGACCTCCCACCATGTGAATCTCCGTGATTCCTTCCTGCAGCCCTTCGCGCACCGTCGCCAGGATCTCCGGAATCGTCTGCTCGAACGCGTGGTCCTCCCGCTTCTTTGCCCCAAATGCACAGAACTGGCACTGAAGGATGCAGACGTTTGAGTAGTTAATGTAGCGGTTGTGAATGTAGGTCGCCACGTTCCCGTTGATCCGCTCCCTCACGACATTCGCGATCCCCCCGAGCCCGTTCAGATCATCCGATCCGTAGAGAACCAGCCCATCCGCATCGGAGATCCGCTCCCCCGCCTCCACCTTGTCCAGGATGGGATGCAGCTCGGGCGCAAGAAGTCGTCGGTTCATTAGATAAACTTATGCACCCGAAAACCCCACCACGCAAGCCGGGGAGCGCAGGCTTCCAGCCGACCGACCCGGGGTGGTCTCGGAAAACCGAGATGGTCTCCGCTTCGCTCCGGCTCCAGCCCAGGCTACCACCGCGCCAAGCGAACATCTGCACGGCGAGACCCTCCCCAGATCCAACGACGTCCGCACTCTCGCCCCCCTCACTCACCAACAAACGTTGACGCCGTTCCCCTCTTGGGTTCCGATCCCAGCATGCCCAGTGCGCCCGCCCCCCTCTCTGCCCGAGCCGCCGCTCACCTCGCGCTCACGGTCATCCTTTTCGGCACTGGCTGCGCATCGGTCACGCCACACCGCTTCGATACCGGTCAAGATCCTAGCCAGCCCAAGCTGATTTACGTCGTTCCGTTCTCCGCTCCAGCCGCGAACATCCGCGCCGACCGCGAAGGCGAGGCACTTGCGGCGTTTCAGCAAGACATTGTCACCACCCTCAGCGAAGAGCTCGCCGCCCAGATCAACAATAATCTCGTGCCGACCGAGTTCATCGCCGACCCCCGGGATCTTCCGCCCTCCGACGCGTGGGTCATCGTCGGGCGGTTTAATCGCGTCGAACAAGGGAGTCGAGCCCTGCGCGCCACCCTCGGGTTCGGCTTCGGCGGCACCAAGCTCGTGACCACCTCGACCGTCTACGACCTCGCACCGGCCACCCCCAAGCCGATCCTCACGATTCGCACCACGGGCGGCTCAAACGCCCCACCCGGAGCCGCCGCCAACCTCGCGGGATTCGTCGCTCTCGGCCCGGGCGGCGTCGCGGGCCTGACCATTGCCACCGGAGCCCAAGCGATCCTCGGAGTCGGCCGTCTCGCCATCGGCACGAGCATCGGCATCTTCCCCGGACTCACCGCCGACATCCGCCGCACCGCCCGCGAGATCACGGCCACTCTTTCAGAATACTCCCACGAGAAAGGCTGGATCCCCGAGGAGCAGACCATGCGCGCCAAACGCACCAGCGAGGGCCAAATCCGCCTTAACGACCCCACCCGCCCCGGCATCACCACGCCCGAACCCGTCCTGCCCGCCACCGGCCGCGTGCCCTCCAGCCGCCGAGTATCTTCAAACTAACGAACGCAGATTTGAATGTCCCGCGCTCACCAAGATCGCATTGTCATCCGACGTCGGAGCACTCAATCTCCGCCATGCGCACGATTTCGACCGCCCGGCTCCGACGGGTTCTCACGAACATCCTTGCGGCTAATTTCGTCTTCCTAGCGGGCGCACAGGCCCTCGCCGATTCACCGACCATCGTCACCGTCGCCGACACTTCGACCTATGTGAGCATCGCCCGGGTCGACCTAGCCGTCGGTGCGATGTCCGTGGACGCAGGCCAGCTCGTTGGCACCTACTCGATCGACGTCCCGCTCCGCCAATCCAAATCGGAAAAAGGCCGCATCACCCTTCCGTTGACTGGCGATCTCAAGACGTATCTCGAAGCTGGAGGCACCCTCTCGGGCAAAGGCGTCTCCGCGAAAAAGATCGACGACAATACGCGGAAGATCAAAGCCCGTTTCTCGCCTTACGATGCTGAATCCAAGGAAGGCCGGATTCACCTCACCATCGAAACGAGCCAGCGCACGTTCGAATTCGACTCGACTTACACCCTGAGCGAACCCGTTTCTCAACCGACCGATTGATCGGCACCTAGGACGCCCCCGCCCGGCCACCGGACTCTGCGCTCGCCCGAGCGACCGCCGCCACGGCCTCCGGACCGATGAATCCAGCCTCCGCCGAGTGCCTCGCTGCCGCGAGACTATCCTCGCACCGAACCAGATCGACCGCGTGGCACTCAGCGACCAATTCGCTTAGCCGCTGCACGTCAGCGTCGCGCTCATGCGGCGTCACGTCGCGGATGTAGATGGCGCGAATCCGGTCCGGGCATTCCTTCAATACCTGCGAATAGATCTCCGGATCTCGCTCCCCACTGTCCCCGATCAGCACGAACGGCAACCTCGAATGACTCGCCAAGATCGCGCGGATCGCCGCCAGCTTGTGTTCCCCGTGCCCAGCCTTGAACAACTTCGCCCGATCGATCCCCCAATCCGCCATGAACATCGGTGCCCTCGGGACGCCCCGCAGAGCGAAGACCCGCAGGATCAGATCGTGGAGATTCCACGGCGAACTGGTCACGTAGAACAGCGGGTTAGCCGCGGTCCCGGTGGTCCCAGCGGTCAGGCCATTCAGCAGCTCCGCCATCCCGGGGAAGATCGCCCGCGTGTGGGCATTGCCGAAAACCGTCGTCTGAACCATGAACCACAACCGGGTCGCACCCGTCTCCAACACGGTATCGTCAATGTCGCTGATCACCCCAAACTCCGCATCCGCTCCCGCCACCCGAAACCGTCCGTCAAACTCCGTGGCCGAGGCAGGTTGCAGGCACTCGACCCGATACTCATGCCAAGTCCGGTCCAGGAGTTCGCACCCATCCAGCGACAACTCCGCTCGAAAATAGCCTTCCTCGTCGGAGATAGCCTCAACCCCCCGATCACCAAACTGGATTCGCAATCGCGCCCCAGCAACCTCCCGACTCAAGAATAGCGCCAACACCCGGCGAAAATTTCGCCACCGCGAATCGCCCGCCATCGCCAGCGGAAATGGTCGCTCCCTCAACACCCGTCCCCGCACGACGGCATGATCAGCACCGCCGACGCCATCATAGTTCACAACGCGAATCGGCAATCGCGACCCAAACACCTGCCGCACCGCGGAGGCGATCCGATCCGCCACCAGTTCAACCGCAAAAACAGCCCCGTGGGCCAACCGCCGACTCATCGACCGCAACCAGCTCGACCTCACTGATCGCTCGTCCCCCACCCGCAAATCTTGACCACGTCTACCTACCATCGCAACCAGCACTTCCTGTGGTCGCTCCTCCATCTCTCTCCAATGCGACGTTCTGATCGAATCTGCTGTTCAGCGCCCGAGATACTCCGCCGCGATTCCGACGATGATTTGTGGTTTCTCGAGCGAGTGGAATAGTCCACCCCATGCAAACGCACCAACTTGTCGCTCTGGTAGCGGTCACCTCGCTCACTCTTTTCCCGGCTCCGACGGCAACTGCGGCTGATGGCGCACTCATCACCGACTTCTCCCAGGACGATTCGACAGCCCTCGGGTGGCGAGTCCGTGGATGATCAAGTGATGGGAGGCCGTTCCCAAGGGAAAATGTTGATCAGCGACGATGGCGTCCTCACCTTCAGCGGGGAACTTTCGCTCGAGAACAACGGCGGATTCTCATCAATCCGTTCTGCCGACTTAAACCTCGATCTCAGCGCAGCGGAGGGTCTGGCTCTCCGAGTCAAAGGCGACGGTCGCACCTACGAAGTCCACCTCACCACCCCAGCTCGCTGGAAGGGCCGAGGCATTACCTTCGCAGGCATGCTGCCGACCGAAGATGGCCAGTGGACCGAAGTCAAAATTCCGTTCACCCAGTTTGCCGGTGACTTCCGGGGTCAACGAATCAAAGACGAGAACATCAACTTCGACCCCGCTACCGTGCGCGGGATCACCCTGGAGTTGGTCGACAAAAAAGCCGGCCCGTTCGAACTCCAAGTCGACTGGATCCGGACCTACGGCACCAGCAGATGAAACCCGGCGAGTCGTCGAGCCTCGATCCCAGACCGGAAACCCGCCGAACTTAGCCGATCGCCGAGGAGGCATTCGAACCTCAATTGCGGAGGCGAACCCGGTGAAACGACGACCTACCGGAACCCACCCTTCAACCAATAGCCTTACCAGTCCGCGCAATTCATCTGAAACCGGCTGGCAGCCAAGAATACGTGTGGTATCGGCTCCCAGCCGATAAAATCTGTCAGGTCATGCGTTCAAGCCGATAAGACAAGCTATTCACTTACCCAAAAATGTCGAACAAGCCGCAAATCGTCGGACACGATGTAACAGCGTGATGGACCGACCCCATTCCATTCTCAAACTCAAGATTTGACACCTGACCCCATTCCCGACGCTGGAGTTCATTCAGCGTTGCGCCGAAGCCCTCGACATTCCGCTCGCCGATCTGATCGGCGTTTCCGGTCCAAAGAACGGACACAAGCCCGGTCCGCCTTCCAAGCTCCAACAGCAGATCGAGGAGATCCGCCGGTTGCCTCGCGCCAAACAGCGCTTCGTCAGTGAGCTGCTCGACACGGTTCTACAGAAGACCGCCAGCTGATCCTCACCATGCCCAAAGCTCACGACGTCATCCCGGAAGTCGGAACGCTCATTTTCGAGGTTCGCAAACAGAAGGTCGTTCTCGACGCCGATTTGGCTCGGCTCTACGGCACTTCCACCAAAGCCTTCAATCAAGCCGTCAAACGCAACGCTGAACGCTTCCCGGAAGAGTTCATGTTTGAACTCACCACCGAAGAAGCCGAAGCCGTCCGCCGTTCAAGGTCACAAAATGTGACCTTGAAGCGCGGCCAGAACATCAAGTATCTGCCCCGCGTTTTCACTGAACACGGTGCGCTCATGGCCGCCAATGTTCTCAACAGTCCGCAAGCCGTGACCATGAGCGTTGCCATCGTCAAAGCCTTCGTGAAGCTCCGTCAGATGGCCCTTTCCATCGACGAGCTTTCCCGCAAGGTCGCCGCGCTCGAGCGGGGATTCCGCAACCACGGCGAACAGTTCGATGCCGTCTTCGACGCCATCCGCCAACTCCTCGCCCCGCCCGATCCGCCGCGTAAACGCATCGGATTTCACGGCGACGATAAGTGAGGTTTTGACATCGCAAATTGCGATGTCGAAAGCGGCGAAGCCGCGCCGCCGCCCGGAGTTGGGTTTGCGCCCTGCGCGTCGATCGTCGCATCGGAGGACAACCGCCACTTTCAAGTTTGAGGGCGGCCGTCCACGGCTGCCGAGCCTGCCCCGACAACCACGACATGGCCCGACGGCACCAGGCAATGGCAGCCGCCCCAGTAGGCCGACCGGTTGCCTCCTTCAACACCCAGGACGCCGCCCGGCCTGCCTGACTTTTTGCCCGGCCCGCTTGCACGGGTGGCGAGGCGACAACGACAAACGCCCCCTACCTTCCACGGGGCTTTGTCGTTGTCGCCCTCGTCAACTGGCATCCCGCGCATGCACGGGGCGTGACAGGCCCGGCTCTGCGGGACTGGCGCGAGCCGTGCGCGCCCGCTCGGGCGTGAGGATGGCTGGCTCTGCAGCCACCGGAGCGCCGGAGCGGCTGGCTTACACTGGGGGAGCGGACCGCGCGGGGGCGGGGCCGCTCTGGGCACCGGCCCGGCGTGGGCTGCAGGGCTGGTGAACCGGGCATCGCCGCATGGCGTGGATTCTGTATTGCGGCCTGGCGCGGGACCTGCCCGACCTGCTCTGAGGTCGGAGGCATTATATCACCCAACTCGTGGCAACGTATTAGCCGAGCGAGCGCTCTGGCGAGCGGTGCCGCGGAGGGTCCCTTCAGGGAGGCGCCGCGTCAGGCACGGCTATACGGTGCCGCTGTTGGGCGATGTCATGCCGCGCAGGTCCCGTGACAGGCCGCAATCGTAACCCAACCGGAGCGCTCTGGCGGAGGGTGGCCTTTGCAGGACGGGTGCGGGCGGAGAAAGAGGCGTCCGAGTTACGAGAGGCGAGCGTCGGCGCGTCGGATGCCGGGTGGCAGGGGCATTAGCATCCGGCGTGACGGCGCGGTCGAACGCGGCGACAGGCGGGGAATTTGCCAAGCTTTTGCGGAAGCGGTTGTAACGAATGATCGACTGACCCCATTCACCTCTATAGAAGTTCAATTATCACTTCTTTAGAATCACCCTGAAAGCGAAACCGGAGCGCAATTGGCCACCGCTCAACGGGTTCAGTTCTATCGGGCCAGATTGCGCTTGGAGCAGAAAATCTCCATTTCATCAACGCCGACCGAGTGGCATCCACAAAACGTTGGTCCGCCTGACTCCAGAACTTAATTCCGTCGACATCATTGTTTTTCTTGCCAATTATTTTGCCGTCTTTATCGATTTCAAAAGAGACGTCCACATCTACAGAAACGTGCGTCGACATCAACTCTTTCGGATAGAACGGCGCTACAACGACAACCGGCGATCCTCCTTGGATGATGGAGCTCCTCCGGTGCATACAAAGAACTCTGAACCTTTTGCCCATCTTCTCCAGAAGCGACAGATATCACCAAGGCAAAGAAGATTGATAAATAACATTGGAATGACATATTCATGAGTTTCCGAATTCTACTAATAGTTAACGTCAGTCCAATAAAGCGGATATCGCTTTTGAATTCCAAGAACCGCGCGAGCTTCGTTCTCTATCGCAATCGTAGGATCGATACGGCCATTCGGTTCTCTGATTTCATTTGGTGGCAACGTGTCAGCGGCAGTGGTTGCTGAAATCCGTCGATCTGCCGATATCCAACTTCTGAGATGCCGGTTCTTCAATATAGTATTCCACTCTTCCCTTGGATGACCTTTTCCAAGAATCACATGCCCAACTAGTTCATGCCAGAGCATGATCGCAAATGTAGGCGTCATGCGCTGATACTCCGTCCCAGAACCCTCATATACTTTGATTCGCGGTGAACTAGGAACAATAGCCGTCCACATTGGACCAATAGCCACCGCCTCGGGAGGACTACCGTTCTCGATCCTAATTGGATAAGTTGCATCGATTCCCTCTACCAAGTCTGACCATTGTTTTCCAGATCCTGCCGTTTTTACAATAAGTGTCCATTCCTCAGGATTCTCGTCGTCTTGACACCACCAAAGCGAACCCCCGGCGATACTTTCCAATGCACTAATGACTTTATCTCTATAGCTTTGGTCCTCCTCTGCAGTGACAATCTCTTCGCCCAAAGCATCAATTTGATTCACTGGATTATTCCCAACGAACCCGTAAAGATTCACGCCACCTCGCTCCCCGATGGGATCGCGGTTTAGCCACCTTCCGGTTTCGGGGTTATAGTAACGGTATCCGTAGTAGGCGAATCCGGTTTCCTCGTCGAAGAACTTCGAGCTATACCAAAATGGATTTGCCGAAGTTGGCGAGCCGACTCGCTCGCCGAACGGCCCATAGTCAACAACCGCGTCAAGTGTGCCGGACGAGGCGTCGCTTACCGTTTGAATGTTCCCCATCCCATCGTGAAAGGGCAGGAGAGTCTCGGTGTCGCAGGAAACCGCCAATAGCCCGCCGATACCGCCGGCGCCCTGCTCCGAGTTGGAAAGATCCAAGCCCCAAAGATAGGTTTGAACGCCGGTAATCGTTGTCGTATGGTTCCACTGGCCAATCATTATCCAGCCGTCCCAAGCGAAACGGGTCTCCTGAGTGATCGTCCCCGCCCCCGAACCTGTTGTCACGACTTTACTCCGCCGACGGCCCTGTTGGTCGTAGGTGAACGCGAGCGTCATCGCTTCCTCGCTTGCGACCAGCTTCGTCATTCTTTTAAGCCTATTCTCAGCGTCCCATTCGTAGGACCAGCGCCCATCTTCGAGGATGTTGCCGTCTGAATCATGGGAGACATCCTGGCTGGCTTTTGCGGTGAAGACCTTGCCGCTGATTTCATCAACGGTGTCGGCGGAGGTGGCATCGACCCCGGTTTTGACGGCCTCCACTAGGACATCGGTGAGAACCGGGCCTTGCGAGTTGTCCACGTCGAAGGAGGCGAAAAAGACGTCGCGTTCCCTGTCGGCAACATTGCCGTTGACGCGAACGTCCGCGTCTTCGTCGGCGCGACCAGTCACTTGACCGATTCCTGAAGTGCCCACGTTAGTAAGCAGGTTGAGATTGTTGGGAACGTAGACGGTCTCTGCGCCGTGGACCGTGCTACTCACGCGATTGCCGATGGAGTCGAAGGTGTAGGTGTAGTTTTGTCCAGGTATGGGCCGGTTGCCCGAGTTAGCTTTGGTTCCGCTCTGGACTTCGCCCCGGGCGTTGTAGCCATACGCCCAGAAATCTCCGTCGAAATTAGTGCGACGCTCCGTCTGCCCTCGGTCATTAATCTGCCGGACCGTGCGGTCAATGAGGGAAATAGGAGTCAGGGAAATAGGAAATAGGGGTCAGAGGAAATAGGGGTCAGGGAAATAGGGGTCAGTGTGCAAAAACGAATTACGTCAGACTTTCCTAGGCTCAATCCAGTCCCTCGAGCCACGCCTTGACGGGTCGTCAAACTCTGTCGGCATGCCTTAACCTCTCGTTTTCGTCCGCAGCTGCTGCCCGACATTTGCGGCGCTCTTCATTTTCAGGCGTCTCGCGATCCAGCCATGCGAGACCGTCGTGCGAGACCGCACCACTCTGGCAATCTCAAGTCTTCGCTGATCACCGTCGGGCACGTCCGCGAGATTTCGTTCCCCCAATCCCGCTGCCCCGTAATTCCCTGGATATTAACTCCTCCGCATTCTCCAGGTCGTGCGCCCGCCGCTCCGGCGAGCCTTGATACGCTCTTGATTGCGCGGTTCTCATCTTCGCCGCCAACAAACACCGCAGCTTCTCGGCAAACCTCTCGCTCCCCCAATCCCATCTGCGACGCAAGTGACTCATCCGCGCATCAAAGTTCTCCGGCAGCGGTTCCACTTCACCTGCCTCCCCCTCATCTCTCGCCCGTTGATCCAGATCCTCGACCATCTGTCGACGTCCTTCCACACAATCCTCGTCACTCAATCGCCTCAGACCATCCGCCGCCGCGAGCCACTTCGCCCTTCGCCCTTCGCTCCGGCACCAATGCGTAGCCTCCCACCACACTGGGTGAATGTCTTCGATCACCCGTCGGCAATAGTCCGGCGCATCGCCTTCGACGACGACCGCCTTGTAGCGATCTCCGAAGACCCTCCCCCGAGCGCGATGCCGCACGTTGAACCGTCGCGTATAGGTATTTTGAACCCATTTCATCCCCTTCACCAGATTGGCTTCCGGCGTTTCGATCAGCAGATGGTAATGGTTGCTCATCAAAACCCACGCATGCACCCGCCAACCTGTCCGACCCCAAGCCTCGGCGATCACCTGTAGAAAAAACCGCCGATCCTCATCGTCCTCGAAGATGTTCTCCCGCCGGTTCCCTCGCGCCATCACGTGTCAATACGGTCCCGTATACTCAACTCTCAAAATCCGCGCCATTCGGTGATGTCTATCGGCCGAATCCCATCGCCTTAATTCGCTTTTGCACACTGACCCCTATTTTTCCTGACCCCTATTTTTCCGCTGTCAGGTGCGGGCGTAGTTCCGCGCTCCGGATCAATCGGGCCGCAGGTGCAAGCTCACTCGAGTTCGTCCCGGGCGCTGATCGCGGGAGATGATTCTTGTCAAAAGACTGCGCACTCGGGGCAGGCGACGGCTGCGAGAACAATCTTGCGGCCCGGTCATCTCAAGATCCCGTTTGAAGGCGTGTTTCCCAAGCAAGACCGGGATGGGTTAGCTGGTTTTCCCATCGAGCGGGGCGCTGGTATCTTCCCACGCGTTCCCGCGGCTCGGGTCGACGCGTCGGCAGCCACCAAAGAATCATTTGCCCGCCCCCGCCCCGCACCCTACCCTCCCAGCTTCGCGATGAACTGTTCGTCTTGCACCGCTTTTGCCTTTGTCGTGGCTGTTTCGTTTTCCCTAGTAGCAGGTCCGCCGACGGAGGACGCTGAATCGACCGTTGAGCCGAAAGCCGCCCTCACCCGCAACGAAGCCTTCCGAAAGATCCAGTCGGACGCGGACGCGCGCAACGTGCTCGAAAAGGCAGCGGAGGACCTCGAAGCAAAACGATATGAAGCTGCCTTGTCCCGCATCGAGGCTGTGCCGCCCGAGATCCGCGACGCGAGCTCGGCCCTACTCAATGCCCGCGGTGCAGCGCTCGTTCAACTTGATCGGATCGACGAAGCGTCCGTCGTGTTCACCCAAGCTCTCGAGCTAGACCCGACTTCGTTCCCAGCGCGTTTCAACGTCGGCGAGGTCCTTTTCCGTCAGGAGAAATACGCGGAGGCCGCGTCGCACTTTCGGACCATCATCGACGACACTGGACCGAAGCCCTTACTCAAATTCAAACTCTACCTTTCCCTCCTGTTAGCGGGTGAAGAGAGCAGCGCGGGCTTCGCTCTTCGCAACATCCGCTTTCCGCTCGACGGCCCAGCCTGGTATTTCGCCCAAGCTGCCGATCAAGCGAAGCTTGGCGACGCGGACAGGGCCCGCGACCTCGCCGCCGCTGGGCGCAAGCTTCACCCAGACGACTCCATCTCCTACGCGGATTCCCTCGAAGACGCCCAGCTCCTCCCGTAAAACCTCCCCATGGGCAAATCGAAGAGGTCTCGGGGCGATCAACCGCGCATTCTGGTCACGGGCGCCGCTGGCTTTATCGGCAGCGCCATCGTCCATGCGCTCAATGCCAAAGGTCACGACGACATCCTCTTGACCGACGTCCTCGGTCACGACGACAAATGGCGTAACCTCTCGCCGCTGCGCTTCGACGATTACCTCCAAGCCGACGAATTTCTCGCCCGCATCGAGGCCGATCCCGACGCCTTCGGGCACATCGACCAGGTCTTTCACCTGGGCGCTTGCTCGGCTACCACGGAGACCGATGGCAATTACCTTATAGCCAATAATTACCGCTACACGCAAACGCTGGCCGAGTGGGCGCTGGCTCGCGGTGCGCGTTTCGTCTACGCCTCGTCCGCCGCGACCTACGGCGACGGTGCACGGGGCATGGACGACGCGAGTGACGAACTCCACCGCCTGCGACCGCTCAATCTGTACGGCTATTCGAAGCAGCTCTTCGACCTCCACGCCCAGCGGCGCGGATACCTCGATGAGATCGTCGGGGTTAAATATTTCAACGTCTACGGCCCGAACGAATACCACAAAGGCGATATGCGCAGCCTCGTTTGCAAGGCCTACGACCAGATCCAGGAGAGCGGTCGCATCCGCCTGTTTCGAAGCCACCGCGAGGACTACGCCGATGGCGAGCAGATGCGCGACTTCGTCTACGTGAAAGACGCCGTCGCGATGACCCTGCACCTCGCGGACAACGAGGAGGCTGGGGGCCTGTATAACGTCGGATCTGGCGTGGCCCGCACCTGGCTGGACCTCGCTCGCGCCCTCTTCAAAGCCCTTGACCGCGAACCCGCCATCGACTTCATCGACATGCCGGAATCGATCCGTGACCAGTATCAATACTACACCTGCGCCGACATTGGCAAAATCCGCGCCACCGGCTACGACGCGGAGACCACCTCGCTCGAACGCGCCATCGCCGACTACGTTCAGAACTACCTCCAACCCTACGCCCGCCTCGGCGACGAAGCCATGGCTTGATATGAAATTGCTCACCACTCTCTTGCTTGCCGCCGCCCTCCCGCTCGCCGCCCAGACCGCCGCCGACATCGAGGCCCGAGTCACCGAATCGAGCACGCGCCTCGCGCAATCCGAGGGTGGCCAGCTCATCCTCGATTCGGTTGACGCCCACGGCGGTCTCGAGCGCTGGTTCAGCAACGGCCCACTTCATTTCCGGTGGGTCTACCGCCTCGATGACAAAGGACCCGACGCCGTCGTCGACACCGAGCAGACCATCGACCCTTGGTCGTCAAAAGCCGTCCACACCGTGCCTTCCAAGCCCGGCGTGTCGTTCGGTTGGAACGACGGCAAGGCGTGGATCAACCCCGCCGACGCCGAGTTCACGCCGCCCCCTTCCTTCTGGGCGCTCACGCCCTATTACTTCGTCGGACTTCCTTTCGTTCTTGCCGACCCCGGAACGAATTTCGAGCTACTCGCCGACATCGACTTTGCGGGTGAAAGTTACCGGCAGGTCAAAGTCACCTACGACTCCGGCACGGGCGACTCGCCCGATGATTATTACATCGCTCTGATCGATCCCGAGACCAAGCTACTCCGGGGCGTCCGCTACATCGTCACCAGTCCCGTCGTCGCACCCGACGGACCGGGGCCGGAGAAGTTTCTCACCCACGAGGGACTCCACGAAGTCGATGGCATCCTCCTGCCGACCTCCCATCTCACTTATGAAGTCGAAGGCGACACCATCGGGGAGGTCATCCGAACCGCCGAAGTCTCCAACACGAAATTCCTCGGCCCCGAAAGCGTCGACTTCACCATCCCCGATACCGCTAAGATCTTCGAGTAGCACCCCGGGGAGCGCAGGCTTCCAGCCTGCCGTGTCGGGCTTCCAGCCCGGCACCCCGCCGAGCCGCAAAGCTCACCACCGCACCAACAGCCCCTCCCTCCCGCCATGCCCAGCATCCTCATCACCGGCGCCAACCGCGGCATCGGTCACGCTCTTGCTCTCGCCTTTGCCCGCGCCGATTGGACGGTCCACGCCGCCGCCCGACACCCCGAGGCTCCCTCCCTCACCACGGCCGCAGCCCAGCACCCCAACCTTCACCCCGTCGAGATCGACGTGACCAACCCAGCCACCATCGCCCGCGCCGCCGCCACTCTCGGCGAAAGCCCGCTCGATGTCCTCGTGAACAACGCCGCGATCTTTCCTGGCGAAGGAACCGAGACACTCGAGACTCTCGACCCAGCCTGGTTCGCCGAGGCCGTCGAGACCAACGTCGCTGGCGTTGTTCGGGTCACCCGCTGTTTCCTCCCACACCTCCGTCGCGCCACGAACCCTCGGGTCGTCAACGTCTCCTCCGGCGCGGCCTCCATCGGAGAAAAAGAAGATCACGCTTATTACCCCTACGCAGTGTCCAAGGCTGCACTCAATATGCTCACCCGTGCCATGGCGGCGGAACTGAAGCCAGAAGGGATCACCGTCACCCCGATCAGTCCCGGCTGGGTGAAGACCGAGATGGGTGGAGAAAACGCCCAACTCACGCCCGAAGAGTCCGCCGCTTCCCTCTTCAAGACAATCGCCGAGCTGACCCTGGGAGACACGGGTCTATTTCTGGATCGCGACGGCAATCGCGACCGCTATCTCTGGTAATCCGGTGTCCAACAAAATTCGCACCAGCGATTCCAACCCGACCTTTGACCTACCGAGCTTCCGACTTGCTTAGCTACCCTCCCCTACATCCCACGCTCGGCTTTCACCAGCGCTACGGATTGACCAAAGATGACTCGAGCGCGGTCCAGGAGGTCTCCAGCATTGTTCAAAGAACCATCGCGGGCATTGTTCTCTAGTTCAGCCATCAGCGCCGTAAACCCGACGAATCCGAAGTTCGCCGCACTTCCCTTGGCCTGATGCGCCGCCCGAGAGGTGGCATCGGCGTTGCCCGTGTCGATGCCCGTTTGCACCTCTCCCAAGATCCGCGGCAGATCCTGCTCAAAGTCGCGGTAGATCTCGACAAAGTCTTCGGTGAAGCCGTCCGCAATCATATCAAGTTGATCGAAATCCACGCCTGAGTCCATACCCCCAACCCTGCGGCGAAGTTCGCCTTGCGTAAAGCCCATAGGCCAACCCCGCCAAGAAGTGGTCACCACCACGCCGATCTCTCTTCCAACCTGACCAGCCCGAGCAAATCGCTCCTCCCCTCAATCGACCGGCCATCGAAACGCCGAGCGCCGAACCACCCCGGCGGCTAGTCTCCGCTCGTACTCCTCGCGCGGGATCTCGACCGCCCCAAAGCCGACGAGGTGAGGAGTCGTCCATTGGATGTCCAGCAATTCAAACGCTCCCGCCTGCAAGATCCTCACCAGCGCTGCCAAGCCGACTTTCGACGCCCCGGCCAATCGCGAAAACATCGATTCCCCGAAGAACACTCCGCCGATCGCCACCCCGTAAAGCCCCCCCGCCAGCGCCCCGTCGCGCCACACTTCGACCGAATGCGCGCGCCCCATCGCAAAGAGCCGCCCGTAACTCGCGATAATCACCTCGTCGATCCAGGTCTCGTCCCGCTCACCGCACGCTCGCATGACCGCTTCAAATTGCGTATCGATCCTCACCTCCCAGGCTGGATCGCGCAGAGTCTTGCGGGCACCATGCGGCACCCGGAAGCCGTCCAACGGTAGGATTCCCCTCGGATCTGGCGCAAACCATCGGATGTCACCCGGGCCCATCGCCATCGGAAAAATGCCGCTCCGGTAAGCTTGCAACAAGGTTTCGGCGGGAATCAGCATTGCCATCGAGTCCGAGTCTACTATCCTACCGAAGTGAAAATTGCGTTCATTCTCTGCGCGGTCTCGACCGCAGTCTTCCTTGCCGGCTGCACGTTTGCCGAGACCACCACGGATGACGTCGGCGATCAATTTCAGGAAGGCATCCAAGGCCGCGGACAAATCGTGCCGAACGACCCGACGAACGATAGCTTCGGCAACGAGTACAACTAGCGACTCGTGTCCGACCGAACGCACCCTTCCCCTCCCGCACCCCGCGTGAGCGGGATCGTCATCCTAGATTTCGGGTCACAATACACCCAAGTCATCGCCCGCCGGGTCCGCGAGTGCTCGGTCTACTCCGAGATCCTCCCCCACGACACCAAGGCTGCGACCATCGCCAAACTCGGTGCCAAGGGCATCATCCTCTCGGGCGGCCCCGCCAGCGTCTACGCGAAGAACGCGCCTAAAATCGATCAAAAGATCTTCGATCTCGGCCTTCCCGTCCTGGGCATTTGCTACGGCATGCAGCTCATCGCCCACCACCTCGGCGGGAAAGTCGAGCGTTCCACCCACCGCGAATACGGACCTGGCACCCTTCGCGTCAAATCCCAGACCAGGCTCTTCGCCGACCTCCCACGCGAGCTCGAAGTCTGGAATTCCCACGGCGACCGCTTGACCACGCTACCCACCGGCTTCAAGCCCCTCGGTCGCACGGAAAATTCCCCGCACGCCGTGATCGGAGACACCAAACGCAAGATCTTCGGCCTCCAATTTCATCCCGAAGTCGTGCACACACCGCGCGGCAAAGAGATCGTTGCCAACTTCGTCCACCGCGTCTGCGGTTGCCCAGCGGATTGGACGATGGGGTCCTTCATCGAGACGACCTGCGAACAGATCCGCGCCCAGGTCGGTCCCGACCGCGTCATCCTCGGCCTCAGCGGCGGCGTCGACTCATCCGTGGCTGCGGCTCTTCTGCACCAAGCCATTGGCGACCAGCTCACCTGCATCTTCGTCGACAACGGCCTAGTTCGCGCGAAGGAGACCGAGGCGGTGAAGAAGCTCTTCGCCGGCCATTTCAAGATGAACCTGGAGGTCATCGACGCTTCCAAGCGCTTCCTCGCGAAACTCAAGGGCGTGACCGACCCCGAGCGCAAACGCAAGGTGATCGGCAACGAATTTATCAAGGTCTTCGAGCAAGCCGCCCGGGATCTGAAGAAGAGCGTCAAAGGCAAACACGGCTATAAATTTCTCGGCCAAGGCACCCTCTACCCGGACGTGATCGAGTCCGTCGCCATCGCCGGCAACCCCGCCGCCCTCATCAAATCCCACCACAACGTCGGCGGCCTCCCCGAGCGCATGAGATTTCAGCTCGTCGAGCCGCTGCGGCAGCTCTTCAAGGACGAGGTCCGCCAGGTCGGTCGCGAACTCGGCCTCCCCGAGTCACTCGTGGCTCGCCAACCCTTTCCCGGCCCGGGTCTCGCTGTCCGCATCCTCGGCGAGATCACCCCGGAGCGCCTGCGTATCGTCCGCGAGGCCGACACCGTCGTCCTCGAAGAAATGAAGGCCTCCGGATGGTACGGCAAAGTCTGGCAATCCTTCGCCGTCCTCCTCCCAGTTCGCAGCGTGGGCGTCATGGGCGACGAGCGCACCTACGACTACACCATCGCCCTTCGAGTTGTGGACAGCCAAGACGGTATGACCGCGAACTGGGTGCGCCTCCCCTACGAGCTACTGGGCAAGATCTCGACCCGGGTCATCAACGAAGTGAACGGCGTCAACCGGGTCTGCTACGACATATCGAGCAAGCCGCCCGCGACCATCGAGTGGGAGTAGTCTCTCGTCTCGTCTTCCCAGCGGGATCATCGCACGTGATCGGCGCACGCCTGCCTTCATCTGACTGATCGATCCAAAAAATCCAAATTCCAAAAGCCCGCACCATCTGCTACGCATACCGCGATGAGTGTCGACCGAGCCATCTACCCCGGCAGTTTCGACCCGATCACCTTCGGGCACCTCGACATCATCGAGCGGGCGCTCGCGATGTTCGACCATCTCATCGTTGCGGTTGCGGCCAGTGATTTGAAATCTCCCCTCTTCAGCGTCGGAGAACGTGCAGACATGATCCGCGATTCCGTTCCGTCCGGCGCGAACGTCACGGTCCTGCCCTTTGACGATCTTCTCATCAACCTCGCGCAACGCGAAGGCACCTTCACCGTGATCCGCGGACTACGCGCCGTTTCCGATTTCGAATTCGAGTTCCAAATGGCGCTCATGAACCGCCGCCTCGACGCACGCCTCGAGACCGTTTTTCTCACGCCCAAGGAAGATTGCACCTTCATCAGCTCCCGCATCGTTAAAGAAGTCGCGCGGCTCGGTGGCGACGTCTCCGCTTTTGTTCCAGCCGCAGTTGCCAAAACGCTCCAATCCCGATTCTTAAGACAATGATGACCCGCATCACCGCCCACCGAGGCCAGATCCCCCGCGAGGGTTCCACCCAAGTCTCCGGCGACCTCGATCCCGCCATTCTCAATCTCGAACTGACGGAATGGACCGCCACATCTCCGATCCGATTTTCCGTCGAAGTCAGCCTTTCGGGCGGCGACATCTACGGTCTGGGCTACGCCGCCATCGATCTCGACTCCACCTGCGTCAAGTGCCTCGAAGCGTTCTCCACCAGCCTCGAGATCCCCGATCTAGCGCTTCACAAGGAAGCCGACGGGCGCGAACTCGTGGACTTGACCGACGAACTCCGGGAGGATATTCTCCTCCTCTTGCCGTCGCATCCCCGATGCGACGTCAATGGAAACCGCGAATGTTCCGCGTCCTTCCGCACCGCACCGCAGGCTCCGCTCGCCGATGAGCCGGTCGACCGGTCCGACGCTTGGAACGTGCTTGACCAACTCAAATCAAATCGATAATCAACCCGGCCCACCAAGCCCGATCCCATGGCAGTTCCGAAACGCAAAGTCTCCAAAATGAAGCTCCGCAGCCGCAAGGCAGCGAACCGCTGGCACGCCCCGCAGCTGAGCAAGTGCACCCAGTGCGCGGCCCCCGTCCTTTCCCACATCGCCTGTCCGGCCTGCGGTTACTACAAGGGACGCCAGGTCCTCACCATCGACGCCTTGTAATCCGAGGAGCGGCGGCGTCCAGCCGCCGAAGTGACCGGCACTCGCCCCAGCGGCAGCCGGTCCGCTCAAGGAGCGGCGATTTTTCATCGCCGTCCCACCCCAAGCGCGAAGCGCCATTTCCCCGAGCATTGACCACCGCGCAATGAAAGTCGCCCTCGACGCCATGGGCGGCGACCACGCCCCGCGCAACACCGTCGAAGGTGCCGTCTTGGCCCTCCGCGAGTTCCCGAAGCTCGAGAGCCTCTTTCTCACCGGCGACGAGACCGCCCTCCGCGCCGAGATCACCCGGGCCGGCTGCACCGACCCCCGTCTGAAGATTGTTCACACGACTCAGGTGGTGGAGATGTCGGACCACCCCGTCGAAGCCGTCCGCCGAAAGAAGGACAGCTCCCTCTCCCGCGCCGTCGACCTCGTCAAATCCGGCGAGGCCGACGCCGTTGTCTCCGCCGGCAATACCGGCGCGATGGTCGCTGCCACCACCATCAAGCTCCGCACTCTCGAAGGCGTCGAGCGCCCGGGGATTGGCTCTTACCTACCTACCGAATCCAACGTCTGCATCCTCATCGACGCCGGGGCGAACGTCGACGCACGTCCGATTCACATGCTGCAATACGCCATCATGGGCACCGTTCTTTCCAAACACGTCCTCGGCTTCGAAAATCCCTCCGTCGGCCTCATGTCCATCGGCAGCGAAGACGCCAAGGGCAGCGAATTCACCAAGGAGATCTTCAAGCTTCTTCGCAAAAGCTCGCTCAATTTTCGCGGCAACGTCGAAGGTCACGACCTCTTCCAGAACCCGGTCGAAGTGGTGCTCTGCGACGGCTTTACCGGCAACGTCGTTTTGAAAACCTGCGAGGCCACAGCTTCGGCGGTCTTCCGTTGGCTCAAGCACGAACTGATGGCCAGCCCGAAGCGCAAGCTTGGGGCCGTCCTCGCAAAAGACGCGTTCATGGCCATCCGCGACAAGACGAACTACGAGACCTACGGCGGCAGCCCGCTCGTGGGCGTGAACGGCGTCGCCATCATCGCCCACGGATCCAGCACTGCCCTTGCTATCAAAAACGCGATCCGGGTAGGGTGTGAGTTCGTTGATCGCAAGGTCAACCCTCGCATCATCGAGGCCATTAAAGAGTTTAATGAAAAAATCTCCTCGGACCCGGACTCAGCAGCCCAATAGAACGGTCTCCATCATCGGCACCGGCAGTTACGTCCCCGAGCGCATCCTCACCAACGCCGAACTCGAGAAACTTGTCGACACCAACGACGAATGGATCACCTCCCGCACCGGGATCAAGGAGCGCCGAATCGCCGCCGAAGGCGAACACACGAGTCACCTGGCCGCAAAAGCCGCAGAGCGAGCCATGGGGCAAGCCGGCATCACCGCCGACGAGATCGACCTCATCATCGTCGCAACCGTCACCCCCGACACTTTCTTCCCATCGACCGCCTGCCACGTCCAACGCCACCTCGGGGCGAAGGAGGCCGCTTGCTTCGACGTTTCCGCCGCCTGCTCTGGATTCCTCTACGGCGTCGAGATCGCTCAACAATTCATTGCGAACCACACCTACGAAACCATTCTGGTGATCGGAGCGGATAAGCTGTCTTCGATCATGAATTGGGAAGATCGCAATACCTGCGTCCTTTTCGGAGACGGCGCCGGAGCCGCCATCTTGCGCTACCGGGCTGGCTCGCACGGCGTCATTACCACCTACATGGGGAGCGACGGAAATCATGGAGATATCCTCCACATGCCCGGTGGTGGCTGCGCCGTCCCCGTGACGAGCGAAAACGTCGACTCCCGCCTCAACACGCTCCACATGAACGGTCGCGAGACCTTCAAACAAGCCGTCCTCTCGATGGGCCACTCCGCGAAACAGGCGCTCGAAGCCGCCGACCTCACCATCGACGACCTCACCTGCATCATCCCCCACCAGGCGAACATGCGCATCATCGAAGCTCTCTCCGACCGGATGAAGATTCCCATCGAGAAGTTCATGGTCAACCTCGACCGCTACGGCAACACGTCCGCTGCCGCCGTGGCCATCGCCCTCGACGAAGCGAATCGCTCCGGGCGCTTCGAGGTCGGCGACTACATCCTCCTCGTGGTCTTCGGCGGAGGCCTCACCTTTGCGAGTTCGGTGATTCAGTGGTAGGGAAGCGAATGCTCCGAACGACTGCCAGCCTCCTCGCCTTCCTCGCAGCCACCCTCCTGCCGAACACCCAGGCCGCCTCCCCCTTCACCCCGGATCTCCTGCAGGACGAAACCCTTTGGGGAGACGCCAAGGCCGAATACAGCTTCTACGACGCCGTCGAAGTCCGCTACGGCGTCCCCCGCGAGACGGAAGTCCGGCACATCCTCGTCCGCGAGAACTTCCTTCCCAACGACAAGGTCAAGGCCAACGACTGGAAAACACCGGGCGCCTATCCGGTCATCAAACTCAACCAGATCATTCGCGTTCCCACCGGCGTCTATCGCTACGACCAGATGCACTCCAGCTTCTGGAACGCCGGGACGGGCGAACTCGAAAAATTCTCCCTCGCCAGCATCGACAGCTGCGGCAACAGCTACAAGGAAGGGAGGATCAACGGCAAATCCCTCGACTACCAAGCCCTCACCTATTGGGAGGGCATGGACCATGTCCGCCGCGCCGTCGACCTCCCACCCGCCACACTCTTCTACGACGAACTGCCCCTCAAACTCCGGCTCCTCGATTGGGACAACGTCAAGACCTTCACCGCCCCCCTCATCGGCTCAGTTATCAACAGCAAAGCCGACGCCCTCGAGGCCACGGACGCCACCTTCACGATCTCTGAGGATCGCGATACCAGGACGGTCACCGTCCAACGCGCGGGCAACACCGACACCCTCGTCTTCGCGGCCGCTTCCCCTTACATCCTCCAATCCTGGACTCGTGCCGACGGGAGCAGCCTCACCCTCACCGGCACCACCCGCCTCGACTACTGGAATCACAACGCCCCCGGCGACCAGAAGCTGATCGAGGATCTCATCCCCGCCAACTGATCAGTTGGCGGTCGTCCCGGTCGTCAGTCCCTCGACGATCCTTCGCTGGAAAAACGCGATCAGTATCAGCAACGGAGTCACGCTCACCACGATCGCCGCGCCGATCAATCCCCACGGCAACTCAAAAAGACTCCCTCCACTCAGCCCGGCGATGGCCACCGTCACGGTCTGCGCCTCCGCTCGCGGAAGAAACGTCAGCGCCAGGAGAAATTCGTTCCACGACGCGATGAAGACGAGCAGCCCCGAAGTCACCAACCCGGGAGCTGAAAGCGGGAGAATGAGGTACCACAGCGTCCGCACCTTACCCAGCCCATCCATCACTCCCGCCTCGTCGATCTCCTTCGGAATCGTCCGGAAGAACGCCGTCAAAAACAGAATCCCAATGGGCAAATTGAACGCCGCGTAAGGAATGATCAGCGAAAGCGGATGATTCGTCAGCCCCGCCCACCGCATCACCTCATACAGCGGGAAAAAAAACGCGATCATCGGAAAAAACGAAATCGCGATGAGCAACCCCACGATCACCGGACCGCCCCGCGGCCTCAGACGCGCAAACGAGTATGCCGCCGGCACGCTCACCACGAGACACAACACCGTCGCGCAGGCGCTGATGAAAAAACTATTCCACAGAAACCGCGCAAACGGTCGCCGAGCAAAAAGATCGGCGAAATGCTCAAACGTCCAATCCTGCGGAAAGTAAGTCACCGGCAAAGCCGTGATCTCCGCATTCGTTTTAACGGCGGTCACAAACTGCCACCACAAAGGTCCCAAACACCAGATGAGTAGGACCAGGAGCAGCAGCCCCGAGAGCAGTCGCCTCACCGCGTGTGAGCCGAGGCGCCCCCGCCTCGGCTTTGTTCCCAAACGCGAAGCGTCACTCACCCCCGCTCCCTCCCAAAAACAAACCAGATCCCCACCGTCATCACCGCCATCACCCCGGCCCCGACAACCAACAACGCCGACCCGTACCCAAAGTCCAGGTACCGCATGAAATTCCGATACGTGTAGACCGCTACCGTCTCCGTGGCCCCACCCGGCCCGCCCCCAGTCATCACGTAGACCAGATCGAAGATCCCAAACGACTGCAGCGCCCGAAACAACACCGCCACGAAGATCGTCGGTCGCAGCAACGGCAGCGTGATCCGGAAAAACTGCCCCACCCGCCCCGCCCCATCGATGGCCGCCGCCTCGTAGAGCTGCGTCGGAATCGTCTGCAGACCCGCCAACACCAAGATCGCGATGAACGGAGTCGTCTTCCATACATCTGCCAATACCAGCGCAGCGAAAGCCGTGTCTGGACGCCCGAGCCACACCACCGGTCCATCGATCATTCCCACCCCGCGAAGCAGATCGTTCACGACCCCAAATTGGTCGTTGAAGATCCAGATCCAGCCCAGAGCCAGCGCCGAAGTCGGCAACACCCACGGCACCAGCGCCGCCGTCCGCGCTAGTCCCCGACCAAAGGGCGAATGATGCACTGCGACCGCCACGGCGATCCCGAGCACCAACTCCGCTCCGACCGCCAAGCCCGTGAAGATCAACGTCCGCCCGACCGTCTCCCAAAAATGCGCATCCGACCAGAGCCGTTCGTAATTCAGCAAACCCGCAAAGACGGGCCGCAGCTCCGTTCCTAGATTCTGCGAAAAAAAGCTCAGCGTGACCGTCCGCAAGACCGGATACACGGCGACAACGGCGACCAATAACAAAGCGGGCGCCAACAGCCCCCAAGCGACCCACCGTGAATCCCGACTCACTTCCGCCCCCCCGACGCCGCATCCAATCCACCGGATAGCGCTCGGTTCCCCAATCCTCGACAAAACGAGTCCACGGATAAGCACCCGGAGACTTCAGACTCCCGCGCCACCACCCTCGCGCAACTCACCGCAGCCTCGAATTCGCCCGCAAAACACAAGACGCGTCCACCACGACAACCGGATGCTCCCCGGGCGGTCCGCTTCCGTCACGACCGGAAAACGGATGACCCGGCGATGAAAAGATCGCGACCAACTCGGGGGAGAGAGCGGTCATTGGCCGAGCGCCATTAATAAGTGCAGCAGCAACCCGTTAAAAACGCCAAAGCCACAACACTAGCCACGAAGTAAAAAGCAGTCTTCATTCGAGCAGCATTATCTGGGGAAGCCGCAACTTGCAAACGCCGAACCGACCAGAGCAAGTCACCGAAGGCCCCAGAAATTCAAAGGGAGGATAACCAAACTTTCGGACGAACATCTTGAAGTTTGGGAGCGGTGATCGGCCCCGCGTCCAGCAACAAGATCTAGAAAGACGGCGTCCCGAACGATCCGTAGGAGCTAGCACGTCGACCGCCTTCGCGCTCGGAGGTCGTCGCCGGGGTAGCTCCCTCTTCCGTCTGTCCGTCCTGCGATCCGTGTCAGTCGACCAGCGAATCCGCCGCGATCCGCGCCGCGCCAAGCAGCGCAGCATCGTCGTTGAGGATCACCTTCACCGGCATGGATTCCATCAACGACTCGAGCCGCCCCTTCGCGTTGAAGTCGGCGATAAACGCTGGATTGCGTAGCTTCCACAGCAGCTTCACCGGGACTCCTCCGCCGAAGTAGACGCCGCCGGTCGCCATCGTTTTTAAGGCGAGATTTGCCGCTTCGTTCGCCAGCGTGTGGGCGAAGATCTCGACGGTCTGCGCGCACATCTTGCAACTACCCGACTCCGCCGCCTTCGCGATGACCTGCCCGGGGTCCCCTTTTTTGAAAGCTTCCAGGACCTCCGGCCGTTCTTTCCCGTGTCCAGAATCCCGCAGAAACGCGTAGATATTTGGAATGCCCTGGCCCGACGCCACTCGCTCGATGCTCACGTGACCGAAGCGGCTCTGTAGATAAGATAATAATTCGACCTCCAGATCCGACCGCGGGGCAAAGTCCCCGTGGCCACCCTCCGATGCCCACGGCCGGTGCCGCGCGCCATCCCAGAAGAGTCCCGCTTCCCCGAGTCCAGTGCCTGGTGAGATGATGCAACGATTGCCGACGGGCGCCGCTAGCCCTTGCTGCAAGCTCTCGAAGTGATCGTCGGCCAACTCCGCGATCCCCGCCGCGTTGGCGGCCAGGTCGTTGAGTAGGATCACGTGGTTCGTCTTGAGGTCAGCCGCCAAAGACGCGCCGTCGATCTCCCACTTCAGATTCGTGGGCTGGGCGCGGTGATTGCGCACCACTCCCGGCACCCCGAAGCAAGCTCCCAGCACGCGGTCATTCGTTTTCGCCAGAAACTTCGCGACGATCTCGTTGAGTCCTGCGAAGTCGGCGCTCGGGTATCGCTTGCTCCGGACGAGCACGAGGTCGCCATCTTTGCTTTGCTCGAAGAGCGCTAGATTCGCCTTCGTCCCACCGACGTCTCCCGCCAACAACAGAGTTCCTTTGCCCCCCACCGATCAATCCTCCGCCTGCGGGTAGTGGTGCCAAGCGTGACCGTCGCGCTCGACGAGTTCGTCCGACTCGGGCGGACCCCAGGTGCCGGATTTGTAATTGGGAAAATGGCGAGGCGGCAGGGCCTTCCAGACGTCGAGGATGGGATTCACGATCTGCCAAGAAGCGTCCACCGAATCATAGCGATGGAACAGCGTGGTCTCACCAATCATGCAATCGTAGAGCAGCGTCTCGTAACCAGTCGCCGCCATCTCGTCGCCGAATTCGTTGTAATTGAAGTTCAGCGGCACGTTCGAGATTTTGATCTTTGGCCCCGGGCGCTTCGCGTGGATGTCGAGGGTGATCCCCTCCTCCGGCTGGATGTGCATGACGAGCCGGTTGGGCGGAATCTGCTGTTCGACCTCCGCTCCAAAGAGCAGCAATGGCGCGCGACGGAATCCAATCACCACTTCGGTCGCGTGCGTCGCAAGCCGCTTCCCCGAACGCACGTAAAACGGCACCTCGGCCCATCGCCAATTCTCCACTTCGAGCTTCATCGCCACAAAAGTCTCGGTGTGCGACTCCGGATTCACGTCCGGCTCGGTGCGGTAAGCCGCCACGTCCTGGCCGTCGATTTTCCCCGCGTCGTATTGGCCACGGACCGTGTTCTCGATCACCTCCTGCGGGTCCATCGGACGGATCGCCTCGAGCACCTTCACCTTCTCGTTCCGCACCGCGTCGCCGCTCACCGAACTCGGGGGCTCCATCGCAATCAGCGAGAGCACGGACAGGATGTGATTCTGCACCATGTCGCGCAACACCCCCGAGTGATCGTAGTAGCCCCCGCGCATTTCCACGCCGAGTTCCTCTGCGACAGTGATCTGCACGTACTCGATGTAGCGCCGATTCCACACCGGCTCGAAGATGGAATTTCCAAACCGGAAGACCATGATGTTCTGCACGGTCTCCTTGCCGAGGTAGTGATCGATCCGGAAGATCTGTGATTCATCGAGCGTCTTGGTCAACTCCTTGTTCAACGCGCGCGCGCTGTCCAGATCGTGGCCAAACGGCTTCTCGACGATCACCCGCCGCCACGCGCCATCCTGCTCCTTGGTCAGACCCACCGCCGCGAGCTGCTCGACGACCTTCGCAAAAAAACTCGGCGAGATCGCGAGATAGAACAGCACATTTCCCGGGATCTCCCATTCCTTCTGCGCGTCGTCGATCCGAGTCTTCAGCGTCTCGAACGTCTTCGCGTCGTTGAAATCTCCCGGCACGTAATAAAGTCGCTTCGCGAAATCCCCCCAGATCGCTTCGTCGAAGTCGCGCGTGGCAAATTCCTTGATGTCCTGCGTCGCTTTCGCCCGGATCGATTCGTCGTCACCCGGCGTAGACGCACACCCGATGACCGAGTATTTTTCTGGCATGAGGCACAGTGCCTTCAAGTTATAGAGCGCGGGCATCAGCTTGCGCTTGGTCAGGTCGCCAGAAGCGCCAAAGATGACGATCGTGCAAGCGTCGCCGGGCCGGTCGTGCCCGGTCAAAGGGGATTTTTCTGCCATGCGATGGGTCTACCCACCCCCCGCCACGAAGTCAGGGAAAAAGGGGAGCGCTGTCGGCGACGGAGCAAAACCGGACAGGTGTTCAGAGGGTGTAATGAGCTAGAATAGGAGGCCAAACGTGGTTGCAAACATGGGGTCAAACATGGGGTCAGGCGTCAAATATTGAATGGTATTCCCCCATGATTCTCGACAAACTCCCGCAGCCCCTCGGGGATTCGCTCCCGAAGACCATCCCGATCCACCTTCCTCAGGATCTGCGACACATTGGCCGCGCTCCTCATCCCCAACCGCTCCGCCAGCCAACCCTGCGAGACCACCGTCCGCCTCCACAGCAGCTCCGCCAGCGCCACCTTCCTCGGATCATTCCCGGGAAGTCCCGTTACGCCATCCGGGCCGAATCCCGCCACGGTGAGTCCCTCCCGCAACAAGCATTCGGCTTGGTCCATGCTATGACTCCGATACTCCGTCGACGATCGATAAGTTCGCGACCTCGGCTCCTCCATTTCCACCAACTCCCGCGCCCGCTCCGCGAACTCCTGCCTCCCCCAATACCATCCCCTCTGCAGATGACTGCACCGCGCATCCACCTCCCCCGCTAGTAACGGCACCCCGGCGCCCGCTCCCTCCTCGCTCACCGCCCGTCGCTCCGTCCGCTCCACCATCGCCCTCCTCCCTGCCACCGTGTCTTCAAACCCAAACACAGCCAGCCCACTCGCTGCCGCCAGCCAATTCGCCCGACTCCCCGGCTCCACCGCATAACCTCGGATCAGGCTGCTCCAGGGATAGTCCAGAACACTCTGCCCCGCCGCCGGACTCACCAACCCCGCTCGCACCGGATTGAGATGGAGGTAATCCACCAGCGTCTCGTAGTAATACCGCTCGCCTCCCTCCACCAACACCGCCTTGTAACGATCCCCAAACACCCGGCCCCACTGACCATGACGCACGTTCAGCCGCCGCGTCACCGTATTCTGCAGCCACTTCATTCCAGTCACCAGATTCCCCTCCGGGGTCTCGACCATCAAATGGTAGTGATTCCCCATTAGAACCCACGCGTGGATCCTCCACCCCGTCATCCCACACGCCTCTCCCAGCGCCGCCAAAAACAATTCGCAATCCTGCCCATCCTCGAAAACCAGTCCCCGCCGATTACCACGCGCCATCACGTGATAAAACGCCCCCTCATACTCAATCCTGATGCTCCGCGCCACCCCCAGAAGCTTCACAGCCCCGATAGGAATGTCAATGTTCCACTTTTGACGCCTGACCCCATTTTTGACCCCATTCTTTTTCCCTTAATGCCTAAGACCGTTGCTGCCCCCTTTGATTTGGGTGCTATCGACGGACGATGCGGAAACGTGAGACTTTCGAGCGGTTGCCCGCGTTGTCGATTGCTCGTAGTCTGACGACGACGCGGCCACGATCTCGTTGAATGCGCAGGACGACCTTGAACGTCTCGTTACGTTTGACCTTCGACTTGGCGACGGAGGCCCCATTCACTTTGATCTTGCGGACGCCGGAGGAGTCATCGCTCACCCGACCGCGGATGACGACCCGCTTGCGCAATGTCTCGATCGTCTTGCGTCCGCGAATCCGCAGGTTCGGGCGGGTCGCGTCGACGATGTGCGCCGGGGTCGGTGTGGCGTTGGGAGTGGGCGTTGGGTTGGCGGTGAAGGCCTTGACCGTGGTGAAGTTGCTGCCGGCGTCGTAGGTGACCGTGACGAGATGGGAGGTCGCGGTGGTCACGTCGATCCAGGCGCTGCCATCCCACACCCGCAGGAAGAAGTTCCCGTCCTCGTTCAGCTTCAAGTAAGTCGAGAGCGCAGAGTAGGGCGCGTGGTTGCCCGAGAGGACCAGCTGGGTGTCGCCGGGGGCGAGGTGCAGGCGCGACGTGACGAAGGTGACGCCGTTTTCGATGCGCAGCTCATTGCCGGTGTTGCCGCCGGGCGAGCCGATGAAGACCTGGTTCGCGAAGAGAGTGCCCTCGATGTTGAGCTGGTTGTGGTCCGACCCGGCGTTTTTGCCGACGTAAACGGCGTTGTTCAAGCCGTTGGCGACCGCGGCCGTGTCGCCGCTCGTGAGCGTGACGGAGTTGAAATCGGTCGAGTCGCCGATGATCCAGTCCCCCTTCAAGTCGAAGCTGATTCCGTCGATCGTCTCGCTCGTGCTGCCGGTGTCGAGCGTGGTGATGGAGCGCACGCTGCCGCTGTAGACCTGGCCGGCGTTGGTGGTGGCACCAATGCTGGCGCGATGCGCCCCGATCAGAAAATTCCCGCTGCTCAGGCTCACGGAATTGCCGAAGGAGTCGTTGGCCGCTGCGACGGAGGGGGTGATCGTCACGTCCGGGGTGACGTTCCCGCCGGCGTTTTTGAGATCGAAGAAGAGGTAGGCGGCGCCGCGATTGCCCGAGACGCCGGGCGCCCCGACGAGGCCGGCCACGCCGGCCACGCTCACGGAGTTGCCGAAGCGATCGTCGGCCGCGCCGTTGGAGACGGTGAGCCTGGTATCCTGCGTGATGGTGAAGTTCGCCGTGTTCACGTTGCGGTAAACGTAGGTCGCACCGGAGCCGCCATTTCCGAGAAAGTTTCCGACGAGGACAAGGCCGGCGGATATGCTCACGTCGCAACCGAAAGTGGTGTTCGGGGCATCGGTAGAGCTGAGGATGGCGTTCTGCGAGACCGTGCCGGAGGCGTTACCACCGAGGTTGCGGAAGACGTAAGCCGCCCCGTCACCGCCAACGACGGCGGTCGTGCCGGATAGGCTCACCGCGTTGCCAAAGCCGCTGGCCAGGGCCGTATCGTTGGGGATGAGCTTGAGGTTCTGGGGGATGTTCGGGCTGGAGGCGGTGTCGAGGTCGCGGAAGACGTAGGCCGCGCCTTTGGGGGACGCGTCGCTCGCGCCGGCCACGCCGATGCTCGCGCTCAGGCTGACGTCCGCGCCCAAAGAATCCCCGTCCGCCGCGTCGCTGGCGACGAAGGTCGCGACTTGGGGCGACGAGCCGAGCCCGAGCCGAGATTGCGGTAGAGGTGGATCACTCCGCGGGTGTTGTTTTCGGAATAATCCGAGACGATGGCGGTGGTGTCGGAGAGGGCGACCGCGCGGCCAAACCCGCTGTCCGGCGTGAAGTTGGGGGGAAGGAGCGTGAGGTCCGGCGTCACCGTGCCGGCGGCCGTGTTCATGCTTCGAAAGATGCCGCCCCGGCCGAAGGTGCCAAGCGGCCACGCTCCGACGAGGCCGATGTCGCCCGATTGGCTGACCGAGGAGCCGAAAAAGCCGTTGGTCTGCGGGTTGGCGAGCTGGAGCGTCGCGGCGGTGAGGGCGGGAGGGGCCAGTGCGAGGAAGCCGAGCGTGGCGAGGATCGTGAAGTTGGAATGGGTTTTCATATGATTGATTGCGGGTTGAATTGGGTTTCGGTGGCTGGTGGTCGTCGGAGACGGCTGCTCAAAGCTCGGGAGCAGGAGTTTTGACCCGCACCTTGAGCTTCAAGCGCTTCGAGGAGAGGCCATTCGTGCCGATCGCCCTGACGATGAATTTGTAGGTCCTGCCGGGCTTGAGGCGCTTCGCAACAAATCTCCAGGAAGTGGTGCCGCGGGCCTTCCGGAATCCGCGCTTGCCCCGCTGCTTGACCTCCACGCGCCTCACGATGCCGTCCGCCACGCGAGCCTCGCCTTTGAGCCGAAATCTGAACCGGGAGGTGGTCATCCTCTTTTTGCCGTCAATGCTGAGGACCGGACGTGAAGCGCGCTCTGGAGTGGGCGGCGCGGGTGTCGCTGCCTTCGTGAAGCGCGTCGTGCGGTTGGCGTTGAAGTTCGCCACGAACAGATCGCCTTGGAGGTCGAAGGTCAGGCCCGCGGCGCCGGGGAGCGAATTCGCCGCGATGAACGAGGAGACGTTCGTGAAATTCGGCTGACCAAGCACGCTGCTGGCGGAGGCACCGTTGGGTGCCGTCGCGGCATTGGGGAAAATGGTCACGCGGTTGAAGCTCAGGTCCGAGACGTAGAGCGTGCCGTCGGCGTCCATGATCGAGACGTAGGGAAAGCTCATCCCCGCTGCGGTGGTCTGGATCGGGACCGTGACATTGAATCCCGGCTGGCCGAGCACGCCGTTGGCGGAGGCGTTTGCCGCGGGGAGGCTCCCGGCGTTATTGAATCGAAGCACGCGACGGTTGTCCCGGTCGGTGACCCAGAGGCGGTCGTCGGCATCCACGAAGGCCGAGCTTGGGGTAAACATTTGCGAGGCGCCGTTGCCGTCGCCACCGGAGCCGAATGCCGCCTGCCCGATCAAGAAGTTCGCCGCAGGGGCGTTGCTGGCGGTGGCCGAGATGGACCGGTAGCCGAGGACGCGATTGTTGAACGAATCCGCGATGAAGAGGGTGTTCGCCGCGCTGACGAAGACGCCGAGAGGGTTGAAGAGGCCGGTGCTGGCCGTCGTATTCGTTTTCGAAGTGAAGTTCGGCTGGCCGATCACGCGGATGGCGTTGGCGTTCAGGGCCAGCGTCGAGGAGGAGGCGAAGGCGAGCACGCGGTTGTTACCGCCATCCGCCACCCACAGCGTGCCGACGGCGTCCACGAAGAGCCCGACGGGTTCGGAAAGGGTGTTCGGGGTCGGGTTGGCCGTGCCGCGATTGCTCAGGTTCGCGCTGAAATTCGCCTGTCCAAACACCATTTCCGCCGGATCACCGTTGGCGAGGCTCCGGGAACTGTCGTAGCGCAAGACGCGGTGATTGCCGAAGTCCGCGACGAAGACCTTGCCCGTCGTCGGGTCCACCGCCACGCCGAGCGGCTGATTTTGCGAGGTGACCGACGCCGGCGTCGCGGGGGCGGTGGCGTTGAACGAACTCTGTCCAAGGACGAGAGCGGCGTCCTGATTCGTTTCGAAATTCTGCGCCACGGCCGGCGGAGCGGCGGCAATTGCGAGCAGGCCGAGAGCGGCGAGGGAGAATGAGAGAGGTCGATTTTTCATGGGTGGCTCCTTGGTGGGCCCCCGCCATGCGCCACCGCCGGGAATCGGCGGGGTTGTGTTCAAGACACAAAGAAAGGGAAAGTAAAAGGTTTCTGTCCCCACCGTCGGGCCAGACCGCTCGATAGCGAGGACTATCTCAAAACGCTCTCACCCCGCGTCCGCGTTCACGCTGTGAATCGGACGTTTGTCGGCTGAAAATAACTTTTCCAAGATCGCTGTCGCGCCGACGAGGACGCGTGAATATCAGAATTAGGCGGCCCACCCGCGTTCCCGTCACCAACTAAAATGCCGCCCGCAGGAGGCTCTATCCCCGCGATAAGTTGGCTCGTCAGCGATGGCGCTCACCCACTATCTAGCCGTCATGAGCTACTTGGATCGAATCACCCTCAACCCGGAAATGGCGGAAATGGGGTCAGAAATGAGAAATGCGGGGAAATGGGGTCAGTGTGCAAAAAGCAATTGAGACTTCATTCTGGGGGTGTTCGGATTCGGAAATGGGGTCAGTGTGCAAAAAGCAATTGAGATTTCATTCTGGGGGTGTTCGGATTCGAGAGTGGCAAGGAGTTCGAGATTGGAATGATTAAGCGGCGGGAGTTGATTTTCGAGGACTAGGATGACCGGCGGTATTTTTTGAAGGTCATCTTGGCAATGGGGTTAGGGAATCGGGTCAGGTGTCAAAACTTGAATATCTGTCGAAGCAGATTGATTTTTGACGCCTGACCCAATTTCTGACCCCATTTCTGACCCCATTTCCTGACCCCATTTCCTGACCCCATTTCCATTTCCCTGACCCCATCTCCTGACCCCATCTCCCAAATGCGCTCGCCGCGTTCCGCCCGATTGAGCAGAGATGAGAGGCGGTTATTGGCTTCGAAGCTACTGATCGGGGTTTCGCTCATTCGGCCAGGATAAAATGGAGATGGTCGGTTTGTTCAGAAGCTTCCGGTTGCTTCTTAGTTCCGCTTTAAGGTTTCCGGAAAATGTATTGCGTCATGGCTGATGTTGCCGGACCGTCGAGCTGATGGTTTTACGGTATATGATCGCTGCGCTGAGCTTCACGGTGGGGACGGCTGGATCGCAGATTGTTGAAGATGACTTTTCGCAAGACGGATTCCTGGCGGGCTCGGTGGCGGATGTCGGTGGTGCGTGGAAGTCGGATGGGGGACTCGTTTCGCTGCTGGTATCGGATGGCGCGCTCGTGATGTCCGAGGGAGTGACCGAGGAGGTCACGCTGGAATTTCCCGCGCGGCGAGGGACAACTATCTACCTCGGGGCGAACATTGTCGTGACCCGCGCGCCAAGCAGACCTTGGATTCTGCCGTTCAGCTTTACGGGGGATAACGCCCACGGTGGCGGCTTCGTGGGGCGGGCCTTTTTTACGACCGGAGGTGTGGGGGCGTTTCGTGCGGGCGTAGATAACAACTCCGACGCCCCGGTGTGGTCGCCGATGCAGCTTCTCGTCGGTCAGCCGTATCGGATTGTTTTGGGGTTCACCGAGAGCGGTGACGCCGACGTGACGCGGCTTTGGGTCGACCCCGCCACCGCCGACGCCGCGCCCGTGGCTGAGGAAGTGCCAGAAAGTATCACGGACGAGGTCTTTGGTATTCTGCTCAACGCGACGAACACAGACGCGACGGTGCTTCTTCGCAGGTTAAACGTGACGACGGATTTCATGGCCGCCGCGCTGGGACCCAAAGCTGACGACGAAGAGGTGACGGCTCCCCGGGTGGCGTTCAACAAAGAACGTCGCCGGATCGTCACGCGTAAGCGTCGGGCGCGGGTGCGCGGCACGGCGGAGGGATTTCATCGCATCCGGGTGGTGAAGTATCGAGTGCTTCCATCGCGACGACTTCGGACGGCGAAGGGAACGAATCATTGGCGATTCGACCTGAAGCTGAAAAAAGGTCGGCGTGCGAAGGTCGAAATCCGGGCCGCCGACGTGAACGGAGGCAAGTCGGAATGGACGCGGGTCGTGGTCAGGCGGCGAGCGCGGTAGGCTCTGATTGCTCTGGAATGGGGTCAGGGAATGGCGTCAGGTGTCAAAACTTGAATATCTGTCGAAGCAGATTGATTTTTGACACCTGACCCCACTTCCCCATCTCCTGACGCTCCGCGCCACCCCCAGGGCCTCACAGCCCCCTTAGGATTGTCAACGTTCCACTTTTGACGCCTGACCCCAATCCCAGGATTGTCCCCGTTCCACTTTTGACGCCTGACCCCATATCTGACCCCATTTCCGATACCATTGAAATGATGGCCGCGAAAATCATCGATCTGCGCCCCGGCAGGCACGAACCGCGTGACCAGAAAAAGCGACCCAAAAACTTCAGTTATCTCACTGCTCCACGCGCTCTCTACCAAAAAACCCCTCACCGCGGCAAATCCCGGTCCTTCGCTTAAAACAGTGCCATTCAACACTGAACCCGTTCCACTCCGTTCCCCCGGACTAACTCCTTTACCATTTGCATGACCTATTTGCACGTCGCAAGGAGCATTAATTCCTTGGAACCGACATCATTCGGTGAACCGTCCGGTCTGGAAAGAGATCTCCGGAGAGCTAGCTTGCTCCATTCGCTCTAGAAAATGATCACGAGTTAAGTCCTTTTCGAGGAACCCCGATTCGGTATTGACGGATAAAATAACCTTTAGGAAACGAACTGGATCCAACGATCCAGGGTCTGTCGAAGCCTAATTTCTCGATATATCCTTCCACGATAACCCAGTCTCTTGCGTTTAACAAGCTGCGTTGGTTGGAGCTTGATTTCACAATCTTATATCCGTCCCAAATCGCCAACCGATAATTGCTTTGCATACAACCCGATAGAATAAATCCCAGTAAGCGCCCAGAGCAAAACCTTCATCCGATAAGTTCGCCATCCCAAATTTGATCATCCCAATTTCCAACAATCCCAAAGGGTGCTCCAAACGGGTTGCTCAATATCTCCCAGGATTACATCAACTATCATATGGGTCCTTGAAGTTATCAATAAGTTGATACGGAAACAATGTCGTTATAATCCCGACCGATATTATCCTTTGTTTGTCCATTTTCCAGTCATACGCATACGGTCATCACTTTGAGAGCAATCTCGCACGAATCTCCTCATCGCGGAAACTATACTTTGGCTCATAATTGCGCCAACATTTGTCTCTTCGATCTAACCCCATGGCAGGATGACCCGTGAATCGCTTACCAGGTTTTTCGTTAGGGAAGCGCTGAACAAAACCTCCGACTTGCTGGTTCTGCGATTTGGCAAAAAATCGCCTCTGGGCAGCGGTCAAAGTCCGGCAAGTGATGGGCTTGGAAGGCGCGAGGACGAATGAATGGAGCAGAGATGCGGGTCGCAGGCAGTCCAAACTCCGTTTTGAAACGAAGTTTAGAGGGCCGGGAAGGTGTGGCGGGTGCGACCGGCGATGACCAAGTTTGCTAAAGCGAAGAGGGAGTAGAGTTGGGCGGTATTCTTCTCCAAGCCTCGGTATCGAACCTTCCGGTATTTGAAGAGGTTTTTGATCACGTGAAAGGGGTGTTCGACCAAGGACCGGACTTGGGCTTTGCGGCGCTCCCATTCCTTGAGAGCGTCTTTGTGGAGTCCCTCGGGCATGGCTTTGAGTTTTGATCGCTTGGCCGCCAGCAGCCACTCGGTATCAGCGAGGTCTTGGTTCTCCGCACGCTTGTCAGCTCCCAGGTAAGCGGCATCTCCGTGGACGCGCTTTTCCCTGCCATGGAGCAGGGATCGGGTCTGGCTGATATCAGACACGTTGGCTGCGCTGCCCACGACGTGATGGACGAGTCCGCGCTGAGCGTCGACTCCCACGTGGGCTTTCATGCCGAAATACCACTGATTGCCCTTGCGGGTTTGATGCATGGCGGGATCACGCGCACCGGATCGGTTCTTCGTCGAGGACGGTGCCGCGATGATGGTCGCATCGATGATCGTGCCTTCCCGCAGACTGGATTGCCGGATTTGGAGGTGTTCACCGATCTGTTCGAAAATCGCTCGGGTCAGCTCGAAACGCTCGAGCAGATGCCGGAAATGCAGCAGCGTCGTCGCGTCGGGAACACTCTCACGACTCAGATCAATGCCCGCAAAGTTGCGCATCGCCTGGCTGTCGTAGATGGCATCCTCCAGAGCCTCGTCGGCTAACCCATACCACTGCGAGAGAAAGTAGATCCGCAGCATTTTCTCAATCCCCATCGGGGGCCGACCGCGCTTGCCCTTGGGATAATGCGGCTCGATCAAGCCCACCAGCGCCGCCCACGGAACCACTTCCTCCATCTGGGCCAGAAACTTCTCCCGCCGCGTGACCTTCTTCTTGGCTGAATACGCCACCGCTCCAAAGCTCATCTGACTTTCCATTTCCTCTCTTTATCAAATCTACCCGATAATCGGGAGTGTAATGTGCTCACGTCTCGGGTTAAATCAGCGTTTCTCTAGCAGGGATCGGGCAATTCGAGAGTGAGGCATGGCGCAGAGAGGACTCTGCGCGCTACCTCTTGTGGGTAGGGACGACGCCCCGCGTCATCCCGGTTCGTTTCTTAATAGCTTCGAGCTCGGCGGGCTTTGGCGTCACGCCAATGGCAATCCCACAAATTCCTGGAGCCGTTGGCGCATCGCCACGATGTCACCGCCGTAATCATATTCTCCAATCCGATTCTCGGATTCCCCCGGATCACTCGCCAGATCAAAGAGAACGTCCGGACCCCACTCGCCGAAGGTCAGATACTTCAGGTTCCCGCGTTTCAGCATGAAGTGATCCGCCGCGAACTGCGAAAACGTCTCGTTCTCCCACCGACCATCCCGACTCTCGAGCAGCGGCACCAGACTTCTTCCGTCCAGATCGTTCGGCACCGCGATCCCCGCCAATTCGCAAAGCGTCGGATACAGATCCACGAGGTTCACGTTTTGCCGCCGCCGCCCCGGCGCAAATCGGTTCACATCCCGCACGAAAAGCGGCACTCGCGCGCTGCCTTCGTAAAACTTTCGTTTTTCCCAAAGCGAGTGCTCGCCCAACATCTCGCCATGATCCGCCGTGAAGACGACCGTCCAATCATCCAAGTCCTCCCCCTCATCCTCTAGCCCCCGTAGCACCCGCCCAAACTCCGCGTCGACCCGCTCAACGAGCGCGTAGTAGGCGGTCGTCGCGTCGAGCACCTGTTCCGCCGTGACCTCGTCGCCGCACGGCAGCGCGCCGCTTGCCAAAGCCGGATGCCCTGGCACAACCTCATCCGTCCGCGCCCGCACTCGCTCTCGGTAAAATTGGAAGGTTTCCTCGTCCGCCAGGAACGGAAAATGCGGCTGCTGCAGACTCACCTTCAGCAGCACTGGCGGCGGGTCCGCGTCGCCTCGCCGATACATCCCACCGAAGTGCATCCGCAGGAAATCCAGCGCCCCGTCGACCGTCAATTCGTCGTGAATTTCCAGCGGCGACTCGCCTACACCAGCGAGCGCGAGTTCCTCCGCGCCCCGCCATTTCATCCGCCCGATCTGCGCCCGCTTCCGATTCGGCGGCGTGTCGGGCCAATTCACCGCTACCTCCGACCCGATCCGGTGCAGCCAACCCTGCATCTGATCCACCCCGCGGTGGTGCAACTTCCCGCACGCCACCGTGTAATGTCCCGCTTCCGCAAACCGCCGCGCAAACGTGTCCGCGCCCGGTTCTAGATCGTCGCCGAAATACTCGCACCCGATGTGCAGCGGATACTTGCCCGTCGCCAGACATTGCCGCCCGGGGATGCAGACCGGCGAAGCCGCATAGGCATTATCAAAGACAACCGCCTCCGCCGCGAGCGCGTCCAGATGCGGCGTCCGGCAAACGGGATTCCCCATGAACCCCGGCAAATCGAAACGGAGTTCGTCCGCCATTAAGAAAAGCACGTTCCGCCCCATCGCGCCGCTTGGTATGCCCCGCCCCCACCCTCCCGCGCAAGTCCAACCCACCCACGCGCCGCCGACCGCGTCCCCCATATCACCCTGAACCGCCCACCCGATCCTGCCAATAAAACTGACGGCCGTCAGTCCTATTGGCGCTCGGTAGGCTGCCGTATTTTTTCGGAATCGCGCCGTTTGCTCCGTCGCGGTTGATCTTTTGGGCCGTAGCCCCTTGCATCTCTCGAGCCATGTCGAACCGCCCGCTCCTGACCCACACGCACACGCACGACGACCACAGACTTCGCTACGGGCACCCGCTTCCGTTTGGCGCGAGCCTGATCCCGGGCGGTATCAACTTCTCGATCTATTCGGCGAACGCGACGGCTTGCACGCTGGTTCTCTTCGAGCGAGGAGCCGTTCAGCCATTCGCCGAGATCCCATTTCCGCCGGAGTTTCGGATCGGCGATGTCTTCGCGATGATCGTCTTTGAACTCGACTCACAAGCCGTCGAATACGGCTACCGCTTCGATGGCCCCAGCGATCCGGCGAACCTGCACCGCTTCGACCCCACCCTCGTCCTCCTTGATCCGTTTGCCACCGCCATCGCCGGTCGCGAGACCTGGATGAAGCCCGCCGACCCCCACACCGATTACCCGCACCGCGCTCGCATCATCGTCGAGAATTTTGACTGGGGCCACGACCGCCCGCTTCAGATCCCCGAAGCCGACCTGGTGATCTACGAGATGCACGTCCGCGGCTTCACCCGCCACGAGTCATCCGCCGTCGAGCATCCTGGCACCTTCGACGGTATCCGCGAGAAGATCCCCTATTTTCAATCCATCGGCGTCAACTGCATCGAACTCCTCCCCATTTTCGAGTTTGATGAGCGGGAGAATACCCGCACCAACCCACTCACGGGCGAGACTCTCTGCAACTACTGGGGCTACAGCACGGTCGGCTTCAACGCTCCGAAGGCTGCGTTCGCCGCCGCCGGGCCGACTGGCGATCAAGCCAACGAAGTCCGGGCGCTGGTCAAGGACCTGCACGCCGCCGGCATCCAGATCCTCCTCGACGTTGTCTTTAACCACACCGCCGAGGGCGGAGCCGACGGCCCGACCATCTCCTTCCGCGGCATCGACAACCGGACCTACTACATGCTGCTCCCCGATGGTAGCTACGCAAACTACACAGGCTGCGGTAACACGGTGAACTGCAACCACCCGATCGTGCGCAACTTCGTCCGCGACACACTCCGCTACTGGGCGGCCGAGTATCACATCGACGGATTTCGCTTCGACCTCGCCTCGGTCCTTGGACGCGACGAGGACGGCGCTCCGCTCGCGGACCCGCCGCTCATCGAAGACCTCGCCCACGACCCCATCCTGGCCAACTGCAACCTGATCGCCGAAGCGTGGGACGCGGGCGGCCTCTACCAGGTGGGAAATTTTCCTAACTACGGACGTTGGACCGAATGGAACGGGAGATTCCGCGACGCCGCGCGCCGATTTCTCAAAGGCGATCCAGGTGTCACCGGCGAGATCGCCCAGCGCATCATGGGATCGCCCGATCTCTACCGCGCCGCTGGTCGCAAGCCCACCGCATCGGTGAACTTCATCACCTGCCACGACGGCTTCACCCTCAACGACCTCTACTCCTACAACGAGAAGAACAACCTCGAGAACGGCGAGAACAATCGCGACGGCACCAACGACAACCGCAGTTGGAATTGCGGGGTCGAAGGACCCACCGACGACTCCGCGATCAACACCCTTCGCCTTCGCCTCCAGAAGAACGCCCTTACCCTACTGATGCTCAGCCAGGGCGTCCCGATGATCTGGATGGGCGACGAGTGTGAACGCACCCAACGCGGTAACAACAATGCCTACTGCCAGGACGAGCCGTGGAACTGGTTGGATTGGACGCTCACCGAGAACAGCGAACTGCTCGTTTTTTTCAAAAGACTCACCGCCTTCCGCCGCGCTCACCCCGCCCTTCGGCAGTCGGAATTTCTCACCGAGCGCGATTGCGTGGGCAGCGGCTACCCCGACATCTCCTGGCACGGCGTCGAGCCGTGGCAACCGGATTGGTCAGCGCAGAGCCACGTCCTGACGTTTCTGATGTGCGGTCGTCACGCCGAGCGCCTTCCGTCCAGCCCCCCGACGTTTCTTTACGTTGCCCTCAACATGCACTGGGCGCCGCAATCATTGACCCTCCCCACCCTCCCGAAAGGGCTGAACTACGCCCTACTGCTCTCGACCTTCGACACCGACGCCCCGGAGCCAGTATCCACGGACGCGATCACCGTGCCTCCGAGATCCATCCAGATCTACGGTAGCGAAGGAATCTAATGCCGTTTTGTCGCAGAGATCCGGACGCCCGAGGACGGTCCATGGCACTCCAATGGAACGATGACGCATCAGCTCGACGCGGGACTCGATGCGAAGAAGCTAGCGGGTCAGACCGGGCCAACTCATCGGCACTCGCGATAGCCAGCAACTCACTTCAGGACAACCTTTTATCCGCCACCCACCTCCACCCGCCCCCCATCCCCTGATCACGTATCTCTATCTCCTCCACCTTGCCACGGCCCTCTTCATGACGGGCCTCATCTGGTTCGTGCAGATCGTTCACTACCCGCTCTTCCACCGCATCCCGTCTGCTTCCTTCGTTCCTTACGAACACGCCCACACGACGCGGACCGGTTGGGTTGTCGGCCCGGTCATGCTTGCTGAACTCGCCAGCGCCGCTGCGCTTCTTGTCTTCAGTCCTCAACTCCGCCAATCCCCAGTCTTTTGGACCGCGACGGCCCTGCTGGCCTTGATCTGGATCTCAACCGCCGCTCTCCAGATCCCCCTTCACCGCCGCCTCTCAAGTTCTCGCGAGCCGAGTGTGGTCGCCGCTCTTGTTCGCACGAATTGGCTTCGGACGATTGCGTGGACGTTTCGGTCCGTCCTTCTCTTGTCGACGCTGCCGCGACTCGAAATACAACTTGCTTCCGTCCCCATCGGGCAATAAGTTCCCCGCCTTTTCCACTCACCCCGTTCGACAATCTCTCATGCCAAGCAAGAAGCCAGCCGCCACGAAACCGGCCGCAAAATCCAAGCCGACCAAGACCAAAGCCAAGAAGGAAGTCGCGGCTGAGAAACCTGCCGCCACCCCGAAAGTCGCGACGAAAAACGTGCCCCCCACCAAGAAGGAACCGGTCAAATTATCCGCTTTCCACGAGAAGCAACGGGAGCGCCTGCTCATCCTCAAGGACACCCTCCTCGACAGCATGAACGGAGTCGCCCGCGATAGCCTCCGGAACGCCGGCGACAACGAATCGGCTTTTGGCATGCACCAGGCCGATGCCGGCAGCGATGCCTACGACCGCGACTTCGCACTCGGTCTCCTTTCGCAAGAGCAGGATAGCCTTTACGAGATCGACGAGGCTTTGAAGCGGCTGGAAGACGGCGCTTACGGCAACTGCGAGATGTCGGGCAAACCCATCATGAAAGCCAGGCTTGAAGCCCTGCCTTTTACCCGCTACACCGTCGAGTGTCAGGCGGAGATCGAGAAGCGCGGTCGCTATCAGAAGCACAACCAGCCCGTTGCATCTCTCTTTGGACTCACCGACGGCGACGACGACGGCGACGACGACGACAGTTCATCCGACAGCAAAGACTAATCTATTACCATGGCACAGGACATCATCACCCTCGAATGCACCGAAGCTCGCGCGGAAGGAAAATCCCCTTCCCGCTACATGAGCTCCCGCAATAAGAAGAGCCCGCGCACCCCGAACCGGCTCGAGAAGAAAAAATACAACCCGGCTCTCAAGCGCCACACTCTCCACCGCGAGATCAAGTAGACCATGCAACCGAAAAACGCCAAACGCCGCTCGGCCTTCCGCCGCGCCAATCGCCGCATCCCGCGTCGTCGCATCGACCTCGCTGTCGAAGCCATCGATTACAAGAATCCCGATCTCCTCAAGCGGTTCGTGACCGAGAGTGGGAAGATCCTCCCTCGTCGCATGACCGGCATGCCAGCGCACTTGCACCGTAAGATCACCCGCGAGATCAAGCGCGCTCGCGCGAGTCTGCTCATGCGCTGACCTGCCGCGCAGACAATTAAATCTCAGGAAGAGGCGTGTCTACCCGGACACGCCATTTTTCTTTGCCCCCCGGGGTGCTCTAGCGGATGCCATTCGGCTCGGAAGGTGGTGGGTTGGGTGGGACTCGAACCCACAACCAATGCCTTAAAAGGGCACTGCTCTACCATTGAGCTACCAACCCGGAGGAAAATCGAATCCGGAAAGTAAGCGCGACGATCCGCGCGATCAAGACCTCGTTTCGAAAAAGCTACTGATCCAGCGCGGCGACCGCCGCAGCGACTTCCTCCGCGTGGGTCTTCGTCTGCGCCTTCAGCGACCGCCAAGCCACCTTGCCATCCTGAATCAAAAACGATTGCCGCTTGGAGATCCCCAGCACGGCGGTCGGCACTCCGAACGCCTCGATCACCTGGCCGTCCGCATCCGCGATCAGGGTGAACGGCAAGTCATACGCTTCTTTGAATTTCTTCTGGTCCGCCGGCTTGTCGTGGCTCACGCCCAGGACCGTCACCCCCACGGCTTTCAAGTCGGCGATCCCGTCCCGCAAGGAACAAGCCTGCGCCGTGCACCCGGGCGTACTGGCCTTCGGATAAAAGTAAACGAGTGTCAGCCCCTTCGCGTAGACGTCGGCGAAGTCGACCGAGTCGCCGTTCTCATCGGGCGCGGTAATGAGCGGCGCGGGAGCACCGACTTCCAGAGGTTTGGCGGTGAGATTGATTCCTAGAAATGCCATGATTGATAAAGCCGTGACGACAGACCGCTTTCGCATGGCGTTCTGTCTACCATGCTCGCTCAGCGGAGCGACGAGATTTTGATTATTTTTGTGATTACTCTACGATCCGCAGCGATGCGACTCGTCCGACTCTTTTCCCTCCTTGGTGCATTTCTCCTTGTCGGCTGCTCTCCGGACGAGGCGACGGACTCGCGGCTACTGGCACCGACCGAGCTGTGGGCTGCTCGGGACGCTGACGCCCGCCTCTTCATCAATCCCGAGGCGGCTGCCGCGCTGGAAGCCGTCGGCGAGAACTCCGGCCCCCAACTCGATCTCGCACGAGTCGCCCTCGACGACCCGTCCGCTTGGCGACGCCTCGATCGCCGCGAACGCTTTGATGGTGTTCTTCTGGCGGGCCAACCCGCCGAGACGCGGACGCTTGCCCGGCACCTCATCCAGTCTCCCGACTTTCGCCTCGAGCGCCTGGATAACTGGGGCTTCCTCTTCAGTCGCAACGCGCCGGTCTCCTACCGCCAACCCGCCCCGGAAGCGCTCGTTCCAAACCTGACTGACCCCTCGCAACGCGCGAACTATCTTGCGGCTGTCGCGGTCAACCTCGACACCATCGGCGAGTTTGACGCCGCTCGCGACTACCTGGCTGCGGCGGAGACATTGGCACCCGACTCGCCGCAGGTCCTCGTTCGTCGAGCCTACCTCGATCTCCAGCACCAGCGACACGCCGCAGCGGTCATCGCGGCCAGTCAGGCACTGGAGCAAGATCCCGACTCAGCCCCGGCTCTCGAGATTGCCGCTCAATCCCTAGCCGCCGTCGGGGCGGCTGACCGAGCTTGGCAAGTCGCCGAGCGCCTGCTCGACGTCTCGGACTCGAAGGACCCCCGCTTGCTTTTCCTACATGCCCGCTTGGCGAGCGACGCGCACGCCTACTCTCGCGAACAAAATTCCTTGGAGAAACTGGTCGCTATCACCGAGCAAGCCGGTCGCTCCGCCACGACCTACCGCGTGTACCTCGGCCAGTCCTACGCCCGCCAAGGCCTGCCGCGACCGGCTCTTGTCCAATTCGAGGCGGCTCTCGAGAATCCGGATCTCCGATCGGACCAGCGCGCCGACCTCGAAAGCACCGTCGCGAATATCCGAGACAAAACGGGCATCGAGTGATCTCTGTCGGATCGGTCCGTCCCCCCTTGCCACGGGCCCCGGTGTGCACGACACTTCTCGGATGCGCGTGCCCCTCACCGTCGCCGGAGTTGCCTTGGCGCTCGCCCCGACCGCGCCCCTCGCATCCGCCGGCCCCTTCGTCGACGGAATCTCGCCGACCCACTTCGTCGTCGGACTGGCAGACTTTGCCGTCATTCCCGGCTCGCCCGGATCCGCCCGCATGAGCGTGCTGACCACCGACCCGGCTGGCCGCATCTTCGCGATGGATCAGAAAGGTCCCATCTACCTGATCCGCGCCAGCGGGTCACCGGTCACATTATACCTCGATCTCGCCACGACTCCGGGGATCGATCTGCGCAGGACGAACGAGCAAGGTCTGTTGAGCGTCGCGTTTCATCCGCAGTTCCAAGCGCCCGGCACCCCTGGTTTCGGTAGGTTCTACACGGCTCACACCACCAACAATCTCACACCACCGCCCGATTTCGCGCCCGGGGACGGCAACGACGCTGGCGACAACGTCGTTCTGGAATGGCGAACCCACGACCCGGCTGCCCCGACCTTCATTCCCGCCGATCCAGCAGCCCCCTTTCGCGAATTGCTCCGCATCGAGGCTCCCTTTGGAAATCACACGATGGGCCTCATCGCCTTCAACCCCAACTCCGCGCCGCCCTCCACCGACTTCGGGCAACTCTACATCGCAGTGGGAGACGGCGGCAGCAGCGGCGATCCCTTCGATCTCGCGCGGAACCCCGCGAACCCCTACGGCTCCATCCTTCGGATCGACCCCCTGGGTTCCAACTCAGCCAACGGTCGCTACGGCATCCCCCGCTCGAATCCTTTCGTCGGCAACGCGAACGCCTTGGACGAAACCTTCGCCTACGGCCTCCGCAATCCTCAGCGGTTCTTCTGGGATCGCGGTGGGAACGGAGCCATGTTCATCGCCGATATCGGTCAGAACGTCATCGAAGAGATTAACCTCGGCATTCCCGGGGCCAATTACGGTTGGGACCAGCGAGAAGGCAGCTTCTCCTTCCCCAACTCGCAGCGTGCCAACAGCCGTCGCGGCGACGCCGCCACGACTGGCTTCACCTATCCGATAGCAGAATACGATCACGACAAAGGCAACGCCATCACCGTCGGCCCGGTCGAACGCTCCGGCCTCATTCCCAACCTCTTCGGTCACTTGGTCTTCGGCGATCTGGTGCGCGGGCGGATTTTTATCCTCGAAGCCGACGCTCTGCCCACCGGCGGACCAAGCGGCATCTCGGAACTCCGAGTTCGCTACCAAGGGATCGAGCGTTCGTTTCAGTCCATCATCAATCTGCGGCGTCCGAGCGCCAACCGAGCCGATCTGCGGTTCGGATCGGACGCCAGCGGGCGGATTTTTCTTTTCAACAAACAGGACAACGTCATTCGGCTGCTCACACCGACATTCGTTCCAATCGGGCCTCGCCCGAAGGTGAAGATCCTCGGGAAAAGCCGCCGCACAACCGACAACAAACGCATCAACCTGCGCGGACGCGCCTCCGACGACGGTCCCATCGTCCGAGTCGAGATCAAGAATGCGCGGCGAAAGCGCGGCTTCACGTCCGTCGACAAACTCAGCGTCAACGGCTCCGCCAATTGGCGCGACCGAGTCCTCCTCCGCCCGGGTCCCAACGCCCTGCGCGTGCGGGCCATCGATGCAGACGGGCGGAAATCCCGGGTCGACAAGGTCATCGTCTTCCGGGGGAAATGAATCGGATGATCCGGTCACAGATCCTTGCTGCGCTCGCTCTTGGGCTGATGGCCCCGTCAGCGTTTGCGATCACGATCAACGTGCAATACGAGGACGATCTTGATCCGTTCTTCACCCCGGTGGCACGCGCCACGCTACAGCGTGCGGCCAGCGACGTGAGCTTCGCAATCACGACCTCACTGGCTCCTCTCACCCAGCGCTCCTTCACCGGAGTCAATGGCTCGACCAGGGCGTCGGTCGATTGGTCTTTCAGCTACACCAGCCCCAGCACGGGAGTTGTCGCGCCGGAGATCACGACCTTTGACTTCGCGCAGGACGAGTTTCGCGTCTTCGTTGGCTCCCGCGGCCTGGTGGGTTCGACCCTTGGACGCGGCGGCCCGGGCGGGGCTGGGATCAATCTGTCCCGCAGCGGATTCGAAGCGCAGTGGGACGGAGCCGTCGACGCGATGGAAGCCGCTTCGAACGATCAAATGCTTCGAGGCGGACCACGGATCGGGACGTTCAACGGCGATTTCGATTTCGGAACTGCCCCGGGGACTTACGCCCTCGGCTACGGATTTTCCATCGGTTCGCTTACCTTCAACGACCTGTCGAACTGGCACTTTGACTACGCGACTCTGCCCGGTTCGAGCCAAAGTGACTTCTACAGTGTAGCCGTTCACGAAATGCTTCACGCCATCGGCTTCGGCACCTCCGATGCTTTCAACGATCAAGTGAGTGGCACCGATTGGCTCGGAAACGACGTTGCTGCGGTGTGCAATTGCGGACTCAACGGGCTGCACGGAGATCAATCCCACGTCCGCTCCGGCCTCCAGGGACGCCCGCTCGTGGATGGTGCGTTCGACCTGAACACCACGCAGGAAGCCGTGATGGATCCCACACTGACGACCGGGACTCGCAAATACCTCACCGACCTCGACCTCGCCTTCCTTCGAGACGCCGGCTGGGAGACCGTCGCCGTTCCCGAGTCCTCGATCGTCGCCCTGCTACTAGTGGCCGCGCTCGTGGCCTGGGGAACGCGAGCTTCCCGCTCGCAGCGGCGGGCTTCCAGCCCGACGGATCGCTCGTAGGCGGCGCGACCGATCCGCCAGATCCTTGCGAGCGCGCAAAACCCCATTACACTAAGCGGTCCATGCCGTTCGACCTCTCGTCCCACTACGAACCTCGCGGCGACCAGGCCCAAGCCATCGAGAAGCTCACTCGCTCCCTCCGAGCGGGCAATCGCCACCAGACGCTGCTCGGTGTCACCGGCTCGGGCAAGACCTTCACCGTGGCAAACATCGTTCGCGAACTGGATCGCCCGACACTCGTCATGTCGCACAACAAGACGCTTGCGGCCCAACTTTACAGCGAGTTCAAGCAATTCTTTCCGACCAACGCGGTCGAGTATTTCGTCAGCTACTTCGACTATTTCCAGCCGGAAGCCTACATCCCGCGCTCGGACACCTACATCGAGAAAGATTCCTCCATCAACGAGGAGATCGAGCGGCTCCGGCTGTCGACCGTCAGCTCGCTCCTCTCCCGCCGCGACGTCATCATCGTGGCCAGCGTCTCGTGCATCTACGGTCTCGCTTCGCCCGAGGATTTTCTCCAGATGCTCTGCACCATCCGGCAGGGCCAACAGATGTCCCGCGAGGCCTTCCTCGCCAAGCTCATCGACATGCTCTACGAGCGAAATGACGTGGCCTTCGAGCGCGGTCGATTCCGCGTCCGCGGCGACACGGTCGAGGTGCACCCCGCCCAAGTCGACGACAAGGCGATCCGCGTGGAATTTTTTGGCGACGAGATCGACCGCATCTCCGAGTTCGATCCGCTCACCGGCCACGTCCACGCCCAGCTCACCAACCTCACGCTTTACCCCGCCAAGCAATTCGTGACCCCGCACGACAAGCTCAACCGTGCGATGCGCGAGATCCGCGCGGAACTCGACGCCCGCGTCGCCTACTTCGAGAAACACGGCCAGCTCATCGAAGCCCAGCGCATCAAGATGCGCACCGAGTTCGACCTCGAGATGATGCAGGAGATGGGCTTCTGCAATGGCATCGAGAATTATTCCCGTCACCTCACCGGCCGCCCGCCGAACTCGAAGCCCTACACCCTCATGGACTTTCTGCCGGAGGACACGCTCATCGTCGTCGACGAGTCCCACGCCACCATCCCACAGGTCGGCGGGATGTTTGCCGGCGACCGCTCGCGCAAGCAGGTCCTCGTCGACTACGGCTTTCGCCTCCCGAGTGCGCTCGATAACCGCCCGCTCGATTTCGGCGAATACATGGAGCACACCAAGCAGCTCGTCTACGTCAGCGCGACGCCGGGGAATTTTGAAGTGATCAATTCCGTCGTTGGCAACACGGGTTACACCGCCGCCAAAGGTGGATTCAAGCAACAGAACGACCCCACCCTCATCGCGGGTGGCGATGGCTCCGACACGGTTCGGCCTTTCGACCCCGACACGCCCGGCGCTCCCCTCATCGCCGAGCAGATCATCCGCCCCACCGGCCTGCTTGATCCGAAAATCGTCGTCCGCCCGCTCAAGGGCCAGATCGACGAGACCATCGAGCGCTGCCGCCAACGCATCGAAGCAAACGAGCGCGTCCTGGTGACCACGCTCACCAAACGCACCGCCGAAGACCTCACCGACTACCTCCGCGACATCGACCTCAAGGTCCGCTACCTCCACTCCGACATCGACACCATCGAACGAGTCGAGATTCTCCGAGGCCTTCGCGCTGGGGATTTCGACATTCTCATTGGGATTAATCTTCTTCGCGAAGGCCTCGACCTACCGGAGGTCAGCCTCATCTGCATTCTCGATGCGGACAAGGAGGGTTATCTCCGCAGCCAGACCAGCTTGATCCAGACGGCCGGTCGCGCCGCCCGCCACGTCAACGGCGAGGTCATCCTCTTCGCCGACGTCATCACCCAAAGCATCCAGGCACTTCTCAACATCAGCGACTACCGCCGGGCTCGCCAGATCGCCTACAACAAGGCCAACGGCATCACTCCGAAATCCGTCGTCCGCGCCGTCCAGGAAAGTCTGCACGTCATCCTCGCCAACAAGGACGACAGCGCCGTCGTCTCCGAGACCCCCGGCGGCCTCGACCTCCACGAGCTCATGCAAGAACTCGAGCGCGACATGGCCACCGCCGCCGCCAACATGGAATACGAGCGAGCCGCCCTCCTCCGCGATCAGATCGCCGAACTCCAAGCGGGCGCGGGAATCGACAAGATTAGCCCGAAACGCCAGGTCAGTTACAAGAAGACCAAAAAACGGCGCTCCGCCCGCGCTTGACGGCTCAAACCACCATCTACCCCGCGCCCGATTTGCGCAAATCCCCCGGCTGCCTCCGCTCCTTTCATGCTCACTACCCCACTCAAATTCGGCGTCGTCGGCCTGGGCTACCCGGGTCGCATGCACTCCAAAGCACTCGCCGCCACCCCCGACGCCGAGCTTCACGCCATCGCCGACCTTTCCGCCGAGCGGCGCTCTAAGTTTATCGAAGAATTCGGCCAGCCGCCCGCCGTCTACGATTCCTTCGACGACCTGCTCGCCGATCCGGACCTCGACGCCATCGTCATCGGCTTGCCCAATTTTCTTCACCACCCGGCTTCCCTCGCCGTCCTCCAATCCAGCCGCCACGTCCTCTGCGAGAAGCCGCCCACGATGAACGCCGGGGAGATGCTCGAACTCGAGAAAGAAGCTGCGGCGCGTGGTCTTGTCTATTTCTTCGGTCGGCAGATGCGTTTCTCACCGGAAATGACCGCCTCACTAGAGATCATTGAGTCCGGCGCGCTTGGACCGATCCACCGGGGAGAAGCTCGCTGGCTGCGATCCCGCTGCATCCCGACGGGCGTCGATTCGTGGTTTACCGACAAGCGGCGGTCCGGCGGCGGGGTCCTCATCGATCTTGGCGTGCACGCCCTCGATGCCGCGTGGTTCCTGATGGACCACCCTCGGCCCGTCACGGTTTCCGCGAAAGTCACCCAGACTTTCGCTCACTTGGTCCCTGATCTTGCCGTGAACGACGTGGAAGATTGCGCCTCGGCATTCATCCGCTTCGAGAACGGGAGCGTCATCGACCTGCACGTCACGTGGGCCGGTCATCACGTGGAGAACCCCATCGACGCCGACCACGACGACCGCAACGGGTACACGAACACCACCCTCCACGGCAGCCGCGGCACCCTGACGCTCAATCCTCCCACGCTCATCACCGGCGATCGCAACGGCACGACCTGCAAAGCCGTCCCCGTCGGGCCGAATCATTCGTTCGACCGGCAGATGCAAAATTTCGCCGACGCGATCCTCGGCCGCTGCCAGCCGACGAATTCCGCCCGTCAAGCCGTTCACCTCATGGAGATGCTCGACGCCATCTACCAATCCAGCGCGGCCAACCGCGAGATCACCCTTCCGTCAGCCTAAAGTCGATTGATCCTACAAGCTCCGGCGGAGGATCGCGCGAAAGATCCCCGCCAAGCTGGTGCCCGCCACGCCGCCGGTAACCACGTCGCCGGGATAATGCGCCCCGAGGTAGACGCGGGAGAACCCGACCAACCCCGCCACCGCGAAGAACGCCGCTCGGCCCTTCGGATAGCGGCTCGCCAACAGCATGGCACCCGCAAACGCCGCCGCACTGTGCCCGGACGGGAACGAATAACTTCCCGGCTTGCGCCCGACGACCACCGCATCGACCAACGTGATGAAAGGTCGGTGCCGTCGAAAATACGGTTTGATGAGATACTCCACGAAAGCTGTGGCCAGCCAAAGCGGCGGCATCACGTCCACGACCGCCCGTCGCGCTCGCCTCGGATCCCAGAGCGCGGCAACTAGCGGCACCAAGATCCAGGCGTGTCCGCCGGTCATCATGAAGCTGAACTTCCGGAAAGCCGCGTTCGCCAACGGCGACCTTGGCAACCCGTTGATGGCCAGAAATGCGCGGGTGTCAGCCCCGTCCAACGGCCCGAGCCGCTCGATCAATTCGGCTCGCAATAGCTCCCGCCCCCGCCGCACCTCCGGATCGTCCTCGTCCGATGCCGCGGCGACTGCCTGATCCAGCTCGCCCGCTCGGTCCACCGGTGTCCGCGCCACCTCCTCCCCGACCTCCAACAACTCCTTCGCGCTGCGGTTTTCCGTGCCCGTTGCAGGATCACAAGGGAGGCGGTCGCCCCCCGGAGCGACGTCGACCCGGTCGAGTCCACCCGACGCCGCCTCGATCTGGTCCCAGGTCTTCTCCGCACCTTCAGCACCCCGAACGTCCGCGAGACCGCCTTCGATCCGTTGTCTCACTCGTTCCAGCTCTTCTTCGCTTTTCCGACTCATACCAGACGACAGTCGCAGCCCCTCGAGTCAAATGAACGCGCAAAATCGGTCGCTACTCCGTATCGTAACCGAGCGTGGCCTTCTCCGACCGACACTCTGATCTGAACCCTCAACGCTAAGGTCGCCGCTCCGTCCTTCCCGATTGATCCGCCGTAAGTCGCGCAGAAAACCAAACAACACCTTATGAAAAAATCTACCGGCTGGCTTCTCGTCAGCGCCGCTTCCGGTCTCCTCGGAGCCGCATTTTACACGCTTTATAGCACGTCTCGGTTCTCGACTGAGCAAGTCCGTTACGCCCTTCTCCGCTCGGAAGGTCCGTTCGAGATCCGCGATTACCCCGATCTCATGACCGCGCGCACGTCGATGGATGCCGATGGTGACGAAGACGACGATGCGTTCTACCGACTCTTTCGATTCATTGGCGGCGGCAACGTCCGGAACGAGACCATCCCGATGACGTCGCCGGTCATCATACAGGACGATTCGATGAGTTTTTTCCTTCCACCTTCGCTCGAGACCGCGCCGCCCGACGCGACAGTTGAACGAGTATTTCTCGAGAAACGTGCGACCGCTCGGCTGGCGAGTTACCGCTACTCGGGGCCAGCCACCGAACTTGACCGCGCCAAGGCCGTCGACCACCTCCGGGCGTGGGTCGAGTCCGAGGGCCTCGCGACCACCGGCTCGCCCATTGTTGCGACCTACGACAGTCCGTTCATCCCGGGCTTCCTCAAGCGCAACGAAATTCTTCTCCAGCTCGCCGACTGAGACCGGTCATTCCGGGCGCGACAAGCATTCGGATGACTAGCTACCATCCTCCCCCCGTTACCTCACAACATGGATAAGATACTCGTTCACGGCGGCGCCACGCTCAGCGGCAAAGTCCGCATCAGCGGCTCAAAGAATTCCGCCCTTCCCATCCTCGCTGCCACGTTGCTCACCAGAGAGCCGTGCATCATCCACCGCGTGCCGGACCTGAGCGACATCCACTTCATGCTCACCATCCTCAGCGAGCTCGACGCCGAAGTGGAGCGCGCCAGCGGCACCGTTCGGATCAAAGCTGAAAAGATCAAAACCGAGGCCCCCTACGACATCGTCCGAAAGATGCGCGCCTCCGTCTGCATCCTCGGCCCGCTGCTCGGGCGCGAGAACCAGGCCACCGTTTCGCTCCCCGGTGGGTGCGTCATCGGCGACCGGCCAGTCGACCTCCACCTTCGGGGTTTTGAAGCCCTCGGAGCAGCCGTCCGAGTCCAGGCCGGCGACGTCCGGGTTCTCGCTCCGCAGCTTCGCGGGACCACCGTCAACATGCGCGGGAAGTTTGGTTCGACCGTCCTCGGGACCGATAACATTCTCATGGCGGCTGTCCTCGCGGAAGGCACGACCGTCATCGATGGTGCGGCTGAGGAACCCGAGGTCGTCGACTTGGCTAATTTCCTCATCAAAATGGGCGCAAAAATCGAGGGCGCTGGCAGCCGACGCATCGTCGTCGAAGGAGTCACGGAGCTGCACGGTGCCGAGCACACCGTCATTCCCGACCGCATCGAAGCCGGCACGTTCCTCGTGGCGGCGGCCGTCGCCGGCGAGAAAGTGACGCTCACCAAGGTCAATCCCGAGCACCTCCGCGCAGTCACGACCCCGCTCGGCGATGCCGGTTACAAGATCAGTCACACCGACGACACCCTCACGCTCGAGCGCAACGGCGACCGTCATTCCTTAGAAATCACCACCGAGCCACACCCCGGTTTCCCCACCGACATGCAGGCTCAGATGTGCGCCCTTCTTAGTTTCGCCGACGGCATATCGGTCGTGACCGACAACGTGTTCCCCCAACGCTTCATGCACGTCGCCGAACTCAAGCGCATGGGTGCCCAGATCGACCTCCAAGGCTCGACCGCCATCATCACCGGTGTCGAGAAACTCAGCGGCGCGCCCGTCATGGCCAGCGATCTCCGCGCCTCAGCGGCTCTCGTTCTTGCCGGTCTCCGGGCCGAGGGCACCACTGAGGTCAATCGCGTTTACCACATCGACCGCGGCTACGAGAGGATCGACGAGAAGCTCAACGATCTCGGAGCGAGAATCGAACGCGTGAAAGCGTAAGATCGGCCCCCACCCGCATCGCCGCCAGCGCGCGCGGATTCGCTCTACTCGAGTCCAACTGGGCGGCGGGATTTGAACGTCAATTCCGCCACCCCGCTCTTATCTAGCGCGCCCAGTCCGGCGGCGATCATGGCGTCGAACTGCGACTTCGAAGCCTCGGCGACCGGCATGCGCACCCCCATCTCGCGACCGAGTTCGAGAGCAATCCCCGAGTCCTTCGCGGCGTGCGCTCCGGAGAAATAACATTCGTGGTCGCGCTTCTGCATGTCCTCGCCATCGGTCTCCAACACCCGCGATGCCGCACCCGTCTGTCCGAACACCTCCCTCACCATCGAGAGATCAAGGCCGAGCGCATCGGCCAGTGCGAGGCCCTCGGCCAACCCAGCCGTGTTGATGTTCATCACGAGGTTGACCAGCGCCTTAACTCGCGCCGCCGACCCAGTCCGGCCGACGTAGCGGGGCGACGGACCCAAGTCTTCCAGCAAAGGCTTCACCGCGTCGAAGTCGGCCCGCTCCCCCCCGATCATCAGATACAGGGTGCCGTCACGCGCTTGCGAGATGCTCGATGCCATGCACGCTTCGAGCGTCTTCGCGCCGACTTTGCTCGCTGCCGATTCGACTTCGTCGTGAATTCCCGGCGACACCGTGGCGCAATTGATAAAGATCTTCCCCTCCGCTCCGACCAGCAACGAGTGATCAGACGTGGCAAAACAAGTCCGCATCGCCGCATCGTCCGAGACCACCGTCAGCACGATGTCGCTTGCCGCCGTCACTTCAGGCAGCGTCTGCACGGCGACGCTGTCGAGTTCCCGGGCGATCTCGTTGGCGACTTCGAAATTTGCGTCGTTAACCACGACCACCGGCCAGCCGGTGTCCTTCAGTCGGCGCGCCATGTTCGCCCCCATCCGGCCGACGCCGACGATTCCAATTCGCTCCTTCACGAGTCCTTGGGCTCCTCCGGAAAAAATGGATTGCAGCGCCGCTGTTCGCCGACGCTCGTCATTGGTCCATGCCCAGGGCACAGCACCGTGTTGTCCGATAACGAAAAGATCTCGCCCCGGTTGGTCGCCAACGCCGCTTCGAACGAGACCATCCCGCCGCCCATCGATCCAGCGAAGAGGGCGTCGCCGCAGATCGCGACCGGTCGGTCCAGTCCCTTCACGACGTAAGTCACACCCGCCTTCGCGTGTCCCCAAGTCAGCCGCGACTCGATCCGCAGATCGCCGACCTCGAAAGTCTCACCCACCTCGAAAGCCTCGGCACCGTCCACCGGCTCGCCGGACGGCGTCCGCGCTCCCACCCCAGTCTTTTCCAATAGACGATCCAAGTCGAAGATATGGTCGCCGTGCGAGTGGGTGATGAACACCTGCTGAATCTCCAGATCGCGCTCCTCCGCTGCCGCCAGCAGATCGCCCACGTCCGATCCCGTGTCGAAGACCGCAGCCTTCCGCCGCACTGGGTCCCAAACGAGGAAAGCGTTCACCATCATATCGTCAAACGCCGTGTTGAATTGCAGCAATCCTTCGAGCGCGATGGGCTCCGGGACGTAGGTGCGCTCGCCCAAGGCAACGACCCGGTCCGCCGCGAGCCCCAACGGCGCGCTCACCGCCCGCACCACATCAAGATCGAATGCTCCTCCCATCACGGCATCGAGTGATCGTCGGTCGATTCCCGCTGCTTTCGCCAGCGCATCCTCCTCGATCCCCAGTCCGCGCCGAGCTTTTCCAAGCACGTCTTCGAAATTGTCTTCCAGCGCAAAGTTCATCGTCAAAGCATCGTAGTTCCCGACATCGGAAGCCGGCAACATCAGTCCCGGCGAACGCGGATCTTTACCCGCGCTGGCGAGGATCTTCTTGGCTCTCCACCGACCCGATACTCAGCAAAAACTCGCACGACAAATTTCCCCTTCACCCGCGCCCGACCGGCGATCTTTGCCCGGTTCGCCCTGAAACGGAGTCCCCTCGGCAGTCGGCCTTTCAGACTGTAGCGGATCCGACCGTCGATCTTTGCTCCACCCGACACCACGGCGAGGTCCACGACGCGCCGTGAGAATCGATCCCCCCGGTCGATCCGGAAGGCCCGGCGCACCGGCTCGACCGCGACCACCACTGGTGCGGGCGGCGGGATCGGATCGCTCTCGCCGACAAAAACCTCCAACGAATCTCCGTTTGGCTCGACGGTCCGTGCGAGCCGAAGGACCAATTCTCCGCGTCCGTTAAACGCCACCACGTCGGGAGCCAATTTCAACCCACCGTCCTCGACGGGCACCACGACTGGAGCCACCGAAGGTTGCAGACTGTCCCACTGAAACAGATCGCGCTGGTTTCCGAAGACGAGCTGTCCTTTCGAGTTCAGCAGGCCGCGAAATCCGTCAAAAGACCGGCTAGCTCCCGTTGTCGTGTCCAAAAACTCCACCCGATCTCCATCGGTTCCGAAACACACTTGCCGAAGGTCATTGAATTGAACCTGAAAGACGTTCTCCGCCAGTCGCGGAAAATCAAAGATCTCCGTGCTCTCGCGCTCGTCGGCCCGGATCAGCCACACCGCGTAGAGCTGGGTGTCCGGATTAAACACGACCGCCGCTACGTCGCCCACGTTGTTCAATTTGGCGTTCGCGTTAAAGAGATTAAACCCATCGGGCAGAACGGGTCCGATTAATCGACTCACGAGTCCGTCCCAGATGGCGAGCTGCCGCTCGCTCACCCCGTCGACGTCCCGGTCCACGATGAGCAGGCACTCACCCAGATCATCCACCGCGATGGTCTCGACTCGGGTCGCTCCGTCCGGCGGATTGATCACCGTCACCACGGGTTCTTCCCCCTCCGGATGGATCCAAGTGACCAATTCGAAACTGGAGAACTCGGAGCTTCCCAACGCCAAGCCATTCCCGTTGATCGCTTTGAAATCGCTCGACCCCACGTCTAGTCCGACCGCCCGCTCGGGTCCGCCCGCCAGTGTCCAGACAAACGCCGTCTGCATCTCGCCGCCGAGTGTGCGGGCCTGTCCAGCGACCATCCCGGAGTCGTTGAGACCCGGCGCGGTCACCACTACGCCGTAGTCAACCGGTGGTCGGATCTCGCCGCTCGTCCCGTCCGCAGCGCTGAAGAAATACCCCAGCGTCCGTCTCACCGCCGTGTTGCTGTCGATCTGGTAGACCACGTCGCCCGATTCGTTGAAGAGCACGGCGTCCGAGATCCGGCGCGTCGTGTCTGCCCCCAAGTCCGCGACCACCCGAGAGCGAACGTATCGCTCGGGCGCCGCGACTGCGGGCAGAGCGAATGCTAGCACCAAGGACGATCCGAGCAGCGACCGCTTCCAGCAGCCTAAAGTGTTCCGCCCCCTCATCTCTTCCCGAAAAAACTCCCCATCAATCCCGCCGCGCTGGGCATTCCTTTGCCAGCGATGAAATTGTCCACGTGCCCAGCCAAGCCCGTCGGCAAGCGCCCCTTCACAAACTCGACCGCCGTCTCGGCCGCCTGGCGAGCTTGCGCCTCCGTGATCCCGGCTCGACGCTCGATTAACTTGACCAATTCATCCATGTCCTGATCTTCGCCCAAAGATCCCCAAAGCTCAAGGCGCTCGCAGGCGCAGCTGATGCTTCAGCACGTAATAGAGCACGACAAACCCCGTCAGCGAAAAGAGGAGCAAAATCCCCGTGTTGAAAATCAGCACGCTGGCCCTGATCCCGAAGTATTCCTTCACCGGACCGAAGAAGACGTTGAGGTGGCCGCTGTGCCCAGCATCCAAGCGGTAATCGAGCTGCTCCATCTCCGCCTTCGACACGAGGTCCGTGATCTTCTGGTTCGCGTAGAGCTGCTCCGCCGTCACCTCGCCCGTTCGTCCGATGAGCTTGTCGGGGTCGAAAGCCCCACCTTCGATGACCTCGTCGATTTTTTCCAGCCGTCGCCCGATATCGGCGGGGGAGTCCCCCCGCAGGCCCGAGACCAGCGCTAATAACTCCTTCAGATCATAAAGCCGATCGTTCGCGGCGTCGGTCGTTCCCGGCAACTTCGCCAGCTTCGCGATCTCGCTCTGAATGCGATCCTGCCGCGCCGTCAGCGGATTCATTTTTGCCTGGGCGTAGACCAGCGCTTCGTAGCTCCATCGCATCGGCATGAACTCCGAAATGAGCGGCACCTGCAGATCGCTCCGCGGCGGCTGGGCGCTCTCCGGGTGTTTGTCGAACCACTTCTGGAAGGCGTAGACCACGTCCAGGTTCCGATTCATCTCCTCGTATTTAATGAACGCTCCCCCGAGGATGAGCTGCGGGATCAGGACCATCGGGATAATGTTGACCGCCATCTTCGCCTCGGGAGCCACCGCCGAGATGATCAACCCGATGGCCACTCCGCTCACCGCCGTCAAAAACATCGCAACGAACGAAACGAGGAACATCCCCCGCACCCCCAAGAGCCAATTTCCAATGAACGCGAACATCGCGCACTGGATGACCGCGAAGGCCGTCAGCGTCAGCGCTTTCCCCGTGACGTAATACCCAATCCGCACGTTGAGATTGCGCTCTCGCATCAGCACTGGCCGATCACGAATGATGTCGTCCACGCTATTTGTCAGCCCCAAAAACATCGCCACCACCAGCGCCAGAAAATGGTAGGCCGGTATGTGATACGCCGAGGCGAAGTCATACGTCCCGCTCTCCGCCGACCGCAGCACCCCGCCGATGAGCAGCGCCAGGATCGGGGCCATCACCATCGTCGTCAGAAGGTTGGCCTTGTTCCGCAACTTGCTGATGAAGGCCCGCTGCAGCAAGACCACGAATTGGTTCCATTCTTCGCGAATCCGGAATGGCTCCCGCCGCCGCAAAAGGGCCGGATTTGTCGCGACCGAGGAGCCGACCACGGCGGCTTCCGTGTCCGCCAAGGGCATGGCCTGCACGTCCTTCAAGAGGCGATACGACTCGTACTTGTCTCGCCAATAATCCGGCGAATACCGCCGTGCGGGGATCAACTGCCCCCGGTTATTCTCTTCAAAGATGATGTCGCCGCTCAGATCCCGGAGCGGCATTTCCAGCGCGTCGAAGATGAATTCCGGGCGCGCCGTGTCGCCCACGTCCGTCGCCCCAATCGACGTGCCAAAGTGCTGCACGTGCTCGGCGTCGGCAAAATATTGCAGCGTCTCGTGCGGCGTCCCGAAGAACACGAGCTTCCCGCCTTTGTCCAAGACGATGGCCTTGTGAAAGAGATTAAAGATCCGGGACGTCGGCTGGTGGATCGTCACGAAGTTGATCTTGTTGTGCGTCATCCCCTGGATGATCTCGATCACGTGCTCAGAGTCTTTTGACGACAGCCCGGACGTCGGCTCATCGAAAAGGTAGATGTCCGCCGACCCGATCATGTCCAAGCCGATGTTGAGCCGCTTGCGCTCGCCGCCGCTCAACGTTTTCTTGTGCGGACTTCCGACGACGTTCGACCGGCGTTCGTTCAGGCCCAGCTCGGCCAGCTTCCCGTCGAGCCGACGCATCCGCTCCTGCTTGGACAGATGCGGCGAGCGGATCGCTGCGGCGAAGTTCAGATTCTCCTCGATGGTCAGATGCTCGTCGAAGGCGTCGTATTGCGGCACGTAAGTCACGTAGCGCCGCAACAGGTTGATGTTCGAATACAACGACCGGCCATTGAGCAGGACGTCGCCTTGGCTCGGCGGAAATTGCCCCGAGATCATCCGCAGCAACGTGCTTTTCCCGCACCCACTTGCCCCCATCACGCACACCATCTCGCCCCGCTGCACGCTGAAGGAGATGCCGTCGATCGCGACGTCCCGGTTCCGAAAGCGGCAGACGACGTCCCGCACTTCCAGCGTGCGGATGATGTTGCGCTCCTCCTCGATGAGCCGCTCCGTGAAGTTGCAGCGCAGCACTTGTCCCGCGTCCACCCGGATCGCATCGCCGTCCGCCAGAGTCGCGGTGTTCCGCACCGGGACGCCCCGCACCAGGATCGGGCGGTCAGACTGCAAGACTTCGACCCGCCCGACCTTCTCATCGTAGTCGCAGAAGATCTTCAGCAAGACGTCCCCGCCACTACCCGGCGAGAGAAGAATGTCCCCCTCGTCCAGCAATCCCGGGTTATTCGACACGAGGTACTCACTCTTGGACGCGCGGAGCTGAAATCTGCCGCCGTAGTTCCCCGCCCGCCGCCGCAGGTCGTCCAGCGCCAGCTCGCTGTCGTTGTGAAAGATGATCCGATCTTCCAGCGCAGCTTCGATCCGCACGCCCTTTTTGAGCCGCCGCTCGTTCAGCACCGCGTCCACGTCCCGCAGCGCAGTCACCGTCACCCGCAGACCAAACGAGACTTCGAGGATGCTGTCGCGCGACCGACCCTTCTCGAGACGCACCTGGTCCTCCGCGTTCACCGCCACGAAGATCTGTAGGAGCGAGACGTTCTTCTTGGCGTTGAAATAGAAGACGAAGTCTTCGTGCGCCAGCACGTGCTCGTCGATCAAGATCCGCTGCCCGGGATACAATCGGCAGAAATCGCCCGGCCGCAGCGCCCGCCCCTGCACAATCAGATTCCGAGGGCTCATGTTCTTGAGGATCATCAGCTCGTGGTAGCGGTAAGCCAGCAGCCGATCTCCGTCGGCGATGTCTTTCAGAATGACGTCCGCGCCCCCGCCCGAACCGAAGCTCACCGCCTCGAGCGGCGAGTTGCCTTGCTGATACATGTGCTCGTCGCCCTGCTCGTTGGCGTTGAGCTGATACACGATGTCGATCGCCTGCGCCGCCATGTCGAGCTGCGCCATGAAGCTGTAATACGTGATGACTTGCTCCTGCTTCAACCCGGCTTTCGCGATGAGATCGTAGAGCTGAATGCCTAGCAGCACCTTGCGATCGTCACTCAACTGACCCGATAGCCGCGTCGCGATGGCGTTGAGATCCTGCTGTTCGTGCAGCGCATCGCGGAAGAGCTTGCGCAATTCCGAATACACCGCGTCCGGATAATCGTACCTTAAGAAGCCCAGGCTCGAGTCGATCTCCTCCTCGATGACCTCGCCATCCGCCTGCGCAAACGCCGCGAGCACCTTGATCAAAGTCGGCAGCAGATTCGGAGCCTCCGAGACCGTCCGCGGCTTCCGCATCATCCGCCGCGTCGCGTGCTTCGCCATCCGACGAGACCGCGACAAGAGGAGCACCCCCGCCTCCAACTTCCGCAGCCATCGGCCCGATGGTTCCTTCAATGGTGCTTCCACAGGGGAGGACTACTACCACGGCCCCCAACTCCCCCGCAAAAACTCATTTGCCTAGCCAACCACCCCCCCGCAGAACCCTCCGCCGATAGATCGGACGGCTGTCAGTTTTATTGGCGGGCCAGCCTCGTGTTCCAGCATTGCGCGGGCCCCAGATCCGTCGGATACTTCCCGACTTTTCCAAAATCATGACCACCGACCTCTCCGCCACCGACCGCGACCTCGCGTCACCCGACGATGCCACCGACCCCGGCGTCGAGAATCTCCGCGTTCGCGGCGTCACCCGCCTCATCACACCCACCCAGATCAAGGAGCAACTCCCCACGACCGACGCCTCCGTCGCCACCGTCCGCGCCGGCCGCGCCGCTGCCCGCCGCATCCTCCAACGTACCGACGATCGTCTCCTGGTCGTCGTCGGACCGTGCTCGATTCACGACCCCGCCGCCGCACTTGAATACGCCCATCGCCTCGCCGACCTCCGCACCGAACTCTCGGACCGCTACGAGATCATCATGCGCGTCTATTTCGAAAAGCCCCGCACGACCATCGGTTGGAAAGGCCTCATCAACGACCCGCACCTCGACGACTCCTGTGATCTCGCCCACGGCATCGCCCTGGCTCGCAAGCTTCTCCTCGACATCACCGCCCTCGGCCTCCCGACCGCTACGGAATTTCTCGACCCGATCATCCCCCAATACATCGCCGACCTCATCAGCTGGTCCGCCATCGGCGCCCGCACCACCGAGTCGCAGACCCACCGCGAACTCGCCAGTGGCTTGTCGATGCCGGTCGGTTTCAAAAATGGCACCGACGGCAGCATTCAGACCGCCATCGACGCGATGAAGTCCAGCCGCAGCCCTCACAGCTTCCTCGGCATGGATCAGGACGGCTCGACCAGCATCATCAAGACAACCGGCAATCCAAATTGCCACGTCGTCCTCCGCGGAGGACGCGACGGAACGAACTACGACGCCACCAGCGTCGGCACCGCCATCGAGCGGCTGGAGAAAGCCAAACTTCCTTCCGCGATCATGGTCGACTGCAGCCACGCAAACAGCGGCAAGGACCCCGCCCGCCAGCCCGACGTCTGGCGGGACGTCATCGGCCAACGCAACGCCGGTCGCGGAGAACTCATCGGCGCGATGCTCGAGAGCAACCTCGAGTTCGGTGCCCAACCCTCCGACACCGCCGGCCTCGACAACCTTCGATACGGCGTTTCGATCACCGACGCCTGCTTGGATTGGGCCGCCACGGAGTCCCTCCTCCGAGAAAAATAATCAACCGCGTCGATCCGCGCAACTTGTGGTAAAAAATCACCCGTGCGCGTCCGCGACCTCACCTTCGCCGCCATCGACTTCGAAAGCGCGGGAGTCCTGCGCGGCCACACCGACGTCCCCATTCAGGTCGGTATCGCCCAGCTGCGCGACGGCCACATCGACGGCCTCTTCACCTCCTACCTCCGCACCGACCGCCCCGTCGCCTGGACCGCCCGCCAGGTCCACGGCATCACCGACGAAGACATCGCCGACGCCCCGACGATGCTCGATCTCTGGCCCGAGTTCCGCACCCGCCTCCGCGACCGAGTCGTCGTCGCCCACGGAGCCGGCACCGAGAAGCGCTTCCTGCGCGCCTTCCCGTTCCACGGCTTCGAACCCTGGCTCGACACCCTCACCCTCTACCGGGAAGCCGCCCCCCAAGCGGAATCCCACGCTCTGGGGCCCTCGCCGCGACCTTCGGTGTCGAGCGCGAATGCTTCGGTTTGATTCCGGACTTCCACTGGCACGATGCCCTCTGCGACGCCGTTGCCACCCTCATCCTCCTCCGCAAATACCTCGACGCCCGCGACCTCTGGGATACCCCCGCCGAGCAGCTCCTCCCGGTCTGAGCCCAAGCCCCAGCGCTCCGCTACAGCCCGCCGTGCTTCCAGATCGAGAGCACGAGCCGGACGCACATGTAGAATCCCCAGATGATCCCGACCCCACCGATAAGCGGGATGTCCCAGACTCGGGGCGGGATGTTCGACAGGCACAGGATCGACGAGCAGATAAGGACCGAAGCCGCGAGGATTGCATTGGTCAACCGATTGGCGATCGAGTCCAGCGTCTTCCGCAGCGGCTCGAAGCCCTGGGGATCGATCTTATGCTGGAGCGGGATGTTCATCTGCCCGCGCTTCGCCTTTTCGTAGAAACCACGGAAGTCGTGCGGAAAGTCCTCCAGGAAGTCGATCGACTGCGCCATCACCTTGCGGACCAGTCCGAATAAATGGGCGGGGTGGTACTTGTCTTCGATCAACTTCGAGGCGTAGGGCTTGCCCAGAATCACGAAGTTTAGATCCGGATTCAGCTCCCGCCCGATCGACTCGACCTGCGAGAGGGCTTTAATTCCCAGGTAAAAACTGCCCTTCATCCGCAGCTCGTTCTTCCGCAGCACGTCGAGCAACTTGTTGAGCACCTCGCCGAGTTTGATGTCCTTCAGCGGCTGATTGAGGTGCGCCTCGCTGAACTCCTCGACGTCCCGCAGCATCTGTTCGCCGTGCTCGACGTAGCCCTCCTCCGACATCTGAACGATGGCCTGCATCACCTGTTGATGATCCTTCTCCGCGAGGCCCGCGATCATGTGCGCGATGCTCGAACGGAACGCCGGGGAGAACGATCCCATCATTCCATAATCGTAGAGTCCCACCGCTCCATCGTTGAGCACCGTCATGTTCCCCGGGTGCGGATCGCCGTGGAAGAATCCGAACTCGAAGATCTGTTGGTAGATCAAGCGCGTCATCCGCTCGGACAATTCGATCGGATTAATTTCGTTCGCTTCGAGTGCCGCCGTGTCGGTCACGGAGATGCCCGACATGAACTCTAGCGTGAGCACTTTCTCCGCTGAGAATTGGTCGTAGACCCGCGGCACGTGGATGAAAACGTTCTCGTCGAACTGCTTGCGGAAGCGATCTTCGTTCATCGCCTCATTGCGGAAATCAAGTTCCTTCTTGAGCGTCGCCGCAAACTCCGTGACAACCCCGATCGGATTGAGCGTCGCGATCTCGGCCACGTGCTTGTCGATAAACTTCGCTAGATCCAGGATGATCGAGAGGTCGCGCTCGATCACCTCGGGGATGTTCGGACGCTGCACCTTGATTGCGACCAGCGTGCCGTCTTGCAACGTCGCCCGATGAACCTGGGCGATCGAAGCGGCCGCAAATGGCGCCGTCTCAAAGCTCGCAAAGGCTTGGTCGACCGTCATCCCGACCTCCGCCGCGAAGATGCGCTCCGCTTCCTCGCCCGGAAAGGTCGGCACGTTGTCGTGCAGTTGACAGAGCTCCTCGTAGTATTCCGCATTAACCAAATCACGGCGCGAGCTGAGGATCTGCCCGAGCTTGATGAACGTCGGTCCCAGCTCTTCCAGGGCGAGCCGGAGGCGGATCTCAGGCGGCTGCGACAGCAACCCCGAGTCGTGCACCTTCAACTTCGCGCTCTCGATCCCGAGCACGTTCTGCAGCGTCACGAGCTTGAGGACGTCGGCGAACCCGTATTTGAACAGAATCTGGACGATCTCGTGGTAACGCGGCAGGTGCGAGGCGAACTCCACCGCCGAACGAAGCTGATTAATAATCACGGAAGTTTACCTACCACGCCTCCGGGAAAGAGGAACCGCCAAAACCGCTCGTGAGCGACCGATGATCTGCGATCGCCGACTCGCTCGACCAGGACAGCCGCCGACTTCAGGCTACCGGCAGCGCAAACGCGTGCACGATTGCGCCGACGATCAAACCGTAGAGCACGTGCGCGAGCAACTGCATGAAGCCCGTCATCGGACCCCGATTCTGATACTTCGAGACCGGGTGATGTTCCTGAATCGCGATCCCCGTGAGCAGCATCACAATCGCACCGTGCACCGCCCCCGCAAGGACGCCCGTCCCGACGTTCAACGGCAGATTCGCCAAGCCGAAGAGGAACCAATAGATGTAGGCAAACGCGATCCCCGAGACGAAGTGGATCACGAAGCCCGGTGCCCAAGCGCCCTCTTCTTTCTTCGTCCAGAGTGCGCCGACGGCCCGGATGATATCGACGTTCTCCGTCTTTAGGAACCTCGGGACGATCAAAAAAATGGTCATCGCTGCGGTCCCCACGATTCCGGCTAGCAAGGGGGTAAGGTATTCGGGCATCGGGAAGAATAGTTGCGCTTATGCAACGCGCCGGACAAGGAAATAGACGCCTCCGGTGCCGCGACCGATTCAGTCGGCGACCCACGCCAACGCGACCGTCCGGACCCGGGTCCCGGTCTTCATCGCCGAGATCAGAGTCCGTTCAACGCGAACGGTCGCCGGATTCAGCTCGTCGGCGGCTGCGGCGAGTTCCGCGCGCAGCTCCGACTCTAGCTCGACCATTTCGCGTTCGAGTCCGGCCAGCTTGTCCCGGGCTCGCCCGACGTCACCGGCTTCCTTCATCGAACGTCCGACGCCCCGAGCCGCTGTCGTTGCTCCTCGCACCGACTTTCGTCCCAGGAATACCCCCAGCAGCGTCGACCCAAACGACATAGCCGTCTGGAACCGCGCCTGTCCGGCCTGGGCTTCCTCCCGATCCACCGTTTCGCGAGCCCGGGCGATCTTCGTGGCCAATGAGTCCTGCCGTCTTCCGTATTTCACCCGTAGATCTTTTGATCGTTCATCGCGTAGCTCCCGCAGCCGCTGGCCGAGGCGAACCCGAAAATCCCGCTCGCTCTCGTCCGGCCCGGAAGCAGCCGCAGCCGCTGGGCACGCGAACACCGCCAGCGTCGCGTCCGCCACGATGCGGCCCAGCGCCTCGCGTTTCCAGTCCGCAAGATCCTGAGCCTGCCAGTTCGGCGCGTTGCCGAAGACCACGCCGCTCGGCACTTGCTCGCCAAGACTGTCCGCCGCCACTTCCACCGCTTCGCTCCAATCCATCCCGGCTAGCCCGGATGGAATCGGCAGCAGCCAGACACCATCCCGAGTCTCGTCGAAGTCGTGCGTGCGGTCCCGATAGCGCACCGTCGCCGCGATCAGCATCCGAGGACCCATCGTTGCGCCGACGGCCTTGATCTCGAAGACCTGGTCCACCCCTTCCAACACCGGCGGCGAAGAAGACCCCCGCCCATCATCCGCCGCCGACTTGGCAGACAACGGGGACGTCGGCCCGGCGAACCGACGGATCTGCTCCCGAGTGAGCGGCCCGGCCAGATACGAGAGCGCCCACCGCGTCTCGAACTTCACCGGGCCATCTTCGTGCACGCTGTTGAGCAAAAATTTCCGATCTCCCAATCCCGCCAGCAGCGCGTCGAGATCGACCCCGCCCGATACGGAACGCAGCCCCTCGAGCAGGCGCGACTTGTCCCGCTCCGTCTGGAGCCGACCGACAAACCACGTCCCGGCATTTGACAACCCCTTGTAGTCCAAGTCGGCTGGATTCTGCGTTGCCAGCACCACCCCGAGACCATGCGCCCGAGCTTGTTTCATGAGCGTCAGCAGCGGCTTCTTCGAAGGCGGATTCGCGACGGGAGGGAAGTATCCAAACACCTCGTCCATGTAGACCAATGCCCGTAGGCTCGTCGTGCCCGGCTGCGACCGGACCCAGGACACGACAGCGTTAAGCAACAACGCCACGAAAAACATCCGCTCGCCCTCGCTCAGGTGGGCGATCGACACCACCGCCAACCGCGGCTTCCCTTCCGGCGTAAAGAGCAACCCGCCTACCTCTAGCGGCACTCCGTCCCGCCAGACGGCGAAGCCCGGCGAAGCCAACAGATTGTTCAACGCCAGGACCAGGTCAAATCGCTCCTTGGCGGGGTAGAACGATTCCAGATCCAATACGCCGATCCGGTCGAAAGCGGGCTTCTGGATTGTCCCGACCAGATCGGTCAACGAGACCGATTCGCCGCGCCCCCAAGCGTCCTGCAGAATCGCGCTCACCAGCGTCAACTCCCGGCTCCGCGTTGGGTCGGTCGACACTCCCAACAGACCCAACAAACTGACCGCCGCCGTCTCGATCGCTTCCGCGAGCAACTCCGCGTCGGCCCGAACCCCCGCGGCCGGCGGGTCAAAGGCGGCCACCACGGAGATCGGCGTCCCCGCCGTGCTCCCCGGGGTGTAAATCCGCACCTCGGCCGCCTCCGCTAAGCGCCGGATCCGCTCGCCATCCTGACCCCATCTCGCCAGACCCGCCTTCCATCCGCTCGCCCGACGCTCGGCCTCGCCCGGCGGCACCCAAGGCGCGAACTCCTCGGGCGACAAATCGGGAAACTGGAGCGCGAGGTTGGTGAGATCCCCTTTGGGGTCAATGATGAGCGCCGGGACTCCGTCGATCGCCGCCTCCTCGAGCAGCCCAACGCAGAGACCCGTCTTCCCGCTCCCAGTCATCCCCACGCAGACCGCGTGAGTCACAAGGTCTTTGGAATCGTACAGCAGCGGCACGTCCGTCGCCTGACCTGTCTCCGGGTCCAGCGTCCGGCCGAGGTAGAATTTGCCCATCAGTTCAAAGTGCTCAGCCGTCAGCGCCATGTGACGAATCCTTCCTCTTTCGGCTTCGCTTGCCTATTGAATTGCGATGTCTCGCAATTGGTTCATCGCCTGGCCCGTCCAGAACGCCCAGGACTGGCTCGCGGCGCTCGCCGCCGACGCGCCGTCGGGCATCGATTTTCTTGATCCCGCCGACCTGCACGTCACGCTCGCCTTCCTCGCGGCGCACGACGATCCCGCCGAGGAGAAGATGGTGAGCATTCTTCGCGGACTTTCGATGTCCGGCCTCGACATCACCCCAGGTCCATTCACCGCGCTCCCCCAGCCCCGACGCTTCTCCGCCATCGCCGCGACCATCGACACCGGTCGGCTCGAGCTCGAGAGACAGATCGCTCGCTGGATGCCCCGCCTCTGCCGCGAAGCCGGAGCCTCCATCGACGACCGCCCCCCGCTCCCCCACATCACCCTTGCCCGCCCGACCCGCCGCATCCGGAACGACGAGCGCGACGACGTCCTGGATTGGATCGACGACCGGCCCCTCGATGAGACCCCCCTGACCCTCGCGCAACCAGCCATTTACCGCTGGGCCGAGAAAACTAGCGCCCGGCGCTACCAGATCGTCACAACCTAATCTTGGGGGCCACCCCAAAAGCGGTCGAATCGCCCAATCGTCCGCCCTTCGAAACCGGGAGATGGTGCGCGATACTGGGTTCGAACCAGTGACCCCCTCCGTGTCAGGGAGGTGCTCTACCGCTGAGCTAACCGCGCGTTCCCGGCCCTGATGAGGGCCAATTCGGGAGGGGAGAAAGTAGGCGGACACACTCGCCGGGTCAATTGGAATCTGCCGACCCCAGCGGAAGCGTGTTCAACCGCAATCCAGGTCATTACCTACGACAAGGCGGTGCATTTCCCCCGACAAAGCTCACGTCCAAACAAGCCCCGGCGAACCCAGCTCCGAAACTTTGTGACGATCGTCTTCAAGTTTCGCACGGGACGATCAGGGTTAATGGAGACACGCTTTGGGAGGCTAGTCGGGCTGCTGGCTCCTTGCGCGCGTTCACTAGCTCATTCCTCCGCTTCACCCCAAAAACGATAGGGGGCCAGAGCAGTTCGAACATACTGCTGCGGTCCGACGAAGCCCGCTCCGACAGTTTCATCGATCCCACCCGAGCGAGAGCGGAGACGACAAGTGCGCTTTCGGCCGGGGGTCCATCGCGGACCTACCGGCTAGCTCGACCAGCCTGCGCTTCGTTCTGAAGGCGGTGGTGTTTGACCCCAGGGTCCTCGCTGAAGACCAGGAAACTGTAGGCGATGATCCCAATCGTTGCGACGATTCCGCACGCGTAGATGATCGACATCAGGACCGACCGCATCCTCGCTCCCACGTCGAACTCGACCTTTCGAACGCCGTCGAAGTCGCTCGTCACCGTCGGAGATTCCCCCGCTCGTGAGACTGCGATCTCTGATCGAGGCGGAAGGGCGACCTCCCGCGTCGGCGTAGGCTCGGCGGATGGCACCGTGAGAGCTTTGGATCCGCCAGTCGACCAGACTGAGTCGGCTGGCGCTTTGGCCGGAACGGACTTTGCCAGCGCAGTCGACGTCGGAGGGAGGGCGGGCGCCGGGGTCTTAGTGGGGATTTTCTCGCGCTTGACCGGAGCAGCCGGGGCTTGCAGTGCTTGGGGTTCGGCGCGCTTGAGTCCAGGGCTAACCGAAGGACCCTCTCGGCTGGCTTCGACGCCTTGAGTCGACTCGCTGGGACGGATCGCGGGCGCATGGTTGCCGAGGACGGCGTCGGGATCGTTGGGAGCAGGGTTGGCGCCGGGGGTAGCTGGCGTTAGTTCGATGTTCAGAGTCTGGCGCGCGTTCGATTCCCGAGCGACTTCCCGAGCCGGGGCCACGGTCGGTTCGGAAACGCTCGCTGACCCAGCGGGGGCGACCTCTCTTTCGGAGGAAGGCGAAGGCGCGACCGGATCGGCCATCCGGGCTGGAATCTCCCGCACCGGCCGCACCTTCGATTCGGGCGGCGTCCCGGCCTTTTCCCGCCGACGTCTGCCCGCTCCCCGCAGTTTGCGCTGCCGAATCGGCTCGACCGGGAGGGTGTGCCGGAAAAGCTCGGACACCGCGTCCTCAAATCTCGGTGCCTGGGCGATCTCCGTGGGGACCGCGCTGGTGTAGTAGCGAATCTTACCCGTCGAGCAGTCGTAGAAAAACCGAATGGCAAAGGCCTGCTCGTCGCGGCGAAGGATGACGGCGAAGTAAAGCTGGGAGGCGGGGGTGATCGGGCGATCGGTCGCCGTCATCTCTGGCAGCCACAGCGACCAGAGGTCGTCATCCAGCTCGAAGGTAGCTGCCGCGCCTTCAAAGGTCTTCAGAAAGGTCGAAATCTCCCTTTCCTCCTGTGCACCATCAATCTCGACCAGCATTCGTTGTTTCCCCTTGTAATCGCTCGGTTTACTTTCGAGAGAATACAGGGTTTCACCGTGATAATCAAAGGTTTTTGCATCGAACCAAGTCGCCAATCGCTCGACTTCCCGCTTCGAGGCGGTTTGGCTAGCGGAATAGCCACCGCCCATAATGAAGACCGACACCCAGCCAAACTCCGCCCCGAAGAACCTCCCGTGCGCTCAACGTCTCGTGGGGCAGACCGCCATCGTCACCGGGGCAAGCTCCGGACTCGGGAAGGCCGTCGCCCACTCATTGGCCGGCGAGGGGGCCGCGATCGTGGTGAACTTCATCGGCAACCGCGACCAAGCGGATGCCGTGGTCGCGGACATTCGGAACGCGGGCGGCCAGGCGATCTCCGTCCAAGCGGACGTCTCCAAAGAGTCGGACGTCGAGGCCATGTTTGCCCGAACCTGCAGGGAATTTGGGACCGTTGACATACTCATCAATAACGCGGGCATCCAAGTCGATGCCGCTTTTGACGAATTGACGCTCGCGCAGTGGCAAAAAGTGATCGATGTGAATCTCACCGGGCAATTTCTGTGCGCCCGCTCTGCGATCAGAGAGTTCAAACGCCGTGGCATCCGACCGGACGTCTCCTCCGCCGCCGGAAAGATTATCTGCATGAGCTCCGTCCACGAGATCATCCCCTGGGCCGGTCACGTCAACTACGCCGCTTCGAAGGGCGGCGTGATGCTCATGATGAAGTCCATCGCCCAGGAAGTGGGCCCGCATCACATCCGCGTCAACAGCATCGGCCCGGGCGCGATCCGCACTCCCATCAACGAAGCCGTCTGGAGTGATCCCGAAAAATACAAGGACCTCATGCGCCTCATCCCCGGCAACCGCATCGGCGAGCCCGAGGAGATCGGACGCGCGGCGGTATGGCTGGCCTCCGACGAATCCGACTACGTCCACGGAGTCACCCTTTTCGTCGACGGTGGGATGACGCTCTACCCTGGATTTGCCACCGGCGGCTAGCCGGTCACCGGTCGGGGACTCGGACCCCCTTCAATCTTCGCCCTGCTCACCATCGCTCGCGAAAACGGCTGCCAGAAACTCTTTCATTTCGCCCCAAGAGGCTTCGTCCGCGTGAGCGTCGTAGCCAATCGGCATTCCAAATTCCGCCGCCATCGCATCGGCGCCGGGGTTCGTGAAAGCGTGCTGGGCCCCGGGGTATTCGGTCAGCGTCCAGTTCGCGCCAGCCTCGTCCATCCGCTCCCCGAAGGCCGCGATCTGATCTGCGGGCACGAATTCATCCGCCGTCCCCGTCAGCACCAGCATTCGAGCCGTCGGCGTCACCCCGGCGGGCACCTCAGCCCCGAGTGATCCATGAAAACTGACGACCGCGTCCAGGCCAGCGACACCCGCCGCCGCCATCTGCAGGACGACTCCGCCGCCAAAGCAGTAGCCAATGGCCGCAATCTTCTCCGCGTCGACGGAGCGGTCTTCCGCGAGAAACTTCAGACCCGCTTGGAATCGTTCCGTTGCCTCCGGTAAGTCACTCATCACCGCCTTGGCAAAAGCTCCCGCATCGTCCGGATGCTCCGCCGTCTGGCCGTCGCCGTACATGTCGATGGCCAATGCCACGTAGCCGAGCTCGGCGAGCATCCGCGCTCGCTCACGAGCGTAGTCGTTCACGCCCCACCACTCGTGCACCACCAGGACGCCGGGGTGTTTTCCTTCGCCGCTCGGCAGGGCCAGCAATCCTTTCGCGACCACGTCGCCCGCTGGGTAGCTCACCTCGCGCGTGGTCACCTCGGCTGCGGAGTGCCTCGTGCCGAGGGTGAGACCAAAAACCAGAATAAGGAGCACGTTTTTCATCCCGCAATTCGTCACGCCCTATCGCCGAGCCGTCAACTCTTGATCCAGATTGTAGGCCGCGCTGATGAGGGCCAAGTGGGTGAACGCCTGCGGAAAATTTCCAAGGTGCTCGCCGCACGGACCGAGTTCCTCGGAATAAAGTCCGAGGTGATTCGCGTAGCCCAGGGTTTTTTCGAAGAGGAACCGCGCCTTCTCGAGGTCGCCCGCCCGCGAGAGACACTCGACGTACCAGAACGAGCACATCGAGAAGGTCCCCTCCGTTCCCTCGAGTCCGTCGTGCGCTCCCTCTTCCGTGCTGTAGCGATAGACCGTGGAATCTTCCACCAGCGAGCGCTCGATCGCCCGGAGCGTCGAGATCCACCGAGGATCCGTCGGACCGATGAATTTCACCATCGGCATCAAGAGACACGAAGCGTCCACCGCTTTCGAACCCAGGTGCTGCACGAACGTCTGCAGATCGGGGTCCCAGAAGTTGCGGTAGACGTCGTGGTAGATCTCGTCACGCACCTTCATCCAACGTTCCATCGGCGCCGGGAAGGACCGCTTCATCGCCAGCCGCACGCCCCGGTCGACCGCCACCCAACACATCACTCGAGAGTAAGTGAAATGCTGCTTCTCGCCGCGGATCTCCCAGATTCCTTCGTCGGGGCGGTTCCAGTTATCGCACACCCAGTCGATCATCCGAGTGAGACTCGACCACAGATCGTAGGAGATCGGCTCGCCGTATTTGTTGTAGAGGTAGACGGAATCCATCAGCTCGCCATAGATATCGAGCTGGAGCTGGCCGTGCGCGGCGTTGCCGATCCGCACCGGAGACGACTTCCGGTAGCCCTCCCAATGGTCGAGCGAGATCTCCGGTAAATTCGATTTCCCGTCGATGGAATACATGATCGGCATCTGTCCGTCGGCCAGTTCCCGACAGCGCTCCTCGATCCAGCCCATGAAATGCTTGGCCTCCGCCGTGTAGCCGAGCCGCATCAACCCGTAGATCGTGAACGAGGCATCGCGAATCCAGGTGTAGCGATAATCCCAATTCCGCTCGCCGCCGATGGCCTCGGGCAGACCGAAGGTCGGAGCCGCAACGATCGAACCGTGCGGGTGCGAGACGAGCATCTTGAGCGTGAGCGCCGACCGCTTCACCATCTCGCGCCAGCGACCACGGTAGTTCGAGTGGTGACACCAACCGCGCCAGAAGTTCAGCGTTTCCTTGAAGAGCTCCGACACATCGTCGCTCCGCCGACGCCTCGGCGCGTTGCAATCGCGCGCGTCTTCCATGATGACAAACGTGCTCTCACCGGCGTGCAGCTTGAACTCGGCGGTTGCCGCACCGTTCTCGAGCACGATCTCGGCGTCGTGCTGGAGGATGAGGCGGAGTGCCGTGCCGTCCGGTCCTTCGCTCGTAAAGAGGATCCCGTCGGAAGTCCGCTCGACCCGGTGCGGGGATCGCCCGTAGTCAAAGGCTGGCGCGAAGTTCAGCCGAAATCGGATGTCTCCCCGCACCGCTTTCGCCCGGCGGATGATCTGGTGCGCGTGACCCTTTTCTTCCACGGGCATAAAGTCCGAGACCTCCCCGATGCCCTCGTGCGCCAGGAAGCGAGTGAGCAGGATGTTCGTATCCGGGAGATACATCTGCCGGTGCTTGGCGTCGTGCATCTCCGGGGCAAGGGAAAATCGTCCGCCTTTTTTGTCGTCGAGCATCGCGGCGAAGATCGAGGGCGAGTCGAAGTGCGGGAAACACATGAAGTCGATCGACGCATCCATCCCCACCAACGCCACCGTGTGCAGATCGCCCACGACTCCATAATTCTCAATCGGCTGATAACTCATTGCCGCAAACCCTAGCCGCAATCTGGTAGGCAGACGAGTCTTCCCGACGCCAGCCTCCCGATCCGATTTGCGCATCGATCCCAACGTGGAAAGCATTCTCGCGAAGCAAGTTTGTCATTCGCCGCGCGATCCACTATTCAGCCATCACCCCGCACGAGCCCATGACCGCCGAACACCTCCGCCTTCAGGAAAATGACCGCCGCGAACGCTACTGGTCGCAGTGGGGACCCTACGTCTCCGAGCGGCAGTGGGGGACGGTCCGCGAGGACTATTCCGCCACCGGCGACGCTTGGACCGCTTTTCCCCACGATCACGCCCGGAGTCGCGCCTACCGCTGGGGCGAGGACGGGCTGCTCGGCATCTCCGATTCGCAGTGTCGGATGTGCTTCGCCCTCGCGCTTTGGAACGGTCGCGACGCCATCCTCAAAGAGAGGCTCTTTGGACTGACCGGCCCGCAGGGCAATCACGGCGAGGACGTGAAAGAGCACTACTTCTACCTCGACGCCACGCCGACGGCCTCCTACCTCCGCGCCCTCTACAAATACCCGCAAGCTGCCTTCCCCTACGACCGCTTGATCGAAGAAAACGCCCGGCGCGGACTACACGAGCGCGAGTTCGAACTCGGCGACACGGGCATCTTCGACAACGAGCGCTATTTTGACGTCGCTGCGGAATACGCCAAAGCCGCGCCCGATGACATTGCCATCAGCATCACCATCACCAATCGCGGCCCCGATCCCGCTCCCTATCACCTCCTGCCCACGCTCTGGTTCCGCAATCAGTGGACCTGGAACGCCGCGCACGAAAGTCTATCGACGAAGCCCACCCTCGAACTCGAGCGCCCCGGCGACGTCGCGGTCTCTCACCCGGATCTCGGTGACTTCACCTTCCACTACGAAGACACCGACGCCCCACCGCTCTTCACGGAAAACGAGACGAACACGTCCCGGCTCTACGGCCAGCCAAACGCCACGCCTTTCGTCAAAGACGGCTTTCACGACGCGGTCATCCACGGCGACACGACGGCGACTCATCCGACGAGCGGGACAAAATTTGCACCCCACCTCACCGCGACACTTGCCCCCGGCGAGTCCCGCAGCCACCACCTTCGACTCACCAGACGTCCCGCCAGTCACCAGTCGACGCAGCCGGATCAGCGGTCCGATGCGGGCAGCCCAGCGTCTCCCCGAGCTTCGGCGTTGAGCATTGAGAAGGTCCTCACCACCCGCCGCGCCGAGTGCGACGCCTTCCACGCCGCCATCGCTCCCAGCGACCTCTCGGCGGACGCTCGATCCGTGACCCGCCAAGGCTACGCTGGTCTCGTGTGGAGTAAGCAATTCTACCACTACATCGTCGAAGACTGGATCGCCGGCGACGAGGACGGCCCGCCGCCTCCAGGTGCCCGCGCCTCCGGACGCAACTCGGGCTGGCCGCACCTCTACGCCCGCGACATCCTCTCGATGCCCGACAAGTGGGAGTATCCTTGGTTCGCCGCTTGGGACTCCGCCTTTCACATGCTGCCCTTCGCCCGGATCGATCCCGGTTTTGCGAAATCCCAACTCGCGCTGTTTCTCCGCGAGTGGTACCTCCACCCCAACGGCCAGATCCCGGCCTACGAGTGGAACTTCTCGGACGTGAACCCGCCGGTCCACGCTTGGGCTGCTTGGCGCGTCTACAAGATGGCGGCAGACCACGGTCAGCGCGATCGCTCGTTCCTCGAAAGCACGTTCCAGAAGCTCCTCCTCAACTTCACGTGGTGGGTCAACCGCAAGGACGCCGACGGCAACAACCTCTTTTGCGGCGGTTTTCTGGGCCTCGATAACATCGGCGTCTTCGACCGGAGCAAGCCCCTCCCCACCGGCGGCACCCTCCAGCAGGCCGATGGAACTGCTTGGATGGCGTTTTACTCCCTCACGATGCTAGCGATGGCGCTCGAACTCGCTCGAGAGAATCCAGTCTACGAAGATCTGGCCTCTAAATTCTTCGAGCACTTTGTCTACATCGCCGACGCGATGAACGAACTCAGCGGTGAGGGACTCTGGGACGATACCGACGGATTTTACTACGACCAGCTCAAGATCGATGGGCACTCACAGCCCCTGCGCACCCGCTCCCTGGTCGGTCTCCTTCCGTTGATCGCTGTCGAGGTGATCGACGAGGAGCAGATCGACGCTTTGCCCGCTTTCAGAAAGCGGATGGACTGGTTCATCGACAACCGGTCGGACCTCGACGAGGTGACCCACTGGTGCCGTCGCTGTCCAGGTGGCGCGCATCGCATCCTCGCCATCCCATCCCGCGAGCGCCTCACCCGCACCCTGGCGGTTATGCTCGACGAGAGCGAATTTCTCTCGCCCCACGGGATTCGTTCCCTATCGAAAGCGCACGCGGACCATCCCTTCGTTTTTCGGTGGCCGGGCGGCGAGGAACGAGTCAGCTACGTTTCTGCCGAGAGCGACAGTCACCTCTTCGGGGGGAATTCCAACTGGCGCGGTCCCATCTGGTTTCCAGTCAATTACTTACTCATCGAGGCGCTCGAACGTTACCACCACTTTTACGGCGACGATTTTCAAATCGAGTGCCCGACCGGCTCCGGCCAATTCCTCGATCTCGAAGCTGTCGCCGCCGAGATCTCGCGTCGCCTCGGCTCGATTTTCCTCCCCGACGAACACGGCCATCGTCCTTGCAACGGCGGCGATCCTCTATTCGACCGCGAGAACTGGCGCGACTATGTCCTGTTTTCGGAGTATTTCGACGGCGACACCGCCCGGGGTCTCGGAGCCAGTCACCAGACCGGTTGGACCGCCCTCATCGTCAAACTCCTCGAAGACCAAGCTAGCTGAGCGACCGCGCTTCGCTCGGACTCAGACTGCCCGAAAAAACAGCGACCGAACCCCAATTGGATCTCGCCTGGCCTACCAGCGAAAGGCCCCCTACAACCGCGAGCCGACGTTCACCTTATTATCCCAGCGAGTGAGAAGGTGGGTCACCACGTTGATCCCGAACTTGAAGCTCTGTTCGATCGCCTCCTGGTTCAGGTTGTGCAAATAGATCCCCCTCTGCTCGTAAAGGGTATCATTGATCGCAACGTAACGATCCTTTTCGTCTCGACCCAAATCGATCTTTCCGTCCTCCCCAAGACCGATCTGCCACATGTCTCCATAATCATTAGCTGTGTAGAGAATGGCGATCTCCCCGAAGACTCGCAAGGCGTAGACCGGTTCTTGGTAATAGTTCAGCCCTGGAGGCGCTGTCTTGATCTCGGGATAATAGTTCTTGGTAAAGATCGGGTGGTTTGGCGGCAGCGGCTCAAACTGTTTGTCGACGTCCGGAATGACTCGGCGCATCTCACGGCGGAAGGCGATGTCAAACGGCGAACGTTCGCCCGGCACCGAGCTGTCTCCCCAGATCGCGCCGCCGATCTTCACGTAGTTCCGTAGGTTCTCAACCTCCTTGTCGCTCAACTTGAAGTCTTGGGACCCCGTTAGGAAGATGAACGGCGGAACTGGGTCTGCCAAGAGGCGGCTGCTGGCCAGATCGATCGCTTCCACGTTGCGTTCGTTGGTCTTGATCTTGTCGCGAGACCACTTCGACATCAGAAAAAGCAGGTTAGGCAGACTTCCCCGTGTGATCTTCCCGCCATCGACTTGCACGGTAGAATCCCAGTTTCCGCCCTGGTATTTGCCAAGGTAGGCTACGAACTGAAATTCACGGGACCGAAGACCAGTCCCCGAGCCCGTTCCCTTCCCTTTGCCCCAACCAGCGACCGTCGCCGCGATGGCGGCCGCGTCGCCCTTGGACATGCCCGCCGAGTTCGTCGGCATCGGTGCCGGAGCCGCCGTCGACGCGTCGATGGTCGTAGGAGTCACGGTCGGCGGAGCCATCACCGAGTTCATGGTGAAGTCCAGCGCCTCCGGACTCATCGTCGTGATCGCGTTTAGCGAATTCGTCGGCTGAGATGGGGCCACCACGGTGAAGGTCGTCGGCTGTTGCATCAACGGGGCCGGCGGGGCAGCCACCATCGCGGCATCATCGACAAACCCACCTTCGCCACCCTCGAAGTCGGACGGCTCCTGAATCGCCTGGAACAACACCGTCGAACCAAAGATCGCAACGAGCACGATGTGGAACAGCAGCGAGACGGTGAAAAACCGCGACTGATTGAATTTATCGATCAATTTTTGGATGACCGAGTCGGAGCCGGGGGTTGCCATAGGAAGGAAACTAGCCTTCGGGTGGGCGAAACTCAACGGAAATCCAGTTTTCAACCGGCATCGGTCGCCACCTTCTATGGGCGACCGGCACATTCGGCATTCCCACATCGGCCAGGATCTGTATTCTTCCGCCTCACTG